>CAYLKN010000001.1:0-103840 GCA_964384335.1 uncultured Pseudobdellovibrionaceae bacterium
GAGAACACAGCAGAATATATGGGTGAATTCCGAAACGATTACCGCCCGGGTTATATAAGTTTGAACCTGTCTCACAACTACTCACTCCCTGATCTTTTCATTGACACTTTTTTCAAAACTCTATGTACAGAATGCACAGGAAAAATGTCAAGCAAAGTAATGGCCTTTAGTTTGCTAAGCCTGGTGCAGGCGTTTGTGCACTATCTTGTGATGGATCCTCATCTGCCTTTCTACCCGTTACTGCTTCATGTGTATGCACGGGGCGCCCATCTTCATCAAATTTTGCATCTGATTCCTGCCCTGGTGCCGGACCATCCGCGGTGCTTTGTTCGGCCCGAAAATCAAAACTAAAATTGCCGAACGCCTCCCCCATTTTACCCAACAAAGGCGTAATACTTTCCAACAATCTTTCACCCCATTCAGCAAATTCAGGAGGTAGGTTTTCTTGTATATGCTGGAGCTGTCTCTTAGCGAAATCTATCATTCCTGTTAGATTAAGTTCTCCGTTCTCATCAAATATAGCTAGATGCTCGGTTGCAACGCTAGCTTGTTTTTTAAAACCTTCATAGGTTAAGTTTTCAAGAACCTGATCATTGAATGGTGCAATATTTTGTGCGTCTTCAAGAAGATTTCCTATCTCGGCTGTGATATTTTTAAAGTCCGGATCTTGATTCGCATCTTCTGCGAATTTTTCAAATTCCTCCGGGTTTTTAAGCGCCCTTTCGATAAATGCGTGCTGTGTCGCTTCGGGAAGGTTTGCCATTCCCGCCGCGAATTCTTCCCCGTAAGGTTCGAAAAATTCGGATGAGTCCATTTCGGGGTTTTCTTCAAATGTTTGACTAAGTGCCTCGATCGCGCCGGTTTCTATGCTCATATTGGCGCCGAAGTCTGCTGCGAAATCCGGATTGTTTTCCAGCAGATTTTTCAGCCCCTCTCCAAACTTTGTCATTGGCAGCTGTGCGGTTGGCGGTCTGTCTGCGGCTTTGTCGAAAACGTGTGCTGCCAATTCCGTCAAATTGCTATTGATAAGTTCCTGAGCCGGATTGGTATCCTCTCCATCCTCTAGGGTGCTTTGAACGCCTAACTTAAATGAGGTTTGTGTGTCTTCCGAAAGTATTGATAAAAAAGAATCTTCGTTTCCAATTGCCTTTTCGGCATTTTCGATCTTTTCTTCCAAAAGTGCTGAAAAATGTATATTAGAGGTTTCACTCGGATCCAGGCCGAAAGGCAGGGCGTCAATTTGGGTCATAAAATAATCTGTGTCTTTCCAGGGCATTTAAAGTCCTCTTAATTCCTTCCGTTTACGATTGTATCTATCACTTCCATCTGCTTATCGCTGTCCATTGACCGGAAGGCGTCCGCCACTATCCGGCCTTTGGTGAATTTGAGGAAGTCGGCGAAGCAGTCCGGCTCACTGACCAGTGTGATAATCTCCGCCTCCAGCATTTCCGGGCTTTCATATATGTCCGGACTGTTTAAAAGGTGTTTCGCGTAGGTGTCATGCCGTGCCATAAATTTTATCATCTGGCGTATGTTCTCGTTTGATAAAATCTCTTCCAGTTTTTCAAGTTCCTCGGACTCCTTCCGTAAGTTCATCAGGGAAGAGGGGCTTGTGTCATGCTGGTCAAGCAGATTTCTAATCAGGATTTTCTGGTTTTCGTAACTTAAAAGCGCATACATGCGTCTGGTATTCAGACCGCAAACCGCATTCAGAACAAGATCAAATGCGTTTTTGTAAAACAGGGAGATTTCTTTCGGTTGTGACCGTGCAAAAACATCCCCTTCATAGGAATTCATCGAGTCGTAGAATGAAAGAATATCAGTCATGTTTTTTTCTTTTTCCTTATCCTTATCCTTATCCCTTTCAGCGTTCAGTGCAGGCTTTGCCGGATCAGGCGCAAATTGAACATGATCCCCATGTCCTCTTTTGTTTTCATGTAGGCGACTTTTATATTCTCACCCGTCATAAGATCATCATGGATGGTATCGGCGATATTAAAACCGACATCCTGAAGCTGGCCGTAACGGGAAACCAGAACAAGCTTGCGCCTGTCATGGTAATATTCGGCCCATCCCGGCCTGAACTGCAGGGGCCTGTCGTGAAAAAGAAAGGCGTTGCCGTCATGATCGATACGCAGGCTGACCTCCATTTGCGAGGTCATGGCGGGCAGTACGACCTGATCCTTCGGGAACCTTTCTGTATATTCTTTTCTTTTCCGTTTTGCCATCTGGAATACCTCACCATAAGTGTACTGAAAACCTGCTTCATCCTGCAAATTTACTATCAGTGTAAGGCTTAATTGTTAATAAAAGGTGGATATCGGGTTCTCTGTATTTCCGAAGGATTTACCAAAGCGGAACGTATAACAATAAAACCAAATCAAATGATAGGAGTTTATAATGGGCACAAAACCATCAACTGGTACTTTCCTAAGAGTCTTAACATTCAGCCTAACTCTGGGTGTGTTTGCTTTTCAACCTTGGCCGTCAATCGCCCAAAGCGCCGGTGAGGCTGGTTTGAAAGGCGGTCAGATTTTCGGTGATATGGATCTGAACGGTGACGGACAGATTTCGTATGAAGAATACGAGCAGAAAAACAGGGAGCGTTTCAACCGGATGGATGAAAATGGCGATAATTCCATCTCGATGGAAGAAGCGCAATCGGCCGTCCGGTCAAAGATGGAGCGGTTCAGGTCACAAGGCGGCGGCGGTGATCAGGGCCGGCGTGAAAGAATAAGACAAAGGCTTCAGGAAAGACAAGGTCAGGGCGGTGTACAATAACAAACTTGAATGCAGTCATGCAGACATTATCATTAAGGGCGTAATTTTAAAAACTATAATAAGCTCAACCATTTCATGGCCGATGACGACAACGCCCTTCTGCGCCGCATTCAGGAAAGCGACCATGCCGCGTTTGCCCGTCTGGTTGAGCGATATACGGGAAGGTTTTACAGATTTGCCTGGCGTATTGTCGGCAATGAAACGGAAGCGGAGGATGTTGTGCAGGATGCGTTTTTAAAACTTTGGGAAAAGCCGCAAATCTGGGATGAAAGACGCAATGTGGCTTTTACGACCTGGTTTACGCGGATAATTTATAATCGCTGCATCGATACAATCCGAAAACGCCGGCAGCATGTTTCGGATGGTGACGGCCTCCTGACGCAGTTTGAAAATCAGGAAACTGGAGCAGAAGAAAAGCTACAGGAAAACCAGGTTCAAAACTTTCTTGAGAAAGGGATTCAAAGCCTCCCCGAGAGTCAGAAACTGGCCCTGACGTTATGTTTTTATGAAGGGTATTCAAACAGGGAAGCCGCAGAAATTATGGGGGTAAAGGTTAAGGCACTTGAATCTCTGCTGATGCGGGCCAAGGCGCATTTAAAAACGGTTTTTCTGGAAAGGGGATTGTTAATGGAGAAAAAGGAATGACAGAGGATAAACTGGAAAGACTTCTGAATATAAGAAAAGTGCCGGACCTGCCGCCGGATCTGGTAAGCAGGATTATAAATACGGCAGGAACAAGACCCCGCAACGTATCTGTTTTTAAAGCGGTTATGGAAGAGATTACGGGGTTTCTGGTGATTCCCCGGCCGGCTTACTGGACCGCGGCCTGTCTTTTACTGGGTCTTGCCGCCGGATATTCGGTGGATATTGCACCTTTCGCAATGGAAACAACAATTGACGCCGTGTTTGTGCTTGAAACGGAGAATGTATTTTTATGAGCAAAACCATCAAAATCGTATTTACCCTGTCTCTTGTCGTGAATCTTTTTTTTCTGGGGCTTACTGCCGGTGTGGTTTACAAGGTCAGAGGCTTTCTGCCGGTTAACCAGCCGGAATTTAAGGAAAACCTGTCGGAAGACACACGCGCCGTAATAAAAGACATCGGGCAGGATTTCCGGCAAGAGGTAAGAGAGGAATTCAGAGAAGGCCGCAGTCTTAAAAACGAAATGGCCGCGATATACCGGGAAGAGGAATATGACCCCGCCAGATTTGCGGAAAAAGCAGAGGAGTATCTGAAGGTTCGTCAGAAACTTGAAAGAACGAAAATGGAATACCTGAACGCCATGGGGACCGAGCTTTCCCGAGAGGAGCGGTCGTTTCTTATCAATCGCCTGATGCAGCGGGAAAACGAACGCCTTTACAGGCGTTTCCAGGGGCGGCATGGGCAGGAACAGAGCGTTAAATAGCCAGGTGTTTCCGGCTTAAGCTCTCTTTTTCTCTTCTCCGGCGTTTTCCAGTTTCGGTTTGGGCAGATTCAGCCTGATATGCAGGTCTTTAAGCTGATCACCTCTCGGATCGCCAGGAGCGCCCATCATCGGGTCTTCGTAGTTTCCGTTCATGACGAAGGCATTGACCTGACGCAAATTGGTTTCGCCGGACAGGAGCATGACAATCCTGTCAATTCCGAACGCGCAGCCGCCGTGGGGCGGGGCTCCGTACTGGAATGCCGTATAAAGTGCCGAGAAACGTTTTCGTACCTCTTCAACGTCATAGCCGACAAGATGAAATGCCTTTTCCATTGTTTCCGGCTCGTGGTTACGTATGGCGCCCGAACACAGTTCCTGACCGTTGCACACGCAGTCATACTGATGTGCAAGAATATCCAGCGGGTTTTCTGAATTCAGAACTTTAAGTCCGCCCTGAGGCATGGAAAACGGGTTGTGGGAAAAATCCAGGTGTCCGGTTTTGTCATCCAGTTCGTACATAGGAAAGTCCACGATCCAGCAGAATTTAAACACTCCGGTTTCCCGGATCCCCATTTCTTCACAGATTTTTTCGCGTGCCAGACCGGCAAATTCGGCCGCTTTCTTCTCCGTATCGCATATAAAGAAAACGGCATCCCCGTCCTCCAGTGCCGCGGCGGCTTTAAGATCCTGTTGCGCGGCGTCCGGCACAAACTTGGCGATAGGCCCTTTTCCTTCACCCCCGGCAAACAGAATATAGCCAAGGCCGGGTGCACCCTCACCGCGAGCCCAGTCATTAAGCTTGTCAAAAAAGCTGCGCGGTCTCTCACCGACAGAGGGAGCCTTTACTGCACGCACGACACCGCCTTTCTCAATGACCGACCTGAATGCTTTAAATTCCACATCGTCGCGTTTGAAGACTGCCGTGACGTCAACAATTTCAAGAGGGTTGCGCAGGTCAGGCTTGTCGGAGCCATATTTCGCCATCGCGTCATGATAGGTAATGCGCGGGAACGGCCCCTGTGTCACCTCGAAATCGGAAAAAGTCGAAAAGACGGAATGCAAAACCGGCTCCATCGTTGCAAAAATATCGTCCTGGGTAACAAACGACATCTCGACATCAAGCTGGTAATGTTCGGCAAGTCGGTTGGCGCGGCTGTCTTCGTCCCGGAAACACGGCGCAATCTGAAAATATTTGTCGAAGCCGGAAACCATCAGGAGTTGCTTGAACTGCTGCGGGGCCTGCGGCAATGCATAGAACTTTCCGGGATGCAGGCGGGCCGGCACAAGAAAATCACGCGCACCTTCCGGACTGCTGGCTGTCAGGATTGGTGTCTGGAATTCCTGGAATTCCTGTGCCCACATGGTTTTGCGTATATGGGCGATAACATCGTTTCGCAGCCGGATGTTCCGGGCCATATTGTCCCGCCGCAAATCGAGATAGCGGTACTGCAGACGGTGATCCTCGCCCGTGCCGTCATCTTCGGCAACCTGGAAAGGAATAACTTTGGCCGCAGACTGCATCACGGCATCCTCGATGGCGACTTCAATTTCCCCGGTTGGCAGTTTGGGGTTGATAGTTTCGGCTGTGCGGGCGCGAACAGTTCCGGTAACTGTAATAACTGACTCAGGACGCCATTTTTCAACCGCGTCTTTTACTGGCGAATGCTCGTCCACTACAACCTGTGTCAGGCCGTAGATATCTCTCAGATCAATGAACATAACGCCGCCGTGGTCCCGTCGCCGGTGTATCCACCCGGAAAGTGTAACTTTTTCATCGACATTAGCGGTGCGCAGTTGCCCGCATGTATGTGTTCTGTAACTGTTGCCGCGTATGCTCATAAAATTGCCCTTCTAACATTCATGATTTATCCGTTTCTGCAAAACTATGCCGATTAACTATCGACAATTCGCCCGATTTCGAAAGCTTTGTCAAGCTGTGAAGACGATATTATGGAACTTTGAAAAGCCGCCCGGCTGTGTCCGTGCGGCAAAGGGACTCTTTTTAAAAGTCTTTATGTCCAGAAGTCTGTTTAAAAATTAAAACGGCAACGACAAAGTGTTGTATGTACTGCCCGTTACCGTATTACCGGATTGTGCAGCCGAGGTGCATCCGCCGCAGCAGCAGTTATCGCCGTGAATATGCGTTTCCTGAAGGCTTGAGGCAGTATCACTATCGCCTTCAATATTCGCATTGACATCGGACGCGCCTGTCTGCATCAATAGCAGAAGGGCAAAAGCAAATGGAAAACTGTTTACAAATTTCATTTTTATTCCTCTGTTGTAACCGTTCTAAAAGTTAAAATTTACTCGCAATTTGATTTAAATTTATAGTATCACTATTAATAGCCTGTATGCAAAAAATGGTAAAAAATGTCAGAAGTTGATCCGAAACTACTTGAAATCCTTGTCTGTCCTTTGACCAAAGTTCCTTTGCGTTACGACAGGAACAGGCAGGAACTTATATCCGACAGGGCCGGCCTTGCCTATCCGATCCGTGACGGTATCCCGGTCATGCTGCCTGAAGAGGCGCGTGAAATTGAAGAACATGAAAAGAAAAAATCCGGGTAAATCTATTCTGCTTTATCCTTGGCCATTAAATCATAAAGCTTTTGCAAATCGTGTGGGTATGGGCTTGTAAAATGCATATCCTGATCTTTTACAGGATGCTGAAAATAAAGCTGGCCGGCATGCAGGGCCTGTCGCGGGAACGTGCGTAGTGCTTCTTTCAAGCTTTCTGAAAAAGACGATTTTTTCAGGATCGACTCCATCCGGGTTGGCTGGATGCCGTACAGCGGATCACCGATTACGGGGTATCCGAAATGCGAACAGTGAACGCGTATCTGATGTGTTCGGCCGCTTTCAAGTTTAAAGGAGCACAGGGCAACGGCTGACTCGAATTTTTCAAGGACGGTATAATGAGTCCGCGCCTCTTTTCCATGTCTTGAGGATGTGTTCATTTTAAGGCGGTTATGAGAATCACGGCCGATAGGCGCGTCTATCGTGCCTTTTATCAAATTGGGAACACCCCAGATAAAAGCGTTGTATATCCGGCCCATTGATCTGTCGGCCAGTTGTCCGGCAAGCCTGGTATGTGCACGGTTTGTCCGCGCCACGACCATTAACCCGCTGGTGTCCTTATCGATACGGTGGACAAGTCCGGGCCGTTCCTCACCGCCCAGGCGGGATAAAGTCTCTCCGTAATGATGGATAAGGGCATTGACAAGAGTTCCGTCCGGGTTTCCTGCACCCGGATGTACAACCATGCCCGGCGGCTTGTTAATGACAATGACATCATCGTCTTCAAAAATAATGTCCAGGGGAATATTCTCCGCCTTTGAAGGATCGTTTTTTTCGAACACCGGCTTCAGTTCAAGCGTATTGCCTGCAAAAACCTTAACGGAAGGATCAGTTTCAGTTTTGTTGTTCAGCATGACGTTTCCGGACAAAATCATTTTTTTCAGAAGACTTCGGGAATAGTCGTGACAGACCGTGGCAAGGGCCTTATCAAGACGTGTATTGTTCTCAGTTTCTGAAATCTCGAAAATCAGATTTGCTGGCGGGGTTTCTTTGTTTTCGGGCATAGACTTCGAATTCTGAGGACTTTTATCGTGTATTCTGTTCGTTGCACGGATCCGTATACGGCTGAGGATCCTTCATTTCAAGTGCCCAGGCATCATAAATATTTGCATTCGAAAGAACGTTGCCGCCCCTCATCGAAAACGCCGTCTGTGCGTTTCCGGCCAAAATCCTGTCACCCATAAAGGTTTTATAAAGGGCGAAGGCTTCCGTATGTGCCCCTTCCATATAGGCTTCGTAATCAAAAACCTGCCCGCGCAGGGTTGTGGTTATAACGAGGGGATGTCTGCGTCCGTTGTCGTCTTTCGGTTCTGCATTTATAAGAATATTGAAACGCGAATTGTCAAGGGTTATCGCGTCACGGGCCTCATAATCAAAATCATCGCCATGCCAGAACCGCTCCCATTTCTTGATACCGGATACATCAACCCACATACCCCATGCGGATATATTCATTTTCCCAAAAGGATCCGATTTTCCAATCACAAGGTATCCCTTGTCAGGATGACTGATTGCGCGTGTTAAAATGGCTTCGCGCCCGCGCGGATAACTGCGCTCCCACATAATCTCACCGCGCTTACCGATTTTGACCAGCCATCCGGCTTTGCGGCCGGCCTCCTGACGTATCCAGCCTGTTGCCATGAAACTGGAATCGCCGACCGGATTAAGCTTGAGAAGCTTGCTTCCGGTGCCGAGCTGAAAATTACGGCGCAGTAATTTTTCCCCTTTATCGTCAACGTGTAACAAAAAGGCAAAATGGTCAATTTCGCTGTCTTCATTATTGGCCCAGCCAAGGATAACAAAACCGTTGCCATCAAATGACGGTTCTATGTCAAGGGCCTCATACGTGTAACGGTCTTCGTAGAAAGTCTTTTTCAGTTCCAGATCACCGTTTGCATTATAAAAAGCAACACGCAGCCCCCTTTTTTTTCTCTCACTTTCATGAATTTCACCAACGGCAATGTAACGGCCGTTCTGGGTCACGATATCCTTAATGGTCTCTTCATAGGGATTTTTTTCTTTTTTAAGCCATACGACTTCGCCTTTTTCATTAATGAGCGACAGGAAAGGTGTATTCATTTTTCCGGTTTCGGGAATAGCGACCCCCGCCGCAAGAAACCGTCCTCCGGACACGGCTTCCGTAACCGCATAAAACTTTTCAAAACCGTCTTCACCTTCAATGATGCGCCATTTCGCGGGAATATCAAATGTTGAATCGCGTAGTTTGACGATCGCATCATAAAGCCCGGCGCAATCCAGCCTGTACTCAAAATCCTGAGCATAGGATTTGTCAACGACTAAAGAAGCCGTTAATAAAATCAGGAAAAATACCGGAATGGCTTCAAACGAAATATTTTTCTGATATAAATCAGGAAATTTGAGCATTGTATGTGATACACCAATATGCAAAATCATTTTTTTAATAATAATAACAGATTAACTTGAATACGCTTTCATGAAAATACTTGTTATCAGTGACGCATGGCAGCCCCAGGTAAACGGCGTTGTTAGAACCTATGAGCATCTCCGCGATATGCTTGAGAAACGAGGACATGAATTCAAAATCGTGGGGCCTTCCGACTTCCCATTCACAATACCAACTCCGGGCTATTCGGAGATCAAGCTTGCCCTTGCACCATCCGGAAGGATCAGGCGGATTTACGAAGACTACAAGCCAGACAGGGTTCACGTGGCGACAGAGGGGCCATTGGGATGGGCGGCCCGGAATTTTCTCTACAAATGCGGGATTCCGTTTACCACATCTTATCACACCCAGTTTCCAGACTATCTGGCAAAACGTGTTGGCAAACCGTTTCCGTTTCTGCATGACTGGGTCCAGAGAACGGCCACCAGAACGCTGAAGAAATTTCACTCTCCGGCCTATTCGATTTTTGTTGCTACGCGGAGCCTCGAAGAAGATCTCGTAAGCAAAGGTTTTTCTGTGCCTATGAAACGACTGACGCGCGGTGTGAATATCGATATTTTCCATCCCGGTAAAAGTCCGCTTGAAGGTCAGTTTAAAAAACCTGTGGCCATTTACGTCGGCCGCGTTGCCATTGAAAAAAATCTGAAGGCCTTTCTCGGTATGGAATGGAGCGGCAGCAAGGTTATTGTAGGGGAAGGCCCCAGCAAAAAATATCTCCAGAGGCTTTATCCCGAAGCGCACTTTGTTGGTAAAAAGATTGGCGACGACCTGGCCGATCATTACCGGGCAAGTGATGTCTTTGTATTTCCGTCCAGAACCGATACTTTCGGTATTGTCCTGATTGAGGCTCTGGCCTGCGGTGTTCCGGTTGCGGCCTATCCTGTCATGGGGCCTCAGGATATTGTCGTTCAGCCATTTCTTGGCTCCATTGACGATGATCTTGAAAAAGCAGCACAGGAAGCGATGAAAAACGGTACATCTGAACAGCGCTTTGCCCACGTCAAGGAGCATTACACCTGGGAAAAGGCTGCTGATCAGTTTATTTCGGCGGTTGAGGCAATCGAAGAAGAAAATATTGTTCAGTCCTGAACCCGTAAAGCGCGGTTACGTTAGGTCACGAAATTGATTTTCCTTGAATTTCGGCTATCTCTATGTTTATAAACTTATTTAAAATAAGGATATTTGCGTATGAATACTGGATTACAGAAGGTTATTGGTATTAAGACCGGTCTTGCCGAGATGCTTAAAGGCGGCGTAATTATGGATGTTGTTACTGCTGAGCAGGCAAAAGTGGCGGAACAGGCCGGGGCAGTTTCGGTTATGGCTCTCGAAAGAGTTCCGTCCGATATCAGAAAAGCCGGCGGCGTGGCAAGGATGAGCCCGCCTGAGTTGATTGAGGAGATTATGAATGCCGTATCAATTCCGGTTATGGCGAAATGCAGAATCGGTCATTTTGCGGAGGCCCGTATTCTGGAATCCATGGGTGTGGATTACATTGACGAATCTGAAGTTCTGACACCTGCGGACGAAGAGTTTCATATTAACAAGCATGATTTTAAAGTTCCGTTTGTGTGCGGCGCCAAAAATCTGGGCGAGGCGCTTCGGCGCATAGGCGAAGGCGCGGCACTTATGAGAACCAAAGGAGAGCCAGGTACGGGAAATATTGTGGAGGCTGTCCGTCACTTGCGCCATATCAATGCGCATATCCGGAAGATAACACATATGGACGAAGCTGAGCTGATGACTGAGGCCAAGGAAATGGGTGCGCCTTATGAGCTTTTGAAAATTGTAAAAGAACAGGGCAAACTTCCGGTTCCGAATTTTGCAGCCGGAGGTATAGCAACTCCTGCCGATGCGTCTTTGTGCATGCTTCTGGGGGCGGAAACAGTGTTTGTGGGGTCGGGGATTTTCAAATCGGAAAACCCGGAAAAATATGCAAAAGCAATTGTAAAGGCAACGGCTCATTTCAATGATCCGGCAATTGTGCTTGAGGCCAGTAAGGAGCTGGAAGGTGTTGCCATGCGCGGAACGGAAATTTCCGAACTCGAAGAGCCCATGAAAATGGCAAACAGAGGATGGTAGCAATCCATCCGTGCTCATAAAACTGGCTGTCCAAAAAAAATTGGAGGGCCTGTAAATGTTCCTTCAAAACAGTTGCTTTTAAAAAAATAATTTTGACCTTCGAAAGCCGGCATGAATTTCCAGACCTATGACTAAATTCTATACAATCGGAGTTTTGGGCCTGCAGGGATGTGTCAGTCCTCATAAACCTCATATTGAGGCAATGGGCGATTGTTTTAAAATAGTAAAAACAAAAAAAGATATTGATGAAGTTGACGCCCTGATTCTTCCAGGCGGGGAAAGCACAACCATGCTGCGGCTTATCAACACATTCAACCTTAAAAAAAATCTTGAAACATTTTTCAGGTACAGGCCGGTATGGGGAATATGCGCCGGGGCCATTCTCATGGCGAGGGACGTTACCAATCCTCCGCAGGAGTCTTTCGATCTTCTGAATATTACCGCCGAACGTAACGCTTATGGAAGGCAGCTTGAAAGCATCCAGCAGGTTATAGACGGGTACCCCGTGTCCTATATCCGTGCGCCGCGCTTGTCATGCAGTGACCCGGAAGTCACAATTCATGCATGGCGCGGGGATGATCCGGTATGGCTTGAAAAAAAGAATTATATGGCCACGACTTTTCACCCCGAGATGACTTTGGAATTTCCATCACCGATGCATATGAAATTCCGGGAGATAATTCGCGAAGCAATTCAATAAAACTTTAGTTTTTCCTCATAAAATATTAAGATTTAATTGATATTTTGAAGTGTTAGTTCAAAATTTTATAAGTGCGTTTATATACTTGAAGGGGTTATGGGTACATTTTTTAAAAATTACAGAAATTCTTTACTTTTGTTACCGGTTCTCGCGACCATCCTGTTTGCCGGCGGCGATGTACAGGCACAGAAACGGAAAACCCCGATTGGGCAGCTTGCGACACTGGAGGGCGAAGCCAGGCTTGTAGGCAGTACAGGCAATGTGGGATTGCGCGCCGGGGATCCCGTTTACAAAAACAACACAATTGAGACAGGACCGGAGTCCAGGGCCATCATTCTTTTTGTTGATGATACCGAAATTCATCTGGGTGAAAACGCATCTTTAACAATCAACGAATATGTATATGATCCGTTTCCCGGTATTCAGAATGTAAGCTTCACGCAGCCGAAACCGAACAAGGCCGAGTTTTCAGTGTTAAAGGGTGCGTTTGAATATGTTTCCGGACTGCTTGCGGACCCGTATGACGCCGATGTTGATATTGAAACGGTTCACGGTTCAATCGGCATACGCGGGACAATTGTTTGGGGAGGAAGGCTCGAGGATGAGGTTTATTCTGTATATGTTAGTGACGGATCAGTCGAATTCGATACCGGTAGTGATAATGTGATCATTCCTTCCGGAAACGGAATAATTATTGACAGTCTTCAGGAAGATCTTCCGGATCCCGCTGCGTGGTCGGTGGAAAATCTGACGAATGCCATACGGCAGGTCAGATTTAACAGGGAACAGAGGATTATACAGGCTATTCGCGAAGCGCGCCGTGAAAACAGCACATTAAGACGCCAGTTCTGGGCTGCGACATACCCGGACCGCCCTGTGCCCTGGCGCTCGTATGATGACAATTCGTTTTTCACACCTGAATTCCTTGATCAAATGCGACGCCATAATGAACGTATGAAAATCCATGACGGCCGTATTCGGGACTGGCAAAGGTCTAAGTAATTCTTTTTAGGGGCTTAAGCCTAAACGATCTTAGTTATTGCAATCTTTTCTTTTTTAGCTGGTATCCCATCGGCCATGTTCAATATCTTCAAAAAAGATCCGGTTAAAAAACTCGAAAAAGATCCACGTTTTCAAAACTACAAAAAGGGGGTGCAAAACCGTCTGATTGGTCTCACCAGGCAGATCGGAGGCAACGCCCTTGATCTTGTTCTGCCCGTTCGTGTGGCTGCGGCCAACGCTGCAAGGCTGATGATCAATGCCGAAGATCCCGTTAAAGATACTATGACGGGTTATCAAATTCTACACTGCAAGATGGTTAAGGATTTGCGTGCGATGCGTTTTGGCCAGGACCTTGTCCGGATTGCCGGCCGCCACAGGATTTCACTGGCGGCGCATGACAAAAAAGGCGCCAATGGCTATTTCCATCCGCGCTATAACCTTGTTGCCTATAACCCCAGGGAAATGCCTGACAGAAAAGCAATCGACTGGCACGAACCGCCTTACGACCATTCCGAAGCTTACGCCGACATGATGGTGACTTTGTACGAAGAGTTTGTTCATGCGGCACAGTTTCGGCACTGGGGCATTTTTTTACCCTCGTACAGGGAGCGTTGCCGCCCGATTGACGAGCAGCTATGGAATATTCTGGTGGAGGTTCATGCAAAGATTATCGTCTCTATGGCCTATCTCCAGTTTTACGGTCATCATAAAGTGGAAAGGCTTGATAACAGTCTTTTGATGCAGTCCCATTACAAACCAATTTTAAAAGGGGTCGAACAGGTTTACCGGCAGCACGGATATAAGAAGGTGGATGAGGATGCGTCCCTGCTTGTGCCGGCTTTTGAAGCCTTTTTCAAGGATGCCCGGGCCGTGGATTGTTATCTGGAACAAAGCATCCGGTTTATGAAACATGCGCAGCCCGGCGGAGAAATTCCACAGGAACGCTATATCAATGCGTTCGGAGCCTTGCCGGGGGTTAAAGGCAATATGCTTAAAGGCAGATATAACAATATATACGAGATAATTTTCCTTATGCCGAAGGACAGCAGACTCGGCGAATTCTTCCAGCGGCATTTTGTCAGCTAGGCTAAAAGCCCCATTTATCTATGCCAACTGAAAACTTTTGTCCATATTTCTCTTGGCTTGCGGCGGCGGAGTTGCTAGGTAATGAAAGATGAGTGATGCACAGATGGATAATACTGAATTTCAAATTGTTCTGACCTTACCTGATGGTAGTGCCCGTAAGGCACCGCATGGAATAACCGGATATGAATTTGCAGAGAGTATCGCAAAGTCTTTGGCAAAGGCAGCCGTTGCCGTTGAAGTCGATGGAAATTTGCAGGATTTATCGCGGCCGATTGATCAGGACGCCTCAGTCAGAATTATTAAACGCGAAGATGACAAAGCCCTTGAAATGATCCGGCATGATGCCGCACACGTTATGGCTGAGGCTGTACAGTCGCTTTATCCCGGAACGCAGGTGACAATCGGTCCGGCGATTGAAAACGGATTTTATTATGATTTTCACCGCAACAAACCCTTCTCTACCGAAGATCTTGAAGCAATTGAAAAGAAAATGGAGGAGATTATTGAGCGTGGGGAATCTTTCACCCGCGAAGTTTGGGATCGCGAGGAAGCAATAAGGTATTTCAAAGGGAAAGGTGAGAATTTCAAGGCGGAGTTGATAGAAGACCTGCCGGAAGATCAGGAAATTTCAATATACAGACAGGGTGACTGGCTTGATCTGTGTCGCGGCCCGCATATGCCCACAACAAAACATGTTGGCAAGGCCTTTAAACTGACGGGCGTTGCAGGGGCGTACTGGCGCGGGGATTCAAACCGCCCGATGTTGACCCGCATTTATGGTACTGCCTGGCGAACAAGGGAAGAGCTTGATCAGTACCTGCATCACCATGAAGAAGCGGAAAAAAGAGACCACCGCAAGCTGGGCAGGGAAATGAATCTGTTTCACTTTCAGGAGGAGGCGCAGGGGTCGTGTTTCTGGCATCCGAAAGGATTTACGATTTATAACCTTCTGGAGCAATATATACGCCGGAGGATTTATGACGACGGCTATGTTGAGGTGAAAACGCCGCAGCTTATTGATAACAAATTATGGGAGGCAT
Organism: uncultured Pseudobdellovibrionaceae bacterium; assembly: GCA_964384335.1. Taxonomy (GTDB): domain Bacteria; phylum Pseudomonadota; class Alphaproteobacteria; order Micavibrionales; family Micavibrionaceae; genus JAUICS01. Next base: position 15,099 of record CAYLKN010000001.1, read on the forward strand.
CCGGCCATTGGGGAAAATTCAGGGAAAACATGTTTGTTGTCCCGGATGAGGTGCCAGGCACGGACGATGAAGAAAGCATCCTTTCCGGTGAAGGTCGCCTTATGGCGCTAAAGCCTATGAACTGCCCGGCGCATGTGCAGATTTTCAAGCAGGGTATAACCTCATACCGTGATCTGCCTATCCGTATGGCGGAGATGGGATGTTGCCACCGAAACGAGGCGCACGGTTCTCTCCACGGTCTTATGCGTGTCCGCCAGATGACCCAGGATGATGCACACGTTTTCTGCCGCGAAGACCAGATACGGGATGAAGTAAAGCGGTTCATCGAACTCTTTAACCGCGTATACCGGGATTTCGGTTTTAACAATATAAAAATCCTGCTGGCAACGCGTCCAGAAAAACGTGCCGGATCGGACGATGTCTGGGACAGGGCGGAAAAAGCCATGGCAAGCGCGCTGGAAGATCTAAGCCTGCCCTTTGACTATGCTGAGGGGGAAGGGGCGTTTTACGGCCCCAAATATGAATTTCACCTGAAAGATGCCATCGGCCGGTCCTGGCAGATGGGAACATGCCAGCTGGATTTTGTCCTGCCGGAGCGTCTTGATGCCAATTATATCGGTGAAGATGGTGAAAAACATCGTCCCGTCATGATACATCGTGCGGTATTCGGAACGTTTGAGCGTTTCATAGGTGTATTGCTTGAAAGTACGGCGGGGCGTCTGCCTTTCTGGCTTGCTCCCGTTCAGTGCGTTGTTGCATCAATAACCGATACGGCGGCAGAATATGCGGAAAAGGTTGCCTCAACTCTCAAATCACTTGGAATACGTGCTGAAACAGACATCCGCAATGAAAAAATCAACTATAAAATCCGTGAGCATTCAGTACAGAAAGTGCCGTTTATCTTTGTTGTCGGCGGCCGGGAAGCGGATAATGAAACCGTGACGATCCGTAAACTCGGGACAGAAAAGCAGGAAACAAAACCGCTTGAAACTGCCGCCACTGATCTGAAAGCGGAATGCCAGCCACCTTTTTAAGGTTATTTATGCTTTGGTTCTGGCTTTCACTCATTCACCCACTCTTTTTTTCTGTGAGCAACATTCTTGATCAGGTGCTGGTCAGGAAGTATTTCGCGGCAAGTATTCCGGGATTTTTTATCCTCACGGGACTCTCCGTTCCGCTTTTAATGATTGTGCTTTATCTGATGTATCCGTCCGTTATGAATATAAGCGTACAAAACGCTTTATACCTAAATTTGATAGGATTACTGTATGTTGCCTTTGTTTATCCATACTGTCATGCCATTAGGAGCGATGATGCAACAGTCGTCGTGCCCATTTTTGATCTGGCTCCTGTTTTTGTTTATTTAATCGGTTTTTTTATTCTTGGAGAAACTATATCACCATTGCGACTTCTGGGAGGGACATTGATAGTTGCGGCTTCTGTTTTCATAGTCTGGGACTTTGAAAAGAGACAATTTAGGTGGCGGCTGTTTACCTTAATGATTGTTTCCACACTCATCTATGCACTTATGAACATTGCATTACGACTTGCCGCAGACTTTGAGTGGTACGTAATCATATTCTGGATGATGCCAGCGTGGATTGAAATAGCGATAGTTTTTGTGTTGATAAAACCAGACATATTTAAAGAAGTTATATCAGCAATTAAAAATACGAAGGGTGTAACATACTTTTTGATGCTTTTCGCCGGTACTACAGATACTGTTGCAGTTGCCAGTATAGCTGCGGCAATATCTGTAGCGCCTGCAACCGCCCTTGTGTCATTGGTAGGAGGTATACAACCCCTGATTCTGATAGGTTTTGGCGGTATGGCAGCCTATATCTGGCCGTCTTTTATAGAAAGACTAAACCTTGGTAAAGCACTGGCTCTGAAAATTGTCTGTGGTATTATAATTTTAGTGGGTCTTTTTCTTATTTTATTTGAAGATATGGGATTGACATTTGGTTCTGGCATAAACTTCTAATCAATAATATTGTGACCTGCATCTATGTAATGGATGCCGCCCGTTATGGAGGCTGCGTCTTCGCTCACAAGAAACGCCGCAAACCGGCCGATATCATGAAGTGTTACCAGTTGTTGTGAAGGGGTTTCTTTTTTTGCATCCTCAAGAAGTTTGTCAAAATCCCGAATACCCGATGCGGCACGGGTCTCAAGAGGACCCGGAGATATTACATTAACTCTGATGTTTTTTGAGCCGAGTTCAAAGGCCATGTATTTTGCAGTGCTTTCAAGCGCGGCCTTGACCGGGCCCATAACACCGTACTGTTCGACCACCTGTTGCGCGCCATAATAGCTCATGGTAAGCAGGCATCCGCCATTTTTCATCAATGGTACGCTTCTTCTCGCCAGTCTTGCGAAGGAATGGCAGGAGATATCCATGGCTGTCAGGAAGCCGTTTTTTGAGCTTTCAGTAACTGTTCCATGCAAATCCTGACGCGGAGCAAAGGCAATTGAATGCAAAAGGAAATCAAGCCGTCCCCATTGTGTTTCAATCCGTTTGAATACAGTGTCGAGGTCGCATTCATCAGTCACATCACACTTCACAAACAGGGAGGCATTTAACGCTTCTGCCAAACGCTCAACATACGGCCTGGCTTTGTCATTCTGATATGTTATGCCGATTTCGGCACCCTGCTGTTTAAAAATCTGCGCGCATCCATAGGCAATACTATGCGCGTTGGCTATACCAAGAACGAGGCCTTTCTTGCCGGTGAGATCAGCAAAAGACATTTCAATAACCAGCAAAAATTATGAATTAACAAATATCAATGAGCACAGCATCTAAATTCGGGGTAAACGGACTTTTTTAAACCAGTAGTTCTCAAGTGTCGCAATGAATTCAAGCATGTTTGTAAAGCCGACCGCTTTCAACATGTAAGCGTTTGCATGATTTTCATAGCATGCGCAGATATCCTGGTCTGACTCTGAGCTTGACAGCATGATAACGGGAATTTTTTTTATGTCGGGATTTGTCTTAATCTGTTGAAGTGCTTCCAGGCCGTTCATTCGGGGCATGTGCATATCGAGTATGATAAGGTCAGGAACAGGCGCATTTTCATGGTTCCTTTTTTTTTCAAGAAAATCGATAACTTCCTCTCCATTTTTTACGATGTGAAGATGAACTTTTACTTTGGAATGGGAAAATGCCTGCTCTGCAAATATTGCATCACTTTCGCTGTCCTCTGCCAGAAGGACAGTTACTTCGTCTATTAGAAAATCCTGACTATTCATATACACACACGGTTTGTAATTTTGAGAATTTATTATGATTTAATACACAATACATAAATAAAATGTAAATATACGGGTATCAAACTCTTATTATAACCTCAAATACATATCATTGCATACACTGATTTTGTGTTCAATCAGATCGTTATCCGAATTCATTCCGTGTCGAGTTCAATGAAATTTTCGTTCGTAAAACTGACGGTATGCGGGTTCCTGTCGCATTCATAAATTTTATCCAAAAGTTTTCTTTCCGCCATTTCGAGCTCCTGAGCATTAAACGATTTTAAAGCGATGCTTAAATTCAGTTCGCCTTTGCGGAAATGAGGATAGCTCCCGATTGTGACATCGGGGTGATCATTCTGAATTTCCCTTAACTTGGGGGCAATTATACTTTCCGACATAGAGCAGGTTATGGTCTTGAAATATATTTTTGATCCTTTTTCGAGTTTTTCCAGAACATGATCAAGCATCCCCTGCATGATTTTGGGTATGCCGGCCATGACAAATACATTCCCAATATAAAATCCGGGCGCAGCAGTCAGAGGGTTAGGTATGATTTCCGCGTTATCAGGTATGTAACTCATCTTCTCTCTTTCCGCGGTGAGTTCCTGGCCACTATAGTAATTTGAGATGGCTTCATAAGCCTTTTGATTTTTGACAAGTTGTACGCCGAAGGCTTTTGCAATATTTTCCGCGGTAATATCATCATGGGTTGGTCCTATACCCCCTGTAACAAAAACGTAATCTACACCGTTCCTGATAAATTTTATAGTTTCCACAATCTGCGGTCCGTTATCTCCGATTATTCTGATCTCGTTTACGGATATTCCGCGCTCTATGAGTTTTTTTGCAATATAGGAAGAATTCGTATCCTTAACCCGGCCGCCAATAATTTCATCCCCTATAATAACTATGGCAGATGTAATGGGTAAATATCCATTTTCAGAAGTCATGTTCGTCATTATAAATTCCTGATTAACCACCCTGTAACCCGTATTTCAGATGCAGTATAATGATATTTTATATTTAACGTGTCAAAAGATGCATAAATGTATTATGTAGTATTAAGCAACTGCAATAACATATATTAAAATCCAATAAGATGCAGAAAATTCATACTAAATCTCAAGCATTTGTCAATGGAATTGAAATTCATGACGAAGAAGGGTTTGAAGGCATGCGGAAAGCCGGACGCCTTGCGGCCAGTTGTCTTGACTACATTACAGATTTTGTCGCGCCCGGAGTGACTACGGAAAAGCTGGATCAGATTTGCCACCAATTTATAATGGATCATAATGCCGTTCCGGCACCTCTTAATTACAAGGGCTATCCAAAGTCGATCTGTACGTCGTTAAACCATGTCGTATGCCATGGTATACCCGGCGAACGGAAACTCGTTGAAGGTGACATTCTCAACATTGACGTGACGGTTATACTTGACGGATGGCATGGTGATACCAGCCGGATGTACTGTGTTGGGGATAAAATCCCGAAAAAGGCATTGCTTTTAATTGATGCGACGTACGAAGCCATGATGGCGGGTATTGAGGTTGTAAAACCCGGCGCTTTTCTGGGGGATATCGGTCATGCAATCCAGCAGTACGCGGAAAGCAGACGTTTTTCGGTTGTCCGCGATTTTTGCGGCCACGGTCTTGGAAAGGTTTTTCATTCACCGCCCAGCATTCTGCATTACGGAGAACCGGGAACGGGTATACCGCTTGAGCCCGGTATGTTTTTTACAATTGAACCGATGATCAATGCCGGGCATTATTCGACAAAGCTTTTGAGTGACGGGTGGACTGCTGTAACACGAGACAGATCACTTTCCTCACAATTTGAACACAGTCTGGCAGTAACTGAAAATGGCTATGAAATCTTTACGGGATCCCCCGCCGGATATACAAAACCGCCCTATGAATAACGCTGTTCCGGTTTCCTCTCGTTCCGGGGAAAGCAAACCTAATCATGCCGGACACAGGGAACGTCTGCGCGCTCGGTTTCTGAAAGGCGGGCCGGAATCTCTTGCGGATTATGAGCTGCTTGAGTTGATACTGTTCATGACGATTCCGCGCAGGGATGTTAAACCAGTTGCCAAAAGCCTGATTGCACATTTTGGAAATCTGGCCGCCGTTTTTCATGCCTCTTCCGAAGAACTGAAACAATTCGGAAATCTCTCTGAAAACACGATTGCATCTCTTAAGGCTGTTCAGGCCGCCAGCTTCATGATGATGCGTCAGGATATTATAAAAAAACCGGTCCTGAATTCCTGGTCCCGCCTCATAAATTACTGCCAGGCCACAATGGCACACGAAAAAAAAGAAAACTTCCGCATTCTGTTTCTGAATAAAAAAAATGAACTGATTGCAGATGAAATCCAGCAGACAGGAACGGTTGATCATACCCCTGCCTATCCAAGGGAGATTTTGAAAAGAACACTCGAGCTGGGTGCGACCGCAATAATTCTGGTGCATAATCATCCAAGCGGCGATCCTGAGCCAAGCAATGCGGACATAGAAATGACCCGGCTTATAATGGAAGCGGCAAGACCGCTTTCCATCGTTTTGCACGATCACCTGATCGTTTCAAGGAACGGAACGGTGAGTATGAAAAACTCCGGACTTTTGTAGCCGGAAGGAAACCTCTTCAAAAACTTCAGGAAAATCAATACAACATATAAACAGGAATATTCATGACAATAATGTTAAAACGGTCATAATTCATAACGATACCACAGGAAAACGATACCATAGGAAAGAGAGCATTTTGGTTAACGGAATATTTGCAGGACGAACAACAATTGATTCCATTGCCTATCCCGAACGTCCCCCGGGTGTAAACGAGAAAGTTCCGGGGGTTGCGAACGGGATGATTCTTCCCGGGGGCGCCGCACATAATGCAGCTGCGGCTTTTGCCGCGCTGGGCGGAGATACGACTCTCGTAACAAAAGTTGGCTCAAGCCTGGAATCCTCAATTGTGGATTTCGATCTGCGTTGCCTCGGGATCAGCCTGATCGACTGTATGAAAGATCAGAATTTTCGATTGCCTATCAGCAATATCATGGTTTTTGAAACCGGAGAGCGCCAGATTATTACAAGCCCACATCAAATACATACGGATATCAGGTTTGCCGAAGAGGAAATTGAAGACGCACTTTCAAAAGCCGATATCTGTATGTTTGATACGCGGTATCCGTCAATCACTCTATGGCTGGCCGAGCAGGCAAGAAAACATTCCGTCACGACCGTCCTTGACGGCGGGAACTGGCAGGACCGTCTGGAGCAACTGATCCCTTTTATTGATATTGTGATTTGTTCCGACGATTTTATGCCGCCCGGGACAAAAACACATGAAGACGTCAGGGATTACCTGAAACAAAAAGGCGTAAAAGAGGTTGCAGTCACGCGCGGCGGTGAAAGCATCCTTTATTTTAATGACAAACAGTCCTTTGAAATCAGTGTGCCGAAAGTAGATGCAGTTGATACGATGGGGGCGGGCGATATTTTTCACGGTTCCTTTTGCTACTATTACGTTGAAAATAAGGGCAATATGAAAGATGCGCTTGAAAAATCCTCTAAAATCGCAAGTTTCTCATGTCTTTACCATGGAACACGCAGCTGGATTCATCATTTGCACGATATGTAAACGCAGGAACCCGGCTTGCAATATTCTTACTTTTCTTTAAGCATCAATGATGGCGGCAGCAAGCCGTGAGCCAGATAAGTAGGCTCTTTCAACACCGTCCGGTACAATACTCTCTTCTGGCAGAGGCGTATCGCAGAACCAGTCACCGCAAAATCCGGTTCTTGTTTCGTTGTTCAGAATAAAATATTCCTGCAATCCCGTCTTTATATTTCCGTAGAGCCAGCGATGTCCCGCATGGTGCAGAATTTTTTCACGATCAAGTCTGCATGCATCGATCATCATATCTGCCGTTTTGTCCTTGTCTTCTTCAAGATGCTCCAGGGCCCAGCTTTCGGTAGAATGCAGAACATGGCTGTTATGTTCCGGCCTGTCGGGTTTGGAGGCATTCGGAATGAGTTTGCCGATTACGGGAGCGGTCATATCCGGTTTATAATCAGGGTGTAGCGTCAGCATAAGAGTTTTTACGGGGGTGTATTCGACCCGGGATATGCGTCCGGATATCTCCGGCACAATCTCTTGCGCCTGTGCCGCGGGCACGGCAATGACGATCCAGTCAAAAGGTCCGTGCCTGTTTTGATGCGTATCCAAAAGACCGGTTTCGGAAATGGATTGTATCCGCGTGCCGGCGGTAACATCCAGATTTCCGGCAAGATATTTGGCGATTGCGTTCATGCGCGGCGTTCCGGTCCACTCACCGTTATTATTTAGATGCGCATAGCCGTGAGATTTCACTCTCTCCATAAATGCCTTGAACTCCGCACTATATGCCCTGAAGAAGGGGGCGCCATGGTCATAGTTATAGTCACCGGCCCTGCGCGTGGACGTCCGCCCGCCGGGGCCGCGTGCCTTTTCAAACACAGTTACTTTGTAACCGGCGGCTTTAAGCATGTTTGCGCAGGTAAGACCGGCAATTCCACCACCTATAATTGCAGCTTTTGAAATGGACATATTAGAGAATGTATAATTTATTCTTGCTTTTTTAAAGTAAATGAATTATTTATGCAAATATAAATCATAAATTATAAAAATAAAAAAATAGGGGTGTGTAACGAATATAAACGTTACACAAGCACGTTAGTGCGTGAGGGGCAATTAAAATGTTTGGGGAGAACAAAAGCCTACCGCTATTGGTGGCATTTCCACCTAAATCAAATACGGCATTCCTTGTACATTTTGCGGACACCTTTTTAAATTTTAAGGGTGTGTAAAATGGGTTTGCGTAATGGACATTCCACAAAACCTGTTGAGGGAGGGCCCTTTGAGGCAGGTGAAATTAGATTTAGTGCCGATCGACTGCGAAATAATTTTACACAATTCTCAATTGGCAAAGTTGGAAAAGTTTTTGATAACAAAGTTTTTGAAATCCTGCGTTTCATATCAGTACATCACATTCTACCATACAGTTGTTCTATTATTGATGCGCCTAATCAGAGTAAGAAGGCAGGAACTGGTGAAAGCAAGAGGTCTGTAAGTGTTGAAAGTGTTCTTAAGTATCTGGAAGATATACAGCAAAAGGATATTACTGATCTTGAAAAAAGAAGAGCGTCTGTAAGAATAATTTTAAGCGGATTACAGCTAATGTTCCTGCAAGGCGGAACACATGGTATCAGGGGCGCGCATTGCAATGATCCAAGAAACGGATGTGCCTTGCCGGGAGATTCTGATTTAATGGCTTCGGAATGTCTGGCAATTGTTTTTAATACCGTGACGGGCGTGAGGCTTCCGGTTCATTACAGCTCACATCTACAATATAATAACTGTGTAATGGATATTCTGGATCATGCATTTCAAAGCGTTATTGAGAAAAGCAAACTAAAAATTAGCCTGGATCATCCCGAGAGTCTGGATATACGGCGTTGGGGGAGCATTTTTGCAGATAGTGAAAGCTTGGATGTGCTTGTAGAGCTTCAGCATGCTTATGTGGAAACAATGTATTTTGTTGCCTATTTGTTGCTCTGTGTTCCGAACGACATTATACCTGATGATTTTCCTGAGGAGTTATGGCAAAAATATCCTGAAGAAATGTGGCAGGATTTGTCGATGTATATGAGATTGCCGGCTTCAAATTCTGACCAGCGTCATCATTTGAGTTCTCTGACCCCAGAACAACACCGTGGTGTTGTATCAGAAGAAGAATTTTACATAGGAAAAGGAAGACATTGCAAGCAAACAAGGCAAGAAGTTAAACAATGGGCGAATGATATACAGGATAAGGCTACACGCGAAGGTGCTAATGAATATGACATCATGTTCAATATATTAAAAATATTAGCCCCGATATTATACAGAGCTAATGTCGAGGCCATGAAAATTACAGATGACGGCATAAATCCTGCCAGTAAAATATCTGCCAGTGATATAATGGGTTTAATGCTACAGGGAAACGAGATTTTTTATCGACACTCCGCGCAAGGCTTGCCTCAGGCTCGACAAAGGAGACTTGTCCCTGCGTGAGGCAGAGTTAATCCTCTTTCTCATCTTCCACATCGATATCAAGATCGTCGTCGTCGGAGTCGTCCAGATCGTCATCTATGTTATCAAGATCGTCCATATCACCGTCAAGATTTATTGAGTCGTCGTCAAGGTCATCGCCGTCCTCATCAATATCTTCAAGGGAATCGATATCCTCGTTATCGGTTTCCGACGCAATATCGTTTTCATCCTCCGCCTGTGCCTTGCCGGCCACACTTGCCGCTGCACCTGCATTTGCCGCATTCTGTGCGGCGGCCGGGGGGCGTCCCCTGCGTGTTTTGGGTTTTGCTTCCGCAGAGAATTCGGTTTCACAATTCGGGCATATGATCGGGCGCCGGTTAAAATCATAAAAATGTGTTCCGCAATTCGCGCAAATGCGTTTCAGTCCTCTAGGCTCAATTTCAAGTGCCTGTGCCATAACTCTTAATCCCTTTGAATATTTTGTTGTTTAAGGTCAATATAGCTGCATGATTTTTTGCAGTATGTCAAAATGAATTTAGTTTATAAAAACAGTTTATATGATCCCTTCAATAAGAAGATAAATCATAATACAATCATATTTACAACATTCAAACGCAGGTTATTTGTCCATGAGCCAGAGAGTCGTTATCGCAGGATTTAAAAGATCCCCCTTTCACTTCGCCAATAAGGGCGCGCTTGCAAAAGTTCGTCCGGATGATATGGCGGCCGCAGTCGTAAAGGCCCTTGTTGAGGAAGCCGCAGTTCCTGCTGATGATATTGAGGATCTTGTTCTGGGTTGCGCTTTTCCGGAGGCTGAGCAGGGTTTTAATATTGCCAGAAATGTCGTTTTCCTCTCCGGTTTGCCTGTTTCCGTGGCCGGGGCAACGCTGAACCGGTTTTGTGCGTCATCCATGACAACAATTCATATGGCCGCCGGATATATTCAGATGGGCGCAGGGAATGTTTTTATTGCCGGCGGCGTTGAGTCGATGAGCCGTATACCCATGGGGGGATATAATCCGATGCCAAATCCGTCGCTCCGTTCCGTTTATCCCCAGGCTTATATGTCCATGGGTGAAACTGCGGAAAACCTCGCCCGGAAATATAAAATACCGCGTGAAAGACAGGATGAATTCGGTTATGCATCGCACCAGAAGGCAGCCAAAGCAAGGAAGGAAGGCCGCTTTAAGAATGAAATCGTTGAAATTCAGGGCGTGACTGAAGACGGATGTATAAGGGAGTCTGCGCTTGACGATATGGCCGGTCTCAAGCCTGTTTTTGACAAGGACGGGACGGTTACGGCCGGAACCTCCTCACCGCTTACAGATGGTGCGGCCGCGGTTATTGTGGCATCCGAGGATTACGCCAAAAAACACAATCTCCAGGTACTTGCCGCGATAAAATCAGTCGCCGTGACAGGCTGTGAGGCCGAAATCATGGGTATCGGTCCTGTCAATGCAACGCAAAAAGCCCTGAAAAGGGCAGGTCTAAAACTCAAAGACATCGATATTGTAGAACTCAACGAGGCGTTCGCAGCGCAGTCTCTTGCGGTGTTAAAGGACCTCGGTATTGATGAGAACCGCGTGAATCTTGATGGCGGTGCGATTGCCCTCGGGCATCCCCTGGGGGCCAGCGGCGCCAGAATTGCTGGCAAGGCGGCATCTCTTTTACACCGGGAGGGTAAAAAATACGCTTTGGCCACTATGTGTGTGGGCGGCGGCCAGGGTGCTGCGATTATTCTTGAAAGTGTATGAAGCAAAAAGAATATACATCAGTATTATAACCCCGATTAAGTGATAAATTAACTTTTTCGTGGCATTCTGGAAGTTAGTTTGAAATTGGATACTATATGAATAATCAGAACGACAGCTTTCTCAAGATACTTAGCATTGAGGAAAACACAGAACTGGATGAGGCTGAAGCTCAACTTCGGGAGCATATCAACGAGTGCCTTTATCCCACTGCTCCGGAAAACAAAAATCTGCCGCTTAAGGAGGATATCGAAAAACTCGAAAAATATATGAATGAATTTTTTGATTTTTCAAAAATATGGCTGCGCGGAAGGTACCAGGGCGGTGAATCGGACGGTTCGACCAAAGCCGCTGCCGAGTTAAAGCGCAAAGGCTTTGGCGTTATGGATACGTTGCAGACCGAAATGACAAAGTTTGTCGTCAATTTCTTAAAACTGGAAAGGTTTATCAGCTCGGTAAGGGAACAGTTGCGCAAAAAAGAGGATACGGACCAGCACAGCATTGATATTGACTGGAGCGACAGCGTTGCAATGTTCATAGAACGCTCCCGCAAGACATACGAAAAAATTATATACATAATTAATGACCATAAAAAAGTTTACGAACTGCTTAAGGAAAGGGAAGAAAACAACACGGGGATGGAAGAATTTGAAAGCCGTGTCAGGGGATTACTGGGAGCCAAAAAAGCCACACCGATTATGAGGTCACTTTCAAGTGACCTGAGGGCCTGCGAATTCGTAAAGGCAAGAAAACGTTTGAAGGAAATTGAACAGGCCGCACCGGTGTTCTCGCAACAAAAAACCAGAGATACAGTTGCACTTGGTGAGGACCTTATTGATTTTTTCGACACGAACGAGGCTTTCTTAAGGGATCGGGAAAATGACCGCCTGTTTTTGAAATACAGGGAAATAAAACTGCTGTACGAAACACAGAAGTACGAACTTGAAAAGGCATACAAGTATATCCGCAAATATCACCTGCCATTTCTAAAATACAATCTTGATTCTTTGCTGCGTATTCGTAAGAAAATCATGATTATCGGGTCTCACGAGCAGCTTCTTATCCTGCACCGTAAACTGATGAAGGGGCTTGCCAGTCCTCTGACAAAGATTCAGCATGAAAGAATTTTTGAAAGTGAAGTTATTAACCCCATCAATTATCTTGTCGATCATAAATTTGCAGAAGGTCCGCGGCTTTTGAAAAAAGCGGAGGAAAGCGTCCGTGATTTTCACAAGGCGCTTGAAGAGGGCAGAATAATTGAGCAGCTTGATGCGGAAAAGCCTGAAGAACTTATAGAATAAACTTATGCTCTTGCCTTTCCTCAGTGTTCGGCCCATCCTTTAACTTAAGGATTTTTAAAATCCGGTAGATGAGTATTCAAAGGAGTTTCTTATGACATTTTCCAAAATCGGCGTGATTGGTGCAGGGTTAATGGGTTCGGGAATTGCGGCGCACATTACCAATGCAGGGGTGCCCGTTGTGCTTTTGGATATTGTGCCTGACAAGGCAGAGGACCGAAGCGTTCTGGCCAGATCCGCAGTGCAGAAAATGCTTAAGTCTGATCCCGCGCCGTTCATGGACCATGGCAACGCGTCCCTGATTACGCCCGGGAATACAGAAGATGATCTTGAACTTTTAAAAGACTGTGACTGGATAATCGAAGCCGTTCTGGAAGATATTGAGGTTAAACATAAAACCTATCAAAAAATAGAGAAAGTTATTAAAAAAGGCACGATAGTTTCCTCCAATACGTCCACCATTCCTTTGCACAATCTCATTGAAAAATCCGGCAAGGATTTTCAAAAAAACTTTCTGATAACCCATTTCTTTAATCCGCCCAGATACTTACGTCTTCTTGAAATTGTAAAAGGGGACAAAACCGAAAAAAAATCCGTTCAGAGGGTAGAGGAATTTTGCGACCGGAACCTTGGCAAAACCGTTGTTTATTGTCATGACACACCGGGATTCATCGCAAACCGTCTTGCCATATTCTGGATGCAGACGGCCCTGAACAAGGTGTTTGAGCAAGATGTTTCGATTGAAGTCGCCGACGCGGTTTTGTCGAAACCTGTCGGTATACCAAAAACGGGTGTGTTTGGTCTTATAGATCTGATTGGCGTTGATCTCGTTCCACATCTGGCCGAATCGATGCTTGCCACGCTTCCTGAAGAAGACACATACAGAAAAATCTACCGGGATTATGCGTTTATTCATCAGATGATTGAAGCCGGATATACCGGCCGAAAAGGGAAGGGCGGATTTTACAGGCTCAATCCTGAAGGACAAAAAGCAGGTAAAAAAGACAAACAGGCGCTGCGCATCGTTAAGGACGGATTCGATGAAAAACAGTATGAAACTGCGATTAAACCGAAACTGCAATCTGTCGATAACGGCAAAAAGGGAATAAAGGCGGTTGTTCAGACAGATGATGAAGGCGGACGTTATGCCTGGGCAGTTCTGCAAGATGTTTTATGTTATATGACGGGGCTGGTTCCGCAAATTGCCGACGACATATTCTCTGTCGATGAAGCTGTGAAAAGAGGCCTGAATTTTAAAAACGGGCCGTTTGAAATGATCGATGCTCTCGGACCGGCATGGTTTGCGAAGCAACTGGAAAAAAATGGTAAGGAGGTTCCGCATGTTTTAAAAAAACTCGGGGATGACAGTTTTTATAAAGCCCTTAACGGTAAACTGCACTTCTTTGGCCTGGACGGAAAGTATCATCCGGTCAAAAGGGCCGACGGGGTTCTTCTCCTGTCCGATATTAAACTTGGCACTGAGCCTGTCCTGAAATCGGAAAGCGCAGCTGTGTGGGATATTGGGGAAGGCGTTTTATGTCTGGAATTTACCGGTAAGATGAATGCCCTGGATGAGCAGGTTTTTGATGTCATTACCAAAACCGTTAAAACTATCGGTGATGGAAAAGGGGCCTATTCAGGACTGGTTGTGTATAACGAAGGTACGCACTTCTCCGCAGGGGCCAACCTCGGTATGGCAATGTTTGCCATGAACATTGCGCTGTGGCAACAGATTGAGTCTCTTATCCGGGCCGGGCAGAATGCTTATAATGCTTTGAAATTTGCACCTTTTCCGGTTGTCTCGGCACCATCGGGCATGGCCCTCGGTGGCGGTTGCGAGATTTTACTGCACTCCGATCATATTCAGGCTCACGCGGAAACCTATTGCGGTCTGGTGGAAGCGGGAGTGGGGCTTATTCCCGGCTGGGGAGGATGTAAGGAAATGATCCTGCGTTACCGGGAACTGGAACGGCAGCAGCACGACAGAAAAACGCAAGGGAATCCTGTCTGGTTTTCTCCTTCAAACGCCCCCATGGGTGCCGTAAGACAGGCCTTTGAAACAATCGGTATGGCAAAGGTATCCAGATCCGCCAACGATGCACGAAAGATCGGATACATGCGCGACAGTGACGGCATAACGATGAACCGTGACCGGCTTCTTTACGATGCAAAACAAAAAGTGCTGGAACTTTCAAAGAATTATAAGCCCCCTCAGATCGTGGAGGATATCCGTCTGCCCGGCCCAACCGGGGAGTATGCTCTTCATCTGGCCGTTCACGATATGCATAAATCCGGTAAGGCCACGGATTATGATGCAGTTGTGGCCGGCCATCTGGCAAAGGTGCTCAGCGGCGCTGAAAACGCCGATATCACAGAACCCGTTTCCGAAAAATATATTCTTGAGCGTGAAGTTGAGGAATTCATGAAACTTGTTCGTAATGAAGGGACAATGGCCCGTATCGAATACATGCTCGAAAACGGCAAGCCTTTAAGAAATTGACAAAAAAAATGCCAAAAAACTTAGGTCTGCTTGGATGTGGCGCCCTTGGAAGCATTATTGCCAGAGGCGTAATCGAAAAGGAAAGCAAAGGATTAAAGCTTTCCGGAATTTATGAGCAAAACGAGGACGTGCTTTTTCAGATTTTTGGGGAAGAGGGTAAGCAGTATTTCGAAGATGATTTTAATGCGTTGCTGGAGCGTGCCGATATCATCGTTGAAGCCTTGCCGCCTGCGGTCGCGGCAGAGTTTATTCTTCCCGTCCTTGAAAAAGGGAAAACACTTGTCCTCTTATCCGTGTCGTGTCTTTTGAATTATCCGGAAATTGACAAGGCGCGTTATTCCCTGCCGGGCCGTCTTGTAATTCCCTCCGGCTCTGTTGCTGCCCTTGACGGTGTAAAGGCAATGAATATCGCGGGGATTGAGACTTCTGTGATACGCACGACAAAACCGCCAAAATCCTTGGAAGAAGCCCCTTTTGTGAAAACGCACGACATCAATGTCCACGGCCTTTCAAAACCGAAACTGATTTTTGAGGGGAATGTTCGGGAAGGCGCCAAACACTTTCCCGCCAATGTCAATGTTGCCGCGGCCTTAAGTTTTGCAGGTATCGGGCCTGAAAAAACACGGATGGAAGTCTGGGCTGACCCCCGTATAATCTATAACAGGCATACAATCGAGGTTATTGGAAAAACGGGGCACCTCACAATGGAAATCGAGAACTATCCCGACCCTTCAAAACCAAGATCCAGCCAGTTGGCAGCGTATTCCATTCTTGCCATGCTTGGGGAGGAGTGCGATCGGTAGCCCCGGATACTTATAAATTATCATCGCTGTCCGGCTATAAAAATTCCGGAAAGGAAGTGATCAAGCTCTTCAGTTGTTAAAAACACATTATCCGGGTTTGAGGCTTCTAGATTACGGGCATGACCCGGGTTGCAGTGCCGGCCGCCGCAAAAGCCGACAACAAACATTCCCGCCTCTTTTCCTGATTTTATACCGTTTACGCTGTCTTCTATGACAATGCAGTTATCAGGGCTGACATTCAGCGCATTGGCCGTATACAGGAAAATATCCGGCGCAGGTTTACCGTTTTCAACAAAATCGCCTGAATAGATATGCTCACCAAAAAACGTTTTCAGATTGGTGATTTCCAGTTTTTTATTCAGAAAATCAAAAGCCGAGCTCGAAGCTACGGCTTTCGGAACGGAAATAAATTTTTGAAGCAACTGAGGAATGCCTTCAACCGCTTCCAGATTTTCCGATATTTTTTGTCGCTTGGTTAACCTGAGCTCCCGCCAGAAATCAAGGTCTACTTCATCTCCGAATTTTTTATAGTATTCAGCGCTGATTTCCCTTTCAAAGTCTTTATTGCCTCTTCCCAGAAAACGTTCCGTATATGTTTCAATGGAAAAATCCAGTCCGATTTGCGAAAGATGGGCCCTTTCGATTTCCTGGTACAAAACCTCACTATCAAAAAGTACGCCGTCTCCGTCAAATATTAAGGCTTCGAAAGTTTTCACTGTTTTGATCCGAACACCTGGTCAAGAAAAACAAGAGTTGTTGCCCAGGATCGCTTATCCGCTTTTTCGTTATAAGCGACACCTTTGGAAGGATCATTACCGGCTGCTTTTTCAGTAAAGCTGTGAACCGCATCGGCATATTTGATTAAAAACCAGTCTGCTTCGGCGGCGTCCATTTCGTCAATGAATGCCTTTACTTCATCCTCGGGAACGTATGGGTCTTCCGCACCGTGGTGGACCTGAATGGAGGCGTTGATAGTTCCTGCACTGCTGTCGGCCGGTTTTTTAGTGGAAAGTCCCCCGTGGAAGCTTACCGCGGCATTGATGTCCGCACCGGAACGCGCCAGTTCCAGGGCCATGGTTCCGCCAAAACAATATCCCATTATGGCGGCCTGTCTTTTATCATCATTTATCTTTTTTCTTGCGTAATTCAGTGTGGCTTGAAGTCGGTCGCGCGCCAGTTCCGGATTGTTTTTATATTTTGATGATTCTTTTGAGGCCGCCTTGTTGTTTTCCGGCCTAACCCCTTTACCGTAGATATCTATGGCGAATGCGTTGTAACATTCCTTTGCAAGCATATCCGCGCGTTCTTTTTCGTATTCGCCCAGACCTCTCCACTGATGTACGATCAATACCAGGGGGTCACTGGATGCGGTTTTACATTTTGATGCAGACCAGTATCCCTCAAGCTGTAAATCCTTGTGTGTATAATCAACGCGCTCTCCCGCACTGGCAAAGCCGGAATTAAAAAGCATCAGTGCTGCAAAAAAAACGACACGATAATATCCGGTAATCATTTGTGCTCTCCTTGGTTTAAAATTTCTCGAAAGTAATAAATACGGTGTATCCGTTAAACAGACTTTCGACACGGGCTTTTCCTGCACTCTTCTCGTCAAGTGTCTTGATATAATTAACAAGTTCGGGACGATAATGCACACCAAACATATCCAGGAACTTAAACAATATAAATCTGAACCATTGAGGCAGTTTTTCCTGTTCCCCGAAGTCTACAATATACAGTTTCCCTCCCGGTATAAGAAGATTTAAAGCATGATCAACCGATTGTTGCCAGGGAGGAATCATGGACAGTGAATAGGAAAAAAACACTTTATCAAACTGGTTTGCCACTCCAAATCTCTCGTCAGGACTGAAATTCTGGGCATATCCCTGCGCGAGTGAAATTGCGCCTCCATACTTTCTTATGTATTGTTTTACTTTTATATCTGCGGATTTAAGCATTTCTTCGGAGGCATCAAGCCCATAGAAAAAAGCATCCGGATAGCTTCTTGCGCATTTCAGAAGATTACGGCCGGTGCCGCAGCCGATTTCGCAGACTTTTTCTCCGCTTTTTGCCTGCAGTTCATTGACCAGACGATCCCGCCCAAGCAGGAAAAATTTACGCGAGGCATCGTAAACATGACGGGTGTACCGGTACATCCGGTCCATGGATTGTCTGATCGCGTCCTCTTCTTCTATGCGGCTGTCTGCCATGAAATTAGAGTAAACCTAATCTTTGAGTTTATACAGATGAAAACTGCCATAGATTGATGACCTGTCTTTTGCCGATAATGCTTTGGACTTATCGGCATCATAAGTCCATTTATCGAATAAATCCGGGCCAAGGAAGCTGTTGACCGGACTGTTCTCACCGGCCGCGCGGCATATGACCCGTGCTCCGGGCTTTGCGGTGCGGTTTATGTCCTTCCATAGTGCATTTAGAACATCTTTATTCATCCAGTCCTGCGCATCAAGAAGCACATAGCGGTCAACCGACTTATCCGGCTGCCGACCCAGCCATTCGTGAAGCGTTGTCTGGTTCACAGACGCTTTCTCACTATTGGCTTTCAGGGTTTCGTAATTTTCTTCCTTAAGATAATCGGGCACGGCGTTCCGACTTACGGTATCGTACCCCATTCCGAATGCCTGCCATGCAAAATAATTGTCATTCGAAGGGAAATTACAGGCCAGTTTGCGTAAACGGTCTTTAAGAAGAGCAGCCATATCCCCATTGGCCTCCTTTAAAAGGAAATCATACTGGGCGGGCGGTATGCCCAGACCGTAAAGGGTTACGGGAATATTACACAAACGCCTGACAAGCCATTTATCAAAAAGAGGACTAATCTGGGATGAGAATATTTCATTTTGTTCCTCAATTGTCGAACATTTTAGAATTTTCGACATGTCATGACCGTATACTCCGGCCATGAAATTATAAAACCGTATAAAGCGCCCCAGCAATCCGTAACGATACAAACCGTCCTTAAAATAGTTGATCTGACGGCCGCGGAAAGGTGTTTTGGCTTCCCAGTAATCGCGGGTGACAGGATCAAGATTGTTCCGAATGTATTGATCGTAGTTTTCGATATTCTCTTTTTTATCGGCCATTCCAAAAAATCTGAAAAAACTCTCGTAATCGGGAAGGTGTTTAATGGCGGAAAGTTTAAGACGTGTCAGGGCAACATGTGCTTCATTCAGATCAAGGCCGCTTATCTTCGCAGGATGCTCAATCAGATAATTCATGATGTTACAGCCGCCGGACGATATGGCCATGATATGACAGTCTTCATTCAGTTCCATGGCCTCCAGATCCACGCGCGGATCTTCCCATATCTGAGGATAAACAAAGCCTTTGAACATCAGCGTGAAAATACGTTCAAGCGCTCCTCTCCTGCTTATGGGTTTGTTGGTGTGAACGGCCTGTTTTAAAAGATCTTTCGTGCTCTGAACGTCAGCAGATTTTTCGGCGTGGGCAATGGTGGACATGGATTATGAAACCTTTTTAAGTTTTGTAATGCTATACAAAAAACATTACCGTTTCACAAGCAAAACTCTTTAAATAAAAAGATATGGCCGTGCATAAATTTAACGGCCCTGGAAATTTCCAAGGTCTTCTCCGTGCCATTCACTGAAGTCAACCGGTGCCCATGAAGCTTTGCGGCCTTTTCGGCTTTTTGTCTTCCATTCCGCTTCAAGCATTTTGAGATTGATTGCGGCCTTGATTTCCCCAAAACGCGGAATAAAGGGCATGGGAAAAGGCAGAAACGGTGTTCCGCGATCGCTGAAGTAAAAAGACCTGCGCATGGTGCCGGATTTGGCCTGACCTCTTGAATGAAAACCGCTGGTATCGGCCATGACCAAAGTATTTGCAGGTACAGTAAATGTGGTCGGCTCCGGCAGATCAAGGGCGGCAAGTTCTTCACGGCTTATCCGGAATGACCCTTTTTGTGTGTAACTGTCGTTATTGCCTGAGGCTTTCAGCGACATTTCATACTCCCACTGCGCTCTCTTTTCCGTGGCTTTGTGCGATCCCTTAACGAAATGAAAAGGACCGTTTTCCATATGGACATCCTCAAGATAAAGCCATCCCTTGACTGTTGGCTGGAATGTATCGCTATGCAGATTTTTCT
This sequence comes from uncultured Pseudobdellovibrionaceae bacterium, assembly GCA_964384335.1. GTDB lineage: Bacteria > Pseudomonadota > Alphaproteobacteria > Micavibrionales > Micavibrionaceae > JAUICS01. Next base: position 34,901 of record CAYLKN010000001.1, read on the forward strand.
GAGGATCACTGTTTATATTGGTTTCAGAAGATCCTTTGGATGGCTTTACGCCATTATGTATGCTTTCAAAAAACATAAGCGGGCTTCTGTTACCGCTTCCGCATATTCTAAAAAGCCGCCTCAATTCCGGATGATCCGTAATTTCACTAAGCACCGGGTTGCGCTTTATAAGCTCCGCCGTAAGCGGGAGCCGCCGGGTGTAAGTGTCACCCTGGATACACTGCCATATATGTACCTTGCAGTAATTAAGTGCATTGCGAAGCGTTTTGAAAGAGGCTGCACTCAGAAAATTTTCAATAACGCAGCATCCTTCAGCTTCGAACTGCGCGATTGCGGCCTTCGTTCTTGGTGTGGCGTTATCGTTCAAAAGTCTGGATTTTAGTATTGCAAGTCTTTGTTCCGCCAGTTTGTGTGCCAGAATGAAACGTTTTTTATGAAGGCCTTGCCGGTTTAACCAGGCGTTGCCGATAAATGAATTGTTCTGAAAAGATTTTGCGCCTGTTACAACTGTGAAAGGATCGAATATTCTTTTTAGGATAGCTGCCATTTCCAATTCAGACGCTCTTAATTTTATCAAATAATACTTATTAATTCAGAGTTGGCAAATACAGAGTTGAAAATACATAGTATCTATAAAAAATATGGTCATAACACGCCCTGTTTCAAATCAGGGAAACAGTCGGGAATTTAGCATTGACTTTTTCGTGTTTGTGGCAGATTTTCCACAATTAAGAAAATGGTTGCTGGTGCTTAAAGAAAAATTAAAAGAAGAAACTGAAATCCCGAAAATACTTTTCGGTGTGCCAGAGGGGTATGAGGGGCTCGTCCTGGCCCGCAAATCCCGCGAGTGTTCTGTTTACGGGGGAATTCACGTTCATATCTGTCTGGATGACACCGGACTGTCCGGATTAAAAGAGTCGCTTTCTTTTTTTGCACCGGATTGCAAAGTCTGTGTGCTGCCTGCCTGGGACTGCCTGCCTTATGACCGGGTATCGCCAAATAGTGAAATCGTTGCGCAAAGAATTGACGCTCTTGCAACTTTGATGAAATGGCGTGAAGAAAAATCGAAAAAACCCCGTGTTCTTTTGACCACTGTAAACGCAGTTTTGCAGCGCGTAATTCCGCAGGCGTGTTTGCGCGACCTGAAACTGGATATTGTTCAGGGAGAAACCATTGCGCTTGAAAAATTACTGAATTTTCTGACTGCCAATGGGTATGCGCGCACGGATACAGTGCGAGAGGCCGGAGAATACGCAGTGCGAGGCGGCATTGTTGATTTGTTTCCGTCAGGAAACGAAATGCCCGTACGTGTGGATTTGTTTGGGGATAATGTTGAGAGTCTGCGATATTTTGATCCGCTTTCACAGCGTTCACAGGAAAAAGTGGCGGGCTTTAGCCTGCGTCCTGCAACCGAATACGTGTTGAGCGAGGAGATGATTAACCGCTTCCGCTCAGCTTACCGTCAGCATTTCGGTGCAGTGAACATTCAGCAGGACCCTCTGTATGCCGCAGTTAGTGAAGGCCGGAAATACAACGGTATGGATCACTGGCTCCCGCTTTTCTATTCCGGAATGGAAACTGTTTTTGATTATGTTCCGGAGGCAAGCCTTTCCCTTGATTTTCATACGCTTAATGCGGCTGAGGAGCGTTTGAACCAGATTCAGGACTTTTACCAGGCCCGAAAAACGATGGAAACGGCAAGCCGTGAAAAATCAAAACAAAAAAAAGGAGAAGTCTTTTCAGGCGCGATATATCATCCTCTGGCACCGGATAGTTTGTACCTTGCAAAAAAAGAATGGGAACAATTGCTTTCACGGTTTGAGGCGGAGCAATTCTCGCCATTTTCAGGCCCGGAGCTTGAAAAATCACATTTTCAAACGGCCGGCGCTGTAAAAGGCCGGAATTTTGCAGATATCAGGGCTCTGCAGGATGGCGATGTGATCGGGGCTTTGAAAACGCATCTGCAAAACCTGATTATATCCGGAAAAAAATGCATTATTACGGCCTATAGTAACGGGGCGCGCGAACGCCTTAAGGCACTTCTTGGAAGCGCCGGGATTGAAAATATCAAAATCTGCGATAACAACGAAGCTCTGAAAAACCTTAAATACGGACAGATTGCCCTGATTGTTCTTGGACTTGAAACCGGATTTGTCAGTGATAATCTGGCCGTGCTTACTGAACAGGATATTCTGGGCGACCGGCTTACCCGGCAGTCGAAAAAGAGAAGAAAGGCAGATCAGTTCCTTAAGGAAATTTCCTCGCTCAACCCCGGAGATCTGGTGGTGCATGTTGATCACGGGATCGGGCGGTTCGAGAAACTGGAAACACTTAAGGCTGACAAGGTTCTGCATGATTTTTTGCAGATTATATACAATGGCGGTGACAAGCTTTATGTCCCGGTGGAAAACATAGATGTTCTGTCCCGTTTCGGTCATGATGAAGGCATTGTGCAACTGGACAGGCTCGGCGGAGCCGGTTGGCAGGCCCGCAAAGCCAAAGTGAAAAAAGATCTAATGCGCATGGCTGAAACTTTACTGGCTATTGCCGCTGACCGTCAGCTTAAGCATGGGGAAAAACTTCACGCCGATGAAAAGCTTTATCAGAAATTCGTTTCTCGGTTTCCGTATCCGGAAACGGAGGATCAGCAAAGAGCTATAGAAGAAACCCTGGAAAGCCTGAACAGCGGCAAGCCAATGGACAGACTGATCTGCGGGGATGTCGGATTTGGAAAGACAGAGATCGCGTTAAGAGCCGCGTACGTTGCTGTGATGAGTGCTGTTCAGGTAGCTGTAATTGTTCCGACCACTCTTCTGGCAAGGCAGCATACCAAAACATTTAAAGATCGATTTGCCGGAACAGGTTTGCGGATTGAGCAGCTTTCCCGTCTGGTTCCAGCCAAAGAGCTTAAACAAATAAAAGATGGAATGGCGGACGGTAGTGTTAACATCGTTATAGGTACCCATGCGCTTCTTTCCAAGACTGTAAAGTTTGCATATCTCGGCCTTATGATCGTGGATGAGGAACAGAAATTCGGTGTGAAACAGAAAGAGCGTCTGAAAGAAATGAAAAGTGATGTTCATGTTCTGACAATGACGGCAACGCCTATACCCCGTACACTTCAGCTTTCTCTGACGGGGGTTAAGGAATTGAGCCTTATCGCAACCCCGCCTGTTGATCGTCTGGCGATCCGCACATTTGTTCTCCCGTTTGATCCGGTTGTTGTAAGAGAAGCCATATTGCGGGAATTTTACCGTGGCGGGCAGATTTTTTATGTATGTCCAAGAGTCAGTGATCTGAAGGATGTTGAGGCACGGCTGCATGAACTGGTTCCGGAAGTCAGAACGGTAACCGCGCATGGCCAGCTTGCGCCGACCGATCTGGAAGACAGGATGAACGCGTTTTATGACGGGCAGTATCATGTTCTTCTTGCGACTAACATTATTGAATCCGGTCTGGATATTCCAACCGCAAACACGATGATCATTCATCGCGCCGATATGTTTGGCCTGGCCCAGCTTTACCAGATACGCGGACGGATTGGCCGCTCGAAAGTACGGGCCTACGCCTATCTGACATATTCGCCTGACAAGGCGCTTACGGCAAACGCCCAGAAACGCCTTGAGATTATGGAGACGCTTGATAATCTTGGAGCCGGGTTCCAGCTTGCAAGTCATGATATGGATATCAGGGGTGCCGGTAATGTACTTGGTGAAGAGCAGTCGGGGCACATTAAGGAAGTTGGTATTGAGCTTTACCAGCAAATGCTGGAAGATGCCGTGGCGGCGGCAAGGGAGGGCAGGGGCCTTGAACATGCCGAAACACAAAGCGAGGCATGGTCACCGCATATTAATCTCGGCAACTCCGTGCTGATACCGGAAGAGTATATTGAGGATCTGAACATTCGCATGAGTCTTTACAGGCGCCTTGGCGATCTTAAGACAAAAGAGCATATTGAGGACTTTGCGGCGGAACTTATTGACCGTTTTGGTGAATATCCGCCGGAAGTTGATAACCTGATGCGTATTGTTGAAATAAAGCAGCTATGTTTAAAAGTCGGTATTGATAAAGTAGAGGCCGGACCGAAAGGCATAATTATAGGGTTTTTTAAGGATAATCCGCCAAATCTGCAGGGACTGGTGGAGTGGATGGCAAAACGTCAGGGGACTGTTACCCTGAGGGCCGATCAGAAACTGGCCATCGTCAGGCACTGGGAAAAACCCATGCAGAGGGTAAGGGGAGTTCATTCCCTGATTCGTGAATTGGCTGAATTACAATAGAAATTATTATGACTTATATAATTACACAGAAAGACTTAAACACATACTGCAGGGAAGCGGCAGGGCAAAAAACACTTTTTCTGGATACGGAGTTTGTAAGGGACAAAACGTATTATCCCCAGCTCTGCCTGATACAGATTTCAACGGAAAATCAGGATGCGGTCGCAATTGATCCGATAACAACCGATCTTGACTGGACGCCTTTATATGATCTTCTTGCCCTTGAGAGCCTTACCAAGGTTTTTCATGCGGGGCGTCAGGACATCGAAATTATTTATAATTTGACAGGACAGGTTCCGAAGCCTGTTTTCGATACCCAAATTGCGGCCATGGTCTGCGGATACGGGGAATCCGTTGCGTACCTTACGCTTGCCGCCGATATTTGCGGCGTTAAAATCGATAAAACAAGCCAATTCATGGACTGGTCACATCGGCCATTAACGGATAGTCAAATTCAGTATGCCCTGAATGACGTTGTTTATCTTCGTGATATCTATGCAAAGCTTGTGGAGCTTATGCGGGCGGATGGGCGTGAAGAATGGATAAGAGAAGAGATGGAGGCTTTGACCGATGAAAAGAATTACGTGATCGACCCTGAAAACAAGTGGCAGCGTCTAAAATTGAAGGTTCAGAAACCGCATAATCTGCAGGCCGCCAGATTACTATGCGCGTGGAGGGAGAGGGAGGCGCAAAAACGTGATGTTCCCAAAACAAGGGTTCTCAGAGATGAGATTATTGTTCAGATTGCAACGCACCTGCCTAAAGGGGAAAAAGACTTAAGCAAGATACGTGGTTTTCCTTTACAAAGTAAATATCTGGTCCGAACAGTCATAGATCTGTCGGAGGAAGCCAGAAAAACGCCGCCCCAGGAATGCCCGAAGGTCGAACCCCGTATTTCGCTTGACAATGATGACAAGGCAACTTTTGAAATGCTTAAAATGTTACTTCGGATACAGTCATCTGAATACAATGTTGCGCCGCGCCTGATTGCATCCACCGAGGATCTGGAAATTCTGTCGCGGCCGGAAGGCACCGAAAACAAGGTTGATGTTCCGGCCCTGATGGGTTGGCGCAACAATATTTTCGGCCGGTATGTTAAGGCGCTTAAAGAAGGTTCCCTGGGGCTTTATCTGCAAAATGGAGCACTTGCAAAAAAAGAAATCAAGGAAACAGGCTGATTTGCCCTTTGGCAAAACTATATTTTCAATTAAAATAAAAATATGACCAAAATTCTTTATACAATAAGGCATGCCCAGGCTGAAAACGGCGCAGATATAAAAGATTTTGACCGCAAACTTACCTCTGACGGGGAGCAGCAGGCCCGTGATCTTGGAAAACACATGACTGAGAAATCCTATAATCCCGGAGTGTTTCTTGTCTCATCCGCTGCGCGGACACAGGGAACTTTTTTCTGTCTTGGAATAGGTGAACAGCAGATTGTTAAGGAAAATTTCTATGACGGCACGGCGGGAGATTATCTGGAAGAAATAAAAACCATCGCCGACGATAAGGATGAAGCGGCTGTAATCGGTCATAACCCCAGTATTAGCGACCTTACCCGTTTTCTTGTTGAAAAGGGCGCAGATGAGGCGCGCCTCATGATAATGAGCGGATTTAAAAAAGGAATGATGGTTGCGGTGAAATTTGATACCGACCACTGGGCCGAAATTGGCGCGGTTAAAGGGAACGCATTTGATGTTTTTGTACCGCAGGAATAACTGAGACTATTCATTCATGCTTGCGGATTGTGTCATTCAGTTTCCACTATAAATTTCCGGCCCTGAATTAGAACCAAAAGCATTTGTGTATCCGGTGTTAAGCAAAATCCGGCGCATGGTACTGATCGTCACGGGTTTTTTTTCTGATAAGGCAACCTTGTCCCCTTTCTCAACAAGATCATGAACTGCCGCAAAAGAACGTTCCATGCGCGGCAGAACGTATTTCATAACTGATTCGTCAATCATAATCTGCCTGTCCTGAAAAAGTTTGATCATAAGGGCTGCCAGGACGGAATCGTCCGGTTCCCGGATGGACGCAAGCGGTGCGGCACGCAGGCGCGAGGCCAGGTCGGGTATGGCAAAATCAGCCTGTTTCGGTGTCATGCGCATGGTCATCAGGCAGGCGCCCTGCTCCTCCTTCAACGCATTGAAAAGATGAAACAGTGTTTTTTCCGCATTCTCATCCCCGATCCATGGGTCAACCGGATCGAGAACAAGATATTTTCCGTTTTCCGCAATGATGTTTGTGGCGCTCTGCTCGGCAAGATTTTCGGTATTGACTTTTTTTGCGCCGGAACGTGATTGCCAAACTGCGGCAAGATGTGTTTTTCCGCATGCGGCCGCCCCCTGTAAAATAAGAACAGGTGCGCCCCATTCCGGCCATCTGTCAATCAGGGCCACGGCCATATGATTGCAGGGTGCGACAAAAAAATCCTCCCTGCCCATTGCAGGACGGTGCCTTAGGTCAAGCGGCATTTGCCGCGCATGCTCCGTCATTGTGGTTTTCCCGGTTTCGTTAATCTTACTGCTGCTGGGTGCTATAATAGCTGCTTTGCTTGTACTGCGAAAGGGCGAACCCGGTTAAGACGCTTATTATTGCCGCAACGGGAACGGATAACAGCATTCCTGTAATACCGAAAACGGCACCGCCGGCCATAAGGGAAAATAAAATCCATAAGGGATGCAGGCCAACCTTGTCTCCGATAATCTTTGGCGTGAGAACATTGCCTTCGACAAACTGACCAATGGCGAATATACCCGCAATCAATAACGTGAAAAGGATGTCGTATGTCTGGAACCATGCGACTATGGCACCCGCCAGCATTCCGGACAGTGACCCGATAAGCGGAATAATGGAAAGAATTCCTGCGCCAAGCCCCAGTAAAAGCGCGAATTCAAGTCCTGCCAGCTTTAATGCCACGGTATAAACAATAGCCAGTATCAGGGCGATGATAAGTTGGCCGCGGATAAACCCTGAAATCTTTGTGTCGATCGACTGAACAAGGCCACTTACGGTTTCATATTGATTACGGGGTATTACGGATTTAAACCACTTCAGAATTCTTGGCCATTCCATCATCATAAAAAACGTTACAAAAGGGGTTATCACGATCAGGGAAATAAAGTTTACGAGGATAAAACCCCCGCTGACAAATTCCTTCAAGACGGTTTGGGTGAATTGTATGATATTACCAGATGTGTTCTGTAATGCCTGTTTCAGGAAATCTCCGTTTGAGTCCTGCATATTATCCTGCAAAATCCGTCGCACAGGTTCGGCCGCATTCAGAATTTCCTTAACGTAAGCCGGTACCTTGTTTGCAAATGTAATCAGGTCATCAATAACAAGTGGGATTAACATGACAAACGCACCCGCAAGAGACAAAACAAAGGCCAGTGTGAGCAGAACGGAAGCCGCAATCCTGTTCAGGTGTATTTTTTCAAGAGCCTTTACAACAGGATTCAGGATATATGCGATAATCGCACCCAGAATAAAGGGTGTCAGAATGCTTTGGAAAAGCCATATAAATCCGGTAATCAGAAGCGCGCTGACTATCCAGAATCCAAATCTGCGTGCGATTGTAAGTGTTTCTTTTTCAGACATTTGCTGTTCTACCTGTTAAACGACCGGAAACGTTCCAGATAAAGCTCGTACACAAGCGGCACGTTATTGATGTTTCCGGAGATATTTCCCTGATTGCCGGCGTTATCAAAACCGGTCATATTCATCCGTGGCTGACTGAGAATTATGTTTTCTTGTGCCAGGGCGAGGCGTAGACGCCTTTCGCTTCCCTGAAAGGAGAGTTTCACAAGGGCGAAGTCCGGGTTTATGGATCTGTACTCAATTCCCGTAACACCTTGCACGCTTTCTATTGCCTGTTTTGTTGTAAGCCATTGTTCAAGGCTTCTGTAATACACGTTGACGAGGAGGTGATTTTTTTCATCCGGTCTGACAACGGTCTGATTTTTCCAGTACTGCTGGAGAACTTCATAGACCGCCTTGACACCTTTCTGCAGGAGAGAGTCGAGTGTTTCTGCAGGTGCTGGTTCCACGGCAAGCCGCGTCACAAATTCCGGCTCGGGTCTGTCCGTCCGGTATATGAAGATAACCAGCGGATATTCGGCAGTGCTTGTCGGTGGAAGGCTGTTTTCACCAGGCATGGCGGCGATAGCTAAAATCGCCTCTCCTGCGCCGTAACGATTAACAAGCAAGTCAAGTGCCGGTTTCTCGTAATTCAAAGGCTGCTGATCGTTCAGGCTTTGAATATCCTCTAAATCACCAATCGGAGTGATAACCGGGACGAGGCCCCCTTGTTGATCGGTCTCTCTCCAGGCCGAAAGCCATGGATTAAAACGGTCCCACAACAGAATCTGGTTTTCAGTCTGGTAATACGGTAAAACCAGTATGGGTTTGCTTGCGACATCTGTATATTGTAAACCGGTTCTTTCAAGATAGTTACGTATCGCGTCCTCTTTAAAACGAAAAGTGAAGCTGGCTTTATATCTCACGGATGAGAGCTGCTCCCGGTTTATTTCAAAGTTGCGAATGAGGTTCTGCAATACCTGAGGTTCGGGAACCGCAATATTTTCGCCTGAAGCATTGGGCAAAAGTTTGCCCGCAAGCCTGACAAAGGCCTCTTCCTGTGCCAGGATGAAGGCTTTGTCTCTGGCTTCGGCGGCGCTTTCCGCCGTGACGTCAACGTCAATGTCCCGCACTGTGAAAACATGGTTTTCCTGCGCAAGGGCCTGCGGGCTTGCTGCTGCAATAAAAAGGCAAATAATCAGAGATATGTTTAAAATACGGAAAAATACTGTCACGATAAAAACCCGTTGTTTGAAATCTGCAATTTCTTTATAACGGGCATTGTAAGGAGATGCAAAGTGAAACACACAGCCTATAAAGCTTCCGGTGTCGATATCAAAGCGGCGGACCGTCTGATCAGCAAAATAAAAGGCCCGATATCCAGTACGAAAAATAAAGCGGTCCTTGATAACATGTCCGGGTTTGGATGTTTTTTTGAACTTAATGCAATAAAAAAATATCAAAATCCGGTTCTTGTGTCCTCCAACGATGGTGTCGGAACGAAGTTAAAAATCGCTATAGATATCGGAAAGCATGATACTGTCGGTCTGGACTGTGTGGCAATGTGTGTTAATGATATCGTAGTTCAGGGTGCGGAGCCTCTTTTCTTTCTTGATTATTTTGCCAGCGGGCGGCTCGATGTCGATATTGCCGAAACTGTTATTTCCGGGGTGGCCGTCGGGTGTAAAGAGGCGGGCTGCGCTTTGATCGGCGGTGAAACGGCCGAGATGCCCGGACTTTATGCCGACGGTGATTACGATCTGGCAGGTTTTACAGTCGGCGGAATTGAAAAAGACCGTATAATAGACGGCGGCAAAGTCGTGGCCGGGGACGTCGTTCTTGGTATTGCGTCCGGCGGGCTGCACTCAAACGGGTTCTCGCTTGTCCGCAGGATTGTAGAAAGTAATTCTCAGTTTTCTTATTTAAAAGAAACGGATTTTTCCGAAGGAGAAACTTTAGGGGCGTATCTTTTGAAACCGACGCGTATTTATGTCCGTTCGGTTCTTGAAATGCTTGAGGATTTGTCAAATCAGAATGTTTACGAAAACATGCATGGCATGGCCCATATTACGGGCGGTGGTATTGGTGGAAACCTGAACCGGATTATTCCTGACGGATTGTATGCCGAAATTGATGCGGAGAAGTGGACGATGCATCCTGTTTTCAGCTGGCTTGCAAGACACGGAAAGTTAACCGCCGGGGATATTCTTACAACCTTTAATTGCGGATTGGGATTAATCGCCGTCTGTGACGGTGCAATTGCCGATCAAGTACAGAAAGCTCTGGAGAAAAAGGGCGAAACAGTATTTAATATTGGCCATGTCCGGGAAGGAAAGCCCGCAGAAAATGGATTGAATGAGAAAGTGAAAATTCTTAATATAAACACATTAAACATTACCTAGGCTTCATTAAACAAATGGGAACACCGTCAGAAAATCCAGACAAATCCGATATCCCTCCGGAGCAGATTAAGCAAGCGAATCATACGTGGCAAAGTTTCATTCGCATGACGAAATGGGCGGTTATTGTTATCTGTGCTGGCGTTTTTTTGATTGGTCTTATGTTTGCGGATATTTTTTGAGTATTCTTCAATCTGTTTCATTTCTGTCTAAAAAAGTTTTAAAAATTTGTTTAGGGGTGCGGATTTATAATAATATGATAATATTATAGAGTTGAATTCTCTCCGAATGGTTACGCAAATCATCAGCATGAACAAATTGTCCAAATATACGACTCCTTAAATAGGTTCCAAAATGAGTATTATAAGCATACCTGGTCTGGGTTTTGGTAAGAGTATCCTTCTGATAAATGATGATGAGCTCCACTTTTACAATGTCAGAGGGGGAATGGTTAACTATGTCAGGAGTATTCAGTGGGAAGAAAGTAATTTTATCGTTCAGGCAACGTCGATTATCCGTGATGAATGTGGCAACAACCCGATAATTATACTGGATGATTCAAGTGAGCAGTTCTATCGGCGGGAAGCCATACCGAATATCGGCAGCGTTATGGATCGCGGGAATTTGGTTAAAAGAAAGCTCAATGTCGCCTTTCCAAACTATGATATTAAAGCAAGCCTGAAGTTGAAGGACAAATCCGTCTCTACAAAAGGGGACAAGGCAGTTGAAAATAAACCGGGCAAAACAACCAAATATCTTTTTGCCGCCATACCCGAAACCGATAAAACCCGTCTTGTTTATGAAATTGCGCGCCAGCTGACCGTTCCTGTCCAGTCATATTTGCTTGTTCCGGTGGAAGCATCGACCATGATCAGGCTCTTGTCTAAAAAGATTTTTGGGTCGGGCAAAAACAAATCTCTCTGGACGATTTTTATAGGGCAGAACCAGAACGGTGGCTTGAGGCAGATCGTTACAAAGAACGGTGAACTTGCAATGACCCGTTTGACGCCGGTTGTGGATTCGTCGGCTGAGCCTGATTTATGGGCAAATGAGGTTATGCAGGAATTCAAGGCAACACTGAAATATCTTGCGCGTTTTGATTATAATCCTGATGACGGGCTTGATGTTATTACAATCTGCAATCCGGAAACCGGTGAGTGCCTTGACGATCTAATAGACATACCCTGTAATTTCCGTTCACTGACCGTGGCGCAGGCCGCAGATATCATCAACGTAAAAATACATCCGGTGGACACAAAACATTATGTGGATCGGCTCCATGCCGGATGGGTGGCGCGAAAGCCTTCCATTACAATGGATATGAAGCCGAAAGAACTTGATGTTATTTCAAAGCCCCGGAAGGTTGCATCACTGATCTCACTTGCATTGGTAATCAGCCTTATCTATTTCGGCTACACTTTTATGGGGGCATCGGGATCACTGATGAAAAAGCAGACGGAACTGCGCAATCTCCAACAGACACAGAACAGGCTTGATGCCGAGCTTGAAGATGAAATCGCAAAAATGAACAACCTTGGTTTTGACGTCAAGCTTATCAGGGCTGCCACCAGTACCTATAATGCCTATCAGGGCAGGGGGATAGAGTCTGTCGATTATATTCAGCGCATAGATACCGCACTTGATAATCAGATAACATTAAAATTTATTTCTATGGATGTTGTGAAAACAAGTGTTTTTGAAGATGGATTCAGGGCGCTTTTAGGCAACGAAAGCGGTGAGGCCATAAGAATAAGATTGGGTATGCTTTTCCCCGGAGCCACAGATCCGGAAGACGGGAATGAGGAAGTTGACGATATTTCAAGACGTCTTAAGGATGAGTTTCCAAACCACAGGGTGCGGGTTACAAAATACCTCAAGGATATGACATTTGATTCTGAATTTACGGGTGAAGCCGGGCTTTCAGCCAGGGAAGAGCAACAGGTTCAGGATTTCAGCGCAGAAATCGAAGTGGTTGGCAATATCAGCAGTGTTGATATGGATGTCTCTGAAAACAACTCGGGGCAAAATTCACGTCGCAACAATCGCTAGCCATTTATTTCTGAGAATTTTTTCAAACGTACGGTTATTCTGGTTCTCAATTCAAAAGTTTTCTAAACTACACCAAGCATGACACATTTTTTTCCTGCATATTTCCGGCAATTTGCGCTCAGGGTCTTTGTAAACACCAGTGCGATGTTGATTCTCCTGCTTGGCTTGTTTTTCCTGGTTTCCCTGCTGTCCTACAATCACAAAGACCTTTCGCTGAATACGTTTTATGTAAGCGATGAGCAGGCTGAGCCCGTTTCACCCGGGAATTTTGCAGGTTTTACAGGGGCGGCTGTCTCTGATGTCGCGATGCAGGGGATAGGGCCAGCGGCCATAATCCCCGCATTTGTAATGGTCTTTTGGGGCATCACTGTTTTTCGCAAAAAAATTCTGCCGCACTGGAAACTGCGCCTAGCATTTCTTGTGATTTCCACACTGGCCGCTTCAATATCACTGGCGAGACTTCCTGTGTCCGGTTTTATGGAAGACTGGCTGGTGACTCCTTATGCGGGCGGTGTTGCCGGAACACTAATGCTCAATACTTTTGCCGGATTTTTCCAGGGTGCTCTAAGCGGGTGGGAATATACTGTTATTGCGGTTTTAAGCGGCGTTGTATCACTGGTGAGTTTGTTTTTTGCAATACCTGTCAGAAAATCAATGCTTTCCGGACTGTCGTCGGCGATTGAAAAATTTATAGATCTGATTCTCAAGGTATTTGATCACATCGTTTCCATGTTTAAACGTGTTTCTTCGGGCAGGAAGGCTTACCAAAAATCAGATCAGGACGCCGCAAAAGAACACAGTGAGTTAAAAACAAAGAAAGTCATTTCAGACATACCTGAACCTGAAAAATCAAAGGCTCAGGAATCCGGAAACAAAAGACAGAGGTCTTTGAAGCTTGAGCCGGGTTTTGACTGGGAGCTGCCGCCACCGGATCTGCTTCAGGAACCTCCGGCAGAGGTCAAAAAAGCCATGCCTGACGAAGACTCATTCCGTAAAAATGCGTCTTTGCTGCAAAGTGTACTGGAAGATTTTAATGTTTTTGGCCAGATCGTAAAAATTCATCCCGGGCCGGTTGTTACGCTTTACGAATTCGAGCCTGCACCGGGCACAAAAACATCCCGTGTTGTCAGTCTGAGTGATGATATCGCACGTTCCATGGCCGCCGTTTCCGTAAGGGTGGCCGTAATTCCGGGACGCAACGTGATAGGTATCGAGCTTCCGAATAAAACAAGGCTTACCGTATTTTTAAGAGAACTTATCGAAGCCAAAGATTACATTAAATCGACCGCAAAGCTGCCTCTCATCCTTGGCAAGGACATAGGCGGGCATCCTGTTGTTGCCGACCTTTCACGCATGCCGCATCTGCTTGTGGCAGGAACGACGGGGTCGGGAAAGTCAGTTGCAATCAATACAATGATTCTTTCTCTTCTTTACCGCATGCCCCCGGAAAAATGCCGTCTTTTGATGATTGACCCCAAAATGCTGGAGCTTTCCGTTTACGAAGATATACCGCATTTGCTTTCCCCGGTTGTAACCGATCCCGGGAAAGCGGTTGTGGCATTGAAATGGGTGGTACAGGAAATGGAAAACCGCTACAGGTCCATGTCCAAACTGGGTGTGCGTAATATTGAGGGATATAACAACCGTCTCTGTGAAGCCAAAAGAAAAGGCGAAGTCCTGATGCGGAAGGTGCAGACCGGATTTGATCCGGATACAGGAAAACCAATATTCGAAGAACATCCGCTTGATCTTACAGAGCTTCCTTATATTGTTGTGGTGGTTGATGAATTCGCCGATCTTATGCTTGTCGCCGGCAAGGACATTGAAAACGCCGTACAGCGCCTGGCCCAGATGGCCAGAGCCGCAGGCATTCACCTGATCATGGCAACACAAAGGCCATCGGTCGATGTTATTACCGGTGTGGTTAAAGCCAATTTCCCGACCCGTATCAGCTTTCAGGTTACATCGAAAATAGACAGCCGTACGATCCTTGGCGAGTCAGGGGCCGAACAGCTTTTGGGTATGGGGGACATGCTTCATATGGCCCCCGGTGGACGCATTAAGCGTGTTCACGGGCCGTTTGTCGAGGACGGGGAAGTCGAAAAAGTATCTTCGTTCCTGAAACAGCAGGGGGAACCTTCCTACCTTGATGATATTACGGAAGAAACGGGTGACTTTGGTGATAATGAAGTTCTGGCCGCGATGTTTGGAGGATCCAATTCCACGGGTAAAAGCGGCGGGGAATATGATGCACTTTATGATCAGGCAGTTGCAATTATCGCCAGGGAGCGTAAAGCGTCAACAAGCTTTATTCAGCGTCATTTACATATCGGTTATAACAGAGCCGCGCGGATAATCGAAAAAATGGAAAAAGAAGGTGTGATTTCTCATGCAAATCATGCAGGCAAGCGGGAAGTTTTAATTGGGGACTTTTCAGACGCCTGAGAACACTCTATCTATTATCCGGTAAACGAGAGTTATTTTATTATGATATCATCAAAATGTTTTAAAAGTATTTCTGTGCGCTATACTCCCGTGTTCCCAGGAATAGTCTTTATCGCGCTGCTGGTGTTTTGTATTTCCCTGATCACACCTGGCAACCGCGTTGAAGCCTCCGCGCCCGGCGATACAGACTTTCTTGAAAAGGCGGAAAGCTATCTGAATGCCCTGCGAAAAGTACAGGCCCCGTTCATCATGATTACTCCGGAGGGTGGCAGTGTGACAGGCACTTTTTATCTTAAAAAGCCAGGAAAACTAAGGTTTGAGTATGACGATCCCATCAAAGATTTTATTGTTGCAGATGGAACCTTCATCTACTTTTACGATGCCGAGCTTGGATCCCAGTCCCACGCATTAATCGGGCAAACCCTTGCGGACTTTGTTGTAAGGGATAACATTGACTTGTCGGAAGATGTGAAAATCGTCGATGTAATCAATGAAAGTAATAAATCGTATATTATTCTGACACAGGAAGAGGATCCGGCGGCGGGGGCCCTCACACTCGAATTTTCAAAAGAGCCTTTTCGTCTTAAAAGCTGGGAAGTTCTGGATTCGGCAGGGAATATTACGAAGGTAAGGCTGGGCAGGATAAGGACGGATGTTACCCTGGAAAACGATTTGTTTTACTACAGTGATCCGCAATCCGATCAGTTTCAGTATAATGAGTAAATTATTTCTAAACGAGCCAGTTCCGAAAAAAGAATGCGCTATCCCTACAAGTCAGAAGTCATAAGTGTTAATAAACTTTCAAATCAGTATGCAGTCCTGAAAATACAAAAACCTGAAAACACTGCGTTTTTATACGAGGCCGGGCAATATCTGCATCTGTGTATCGCCGGTTTCGAACCGCGCCCTTTTTCCATTGCAAACGGAAACACAAGCCGTTATCTGGAATTTCATATTGAAAATCGTTCGGGCGGTACGGGGGAATACGTCTTTGAAAAATTAAAACCGGGTGACATTATCGGCTTTGACGGACCCCATGGGAATGCTGTCTACCGTAGCAATTGCGAACTGCCTGTAATCGGTATTGGCGGCGGTACAGGCATTGCGCCTCTGAAGGCTATTGTGGATGAATATATCGCAAAATCCGGCGAACAGAGATTCAGCCTCTATCACGGTTCGGTTTATGATGACGGTTTGTACATGCACGATTACTTTCGAAAACTGGCCAGGGATAAGAATACATTTGCATACAAAGGCGTATATGAGGAGCAAAGGGTAAAAGCAGATCCCGTCTGTGAGAATATGGTCAAAGGAAGAGTGGACCAGGCGGTTCTAAAAGATTGTCCTGATCTTTCAGGGTACAGGATCTATATTTTCGGATCGAAAGGGATGGTAAAGGGGATAGTCCAAATCTTTATGGCGCACGGAATGAACCCCGACTGTCTTCATACAGACTGTCCTTTAAATGAGCTTGAAACTGAGCTAAAGGTTCAGTCAAAATATGCCACATGATTATCGACCGCTTTATTAAATCGCTTTCCGCATTGCCGGGTCTGGGTTCACGTTCTGCGCGGCGTATCGCCATTCATCTTCTCACACACAAGGATGAGAAGATGCTCCCGTTAATCGCCATGATGAAGGATGTGGCCGACAGGATAGAAAAATGTACGGTCTGCGGCAATCTTGATGCGTCCGACCCCTGTCATATTTGCGCAGATACAGGTAGAGACAGCACAACCCTTTGCGTTGTTGCCAATGTCTCGGACCTGTGGGCGATGGAGCGCACACGGGGATTTAAAGGGCATTACCATGTTCTTGGCGGCCTTTTGTCCGCCCTCGACGGGATAGGTCCGGACAAGCTTTCAATCGATAAACTGATCAGGCGTGTAGATGACAATAATTTTGAAGAGGTTATTCTGGCCTTGAATGCAACGGTTGATGGCCAATCCACGACCCATTACATCAGTGAATGCCTGGCCCATTATCCGGGGAAACTTACAAAACTGGCGCATGGCATGCCGATAGGCGGGGAACTGGATTATCTCGACGAAGGAACCATCACAACGGCCATGCGCGCCAGAGGCGTTATAACGTAAGCGGGTGGGTTCTTATTCTTTTTCAGAAATGTAAAGCGTGCAGTCCTGTTCG
The DNA here is from genome assembly GCA_964384335.1 of uncultured Pseudobdellovibrionaceae bacterium. GTDB lineage: Bacteria > Pseudomonadota > Alphaproteobacteria > Micavibrionales > Micavibrionaceae > JAUICS01. The sequence continues at coordinate 51,801 of CAYLKN010000001.1, forward strand.
GCCCTGATAACGGCCAGACGTGTAAAATGGCCGGTCGATTTCTCGCCAATGGCAACATCGTAATATGTAAAACCGGGGAAATAATGATCCTGGTCAGTTGCCTCGATGCCATCGGTGCCAAATTTAATATAAACCGGCCCGGTGGCATAAAGACTGATTACTTTTGTTTCATCATCAAAAGGGGCCGTGTTCTGAACTGAGTTTTGGGTAACGTTTATGGTGTGAGAGCCGCCTGTCTTAAAGCGCAGGGCAGGGATGGGATTATTATTGAAGTCGGTGGGAAGAGATGTCGGCATTTTTTTCTCCTTGTATCTTTAAAAGAGTTGAATTGGTTTGGCACTGAAATCCATCAGTGTATAACAGACACAGTTGTAGGAATATATACCTAATTTACAGCGGAATTTTGTATATGTCAATTGGTTTAAACGGCGAAAAGATGATATTTTTTACGCCAGTGTTTTAAAACATAGATCCAGCAGGTAATTGATGCCCCCCATCCTGTTGCCATGACTGGCAGGGCGAAAATTGAGGAAGTCACGGCAAAACTGCTTAAAACAACCATTAATGTAATGAGGAAGCCGTACAGTGCGAACTTATCTCCCCGTTTAAAAGCGTAATGGATAAATGAAAGGAAAGATGGCAGCAGAGTTAGAATGATTATAAAGGTCAAGACTTTAATATCCGCAGGGGAAGAATCATTTATGCGCCCGGTAATCATGTTTCCAGACTCCATAAGCGTCCTTATGCCGAATAAAGAAAGGGTGAATAAATATGCACCAATATAAAACTGAAAAATCCTCTTTATGTTTTTTACAGAGCCCGAAAAACTGATTAGTAACCATAAATTGATTAACAGAAAAACGGCAAGTGCATAAGATGCTGAAAAATCAGCAGAATTTAAAAACAACAGATATGAATAAAAACTGAAACCAAGGAAGGTTGCGCCGATGGATGTGGTAAGAGCCGGTGTCAGATGCACAAGATTTCTGGGCTGGACGATTGCCTTTCTATCTCTTGAGGCCGCCCGTTCAAGCAGTCCCGGAAGTGTATAGAGCATTGCGGAAGACCTTGAAGGTGATCTCAACTCCGTCATTCCAGGAAAAAGCAGTTCCAGAAAACGCCATATCCCGATCAGTACAAGAAAGGGAATAGCCCCATACCAGACAAAACTGTCAGGTAACAGACCGGCAAAGCCTAAAATAACCAGGGTTGTTATACCAATATATCCGTAAATTATCATTGGCCAATTATAACTGTAAGATTATTATGTTTATACGCACTCTTCAGGGAGTTACAAACCACTATTTTAATCTTAAGCAACATATGTGCCGTTAAAAATATTCTCATTTAAAGGGAATATTATTTTGCGTATTCTTTTTTCTTTATGCCACGCGTTTTATTGTCATCATTGTAGACAAAAACTATTTCTCCGTCTTTGTAATCAACGGTGACAATTCCGCCGTTTGTCAACTTGCCGAAAAGCATTTCCTCGGCCAGCGGCTTCTTGATTTCCTTCTGTATGATACGTGAAAGCGGGCGTGCCCCCATTGCCGGGTCATAACCCTGTTCCGCGAGATGCTCTTTTGCGGCATGGGTAAGCTCGATAGTGACGTTGCGGTCTGAAAGTTGTGCTTCAAGCTGATAAATAAATTTTTCGACAACGCGGATGACGGTTTCACTGTTTAACGGTTTGAACGGAATAATAGCATCCAGACGGTTTCGGAATTCAGGACTGAAAAGCTGGTTAATCGCTTCCGTGTCCTCGTCTGTTCTGGTTTCCCGTTCAAAGCCAATGGGCGCCTTGGCCATTTGCGCGGCACCGGCATTGGTCGTCATGATAAGAATTACGTTCCTGAAATCGATACTTTTACCGTTGTTATCCGTCAGTTTGCCGTAATCCATAATCTGGAGAAGGATATTGAAAAGATCCGGATGCGCCTTTTCAATCTCATCCATAAGGACGACGGAGTGCGGATTATGATCGACTTTGTCGGTAAGCAGTCCACCCTGTTCAAAGCCGACATAGCCGGGGGGAGTCCCGATAAGCCTGGAAACCGAATGGCGTTCCATATATTCGGACATATCAAAACGCATTAATTCGACACCCAGTGTTTTTGAAAGCTGCTTGGCGACCTCGGTTTTACCCACACCCGTCGGTCCGGAAAACAGATAACATCCTATTGGTTTTTCATGCTCCCTTAACCCGGCGCGTGCGAGTTTGATGGAATCGGCCAACGTCTCAATGGCTTCATCCTGGTCAAAGACCATGGTTTTAAGATCCCTCACAAGATTGCGCAGAACTTCTTTATCGTTCCGGGATACAGATTTAGTCGGTATTCTGGCCATTGCCGCAATGACGTTCTCGATGTCCTTAACATTGATCGTCTTTTTACGCTTTGAAGGCGGGAGCAAAGCCTGGGCGGCCCCGACCTCATCAATTATATCAATGGCTTTATCAGGAAGTTTGCGGTTGCCGATGTATTTCTGTGAAAGTTCAACGGCATTTTTAAGTGCATCCTGGGTATAGCGCACGCCGTGATATTTTTCGTAGTGCGGTTTAAGACCTTTCAGAATCTTAATGGTGTCTTCAACCGAAGGCTCATGAATATCAATTTTCTGAAAACGTCTGACAAGTGCGCGGTCCTTCTCAAAATAATTTCTGTATTCTTTATATGTCGTTGATCCAACACAACGCAGATTACCCGAAGCCAGAGACGGCTTAAGCAGGTTGGATGCATCCATGGCGCCACCGGATGTTGCCCCGGCCCCGATAATTGTATGAATTTCATCAATAAAAAGTATGGCTCCGTCAATATTCTCGATTTCGGAGAGAACGGCCTTGATCCTTTCCTCAAAATCACCGCGGTAACGCGTTCCGGCAAGAAGGGCACCCATATCCAGGGCAAATATCTGGGCATCATGCAGAACTTCGGGCACTTCCTTGTTAACGATTTTTTGGGCCAGTCCTTCGGCGATTGCCGTTTTGCCGACACCGGGATCACCGACATAAAGCGGGTTGTTTTTGGAACGGCGGCAAAGTATCTGGATTGTGCGCTGTACTTCCTTTTCCCGGCCGATAAGAGGATCAATTTTTCCGTTTCTGGCTTTTTCGTTAAGGTTATTACAGTAAGCGTCAAGCGTTTCCTGACCGGTTTTTATTGTTTTATCCTCTCCGTCCGTTTCAGTGCCGCGCGGTGTCTTCGTGGTGTCAGAAGCTTTTGGAACTTTGGCTATTCCGTGGGATATGTAATTTACAGCGTCGAACCGGGTCATATCCTGTTCCTGAAGGAAGTATACGGCGTGGCTTTCCCTCTCGGAAAAAAGAGCCACCAGGACATTCGCGCCTGTCACTTCATCCCGGCTGGATGACTGTACGTGTATTGCAGCACGTTGCAGAACGCGTTGAAAAGCGGTTGTTGGTTTGGCCTCGTCCACATTCGCATTTATAAGATAGGACAGCTCGTTATCAAGGTAATGGGAAAGCTGGTCTTTAAGATCCTGTAAAGAGATACCGCAGGAACGAAGCACGGCCATGGCTTCCTGGTCGTCGGCAAGAGCAAAGAGCAAATGCTCAAGCGTGGCGTATTCATGGCTGCGCTCATTCGCGGCTGCCAGTGCTTTATGGAGTGTCTGTTCTAAATTTCTTGAAAGCACGTCTTGTTACTCCTTTTCCATCGTACACTGCAATGGCTGTTCGTTTGCCCTTGCGAAATCCATGACCCGCGTTACTTTCGTTTCCGCCACTTCATAGGTATAAATACCACAAACACCTACCCCGCGTCGATGTACGTGCAGCATTATATCAGTTGCTTCCTGTCTGTTTTTGTTAAAAAATCTCTCCAATACATGTACAACAAAATCCATCGATGTGTAGTCGTCGTTAAGCAACAGGACTTTATACATCGAAGGTTTTTTGGTCTTGGGCCGTGTTTTTAGAAGGACGGAAGAATGCTTTTCAGGAGTATCACCGTCATCCGGATCGTTATCCTGGTTCTTGGATGAATCAAACGGGATCAGGCCTTTGCCCGCGTAAGTATGCACTGATTTTCCAAAAAGCTCTGAATTGGTTGCTTTCAAGAGTTCCGACATAGAAAAAAATCTGTGCCCCATTATTTTTCCGTTTTTTTATACAATCAAATTTAAGAAGATATATATACCAATATATCACATTTCGTTAAATATTTGACTACTATACAAGGAATTTTGTGTTAGAAAAATTAATTTAAAGGCCGCCCTTAAAGGCGGCCTTCTTATGATAAATCTGGATCTTAAACTGATAAAGTTAAAGATTTAGGAAGCCAGGTTTGAAGTCTTTTTAATTGTTTTTGTGAAGTGAGTATTCATCGGCTCAAAACAATCGGAACACATTTTTACAGAAAGTTCTGAAAGCTTTGTGATACCGGACATCATGTCATCGAATGACTGATGGGCAATTGAATATTGTGCTTCAGAAAACTCATTAATGGTATTGCATTTCATTAAACTTTTTAAAGAGTTTGCATTTTTCTCTGCCGCATCCTGGCATATGTTTGTTAAGGTTTTAAGGTAATCCTCAACACCTTTCATCATCGTGCTGCCGGTTTGCATGATGGCTTCGGAGCCTTCCTTGAGATTAGACATGGATTCCTGGGAAATTTTGTCGAATTGTGTATTGTTGGCATTCATAATACTCTCCATTGTTTGAGTTGTGTTTTCGAAAGCTTTCGTGTCGAAAGCAGGTGAGGGCAGTCCAAAAAACTGTGAAGTGTTCCATACACTTTGATTTGCAGGCCTTGAGGACCCCGCTGATCTCGCTTTTGGAGCTGTTTTCGCTGCTGTTTGTACAGTTTTAGCTCTGGAGGGCCTGTTTTTTGAGCCCGCTGGTTTTTTCACCTTTCTGGAAGCTGCAGATTTCTGGCTTTTAGAAGGTGAGGCTTTCTTCGCAGCAGAGGAAGACTTTGTCTGAGTTTTACTCGTACCTGCGGAAGAGGATTTTGCTGATCCGGAAGTTGAGGGCCCGGAAGTTGTGGCCTTTGCGGGTTGGCTCGTGCCAGCTTGCGACTGAGGCGCATCTTGCTGCTTAGTGCTGACAACCTGCAATGTGTTTGCCTTGGCTGTACTGGTTCCGGGTTGACCAGTGTTTGATGGTTTCTGGTTGTTTTTGGCTTCTGAAGAAGGGCCTTGCGCTTTATCTGCCATGATTTTTCCTTTTCTAGAATACGCTTAATTTTAATGTATTTTTAACATGATATTTTGCAATGCACAATAATATTTTGCTCACTTTATTCATTGCATTTATCAACTGGAGTAAGATAACAAAAACCTGTGGAAACTTAAATATATTCTTAACCAATCGTAAGTAATATAATAGTTTTGAACAGTGGTGTTTAACATGAATAGACATAGTCATAAATTCGATTTATACTTTATGTGTGATAATGCATTGCTTTAATTCTAAAGGTTTTCAGCAAATATGAAGGGTCAGAAAATTAAATCTCTTATGGCGGATATTTCAAAAAAATATGTAAGATTTATTCTAAACCTCGCTGTTATTATAGGCGGCATTGCAACTTTGTATGTAGTGTCTGCTCAACCTGCACATGCAGACAATAAATACGCCGCCATCGTTGTGGATGCCGGAACAGACAGGGTTCTGTTTTCGAGAAACGCTGATAAATCCCTTCATCCCGCCTCGCTTACGAAAGTGATGACTCTGATGCTTGTTTTTGATCAGTTGAGTGAGGGGGCGCTTTCCTACGGTGACAGGATTAAAATTTCTCACCGCGCGGCCAGTATGGTTCCAAGCAAGCTTGGCTTGAAACCCGGTGAAACGATAAGTGTGAAGAATGCGATCTATGCCCTCGTAACAAAATCCGCGAACGATATTGCCGTTGCTCTTGCCGAACATATCGAAGGATCGGAGAGCGCGTTTGCCTATAAAATGACACGCAAGGCACGCAGCATTGGAATGAACAGCACACGCTTTATGAATGCGTCTGGCCTTCATAATCGCAAACAGGTAAGCACAGCCCGCGATATGGCCAATATGGCAAAATACCTTATTAACAATTATCCTGAATATTATCATTTCTTTTCAACACAGCTGTTTCAGTATGATGGCCGCAAGTACCGCAATCACAATCGTCTTCTAGGAAGATATCCCGGGGTGGACGGACTGAAAACGGGATATATAAGCGCTTCGGGTTTCAATCTTATTTCAACTTCCGTCAGACAGAACCAGCGCCTTATTGGCGTCGTTTTTGGCGGGCGTTCCTCAAGAACGCGGGATGCGCATATGGTTGATATCCTTGACAATTCTTTTGACAGGCTCCGGCATTTGAGGATGGCCCAGGCACGTGTGCCCGTACCTGATGCCAAGCCGGTAACGTCTTCGTTTGCAGTTGCTTCATCTGGAGTGTCAGCATCATCCGGGAATGAAAAAGACTTGCAGGACTTTATACTGCCTCCAATGAAGCCGGTTTACATGCAACTGGCATCATTTGATGAAGGGAATGACGGTGTAGGAAGCAGAGAAGGTGGAATGACTGTTGCCTCCGCAGGGTCGTCAATACCGGTTTCTCATCTTGAGATGCTTTCAAGATCGCTGGGAGAAGGCAATTTTAATGAGATCATAGGGCAGGGCGATTTTGACCCCGTTGCCATGAAGCGTATTGAAACAGGTTTAATTGCCCTTTCTGTTCATACCGGCCAGGAAAGGCATAAGGCTATGTTTTTAAATCTGCTTGGAAACAATATCAGGGATGATATTGTAGAGGCCGGAAAAAACTTTTTCAGTGGGTTTATGAGTACGTATTTCTCCGATGGCGTCAAAAGAAGCGTAGATGGAAAGCCACTTCCGCCCAGATTCCCCGACATCCGACTGGCTAACCTGCACACGTCAGAAGTTAATGCAGACGGCAACATTGATGTTAATACGCCGGCCCCTAAGGTATCAATCGAGATTGGACGTTCATTCAGTCGTGACGCAATTGACCGTTTGTTAAAGCAATCTATCGAACGGCTCGATGCTGATAACAGGGGAAAATTTATGGATGCCGTTGTTGTTCCTGTTAGAAACAATGACAGAATAGTGTTTCACGCCAGAATAAAGAACCTGAGTAATGAAGACGCACGTCAGGCATGCACAATGCTGGAAAATTGCCAGGTTATTCATAACTAGGGCTTGTGGAATTTAAGTCAATACCGGAAGAATATATGCCAGTTACTGAAACAAACCGCCTGCCATCATCCTTTAAAGAGAATATCAGGAAGCTTTTTTCTGCTTATCTTCCACCGATTTAAGTTCCTTCTGAAGCTCCGCAATCTGTTTTTCCAGCTCAGTTTTCTTTTGCTTCAGGGCTTCCGCGCTGTTTTCGTCGGAATACAACATTGAAAACGGTGAAAATGTTTTCAAGGCTCTTTCAAACATTTCAAGATTACGTCGGTTCAGTTCCTCAACTGTGGATACAGGGAACATACCTTCTATTGATTTGTTTATATGTTTGCGGAAACTTTCCTGGTTTGAAGCAAAGCTGTCAATTGCATGCTCAAGGTAATTTGGAAGGATGCCGTTGAAATTATCGTCGTAATAGCCGATCAGACGCCGCAGAAAACCAACAGGAAGCATGTTTTGCCCTCTTGATTCCTGATCTACAATAATCTGCGTCAGCACCGACCTTGTCAGGTCCTCTCCGCTTTTTGCATCGTAAACGATAAAGTCATGCCCTTCTTTTACCATTTCATAAAGGTCATCCAGGGTCACATAACTGCTTCGACTTGTATCGTAAAGCCGCCTGTTCGCATATTTTTTAACGACTATGGGCTCCTCATTTTTTTGCTTTCTCGCGGTGGTGGCCATAATGTACCTCTCTAATTTGTAAATGTGAAAGCTCGTGTTGCAATTAGGGTAGATTAAATATTTAATAGAGTGTTCTCAGATAAGTGGTGAATAGTCAAGATGAATAACGCAACGGAAAGGCAGGCGCAGCATAAAATTTACAGATCTGCCCCTAAATCTCTTGCTTTTCATATGTCTTATTACAGTCATTGTACTGCCTCGCATGCTGCAAACAAAAAGCCGCAAAATTTCCGAAAAATGTTTGAAGGTATACGCCATTACCAATGCCACCCGTATACAAGACAGATCAGCCCTCTTGAAAGCGTTTACAAAAAAGGGGAGATGCAGGTTCTTAAAGCGCCGGGTAATGGCCGCTCCGGTTCAGGAGATACGTATCCTGTTCCTGTTCTTTTTATTCCTTCCTTAATCAACCCTTCGACCATTATGGATCTTCATCCGCGGCGATCATTGCTGCGGTGGTTTGCAGATAATAAATTCGGAAGTTACCTTGTTGACTGGGGATGTCCTCAGAACGACGGAAATCTGTATTCACTAAATGACATTATTGTCGAACGCCTGATCCCCGCAATCGAAGAAGTTTTAAGAATACATAATTCTGACAGGATACATCTTGCCGGATACTGTATGGGCGGTCTTCTTTCTATTGCGGCTTCAGACTTACTGCGGGGCAAGGTTGCTTCTCTGCAGCTGTTATCATCTCCGTGGAATTTTTGGATAAATCATGATCATTTATCCCGGATTGTAATCGGGAACCTTGACTTCCTGAAGACCAGCCTTGCGCAAATGGCATCTGTACCATCTATTTATATACAATCTTTGTTTGCGTTTATCGATCCGTATTCATTGGTGAACCGGTTTTCGGATTTCGTAGAAATGAAAGTTGACAGCTTTGGTGCGGAGTTGTTTATCGCCGCAGAGGAATGGGCAAACGGCGGCGTTAATCTCCCGGCAGAACTTGCTCTGGATTGTCTTGAAAAAATGTATGAGAAAAATTTGCCATGTAGCGGAAAATGGTATGTGGGCGATCAGAATATCAATCTGCAAAATCTTAATGATTTGCCTGTGCAGATTATTCATCCTTCAAAGGATAAAGTTGTGCCTTTAGAGTCAACAAAAGAACTTTGTAAGCATCTGCACAATGTAAATATCTTGAAACCGCAAACCGGTCATGTTGGTATCATATGTGGTCGAAATGCAATCAGAGACATATGGACCCCGATGATTGAGTTTGCAATCAGAAACACGAGTTAAAGTTCAGCATTTGTTCAATGTCTATACATTCAGTTTTTTAATCAGAGGAAAGAAAGGATTTAAATTATGAATACACATGATCCGGTCGTCATCGTCAGCGCCAGAAGAACAGCAATCGCATCGTTTAACGGTGCATTAAGTTCATTGCCGGCAAGCGAGCTTGGAAAAACCGTTATCGCAAGTGCATTAAACGAGTCCGGTGTCAATACAGATGATGTGGATGAGGTGATTATGGGCCAGGTCCTGACTGCGGCAACAGGACAGAACCCGGCCAGACAGGCCGCAATAAATGCCGGGATTGCAAAGGAAAAAACGGCGTATTGCATTAATCAGGTTTGCGGGTCGGGCCTGCGTTCGGTCATTCTGGGGGCCCAGTCTATACTGGGCGGGGATTGTAAGATTATCCTGGCCGGCGGACAGGAAAATATGAGCCTTGCCCCTCATGCTATCAATATGCGGCAGGGGTATAAAATGGGGCCGGCAAAAATGCAGGATACTATGATTGTGGACGGCTTGTGGGATGCATTCAACGATTATCATATGGGCATCACTGCTGAAAACATCGCACAACAATACCAGATCACACGGGATGACCAGGATGCTTTTGCCGCCAATTCACAGCAGAAAGCGGAGAAGGCGATTGAGGAAGGACGGTTTAAGGCCGAGATCGTACCCATTACAGTTAAAATGAAAAAAGAGGAAATTACCTTTGATCAGGATGAATTTCCAAGAAAAGGTGTGACTGCTGAAAGTCTTGCCAAATTAAAACCGGCATTTAAACCCGATGGAACGGTAACTGCCGGGAACGCCTCCGGTTTGAACGATGGTGCGGCGATCACTCTTCTCATGCGCGCCAGTGAGGCAAACAAAAGGGGACTCAAACCGTTTGCCAGAATCCGCTCGTGGGCAACGGCAGGTGTTGATCCTGCGGTTATGGGTACAGGACCAATCCCCGCATCCCGGAAGGCAATTGAAAAGGCCGGGTGGTCAGAAAAGGATATTGATCTTGTGGAATCAAACGAAGCCTTTGCCGCACAGTCATGCGCGGTTATAAAAGAGCTGGGGCTGGATACCTCGCGGGTAAACGTCAATGGCGGAGCCATTGCCCTCGGCCATCCGATCGGTGCATCCGGCACGCGTGTTCTTGTTACCCTTCTGCATGAGATGGCAAGGCGGAACGTGCAAAAAGGCCTTGCCACTTTATGCATTGGCGGCGGCATGGGCATAGCCATTTGTGTTGAACGGGACGATACAATGGAATGGGTCGAAGTGGCCTGATCTGTAACGCGTAAATGAAAATAAGGAAGCGGTAATATGAAACAGAAATATCTGGCAATTGTAACCGGCGGGACCAGAGGTATAGGTCTGGCCATAACAAAATCTTTGCGTGATATGGAATGCGATGTAATTGCGTTCTATCAGGGGAATGAAGAGGCTGCGAAGAAATGCCGGCAAGAAACGAAAGCAAAAACGCTTAAAGTGAATATCACTAATTTTGAAGCCTGTCATAAGGCGGTTGAAGAGATAAAGGAAAAACACGGCCAGATTCATATCCTGGTTAACAATGCCGGCATTACGCGTGATGGCACACTGCACAAAATGTCTCAGGAGAACTGGAACGAGGTTATCGATACAAACCTCAATTCATGCTTTAACATGTGCAGGGCCGTTATCCCCGATATGCGCGAACACCGCTATGGCAGGATTATCAATATCAGCTCCATAAACGGGGAAAAAGGACAGTTTGGTCAAACAAACTATGCGGCGGCAAAGGCAGGAATGCTTGGTTTTACAAAAGCTTTGGCGCTTGAATCCGCATCAAGGGGCATTACAGTAAATGCAATATGCCCAGGCTATATTGAAACGGAAATGACTTCTGCGATGAGTTCTGAAGTTCTTGAAACTATTATTCGTCAAATTCCCGCTGGACGTATGGGAAAACCCGAAGAAATCGGTGAGATGGTGGCTTATCTGGCGTCTAAAAACGCTGGGTTTATCAACGGGGCTGCTTTCGATATCAATGGCGGGCAGTATATGCGCTAAAACGTCCTTGTTGTCGGGGTGTGATACCTTGTTTCATTTTCTAATGATTGCCATCATCCCACAAAAAAGCGTTTAGTTATCAATGTATTTGCTGCTTTCCTTCCGGAAGGCGGGCCTTGAAACTCTGGGGCCTTCATGGTTTGCCTGACGTCCGATATTTCCAAAAATATCGCCGTAAACACCTTTGTCAGCGTGTTTTGACTGTCTGTCTTTCTGTGCGGAGCGCATTCCCATGCCATTTGATGGTACATCTGTCACGCCCGTTCCACGATAACTCGAACGCATAATATCCTCCTGATAAATTATTAACTCTATCAGTATACAGGAATGATGAATTAAATTAAAATTTTATGAAAAGACTATCTTTTTCTCGCTGTTCATGTTTAGAAAACCATTGGTCTGCATGGACCATAGGTGTGCGTAAAGCCCTCCCGTTTTTATAAGATTTTCATGGTCGCCATCTTCCGCAATAATACCATTATCGAAAACCAGTATCCGGTCCAGATGTGAAATTGTTGAAAGGCGGTGTGCGATTGCAATGACGGTCTTATTTTTCATGATCCGGACCAGTGCATCCTGAATAGCCGTTTCGCTTTCGCTGTCCAGGGACGATGTTGCCTCGTCAAGAATAAGAATGGGGGCATCTTTTAAAATGGCGCGGGCGATTGCTATTCTCTGTCTCTGGCCGCCTGAAAGCTTCACGCCTCTTTCCCCGACAACCGTTTGATAGCCGAGAGGGAGATCTTCTATAAAATCATGGGCGTTGGCAGTTCGTGCCGCCGCCTCGATTTCCTCATCCGTTGCATCAAGCCGGCCATATCGTATATTTTCGGTAACCGAGCGGTGGAAAAGCGGGGACTCCTGAGGAATTACGGCAATGTTTTTCCGCAGGCTTTCCTGTTTAACCCGGGCAATATCCTGACCGTCTATAAAAACGGCGCCTTTTTCAACATCATAAAATCGTAGTAAAAGGTTAACGAACGTACTTTTACCGGCCCCTGAACGGCCAACCAGCCCAACTTTCTGCTTTGCAGGAATATAAACGCTGAAGTTCTTAAAGACCTTGTTTTCCGCATAATTAAAATTTATTTCCCGAAATTCGATGTTGGCATTTTGAACAATCAGATCGGACGCACCAGGCGCATCAGAAAGTCCGTGCGCTTCTGAAGTAATGGAAAGGGCGTCTTTAACGGAACCTGTCTCTTCAATAAACTGTAAAATACCCATTCCCATCATCCATGCCATAGGCAGCATGGAAAACGTAACACCCATAATTGTTGCAATATCGCCAACTGTAATCCAGCCGATATGCCATGTGTAAACACATAAGGCCATCATGCCTGTCATCAGCATGACCAGACACAGCCGGCGGTAGTTCTCAACCTGTACAATGGATAAAATAAGTTTTGAAGATGCCTTTTTCTCGTTGTGCGAGATATTATCATGGGTTTCGGTTTCATGGCTTTCACGTCCAAAACTTTTAACCGCATGACTGTTTGTAAAGGAATCGACTATACATCCTGTCGTTCCGGCTCTTTTATCCGAATAGGTTTTTGATCGCCGCGCAATTTTTTTTGCCCTGAAAACAACGGGCAGAATAACAGATAACGCGAATATCAATAAAACGAATGAGAATACAGGCGATGAAAATGACAAGACGATTGCTGATACTGTAATAACAACAAGAGGTAAAAATATCTGAAAGCGGATAACATCGTGAAGCCGAACAGTGCTTTCACCGAGTTCAGTAATCTTACGTGTCAGCGATCCTGAAAGATTATCCGCAAGATAGGCATGGCTGTGCCCGAGAGCGTAGTTGAAAAATTCGGAGCGGATTTTTGCCCTTAGCCAGGGTTTCCACTTTATAATTATATATGCCGTCCATATATGGACAGCTTCTGCCAGGAAAAGAAAACCGCCCATAAAGGCAATTAATGCTGTTATTTCCGAATAAATCTGATCTTTTAAGGCGCTTGATGAAATCAGGGTGGTTTTATCGATAACCATACCCACGATAAGGTAGGCAATCGGCATTCGGGAAAAATGAAGTATGTCCTGAGCTATAAAAAGTTTCCAGGTCTTTGGCGATTGACGGTAAACATACCGAAAATATTCCAAAAGGGTTGTCGGAAGGCCATAATTGAAAGACATTACTTCATATTAGTAAATTTTGTCCCGAAGGGATATATGTTATAATCTTTGTGTAAGAATAATTAGAATTAAGACTTAAATTATGTACGGAAATTTTAAAAGAATTATCCGTTCCGTTGTTTTAGGACTGGTCATATTTGCCCTGCCGTTTGCTGCTAAATACGGATATGCGCAGAATTATGATCCTTATAACCGCCTTGATGCGGAAGATCTTTTTGATAATCCAGAACTCTTTAATGAACAGGGTCAGGGTAACCTTACTGTTGAGGGGACTAATCCTGCTTTGTTGCAAAACGTACAGGAAAACCCAGCCGGGGCAGATGATGGTTTTTTTACGCCGCCTCCGCAACTTCAGGATCCGTCCTTGACGGTTGAACAGTTGCCGGAAAATGCCTTGGGGCAACAACAGCCCGGCCTGCCCACCACTGGAGAGCAGGAGAGTAATCCGTTTCAGCCGTTGGGCATACAATCTCCACAAGTATACTGGCCGTCGGGCGTTCCTCCTCTCAGGGCTTACACAGAACTAAATCAGGGACCTTTAAAGCTTGAGTCTGATAAAGACAGGGCCGCCAGAGAAATGCCGGGTGTTCCAGGCAGCGGCAAAGCTGAAAACTTTCTTAAGTAAATTTAACAATATTTTTGTGTGCAAGTTTAAGTTTTTCAATCAAATCTTTGCACAATATTAACCGCATTCATTATGCTTGGAAGTGTGTGGTTAAAAGTGATTCTAAAGTGACGATTCAGTCTTTATCAAAAGTAAATACATACCGGACCATTTTTCTATCCGACTGGCATATGGGGGCCAGAACATTTAACGGTTTTGATCTTCTTGAATTTCTTAAAACCCACGAATCGGAAAAACTTTATCTTGTGGGGGATATCATTGATGGCTGGAAACTCGAGCACAGATGGTTCTGGCCGGAAATTTATAACAGCATTATTGATGAACTAGTTCGTAAACGATACGAAGGTACTGAGATCATTTTTCTTCCCGGTAACCACGATGAAAAGCTGCGTAATGTTTTAAGCCCTGCACGGACAGAATTTGCCAACCGTTTCGGGATGACAATCAAAGATCTGGCTTATCATACCACCGCCGGAAAACAACAACTCCAAATCATGCACGGCGATTATCTTGACCGGAAGATAATTCGTGGTGCTTTGTCTCGGTGGAGTGATGCCTTTTACGAGAACATACTTGATATGTTAGGAGCGCACGGAAAGCCATATATTAAGGTAAAAGGGAAAATGAAGCGGTTTTCTCTGGCGAAAGCCGTAAACGGTCCGGGGCACTGGGCCCTTTATCTTATTAATAATTTTGAAGCGGCAATCAGGAAAATTCTGGATGAAAAAAAACTGGGCGGAATTATCTGCGGTCACACTCATATTCCAACTCTCAAAAAGATTGGCAATGGAATTTATGCCAATACCGGACACTGGCTGCGGGGACAGGGGGCAGCGGTGGTTGAAGAATATGACGGGACGTTAAAGCTGATTAAAACAACTGTTGGCGATGACCAAAATCTGTTTTCCTTTGAAACCTTTAATTTTCAGGGAGTACTGGAAAAGGCGCAACGTGCGGTCAAAATACTGCCTGATGCAATAAAATATCGTCCCGAAACAGAAAAGATTGTAAATATGATCCGGAATACGTGGGTGCCGAAAGACAACAGAGGGCGCAAAAAACCAGTTGAATGGATTGAGGTTGAACACGGCGACTATGTAACCGTTCATGCCTTAAGCGGACTACTCGCTACGAAGATACGCCTGAAGTCCGATAAAAGCAGGGAAAGGATGGTTGACAGTAAAAATCGGGATATCTTTGAGATAAGAACTATACCGGCCTTTATCGGTGAAACCCCGGCGGAATGAGTCTGCAAAAATGTGGATGTTATCCTCCAGCTTTTTAATAACACCACCTGCAAGATAAACTCCGCCAAAGGCGTTAGCGGTTAATGCAAGATTTCCGGAAACCCGTCCCAGTGTTCTAAACATAAAATGCATTGTTTCAACACATATCGGACAGCTGTTCTCAATTGCCTTTTGGGATATCTCACTTGCCGGCAAACGTCCCGCACTGTTGTGATTTTCGTTTTCTTTATACCTTGCGATCGCTTTATGAAGTGTTTCAAGCCCCGGGCCGGAGCAAAGCGTTTCGGCATCACAAAATTCTTTTTCCTCTTTTACAAGGTTCACGATATCAAATTCTTCTTTTGAATTAATCGGGATATCGACATGTCCACCTTCGCCCGCTATCGCAAGATATGTTAAGCCGCTGACAGATGAAACGGGTTTTAATATTGCAGTGCCCAGACCTGTTCCGGGGCCAATGACTACGAGAGGGTATGAGGGGTTTTTTTCCTTTCTTTTGTTATTTTCCGCGTCCAGGGACTTAATGCTGCTTTCATCCATTTCCGGGATAGCCAAGGCAAGAGCTTCAAAATCATTCAGGCAATGCAATCTTTCCAGTGAAAGGCTGTCTTTTAATGCTTTTTGTGAGAAGTTCCAATGGTTGTTGATAACATCAATCTCATCGCTTTTTACAGGACCGGCAACGCAAAAAACTGCGGTTTCCGGTCTTGTTTTTTGATCAATACTGTCCAGGTATTGCCGTATTGCCGCGGCGGGATCGTTATAATCCCTGCATTCATAAACGGACTCTTTGGAAAAACGGAGGCCATCTGAAACTGCAAATCTTGCATAGGTGCCGCCTATATCTCCAAGCAGGTATTTATTTTTGTTTTCGAGCATTACGCATTATTATTACGAAATTGTAAATGTTCAAGGATGTTGTGGAACAAAATGACGAAACTTCCGATCCTTATGTGAACAGAAATAAAGATAATCTAAAATACATTACATAAGGTTTTATTTTCGGGAGCACAAAAATGGCAAAGATAATGGTTGTGGAAGATGACGAGATGATGTGCCGTTTTCTGACGGCTGCATTGCTTAAGGCAGGACACGATGTTACGTCATGCACGAGTGGGGAAGAGGCAATGGAGATACTCAGGACAGAAAATACATACGAACTTCTGCTGGCAGATATTGCGATGTCGGGAATCGACGGTATCGCATTGGCAAAGGAAGCTGTTAATGCAGCGTATGGAGTGCAGGTTATGTTTATTGCAGGGTTTGCCGCTATGGCGATGCACGTTCCGAATAAACCGAAAGAAAAGTATGCGAATGTTTTATCGCGTCCTTTTCACCTTAATCGTATTGTTGAGAACGTTGATCGGCTTCTGGCGGCATAGGTGATTAAGGATAAAGAAGGCTTTTTTTCCATCTCCCTTTTTGCAGAGTGTATAACTCTCGCTTATGGAGACGGAATTCTCCTTCCTGCCAGAATTCAATTTTGTCCGGTTTTAAAAGAAACCCTGACCAGTGCGGGGGCCTGGGAATATCTTCCAGTTTTTTAAATCTGTCCTCATGCTCCTTAACTTCTTCTGCGAGTGTTTCGATGCTTTCCAGGGCTTCTGACTGCTGTGAAACCCAGGCGCCGATTTTGCTGCCTCTGGGGCGCCCTTTAAAATAGGCATCTGCTTGCGCATCTGGAACCTGCTCTGTAAAGCCTTCAATTCTTACCTGGCGTTCCTGTGTTTTCCAGTGCAGGCAGAGCGAGGCGGCGCTGTTGTTTTTGAGTTGCCTGCCTTTAGCACTGGTCAGATTTGTGTAAAAGACAAAACCCTCATCCGGTACTTCCTTGATAAGGATAATGCGGCCATGGGGCCTCATGTTTTCGTCAACAGTGCAAAGAGTTGCAGCATTGGCATAGCTGGGCTCTGTTTTGTCTGCTTCTGAAAGCCATTCACGAAACTGGGCAACCGGTGTGTACATAATCGCAAAATAATTTATTTTATCAATACGTTTTGAATTTTTCCGAGGATTATACTATTTCAAATATATTATACAAAAAACAGTAAGAACGAGGTTCAAAAATGAATAATAGAAATTTCATAGTGTTTTTTAGCGCTGCAGTCCTGATTCTCACGGGTTGTGAGGCGGCAAGACAGGGAAATGAGAAAGAGGTTATCGGAACCGGCGCGGGCGCGGTAATCGGAGGCTTACTTGGATCCCAGGTTGGTGGTGGTTCGGGTCGTTTATGGGCGACAGGCGCAGGGGTTCTTATCGGCTCTTTGGCAGGAAGCGAGATAGGCAGATCACTTGACAGGGCTGACAGAGCCTATGCGATGCAGGCAAGTCGTCAGGCGCAAAGCGCACCGATTGGAGAAACCATAAGCTGGAGCAATCCTGAAAGCGGGCACAGCGGAAGCGTAACGCCGGTTCGCGAAGGAAGCACTCAAAGCGGGGATTATTGCCGGGAATTCTACCAGACGGTTACGATCGGCGGACGCCAGGAAGATGCATATGGTACCGCCTGTCAAAATCCGGACGGGACGTGGCGTATTGTAAACTGATACATTTTTTTTGTTGCACCATAGGGAGAGATAATTTATTGTGCAAGGCAGCATGCATTATTGCGTATAATTTTTATTTCAATAATGTGAAAGAAAGGTAATGCTCATCAGTGGCATCGTAAAACAATATGTCTTTTGTTGACATACCTTTCACTTAAGAATAGACAGTTTTTATAACCCTTAAGTCTTTAGGAGGACAAACATGCCACAACAAAACACAACAAATGCATTCTGGAATAATGATTTTCTTAAATCCATGTCAGGCTTCTCAAGCTTCCCCATGGATACCAAATCTGTTGTTGATTCCGCCCGCAAAAATACGCAGGCCATGAATGATGCCATGAAACTATGCGGCGAAAACTCCCAGGCATTTATGAAACGCTGTACTGAAATTATGTCTCAACTGGTCGAGGATCAATCTGCGCTTGCAAAAGAAATTATGAGTGAAGGCAGTCCTGAACAAAAAATTGCGAAACAGGCCGAAATGATGCGTAAAAATTATGAGAGGTCGGTTACAAATCTGCGTGAACTCTCTGATATGCTTAATAAATCCAACATTGAAGCCAGCGATCTTATTAATAAAAGAGTAACTGCAAGTTTCAGTGAAATTAAATCAATGCTTGAAAACGCAACGTCTGCTCAGAATAAAAAGTCAGCTTAACTGATTATAACAGGTAATAATGTAAACAAACCGCCCTGAGGCGGTTTGTTTTTTATTGGAGTTTAACATGCACAAAATATCTTACGACGAATTTGAAAAAGTGGATGTCCGTGTCGGCACAATAATCCAAATTAATGATTTTCCGGAGGCAAGAAAGCCGGCCTATAAACTTGAAATTGATTTCGGGGATGAAATTGGTATAAAAAAATCTTCCGCGCAGATTACACAGCACTATACAAAAGAGGAATTAAAAGGGCGTCAAATTCTTGCCGTTGTCAACTTCCCGCCCAAACAGATCGGTCCTTTTGTATCCGAAGTCCTTACACTTGGAGTTGATGGAGAGGACGGGAATGTCGTTCTGATTGGGCCTTCTAAACAAGTTATGAACGGCGTAAGGCTGTATTAAAAAGTATCTTTTACAGATTCAATACCGGCCCTTCCAGACATGTTTGAAAGAGCCGGAATTGTGAATTTGTTAAAGGTTACTGAAACATGCTTCTGTTGCCGTCCCAGAAACTGTCCCCTTCGGTAAACCAGCTTTCCTGAGGATCATTAGGATTATATGGCACGTCGGAGTGATTAAACCAGATGTCCGAAACCTGTCCGACCGTTCCGTCTGCATATGTGAATGTCGAGCGGTGGCTTTCCCACTGGCCGTTAATGACGTTATCCACATACTCGGCGGTCAGATTGATCTCAGAGATATTCATCTGCATCAGGGACGACAGTTCATTTCCATCGGATATTCCGTCGCCGTTCTTGTCCTGCCAGAGCTGAAGATTACCAAACATATTATCATCCATGCTGATAAGTCCGTCCTGGTTGCTGTCAAGCTCAGCCAGATGGCTGAAGCCTTCAAGATGACCGCCAACATTTCCAAAAAGTTCGGTGGCATCGTTAATCATGCCGTCATTATTGCGATCAAAAACCAGAAGGGCATCATCAGGAGCAACCCAGGCCGTGAAATCTTCCGCATCTTTCATATCGACATCAAAGAACGCGTCCGACTGTGACAGATTGACCAGTTCGATACCGTCGCCGTCAAGGTCGAATACCAGCGGATCACCATCACCACCATCACCACCACCATCGCCACCATCGCCACCATCACCACTATTCGCAACTTGGCATGAGCTTAATGGTGGTGGGAACGTGTTGCAGACCTGCAGATCAACCGGATAGCATCCGTGCTCAACCCAGGCATGGGCCTGCATCCATTCTGCGCCGGTTGAATGAAGCATAATTCTGTCATCGATAACAGTCGGCAGCAGATTGTCCGCAAGGTCGTTGTCTTCCACCAAATTCCAGTTTTCTCCGTCAGAGGCCAGAATAACCGTTTCGGTCTGCTCAGAAAGTTCGGCCAGAGTTTCCGTTCCGACTTCGACTGTGACCGTTCCGTTTGAACTGTCCGTCTTTCTTACGAAGAAGAAATTATCCTGATTTACAAAAGCCGAGGGCAGCTCGACAGTTGTATCCTGTCCTCCCGTGTTAACAACGATAAAGTTGCTGTCCATATCGGCATCGTAAGTAATGCCGTCTTTTGCACTCACATGATAATGTGTCGGGTAATCCATACGCGTCAGGACAAGTTCCCCGGAAAGATCGGGATTGCTCGTCGCTTCGCTGAGAACCACTCTTTCACCTGTGGCCCCATCTGGTACAGGAAGCATGATCGTGGTTGCATCAAAGGAGGTGATGAATGCGTAAAACGGATTTTCGAAGCTTGTAATTGAAACTTCCGATCCAAGGTTTTTTGCATTGTGCATCTGCCATGACGAACCTTCAGGAGGCATACCTTCGTGAATGTCTATAAACCCTGTAAAGTCGCTGTAGTCGCCCGGAGGGCCGGAGGGCATCATGACATCCTTTTCAGGGTGAAAGCTGCCGTCTGTTCTTTCGATCCATCGCAGTCTGTCGGGGTTTGATATGTTCCCAAGTCTCGTATATTCAAAATATCCCTGAGAAGTGTCCGATGAATTTGAATTGGCCAGTATTTTGAACATATCGTCTCCGGTGTTGCCGGAAATTTCCGAGCCGCCGGCGGAGTCAATGGTACAGTGGCCTTTAGCCGAGCCTGACGTGCATTCTGATCTTGCATTCAGGGTAATATCCGTTGGATCAAGCGGGTTGGCTGCAACGCTATCGCATTGATTGCTGTATGCCTGCCAGCATTGACCCTGGAGTGATCCTTCAACAAGTTCCCAACCTCCGTTTGCGTTGGGATATGAACATCTGAATGTTGCAACCGCATTTCCGCCCTGCGGTCCTCTGTATTCCAGAGAGATAGTGGAGCCGAAACGGGAATATCCTATTGCTGCAGGTGAATCTGCAAAGACATTGCGCACATCTTCCGAATTTCCAAGATTCAGTGTAATACGGCCCATAATCGTATTGCCGGATGTTCTTCCCTCATCCCATTGGGCCTGAGCGGCTCTTTCAGAATATATAAACGGGGATATGGTGACCAGACCCGTCATGAGGCTGAGCGTGAGCCCTTTATATAATAGGTGATCTTTAAGTTCCCGTTTCAAGGTTCTCTCCTTTTCATTAATCCTTATTTTCATCATACCTGATTTTGAAAATCTGATGCAAAATTTCAATATAATTTTACATATATTATTAGTTTTGCACGAAAGTATTAATAGAAAGTAAATAAAAATAAGTTTTCATAAAATTTTAGAAGTTTTCTGTATTTTTATTCATTCCGGATTTTATTCCGGATTGCAATCGCCTGGTATGCTTTCGTTACAGTAAAAAAAGACCGGAGCCTGGACCTGGTTTGTTGCGTTTACATCTCTGAGTGCATTAACATTTCTTAATGCATTAACATTTGCATCCGAATTGACATTGCGTTCAGCACGGAGATTACCGCCGCCAACATGCAGTCTTGCACTGGGATCGGGCTGAACGACACCTACGCCCACACTGCTTTGAGGCCCGCTGCCTGGATTGCTGTCAAATTCCCGGAAAGAGATGTTTAGCTCTCCGGCTTCGTCAGTCATAAGCCAGGATGTTCCTTCACGCCTCACAAGTGTGTAAGAGACGACATCATCGAAATGATTGGCATCCAGACCGGATACCTTTTCTGAATAATCTCCATCCATAAACGTCGTTGCCTGGGCATCGCCAACAGTCAATATTTTAAAATCACAATTTTCGCGATCCAGCGCAGCCCCTTCGCTGCAAGCCATGGATGTTTCCCTCCCATAGCGGGATGTGGCACCTTTTCCGTCCGCGCCATGACTAACTATCACAAAATTGTAATCGTTCCCGATTTCTGTTCCGTCCGTATCAATAATCCTGATCTGACCGGCATTGTCGTCATATGTGCTGCTATCCGTTAATGCGGCTGTAACCGCATAGGTCAGTTTGTTGTCATGCGGGTCGTTACCGATATGAAATGGAAGTTTAAGAGTACTTACCGGTATTGCACCAATTATTACCGGTTGACCGGTCGGACCGCTTCCGTGGCCTGCTTTTGAATAAATTCCAGGCGAGCTGGTGTCGCAGGCGCTGCCAATCTTTAATCCCACACCGTAATTTAAATCACCCGGCGCCAAAGAGGGGTCCGCAGGACATGGGAATTCTCCATTAACCCTTATATAATTCGCGATCGCCAGATGAACTTTATCAAATATGCGCTCCTGCTCCACCCTTATCTGTGTTTTGCGGTAGAGATTATAGGCCTTGGCAAAGCCGGCAAGAATAAGGCCGAGAATCATGATAACCACCGCAAGCTCAATCAGAGTGAACCCGTTTTCTGAATTTTTTTTCCTAAATATTTTCATTGTCTTTTTTCTCTTTTTTCATGCTCATTCATGTTACGGAGCGCCTACAGTTGCAAGAAAACGAAAATTTGTGGCATTTACCTGTCTTTCCGCAGTTACATTCCGGTTGGCGTTAACATTTTCTCCGGCGGTTACATCTTCGTCTGCATTAACGTCTGTTTCAGCCAGAATCTGTCCGCCAACATGAAGTTTTGCGGTGGGCGAGCCGGTTCCTATCCCGACATTTGTGTCCATGTTGCGATTTGAAATGTTCAAATCTCCCCCGCTTGTCGTTACGAACCAGAGGCCGCTTTCTTTTCTTGCAAGTGTATAGGAGATGAGATCATCAAAATGGCTGGGTTCATTACCTGTTGCCAGTTCCGCATATTCACCGTCCATGAATGTGATGGCGCCCTGATAGGATACGGTCGGAAGTTTATAATTGCAGTTCTCCAGATCAAGGGCTGATCCATCACAAGATCTGGCATTTTCAACACCCGCCCTTGTGGTTGATCCTTTGCCGTCCGGTCCGTGACTGATAATTACAAAACCGTAGTCGTTGTCTATCTCGTTACCCGTGCCATCCACGATTCTAATTCTCCCTGCATTTCCGTCAAAACTCGCATCATCTGTGAGTATTTCCGTTACTGCATAGGTCAGCTGATTGTCATAGGCATCAGTCATAAAATGAAAAGGCAGATTTAATGCGCTGACCGGCAAAGCCCCGATCACAACACGGGATCCCGGAGTACCATTATCAAAACCGTAAATGCCGCTTACGCTGTCATCACATGTTGTCTCATCAACGGATTGTAACTCGTTTCCAAAATTTATATCTCCGGATCGTAAGGACGCATCCGCAGGGCATGGATAAAAACCGTTCACACGAAGATAATCGGCAAGGGCGGCATGAACCGTTTTAAAAATATGCTCCTGCTCCGCCTGGACTTTATGTTTTTTGTAGAGATCAAAAGCTTTTACAAAACCTGCAAGAATAAAACCGAAAATTATCATGACAATGGCAAGTTCCACAAAAGTGAAACCGCGCTCACGGCTTTTATCTGTTTCTTTCTTTCGCTCCATCTTCATTTTCAAAATCTTCATAATAGTCTCACTTTATTTCCATACTGTATAACTAACCGCACTCACGGGCATGCCGGATTGGAAGAGTTGTTATAGCAAAATTTAGGTGCGATTACGGACTGTCCGGCCCTTACATCCTGATTTGCCCTTACATCCTGACTTGCGTTGACGTTGTTGTTCGCACGGATATCATCACCGGCCCTAATATCTTCGCCGACCCTTACTCTGTCTTCAGGATCAAAAGCATTCTGACGTACGCCTATGGCCAGTCTTGCGTTCGCATTGAATATAAGATTGTTAACAGTGCCCGAAGCCGGTGCGTATTGCCATGTCTGGTCCTCACGAATGTATCCATATAATGAAAATTCTGTTCTGTCGTCGTAATGACCGTTTGCATCCGCACTGGCCAGATCCGTAAATGGCATGCTTCTGAATTCGGCGTCATCGTCACAGTTTTCAAAGTCAAGTGCACTCGCGCCCGTGCACGGAATACGGGTTCCGTTTTTGGCATATCCGCCTTTCCTGTCACGGCCGTGCGAAACAAGCACATAATGAACAGGCTCCGCCGTTGCATCAAAGCCGTTTTCGTCCACAACGGTTATGGCACCTGAATCGAGCGCGTCCGCAATTTCCTCAAAATTTTCGGGTACTGGTGCAAGACCGGCGGTGATTGTATCGAGCGCGGTTGAATTCTGGGTTACTGCGTAAGTGAATTTGCTGCCGTACACATCGACAGTATGATTGCTGTTCAGACATTTGTACCGATCGGGAAGGGAGACGGATGTGTTCTCGTTTGCGCCTGTTTCTTTTAAAACCTGGCTTGCATCATTAAGAAAATTCTGGATCGTTTCCTGTGTGTTGTCGGCCCATCCGTCAAACTGTCCGTCACCGCAGCCGAGAGTCTCATTAATATCCTTGAACGGTACTGTGCCGATCAGAACATTTTCTCCTCCCACACCTGCGGTTACTGTTAAATTAAGGCCGTCACAAATCCCGGATGCCGGATTGTAATCTCCTTCTCCAAAGTTTGTGTCCCCTTCCTGGAGCCTCGGGTCGGAAGGGCATGGATAAAAGCCGCGCACTCTGTAAAACTCCGCTATCCCTTCCTGTATTCTGTCTGTCCGCTGGTTCATAAGATAGCCGCTTACAAGAGTTTCAACTTTAAACATATGCGCCATGGCCGCTGTAAATATCCCAAGAATGATAATAACAACGGCAAGTTCGAGAAGAGTAAAGCCGGCTTCTTTGGCGGGTGATCCGTTCATTTCAACTTTATTTCCATACCAGAATTTCAACATATACTTTCACATACCTCATATTGGGAAAATATAATTAATTTTCCGTAAACGCCTTATAAATTTAATAAATTATAGCATTGAAGACAGCAGTATTGAAAATTTTTGAATTACAGTGGAAGTTCATATATAAGTTCAGATCGACAAAAGAAAGATACCATGGCAATTGACGTTTTTGAAAATGCGGGGAAAGGCATAAATGCAGTTTGGGATAACAGATCTGTTTTATTAAAGCTCGCGCTCATCCCCGTGTTGATAAAAATAGGCTGTCACGTGCTTATTTACATTACACAGTTTCAGGATGAATTGTTATGGCAGGGAATTATAAGAATCCCGGATTTTGTTACAGAAGGCTGGCTTTTATGTATTCTGATATATCTTCTGTCTGCGGACGGTAATGATGCGCCTGACTCCGCTAAAAATGCGTTTAAGTCAATAAAAACAAACACAAAAGCAATTCAAGCCGGCGTTATCGCTTACGTACTGATCCAGTTGCTTGTGATCGGGTACAATGCGCTTTTGTTCGAGAATTTTGGGGAATATATGCGTGCAGGTCACGAAAATGAGATTGAAGAAGATGCCCAGGTCGGACCTGCACAGATTGCCCTTATGCTGTTCGCGTTTCTTGTTGTTATCGCCTTTTTCAAGTATCTGTGGCTTTACATTCCAATTGCCAGGGGATGGGGTCTGAGCGGGACGCTTCGTATGCTTGGCGGTAATGGTCTTTCGTTAAGATTCCTTTTTTTATGGGCACTGTGTATTGTTCCTGTTACGGTCATTTTTATCGGTGTTGTCGGTCTTATACTTGAAAATTCCGGAGGTGATCTTAGTTCTGCGCCTAAAGGCGTCAGTTTTGTGGTTTTGATTTTTCAATCCTTATACGAAACCATAACGGCCCTGATTTTAACGTCCGCTTTCTTTTTCGCATTTCAAAGTCTCGATATGAAAGCGCGGGGTATAAACTGATTGTAAAAGGTAATATATGAGTCAGGATCCCAGAATTGAAACTGTCGAGAAAATCATGCCGAAGAGTGGGCATGTGTCTAAAATTGTTGTTTTTCTGCATGGTCTGGGTGCAGACGGAAAAGATCTTATTGATATAGGTGCACATTGGCGGGACAGCCTTGATAACACGCTTTTCCTGTCCCCGGATGCTCCGTTTCCATGCGATATGGCACCTTACGGCCGTCAGTGGTTTTCCCTTCAGAACCGGAGCATCGAGACTATAAACGAAGGTGTGCGCAGTTCTGCCCCGGCATTAAACGTATTTCTTGATTCGTGTTTGAAAGAACATGGTCTGGATGCTGCTGATATGGCGGTTGTCGGCTTTTCACAAGGAACCATGATGGCGCTTTATTCACTTCCCCGGAGATTAAAGGCCTGTGCAGGTATTTTGGGCTATTCAGGTTTGCTTCCCAATGAGGCGGTTTTTGAAAAGGAATGTATTTCCAGGCCGCCGGTTGTTTTGGTTCACGGTAGAAACGACCAGGTTGTGCCGTATTTAGGAACAGAAAAAGCCTTCAGCGTTCTGAAAGCAAACAGTTTCGAAGTAAAAAAACATATACTGCCCGGTCTTGAACACGGTATTAATCCTGAAGGGCTTGAGATCGGCAAGGACTTTCTGAGAACCCGCCTTGGTATACAGCAGCTTTGATATTTAGCCTAAGGGCGCAATCAAAACGTCTGTTCCTAAAACCGGGGCAAAACTCGTAAATTTAAAGCCCCTGATTTTGAAAATCGGCATTTTTGAGGTATACTGTGTATATGAACAGGGCCTTTACAAACGACTTGTTTTTCCATCTTTTAACGGCCCTCCCACCGTGAGGAGACTGTCTTATGCTTGAATATTCCCGCCCTCTGGAGCAATGTCCAGCCCTTGTATTGAATGCGGACTTCAGACCTTTAAGCTACTTCCCGTTATCCCTTTGGTCGTGGCAGGATGCCATAAAGGCGATATTTAGAGATTCGGTTACGGTTATATCGGAGTATGAACGTGTTGTTCGTTCACCAAGCTGGGTAATAAAGCTGCCCAGTGTTATAGCATTAAAAGACTACATACCGAACAACAGAGCCCCCGCATTTACGCGTTTTAATGTTTTTTTGAGAGATCAATGGGTTTGTCAGTATTGCGGTGACCAGTTCAAAACACCGGATCTGACTTTCGATCATGTGATTCCAAAAAGCAAAGGGGGGCGCACCACCTGGGAAAATATTGTTACGGCCTGCCAGGGCTGTAATACCTTAAAAGGAAACAAGGAGCCCGAAGTTTGCGGGATGCATCCCAGGACAAGGCCATACAGGCCCAGTATTCATCAGCTCCAAAGTAATGGCAGAAGTTTCCCCCCCAATTTTTTACATCAAAGCTGGGGGGATTTTTTATACTGGGACACAGAATTGCAGGAATATTAATTTCCCGCATCTGTTTTAAATCCCAAGGCTATATTTATGATTACTGGCTTTCGCCGCCTGCTGGCATAATGTCTTGAAGCCGAATGTTAAGATTGTGTTTTCCTGCCGCTACAATCTCCATTGTTTCGGTGTCGTTCCCCAAAATCGCAAAGCCGTCGAGCGGAACCTGACCTCCGAATCCTGGCCTTTTGTTACCTGACTGCATAAGATCTTCCGGAACAAATTCCTCAATATCAATAACGAATGATCCATCGGAATTTTTGAAGGCGTCCGTTATATCTGCGGCGAACTCAACAACATTTGTCAATGTCCTTTTTTTAGGGCCATTGAATTCATAAGTTTTGTATCCAATTAACTTTAGTTCCATGGTTTCTGTATTCAGGGCGTTATCGGCAATCGTGATATTGAAAACAGGTTTAGTGTCCCGTCTTTCAATTCGAACAGGCGATATTCTGGTTTCATTTTCAAGTTTTGCAAACGTGCCAAGAACTTCATCCTGCTTATAACCGGCCACATCAACCGTCCCGTTGATTACGGCCTGCGGGGTATAGGTTTCGCCTCTGCTGATACGCATTGCATAGTTTAATTGCCTTTCTGAACAGAATTCGAGTGCAAAACCTTTGCTGTCCATGCCGTAGTAATCAACATGGCAAGAAAGGGCAAGGATATCTCTTTTATCCTGATTAATCTTCTGAATAACCCTGTCTGCTTTTGGACAAAATGTGCAGTCTGTCGAGGTAAAAAGCTCGATAACCTTAATTTCCGTTTCCATTTGATCGATTCTGATATGTTCAAATGAAATTGGTTCATCAAAACCATGTGAAAACCCTGGCATAATGGATATTGTAAGAAATACCAGCAAACATAAAAATCTGGGGATGTTTAACAAAACATTAATCTCGTTAATGGTAGACTTAATCATGGCCGTGAAACGTATTTTAAAAATTAGACTAAAATTTATTTCTAATGTGTTATATTACATAACACCTGTAATTCTCGCAAGTTTTCTTGTTATCTGTCTGTATGGTACATCATATGCAACTATTATTCCGCAGAAAAATGGAGCCGATGCAGAATCTTCCCAAAGCTCTTCGGAAAGTTCAGTGGAAGAGGATGACAAAACGAATACGCATGATGGTCTGGGCGTGATCGAGTATCATTTACAGGCGATTAAAAACAAATATGAATCTCAGCTTTGGCAGACATTGACACTCCGAAAGCAAAAAGAATATGCCTCTCCCTCAAGTTACTGGAGATATGTACAAAATGAGTATAAGCCGCTGAAAAGGCATATATCCTTCAGTCTTCTGGGAATCGAAACACAAGGAGATAATCAGATTTATAAAATTATGATATTTGGCAGAGACGGGAAATCAACACTAGCCATTTTCAGGCTTAAGGTCAGCCATGACGGCCTTTGGAAGATAGATGACCTAAAAATTATTGGGGGCGAGGAAACCCCGATTTAATTCTTAATACCCATTTCGCTTATTAAAATATTAACCTTGACGCACTATCTATTTAATGTGGAAGTTATCGGCATAATTTAGACAAGGTTTCAATGCGTTTATTTTTCTCAGTATTGTTATTCAGTGTTTCATTTTTTGTATTGTCTGTTCCGGGCTTTATTGCGGGCCAGGGTCAAATTTCATTTGCGCAGTCATTTCCCGAATTCACTGTAACGCTCAATTCACGCGAACGTGCCTACAGTATTGTGGACAAGGCTCATTATATTAAAGACAATGACAAAACTCTGTCACTTGAGGATGCACGTAACATCTTTTTTGAAAAAAGACGTTATGAACTGCCAGGCAAAGGCCTGATAAAAACGCTTGAGAACAATTCAACTTACTGGCTTTTAGTGAATATTGAAAACAGAACGTCTCATGAAGAATGGATTTTGGATTTCGGTGATGTTTTCAAAGGACGAAACGGTAGTTTCAAAGATATAAAAATATACGATGCAAATTCGGGTGCAATACAATTTGATCTCAATGAAAACAAAGACCAAACTTTGCTTGAGGGAATTTCTTTCAGTATCCCCCCTGGTGAGGACAAGCTTGCGGCGTTAAAAATTTCATCCCAGGGTTTTTTTCCGGTAATTCATAATTTAACCGTTCTGGCCCCAAACAACTATATTACAGAACAATCCGCCAAGTTTACCTTTGCTAATCTGGTGATGTTTCTGCTTGCGTTACTGTTTTTTGTCTATCTGTATTGCTTTTTGATAACTAAAAATCAGGCCCATCTTTATTTTGCCGGATATTTCATTTTTGCTTTATTTTCCCTGATTTTTTATGAGGCTGTCTTTTCTTTGCCGGACTGGCTATCAACTGCTTTATCTCCAATCCTTCTATCCGGGCTCGCGATTTGCGCATTGGGGTATCATAAGGAAAACTATGAAAATGTTCTTGGGCTTAGAATTGGCCAACTGTTAATTCATACGCTGGCCGGATCTTTTGTAATTCTTGCAATTGCCTCATTTATAACCGGATTTGGAATATTTTTTATTCCCGCCTTTTTCCATGTTCTCCTTCTTGCACTGCTTGTGTTCAATGCCGTGCTGGCCTTTACTGACCATAATCGGGCCCGAGAAAGTAACTACGTCGAAACTGCGGGATGGTTGGCGGCGTTTGCCGGCTATTTTCTGACCGCAGGTGCAAGTTATGGCGTTCTGCCTTTTTCTCCGGGCTTCCTTCTGCCTGCATTCTGGATTGGCGTTATCATTCAGGGATTGCTTAACATTGCGGACCACAGAAATCTTTTCAGTATGGGAGATGAAGACGCTTTATCGAGAGGTAAAAAACAGATTCTCCCGATGCAGGAGCAGCTTGAGGCTTTGATACAGGAAAAGGAAAATACGGAATATAAAAGACTTCTCCGTGTAGTGGATAGGGAGCGAAAAATGATGGCGCGCCTGCGGGAACGTGAAGTCGAGCAGACGGAAGAAATGAGAGCGGCAAAGGAAGCCGCTGATGAGGCTAACCGCTCCAAATCCGCCTTTCTTGCTGTTATAAGCCATGAAATACGGACACCGATGACGGGTATTATGGGCATGGTTAAGCTTCTGCAGGACAGTAAGTTAACGAAAGAACAACATGAATATGCTGCAACAATCGAGGAATCGGGCGATGCAATGCTTTCTTTGTTAAACGACCTTCTTGATTTTGAAAAAATTGAGAGCGGCAAGATTGAACTTGAACTTATTGATTTTGACTTGCACCGCCTTATACAAAGCATCGTAACTCTGATGAGAGGCCATGCCTCTATCAAATCCAATACAATCAAGGCGGATTTAGATGAAAGTGTTCCGCGATACGTTAAGGGTGATCCGAAAAGACTTAAGCAGGTTCTTTTGAATTTATCCGGGAATGCCATTAAATTTACGGAGAACGGCAGTATCAGGATACAAGTCAAAAGTCTGGATGAAGATAAGGACGAAACAAAAGATATGCACAGTCTTTATTTTTCAGTAGAAGATACAGGCATTGGTATATCGAAAGACGCCCAGTCAAATCTTTTCAATCCTTTCACTCAGGCTGATCCGAGTATTTCCAGAAAATATGGAGGTACAGGTCTGGGTCTTGCAATATCCCAGAGACTTATCCAGGCAATGGGCGGATATATTGCGGTTAACAGTACTGAGAGGGAAGGAAGTACGTTTTTCTTTACAATCAGCCTGCCCAGGGGCAGAAGCGAGCAGGTTGAAATCCTGGAAACGGAAGATGACGGACAGGGGGACAGAGAAGGTATTCCCCTTAAAATTCTTGTGGTTGACGATAACAGGATCAATCAGAAAGTGATGATAGGCCTTCTTGAGCGCGTCGGGCATTCCGTGGTGGCCATAGGAACCGCTGTTGAAGCTTTGCAGAAGGTTGAGCAGGAGATCTGGGATGTTGTCCTCATGGATATTGAATTGCCGAATATGAGAGGGGATGAAGTTGCGAAACGCATAATTGCCAATAAAAATCCGGATGTTTCTGACACGCCAATAATTGCACTGACCGGAAACGTGGATGATGAGGATGCAAAATCATACAGGGAAGCAGGCATGATTGATGTAATCGGCAAACCCGCAAAGCCTGAGACGTTAAACAGGGTGCTCTCTAAAATCCAGCCAAGGTCCGGAAAATTCCAGGAGTCTGAAAGACCAGGAAATAACATGAAAGGTAAAACGGGAGCAAAAATGGGGAATTCTCTGGTTTCTTCTTCCGACTTGCGAGAAGAAACACTCGTTGTTGGCGACGACGGTGAAATGCGGCACACGGCATATAAACTAACGGAAAACGATGACGATAAGTCTTTTGCAAAAATTAATGAAGCCTTTGATCTGGAAGATGACGAAGACTCTGACACCGATCAGCAACAGCCAAAACGTCAGACTGATGAAAACAGGGCTGCGGATGATGGAGAAGGGATGAGCGCGGAAGAAATCTTCAATGTTGAAATGCTTCAGAGCCTCAAGGATTACATGGATAAAGACCAGCTTTACGAGCTTCTGGATGGGCTTTGGGACAAAAATGCGGAAATCATGGATCGTCTTGATTCTGCCCTCGAAAGCAGGGATTTTGCGGACATTAAGAAGGCTGGCCATGAATTAAAGGGGATGGCCGGAAATTTTGGCCTTTCCCAGATACAGGACATGGCCGATAAACTTGAAAGATATGCCGCGCAAGAACATATTGACGAGCTGACCAGACTTATTGCCAATCTGCCGCAGGCAAACAGAACTGTAAAAGAAAAAATTGACCAGTGGGTTGTTGATTGATTTACTTGCCGTATGGTTATGCAGGCAAGAGGTTCGTCCCGTATTATTCTCAAAGAAACGGTTGTTAGTAAGCAGGGCTGCGCGCAATTTGCCCGTAAATGCGTGGCGGAGCTTGTAAAAGGGGATATCGTTTGCCTGCATGGTACTCTGGGCGCGGGCAAAACATTTATAGCCAGAGAGATGATCAGAGCGATTACCGGGGATGACCTGGCCGAAGTTCCAAGTCCGACCTATACACTTGCCCAAACCTATGATTCTCAGGATTTTCGAATATGGCATTTTGACTTCTACCGTCTGGAAGATGCTGAAGAAATATATGAAATCGGATGGGATGAGGCGATATCCGGCAATCTTGTCCTGATAGAATGGCCTGAAAAAGCTGAGAATTTAATTCCCGCCTACGCAAAGCATCTTTATATTGAGTTTGATAAGGCCGATGAGGAGACAGAAAAAAATTTACAGGAAAATGAGACAAGACATCTTATACTGACGGATACAACCAGGGACTTGGAAAAAGCGCGAAAACCATGAAACATGAAAAAGCGGCAGTAAAACAGGCCATAATACTGTGTGCCGGCTATGGCCGCAGAATGGCACCTTTGACTGACAAAATGCCAAAGCCGCTTGTCAGTGTTGCGGGCCGTCCAATTCTCGACTACATCCTTGATGGACTGCGTAAAGAGGGAATTGAAAAAATAGTAATGAACACGCATTATCATGCGCATCAAATCAAAGATTATGTATCGGGAATTACGGATTCGAAAGCGCCCGAAATTATCATCTCGCATGAAGAAAAACTTCTGAACACCGGGGGCGGCATTTTGAAAGCCCTGACATATCTGGATGATGATACAGTCTTTGTATTAAGCGGTGATTCCATATGGCATGACAATTACGGTACAACTCTTTTGAGAAAGATGGAATCAGTCTGGGATCCTCAGAAAATGGATTGCCTGATTGCGCTCCAGAAAACTGACAGGGTAAGAGTTGGAAAAGCAGTCGGGGACTATAATATTGACGAAAATGGCAAATGCATAAGAAGTCCTGATAAAACGGGAGACTGTATGTTTACCGGTATACGCATTCTTCACCGCCGATTATTTCCAGAGTGTATCCCTGAACAGCCGTTTTCTTTTCTTGATCTGATGGATAAAGCTGAGGGCGGCGGCCGCCTGCACGGTATAATAAACAGTGCGGGTGACTGGTATCATCTTTCCACACCTGCTGATATCTGTACACTTTCGAACTTGATGCTTGGACGGGTACCGGCCTGAATAGTTTTATGCAGAAAATAGGAAAAAAACCTTCCCTTTACACAATACCCCCGGGCTATCCTTTCCTGACCTCTCTTGCGAAAGGATTGCTGGAGGAGACGGTGGGCAAAACGGAAGAACTAGGACAATATCTGGTTTTTTTACCAACGCGCAGGGCGTGCCGGGAGCTGCAGACTGAACTTCTGCGCCTTACGGACGGCAAACCGCTTATTCTTCCCGGAATTCAGCCTTTGGGCGATATTGATGCCGATGAGCTGTTTTTTCTGGACGGCAGTGCAGGCGAAACTATTGCAAGGATTCCCCCGCCAATACCGCGAATGAAGCGATTATTCCTTTTATCGCGTCTTGTCAGTGCCTTGCCCGGTTATGGTGCGGATCAGATTCAGGCCATGAAACTGGCTGATGCCCTGGGCCGCTTTATTGATCATGTCCATGCCGAAGGTCTGGATCTTAAAAATCTGGAAACAATCGTATCTGAAGAATTTGCGGAACACTGGCAGATATCACTTGATTATCTGTCTGTACTGGGTAAGGCGTGGCCGGAGATACTGGCTGAAAACGGTTTTATTGATCCTGCGGATTACAGAAACCGGATATTGAATGCCGCCTCGGGGGCGTTCGAAAATTCACCGCCTTCAGGGCCTGTAATAGCGGCTGGTTCGACCGGATCGCTGCCGGCTACACGGAACTTTTTAAAGACAATTTCCAGAATGAGCGACGGGCGGGTTATTCTTCCCGGGCTCAATCAGTATTGCAGTGAGACAATCTGGGAAAATATTGACGAGCTGCATCCGCAATACGCCCTTAAAAATCTTGTTAACACATTGGAAACGGACCGGAGTGAAATTGAAATCTGGCCGTTTCTGACGGTTCCCGAGGCAGGTTTAAGCCAGCCAGGCCTGACGCGCAAAATAATCGAAACCCGGCAAATGCTTGCCTCTTGCTTCATGTGCCCGGCGGATACACTCGCCGTCCGGCAAGAAGATAATGGATATGACTCAAGGATTTCAGGAAATAATCTTGAAAAGGCACTTGAAGATCTGACCTATTGCGCCTGCATGTCTGAGGAGGAGGAGGCAAAAGTGATTGCACTTATTCTCAGGGAAACCCTTGAAACGCCTCACAAAACTGCGGCTGTTGTTACACCCGACAGGAAAATTGCCAGGAGAATAATGGCGCAGTGTCTGCGCTGGGGCATTACTATTGAAGACAGTGCGGGGTGCGCCCTTTCACATACACGTACAGGTCAGTTTCTGAAAACGGTTATGGACTGTGTGCTGGACAGGTTTTCGCCTTTAACTCTCCTGGCACTTTTAAAACATGAATTCTGCAATCCCGGAACGGAACCGGAAACGTACAGGCATGTTGTCGGAAATCTTGATTATTATCTGCGGGGATTGAGGCCAGCCGACGGGATTCAGGGTGTTCGTGACAGAATACGCGAAAAGGAAAAAGATCATGACTACGATAAGGCGATATTTTCAGGTATTTACACTTTGCTTGATAAGCTTGAAGAGGCCTTCAGGCCGCTTGCGAACATCTCAGGCAAAGGTGAGGCTCGTTTCTCAGACTGGATCAGCGCGCATCTGGAAGTTTGTGAAACATTGTCATCCTCATACAAAAGATTATGGGGCGATGATGAAGGGGAGGCAGCCGCCGGATTTTTTGCGGCCCTTTCAGAAAACTCCGGTTTGACGAAAGAAATGAATGGTCATGCCTATCGTGTGCTTCTTGATCATCTCATGAACGATGTTGTCGTACGGCCAAAATTCGGCATGCATCCCAGACTTAAGATATACGGCCAGCTTGAGGCGCGCCTTCTGCATGCGGATGTGCTTGTCCTTGCAGGACTTAATGAAGGACAGTGGCCGGAAAATCCGGCGGCTGATCCATGGATGTCTCGGCCTATGCGAAAAGCATTTGGTATGACGTTGCAGGACATAGGTATCGGCCAGTCGGCACACGATTTTGTGGAGTATTTCTGTGCGCCTCGGGTTATTTTGACCCGTTCGGAAAAAAATGAGGGAATTCCGACCGTTCCTTCGCGGTGGATACAGCGTCTGAGCATGACCTTGAAAGCTTTTGTCACTGAAGGCAAGGCGAGTAAGGAGCAGGGCTCTGAAGAGTTTGGTCTGGGGCCGGGGTTTTACATTGAATACGCAAGATCGCTGGATTGCCACCGATCTCCGATTCAGGCCTGGCCAAGACCTTCTCCCCGCCCGCCTGTAAACAAAAGGCCACGCAGATTGTCGGCAACGAAAATTGAAACATGGATGCGCGACCCTTATGCCCTTTATGCGGAGAAGATTTTGCGCCTTGCAAAGCTCGATCCGCCAGACAAGGAACCGGGCGCACTTGAAAAAGGCGTATGGATCCATGATATTCTGGAACGGTTTGTAACGGCGTATCCTGATCAAATGCCAGATAATGCGGCCGATATTCTTTTATCCTATGGCTGGGAATTGCTTGGCGACATGCGTACGGACAAAACGGTTGCGGGATACTGGTGGCCAAGATTTGAAAATATTACACACTGGTTTGTCCGTAATGAACTGGACAGGCGACAACAATACAGATCCGCAGTAATCGAGGAAAAAGGAAGTACGATTCTGGATGGTCCTGCAGGACCTTTTGAACTTACCGCAAAGGCGGACAGGATTGACAGATCAATCAGGAACGGTCTGACCCTTATAGATTACAAAACCGGACAGCCGCCCACAAAGAAAGACGTGATAAGAGGAATTGCGCCGCAGCTCGGAATTGAGGCGTTGATTTTAAAACAAGGGGGGTTTGAAAATTGTGGGGCAGGAGGGGAGATTGAATCTCTTGAGTACTGGGTCCTGAAAGGGCGCGCGCCGGCAGCGGAGGTTACGGAGATAAATCCGGGAAAAGATAAAACTCTTGATGATTTTGTTTGTTCGGTCGAGGAAGGAATAACAAATCTGGTCAGTGTTTTTGACGATCCGGAAACACCTTATCTGAGTTTGCCCGATCCGGGTGTTGAACCGCCCGATGAATGGCAGGATTACGCGCATCTTGCACGCGTCAGAGAATGGAAGGTTATGGTCGGAAATGACGAAGGTTGAGAAAACGGTAACGGACCATAACCGTGACTTCACGGTTTCTGAATATAACGATCCGAATGTCAGCCAGGCGGAGGCCAGTCATCCAGGCCGGTCCGTGTGGGTGGCCGCTTCCGCAGGTACCGGTAAAACGAAAGTCCTGACCGACAGGGTTTTAAGGCTTCTTCTTCCGGATAAGGCAAACGGACGCATGTATGGGACGCCTCCGCATAAAATATTGTGTCTGACATTTACGAATGCGGCCGCCACGGAAATGAAAATCAGAATACAGGACCGTCTGGGTGAATGGGCGGCCATATCCGATACTAAACTGACCGATAAGCTTTTCAAACTGACCGGCGCAAATCCGTGCCAGGATATGCTGAATACCGCCAGAACACTGTTCGCGCGCGTGCTTGATGCACCGGACGGCATGAAAATCATGACCATTCATGCGTTTTGCCAATCCGTTCTGGGACGGTTTCCTCTTGAGGCGGGAATAAGTCCGTCCTTTGAAATTATGGATGAGGGCGATTCCTCGGGAATGATTGAAGCTGCACTTGACGATCTCGTAACACTGCCTAACGAAAACAGTCTGGATGAAAACAGCCCGGATGAGGTGAACCGCGCGGTATATCGTGCATTCCGGAATCTGGCGCGAAACTTTGACAAAAACAGGATTACAAAATCCGTTAAGACTTTAATGTCCGAAAGAGGGAAGCTGGAACGATTTTTCAGGTTTAATAAGACTGATGAGAGTATAAAAGCAGCAGTTTGCAAGATTTCTGAAGTTCCCGTGGAGGATCTTGACCGGGATTTGTATGCAGTATTTATCGATGATCTTTTAAAGGAAAGTGAACGGCTTTGGGATTTATGTCGCACACTTCAGAAATCATCAAAAAGTAATATAGACCTGGGGATCGCTCTTCAGAACTGGTTAGAGCAGGATTTTGAGGATTCGGGAGCGGGATACAGGGCAATTCAGTCCGTTTTTACATCCTATAAAGGGGAAAAACCAAAAAAGCCAAAAACTTCAATCAGTAAAGCTAATCCCGACTATGATGATTACTGGCTTGAAACCGCAGGTAAATTTTTAAGATTTGAGGAGTACAGGGCCGGGGTTGAAAGCGCAAAAACTACCGCGGATCTTTTGCTTGTATCATCATATGTTCTTGATGCATATCAAGACCGAAAGACCGCTGAAGGCCGTCTGGATTATGACGATATGATTCTAAAAACCCGTGACTTGCTCGCAGGTCAGGTGATTCAGGCAGGGGACGGCCACTTCATCCCCAATACGCCTTCATGGGTGCTTTATAAACTCGATGGCGGGATAGATCACATTCTCGTGGACGAGGCACAGGATACAAACCCCGAACAATGGGAGATTATAGGCGCACTGACAAATGAGTTTTTTTCAGGGGCCGGAAGCAGGGACAACATTCTCAGAACCCTGTTCACAGTCGGCGATGAAAAACAGTCAATATACAGCTTTCAAAGGGCGGATCCTGCTGAATTCAAAAACCGCTTTGACCATTATGCCGGGATTTCGCATGAGGCGGGTATCGATTTCAGACGCGTTAAACTGAATATCTCCTTTCGTTCCACCATACCGGTGCTTAACCTTGTTGACTCTGTTTTTTCCGATCCGGAAATTTCGGAAGGGCTGCGCCTGCTACCTGATGAAGTGATTGAACACAGGAGTCATCGTTACCAGCACGCAGGCGAAGTAAGCCTATGGCCCCTGATTACCGGAAAAAAGGATAAAGAGGATCAGTTTTGGCGTGTTCCGGACAGCGTGAAAGAGGTTCAGGATGCAAGTGTCCAGCTGGCGCAGGCCATTGCCGGAAATGTACGCGAGTGGCTGGATAACAAGGTGCATTTGGAATCCAGGGGGCGTGAGATCAGACCTGGTGATATTATGGTTCTGATGCGCACGCGTTCACCGTTCGTCCATACGCTGATGAAAATCTTTAAACAGAACAATATTCCTGTAAGCGGTATGGACAGAATGAAGCTGGGTGAGGAAATTGCCGTGCAGGATTTGCTTGTATGCGCGGAGTTTTCTTTCCTTCCAGGGGATGATCTGGCTTTGGCGACATTTCTAAAATCTCCGCTGATCGGCGTGTCGGAAGAAGAATTGTATGATCTGGCTGCAGGACGCGGCGGGACACTTTGGGAATCCGTGCGGAAAAATGCATCGGAAAACATAACCGCCTATCTGGATAGTCTGATTAGAACGGTGGCATCGTCAAGACCTTATGATTTTTTTTCGTCTCTTCTTGTCCGGCCATGTCCTGCGGATCCCGGCGGTTCTGGGATGCGCGCCCTGAAAAGCAGGCTTGGCGGGGATGTGGGGGAAATCCTGGAGGAGTTTTTAAGCTTCTGTCTGGAGAATGAAAGAAAGGAAAATGTGTCAGTGCATGAGTTTATCCATGAATTTCGAAGGAATCAGAAGGAAATTAAAAGAGAGCCGCGTGCAAATCCTGATGAAGTTCAGATTATGACAGTGCACGGGGCAAAAGGACTTCAGGCACCCATTGTTTTCCTTCCCGACACAATTCGGTCACCGCAGGAGAAAGGCAAAAAAAATCCGGATATTCTCTGGGTTCATGCGGATCAGGCTGCATATCCCATATGGGCGCCGGGTAAGAGTTATCAGGGAAAAGTATTTAAAGAAATACTGGAGGAAAAGAAAACGAGACAGGAAGAGGAGTACAGACGTCTTTTATACGTTGCAATGACACGGGCGGAAGACAGGCTTATCGTTTGCGGTTACTGCAGACAGTCAAGCAGCGGTTTTGACTGGTATGATATCGTCCGGCGCGGTTTTGAAAGGCTGGATGGTACAACGACAGCCAACCTTCCGTTTTTTCCGCCCGATGATGACAATGCTCCGCACCAGGCTCTCGTCTACAGATCGTACCAGACAGCACAACCGGACAGGCAGTCTGAAACGACGCCCGGGGAACGTGAGAGAATACCATTGCCGGATTGGATATGGGCAAAGCCGGAGAAGGAGCCGTCACCGTCCAGGCCTTTGTCACCCTCCCGTTCCGAGACACAGACCCCACCATCTGCGGGCCCGCTTGACTTTGTTGACGATGCCCGCCGGTTTGAGCGCGGGCGCCTGACTCACAGGCTTTTGCAGTTTCTTCCGGGCTGCCCGCACGATCAGAGAGTGGAAAAGGGAAGAGAGTTCATCAAAATGCAATCTTCGCTTGGTAATGATAAAATCGGTGACGAGATTTTGCAGGAAACGCTTAAAATAATCGATCATCATGAATACGCCCCTATATTTGGTCCGGGCTCTCAAGCCGAGGTTCCTGTTACTGGACTTTTAAAAAATAATACTCCTGTTGTTGGTCAGATTGACAGGCTGGTTGTCGGTGAAGAAAAAATAATGATTATCGATTACAAAACAAACCGTCCGCCGCCACAAAACGCAGAGGAAATACCTCCCGCCTATGTGGAACAGATGCGGAAATATAAAGCACTGCTTACACATATCTATCCGGATCGTGAAGTGAAATGCGCCCTTATCTGGACTTTAGGCCCGGTCTTAATGCCGGTTGACGTTTAAACGGCCTTTGTATGTAATACATTGAAACTTTTAACAAAGTGACATGCATAAACATAAAGAAAATAGTCATGTTTGACGGTCGGCAAAGCAGAAAATTCGAAGATCCCTTCATAACGGCCGAGGGGAAACCAAGGGCGTACATCCGTCCGGACGAACTGGAAACTCTTTGGTTTAACACAGGTACATTGTGCAATATTGAATGCAAAAACTGCTACATCGAATCCTCACCGCGCAATGATCGGCTTGTTTATATAACCTTTGAGGAGGTTTGCGCTTTTCTTGATGAAATCCGGGAGTTTGATTTAAAAACCCGGCAAATCGGACTGACAGGAGGGGAGCCGTTTATGAACCGTGATATCATCAAAATTATATCGGAGTCACTGGAAAGAGGCTTTGAAACTCTTGTTCTGACCAATGCGATGCGGCCCATGATGCGTTTTCAGGATGAACTGATTCGATTGAAAAACACATATGGTGACAAACTTGTGATGCGTGTATCTGTTGATCATTACAGACCGGAACTGCATGAGGATGAGCGTGGTCCAAAAACGTGGGAGCCGATGTTAAAAGGCCTTAAATGGTTGTCTGACAACAATTTTACGATGGATATTGCGGGGCGCACGCGCTGGAATGAGGATGAGAAGGATCTCAGAAAAGGCTATGCTGCTTTTTTTAAAGAACATGCCATTGATCTGGATGCGGATGATACCCGAAAACTGGTCTTGTTTCCTGAAATGGAAGAAAAGGCGGATGTGCCCGAGATTACAACTGACTGCTGGAATATTCTTGGCATTACTCCGCAATCCATTATGTGCTCGAATTCCCGAATGGTAATCAAGCGTAAAGGGGATTACAGGCCGTCGGTGCAGGCTTGTACGCTTTTGCCGTATGAAAAGGAATTTGAATTGGGCCGCAGCCTTAAAGAAAGTTTAAAGGACGTTTACCTCAATCATCCCCATTGTTCAAAATTCTGCGTTCTGGGTGGCGGCTCATGCACTAAAGCCTGAACCGGCGAATTCAGGTTCAATTGGTTTTAAGAGCAGGGTCCTGTTTCAGATCTGCGTAAAGGCTTCGCATTTCCTGTGTCTGCATGTCATCATGTCCGTAAAAATCCTCAAAACGTGTTATGGCAGATTGCAGGATTTCAGAAGCCGCACCTTTCATGCCTTTATCCGCGTAAATCTGTGCAATTTCTTTTTGAAGAAATCCAATCGCCCTGTCATGCGGTTCACTTGTCTGGCTTCTGATCCCCAGGGCTTTTTGATAATGTTGCAATGCTTTATCGTTGTTAAAAGATAAACGCTCAATCATACCAAGCTTTGTATACAGTTTTACAAGTGCAGGATTTTCGTCGGCCGCAAGCTCTTCATACCGTCTGATAAGCATTTCAATAAGGTTTGCAGCACTTTCAATATTTTTCTGTTTAAATGCTTTTAAGGCTCTCTGATGCATAACCGAAAGCTCAAAGCGTCTCAGAAAATCAATATCTTCATATCTTTCGGGTTCACCTTCTGAAAGCACTGCTGCCGACCCTTCACCGCCTGGTGATATTGCCGCACGAATCATTGAAAGTTTTTCGAGTTTAACGGAAGCCTCCTGAAAGTGTACGGATTCCCGATTATTCACTTCATCTTTTGCCATGGCGTAATACTGCGATGCTTTTGCGTATAATCCACTCCTTTCATAAGTCTTTCCCAGACTGATATAAGTCGCCGCAAGACGGTTTTTTGTACTTGCTTCCGAATAATTTCTGGCTGCTCTTAAAAGGATATGTTCAGCTTTTTTGTAAAGCCCTTCATTGTAATAAATATAGCCGATATCCTCGAATAAAGCCGCGTGTATAAACAAGCGCGCTTTTTCGTTGTCTTTTGCAGTTTCATGAACAAGTTTTTCCAGTGAGCTGACGGCCTCACGGTAGTTTTGTCCGGGTTCTTCCGGGGCATATTCTTTGTTTTTGTAAGCCGACAGGATATGAAGCCGTTTTATCTCAAGCGATTTTACAAATTCGGAGATTGTGCTGTTTGTTCCGGTATCTTTGGCAGCAGCTGTGCTCAGCACTGGCCCCTCGGCCACGCCGGCGTAAAGCCCAAAACCGCATAATAGAATAAGCAGCATACGCAACATGCACGCGCCCCTTTTAAACACGAAAATTATAACTATGATGGCAAGGTACAATCACGATGGAAGGTTTTCCAAATCTGTTTTCGGGATTTCCGGGTTTATCCAGAGGAAATTCCTTATCTGATAATCCTGCGTTCGCAGTTTCTCAGAGCCGGCACGCCTTCACGGGTCAGAACCGGGCTTTCTCCTTCATCGAGGTGCAGAGTATATGTTCCGTTGGTAAAGCGGTTTTTGTCCTTTTTATCCTGGAAAAGGGTGTAGGATTCTCCTTTAAACTGAATAACGGCAGTGTTGTCTTCGGAAACCGCATTTATAACAATCTGGCGTGAGTTTTCGCAAACATATGTGTCGGTCAGTATATAGCGCGCCTCCTGGATAGGTTGCGGGTCAATTTCGTCCATAACGTAATCATGGACTTTGCGGTATAAGGTGCAGCCATTTAACGTCAGTATCAGAATTATAAGAATTGAAACTTTCATTGTTTCTGTTTGCCCGAATTTATAATTACGGCTAAGCAATATCCGGGCCATGGTCATCAATCCCATGGCATCCAACTAAAATATTATTTTTTAGACATATCATCCAAAGCTTCATTCATGCCGGATTGCAAACCACGTCTGCATTGCGGAAATACACAAAAAATTCAGGCTTCCTGGTCAAGATGCTGACCGGCGCCGTGTTTTTCACCGCCACTGTCTTTTGCAACACCTACACGGGCAGGGCGCAGAAGACGATCATGAAGCATATAGCCTGGCTCGATAACCTGGATAATAGTCCCTGGTTTTTTGTCCGGGGCATCGGCTTCAAACATGACTTCGTGATAATTGGGGTCAAAAACCTCGCCATGGGGTTCCATTTTCTGAATGCCATGTTTTTCGAAAGTTTTCAGAAGATCCCGCTCCATTGCGCTAATGCCGCCAACAAGATTTTTCATGCGGTCATCCTGATTTCTTAATTCTTCCGGGATGGATTCGATGGCGCGCCGGAAATTATCGGCAAAATCGAGCAGGTCCTTTGCAAAAGACGAAACCGCATATTTCCCGGCATCGACACGCTCACGCTGTGTGCGTTTCCTTAAGTTTTCAGAATCCGCAAGTGTGCGCATGAGCTGGTCTTTGGCCTTTGCCAGTTCGTCTTCCAGTATTTTGACTTTATCGCCTTCGGGACTTGAAGCCGTTTTGGCGGCGCCATCATTTTGATTCCCCTTGGTTTGGGAGGTGTGTCCCGTATCCTGTCCGGGACTCTCGTCATGAAGATTAACAAAGTCTTCTGTTGTCGGATCATCATCATTTGTACGCCCGGCGTCGATTTCAGGCTCCGGCTTGTTTTCATTTGTCATGTCATTCAACCCCTGTTATTCCAGATTTATTCAAATTACTGAAAACACAAATTAACAATTCCCTAGGCTTAATCAATAGGCAAGGTTCGACAATTTCCAGACCGGAGGCGATAGAAATGCCTTAACTGGAAAAAGATCAGTCATGATGAGACGGCTTGCGAATATTGATGGCTATCGTTTCATACTTCGGAATATCCGGCAGTTTCCCCAGATCCTCGCCATCCGCAATTGCGATTTCTGTTAACACGTTGCCTTCATCAGGAAGATCCGGCCAGTAACTGTCTCCCAAATCTACAAAATAAGCTTTTTCCCTGATATGTTCGGGAAGATTGATCTGTGGTCTGTATTTTTCAAGCGGGATAAGATTATATTTTGCCGCCCATTTGGACAAACCGCGAAGGACTTCCGGGGTAAGAGGATCGATGATTTCGGCAACCACTGTCTTTTTCGGGTAAAACCAGAATTTTAGAGGGTCGCGGTGTTTATGAAATGCCGTATCGGGCACTATTTTTGTCGCTTTCAGAGTTTTGAACTCTATGTAATCATCCGTGATCTCGACCAGATAGCGGTCATAGTTGTTCCCGTTTTGAAAACGGATAACATTTATATCGTAAGCCTCGAGTAAGCCGGCGTCGAGTTTGATAACATTTTCCGCACGCTGATGGCGGGATTCGCAGGATTTCCGGCTGTTGTCCCGGCCATAAAGGCTGTAGCCGCTGACGTTTATGTTAAGCGTGTTTTGCACGGCTTCCATACGGTAAAACGCATCCGATGTTTTTAAACAGGACAGATAAACTTTCGGCGCTTTAAGCCGGACGCCGAACTGTCTTTCACTCAGATCATGCTGATGAACAAGGGCCAGGTAATACAGAATATCACCGGACTGCGCCCGCGCCGGATTGATAAAGGCAGGGCTTAACAAAAAAAATGCGAAAAACAAAAAGAAATATTTATGCATTGTCTGAATTATAACCTGTCCAGAAGTTTCTGCATAACTTTGGATGTGTGGTCCACGATTGGAATTATTCTTCCATAGTTTATACGCATTGGACCAATAACCCCGATTGCGCCGACGATTTCATTGTTCAGTCTGTAAGGTGACAGTATTACGGACCATTCCGAACTGGAAAACATGGCATTTTCCGATCCGATAAATATCTGAACGCCTTCGGCAGATCCGGCCGTATTCAGAAGCTCTGCGGCGACCTTCTGCTCCTCA
Source organism: uncultured Pseudobdellovibrionaceae bacterium (assembly GCA_964384335.1). Classification (GTDB taxonomy): domain Bacteria; phylum Pseudomonadota; class Alphaproteobacteria; order Micavibrionales; family Micavibrionaceae; genus JAUICS01. Next base: position 96,082 of record CAYLKN010000001.1, read on the forward strand.
AGCAGGCTCATAAGGGTGCGGGCCTTTTCAAGATCCTCGATGGCCTTGACATCTTCAAGCAGGCGCGAATGTCCTCGAATAACGATGTAGCTGGATTCCTTTTCTAAAGGGGCAACCGCCAGACCTTTTTCAACAAGGGAAAAGGTAATCCTGTCCAGTTCGGCTTTTTTACTCTCCATATCTCTTTTTATCCGGACAAGCGCCTGCGGAAGGGTTTGATCACGTACCATTTCGTTGATGTAGTTTGCCGCCTGCACCAGTTCGGACTCGGTAATGGTCGGCGGACATTCCATGATACGGTTTTCGACAAGACCGTCTTTCATGACCAGAACAACCAGTATTCTGGAAGATTCCAGTCTTACAAACTGGATCGCTTTGACCGGCATCTCGGCTTTCGGGGCAATCACCAGTCCTGCGCATTGAGAAAGACCGGACATGATGTTACTGGCTTTGTCATATAAATCTTTCGGGGAATACCCGGCGGTCTGACATTCAAGCTCAATACGTTCCCTTTCCTCCTTGCTTAGGGAGCCAATCTCCATAAGGCCGTCAACATAAATCCTCAACCCCTGTTGTGTGGGCATGCGTCCGGCCGAAGTATGGGGCGCATATAAAAGCCCAAGCGCTTCAAGCTCGTGCATAATATTCCGGATGGATGCTGAGGACAGGGAAAAACCTAACTTTTCAGAAAGTGTTTTGGAGCCAACAGGCTCACCAGATTCCATATAGGAATCGATAACCATTTGAAATATCCGGCGGGTTCTTTCATTCAGTTCAGGAATCATACTTTACAATATAGAAAGATCTGCTGCATTTAACAACACGAGATGGCTGAATTTCCGCTATTGCAAGCCTTGTTTCATGGTGTATGGTAAGGTAATATTCGACTTTTGAGAAAATCGGGTGGGAAAGGGCTTATGGCTGAAGCAGCAAAAGATATACAGATAACTGACCGTCCCTCCGGACGCGGTAACGATATTATGAGGAATGTGGAGCTGGAGGTCGGTTTCGCAAAACATGCTGAAGGCTCATGCCTGGCAAAATTCGGTGATACCCACGTTTTATGTACGGCCAGCGTTATTGAGGGTGTCCCGTCCTGGATGAAAGGTACGGGGCGCGGATGGGTCACGGCTGAATACGGAATGCTGCCAAGATCAACCGCGCAGAGGATGGACAGGGAAGCTGCACGTGGGAAACAGTCCGGCCGAACGCAGGAAATACAGCGCCTGATCGGTCGTGCGCTGCGTTCCGTTGTCAGTCTTGATAAAATGGGGGAGCGCCAGGTCAGAATTGACTGTGATGTTATACAGGCCGACGGTGGTACGCGCACAGCTTCCGTTACCGGGGCCTGTGTCGCCCTTGAATGTGCGTTCATGCATTTGCAGAAACACGGTATTATTCGTAGTAATCCTCTGAACGACACGGTCGCGGCGATTTCATGCGGCATTTACAACGGGATGCCTGTTCTGGATCTTGACTATGCGGAGGATTCAAACGCAGAAACCGACGCCAATTTCGTTATAACCGGACGTGGGGGTCTGGTGGAGATTCAGGCGACTGCGGAACAGGATCCTTTCAGTGAAACGATGTTTACACAGTTACTGGAGCTTGCAAAGAAAGGATGTAAGGAACTGAAAGCCATTCAGGATAAAGCCCTTGAACGATAATGGACATTGTTCTTGCAACGCATAACAACGACAAGGTTACGGAATTCCAGACATATCTTAATCCTTTTGGTGTAAGTCTGATATCTGCGAAAAGTCTGGATGTTCCAGAGCCTGAAGAAACCGGGAGGACGTTCCAGGAAAACGCAATTCTCAAGGCCATAAATACATTTGATCATACCGGAAAGCCTGCACTTGCGGATGATAGCGGTTTAAGCGTGAAGGCAATCGGCGGCCAGCCCGGAATATACTCCGCACGCTGGGCGGGACCGGATAAGGATTTTGGTATGGCTATGCGAAAAGTAAAAGATATGATGGGAAACTGCGAAAATAAAAGCGCAAGTTTTATTTGCGTCCTGGCCTATGCCGTCTCCAGCAGCAGGGTTTTTACCTATGAAGGCCGTGTAAAAGGGCGTATCGTATGGCCGCCAAGGGGGGATAAGGGATTTGGGTATGATCCTTTCTTTGTTCCTGACGAAGGGGATGGGCGGAGTTTTGGTGAAATGACGCTGGAAGAAAAAGGGAAATTCAGTCACCGGGCGCTTGCGATAAGGCAGTTTTGTGATGATATCTTTTCTCAGAAAAAGGATTATGGATGATTGCCAATGCAGCCTTTATCACTGTATTTTCACTGGCCGTATTGCCTTTCAAAATGTCCGTATTGTGATTTCAATTCCTTTGAGGCATCGGAATTTGATACTGAGCGTTGGCGTGTTTCCTATAACGCCGCAATACAGCATCATGCCGCCAATTTAAAAAAGCAGTATATAACAAGTATTTTTTTCGGAGGCGGCACGCCCTCTCTTATGCCGCCCGCTTTGATTGAAGAGATAATTTCCTGCGTTTACAAGGCATGGCCCGTTTCTCCGGGTGTCGAGATTACGCTTGAGGCCAATCCGACAAGCGTTGAAGCGGAAAAGCTGAAGGGCTTCAGAGCCGCCGGCGTAAATCGCCTTTCAATTGGCGTTCAGTCACTGGACAATAAGGCTCTTGCCTTTCTGGGACGCAGGCATTCTGCTGAAGAGGCAAAATCCGTTCTGAAACTTGCGGCGAAACTCTTTGACCGGTTCAGTTTCGATCTTATTTATGCAAGACCGGATCAGACACTGAAAACCTGGATTACCGAGCTAAAAGAGGCTCTTGATTATACGAAAGGGCATATGTCGCTTTATCAACTTTCGATAGAACCGCAAACGCGGTTTTATACAGATTTTAAAAAGGGGATATTTCAAATGCCGGACCAGGATCTTTCGGCTGAATTTTATGAAACTACGCAGGATATAATGAGCAGATATGGCCTGCCGGCCTATGAAATTTCAAACTATGCATCTCCCGGGGAGGAAAGCAGGCATAATATGACATACTGGCGGGGCGGTGCGTACTGCGGTATCGGACCCGGCGCGCACGGGCGTTTGTATATGAATGGTGCATGGGCTGCCCTCTCCGACCACAAAGTGCCCGAAATCTGGCATCAGCTTGTTTCACAGCATGGAAACGGAGTTAATCGTCATTCTGTTTTAACCGGACATGAGAGGTTTGAAGAAATTGTCATGATGGGTCTCAGGCTAACTGAAGGTGTAAATAAAAAGATACTTGAAAAAGAAACGCCTGATGCGCTTTCCCTGGATCAGCTTTATAAAAACGCACGTGTGCTTGAAAACGAAGGGTATGTTTTACTGGATAACCGGGTTCTGAAAGTCACTGAAACGGGTCGTCTTGTGTTGAACAGCATTCTGAATTTTCTGCTAAACCGCTCTGTTACTGTGCACGGACACCATTCTGAGGCGCAGAAAGCATTTGCATAACGTTTTTAAGGTCTGAGCCGTTTAAAATAACGTTTCCTTCTTCATTAACAGAAATTTCGTAGCGTCTGTCATTGTCACCGTCTTTCTTTCCAACAATCTGCAGCACTGTCAGAAATGCAAGGAGCCTTGCGGATGAAGCATTTGTATTTTTATCTTCTTCCGTCTGAGTGCTTTGTATATCCCGGGTAATTTGCCCAACCATGGAATCCAGATTGCTGATGGTTAAGACTGCCTGTGCGGTTCCGCTGTATGCGGCGGATAAATTGGCTTGTGCCTTGCCATTAAAACGAATGCCGTAAAAATCATTGTCCAGGGATGCGTTTTGCACCAGCAGTTTTGAGCCTGCCTCGGCTAACATTTCTAAAAAGGGATTGGCTCTGTTTTCCTGCCCATCATTTTGATTTGCGCCTGTAAGCCTTTTGTAAATACTATGCAAGATTTTCTGGGCGGGATAATCTGTAACGATTATGTTCCATTCCGCATTCTCGGGTAAAAATTTTGATGCAGGACTTTTTTCATTTTTAATATTCAAGGCACTCAGGTTACCGGAAAGTTTTACGACCGCTTTATCAGTTTTCAGGCTTCGGGCCTGCAACGATGCGGAAATACGGTTAAGGGAGATTTTATTGTTTTGAGCGGCCTTCGTATTTTGCAACGAATCCTGTAATCTCAGATCAACGTTGTTCAGGGCAAACTCGACACTGCCGAAATCCATTGCGAAAAACGGCGATTGCGTTGAAAGGCCCAGAATGCCAAATCCGGGAAGTACCGATGCCTCAACGGCAGCAAAATTTCCCGAGGATCGGGAAGTGGCATTTAATATTTCCTCGCGGGTTTCCTGTATTGACTTGAAAGATAAATCCCTGAGTTCTGACCTGAGATAGGCGCTGCCGATAGTATTCGTGATATCCCCGTTTCCCGAATACCGAATATCTTCAAATTTGTAGTGTGTCGTGCCATTCCATAATTCACTTTTCTCGTCCCTGTCAAAGTCAAGAAGAATGTCCGTTTCTTTAACGGTAATTGTTATATCATCCTGAAAATTCGTAAGTCTTACGTCACCCAAAGTCCCGTCCATCTTTATAAAATTTCCGGATGGAACATGTAAAATTCCGGCAAGTCGCTGCGAACCAATATCGAGTTCATACTCCGTAATACCGGCTGCCGTTTTTTTGACAATCGGTCTGGGTATTGCCAGTGTCATTTTCCAGGCATCTTCATTTTCCGTAGGTACTGCGTTTGCGGCGATCATTCCGATATCAAGCCTTGAGCCGTTTGGGTAAACAAAGGCAACATGCGGAAATGTAATGGCATGATATTCCTGGGAAGGTTCGATGATAATATCGCCCTCCGTAATCATTCTTATTCCGGTTAAAGCGACCATTTTTTTGCGGTTTTCAAGGATTCCGGACAGGCTTTCTTTCAAATCCTGTGTTTTTAACCCAGTTTCAGCCTGTCCATTGCCGGAAAGGCAAAAAAAACAGAGACAGTGGACAGCCAGTAATACAAAGGCAAGTTTACAAAAAGAGAATTTCAATAAGAACGGCTTTTTTACAGGGATATTTACAGACATAATTTCATAATATGATGGAATAAGTTTCACGCCGGTACACCTTATTGTTAAAATCAAATATCAGGATTGATTGTTCATGACATTTACACCAAAAGCCATCCCGACGCAAAGCCGTATTGTAGCACTTTTAGGACCAACCAATACCGGAAAAACCTATCAGGCGATAAGGGAAATGCTGAAATACGAGACTGGGATTATCGGTTTTCCACTTCGTCTGCTTGCGCGCGAAAATTATGACCGTATCGTTTCCGAAAAAGGGCCAGGCGCGGTTGCCCTTGTTACCGGTGAGGAAAAAATCGTTCCGGCAAACGCGCAATATTACATATGCACGGTTGAGTCGATGCCGATAGAAAAGGAGTTTGATTTTGTCGCGATTGACGAAATCCAGCTTTGCGCCGATCCGGAACGCGGTCATGTTTTTACGGATCGCCTTCTTCGCTTCAGAGGCTGTGAAATGACAATGTTTCTTGGCGCCGATACAATGAAGTCGGTTATTGCAAACCTTGTTTCCGGTGTTGAGTTCCGCAAAAGTCCGCGCTTATCCGAACTTGAATACAAAGGATATAAAAAGCTCACGCGTTTGCCCGCACGGACGGCAGTGGTCGCATTTTCAATCAATGACGTGTACGAGATGGCCGAGCTGATAAGGCGGCAGAGAGGTGGAACGGCTTTGGTTTTGGGGGCATTGAGTCCCCGCACCCGCAATGCTCAGGTTGATATGTATCAGAACGGGGAGGTTGATTTTCTGGTCGCCACGGATGCCATCGGTATGGGATTAAACATGGATATTCATCATATTGCCTTTGCGTCAACACGAAAGTATGACGGACGGCGGCGCCGTCCGCTCAAGACGGCCGAGATTGCCCAGATTGCGGGCAGGGCAGGGCGGTATAAACGCGATGGCACATTTGGCGTAACCGGTGATTTAAAGGAGCTTGATAATGAGACTGTCGATGCCGTCCAGACCCATGCCATGGGCGAGATTAAGGAAATTTACTGGCGGAACAGCCGTCTTGATTTCACTTCTGTTCTCTCCCTTCTGAAATCCCTGGAAAAAAGTGCGAACAGCGATGTCCTGATCAAGGGTTACCCGTCTGACGATTATCTTGCCCTGAAAGCCTTAAGCCGTAACCCCGATATTCAGGACATGACGAAAAGCAAGGCGGCGACGCATCTGCTTTGGGATGTGTGCCAGATACCTGATTTCAGAAAAACCCTGAAAGAAGAGCATCAGAAACTCTTAAAGGAACTGTTCGTGAAATTATCCGATGATCTGCTGTCCGACGATTACATTGATACCAATCTGAAAAGGCTGAACTCGCTGTCCGGAAACGTCGATACTTTGATGAACCGCCTTGCGCATGTCCGGACCTGGACATATATTACACATCGCCCGGACTGGGTTAAACGGCCCGGATACTGGCAGGGAAGGGCGCACGCTATCGAAGATATGCTCTCGGATGCCCTTCATGAATCCCTTATAAAACGGTTTGTGGACAGACAAAGCACTTTACTGTTCAGTAAAAATATTGATAACGTAAATGCCGAAATTAAAGCGAACGGTTCGGTTTATGTTGATGATCACCGGCTCGGCATTTTGAAGGGGTTCAGCTTCGTTCCGGAAAGCAGGAATGACGGATTAAAAAAACGGATTAAGATGACAGCGGCAAAACAGGTTCTTCTCCCTGAAATCAATACTATGGTTAGGAAAATCACTGTTGAAAAGGCAGGACGTTTCTCCCTTGACAATGAAGGTCAAATTTACTGGCAGGCGGATAAAACAAATCCTCTGCCCGGGAACCGAATTGCCGCCGTAACAAAGGGACAATCCCTTTACAGGCCGGATATCGTGATTCCAAACGACGATCTTCTGGATGATGAGGACAAGCGCAATGTGATAGCGGTCATTCGCGAGTGGCTTGATACCCATATCCGTGAAACCCTCGACCCGCTTTTATCCCTGGGTGAGGAAGAAAAATGCAAAACCGCGGTAAGGGGTATTGCATTCCAGCTTAAGGAAAATCTGGGCGTTCTGGAAAGGCGGCAGGTTGAAGAGCTGACGAAAGAGCTTGATGCCGAAGACCGGGCCTATTTGCGCCAGAATAAGGTCAGACTGGGACCGCGTACTGTCTACGTCAAAACACTGACCAAACCGGCGGCAGTCAGGCTTAAGGCTTTGCTCTGGTCTTTGGTAAATGACCTGGAGTTGCCGGCAAAAGTGCCCGGTGACGGCTCTGTTTCCGTCCCGCAGGACCAGTTTGGTTTTGATCCGGTTTATGCATGCGCCATCGGTTATCCCGTATGCGGCCCGCGTGCGATACGCGTGGATATGCTCGACCGGATTATAAGCGCCGCCTATGACGGCTCCGGCAAAGGCCGTTTCCAGGCATCGCACAGTATGGCGGAATGGATGGGATGCAGTATTGAGGAGCTTTATGCGGTGCTTGAGGGAATCGGCTTCATGAGGATCCCTGAAAAAACCCCGCCCGAAAAAACAAAGAATAATGAAACAGAGGAAAAAAATACTGAGGAAAGTAAAACAGAGGAATCGATCCATTCGGAAACTCCCGCACCGGAAACTCCTCTACCTGAAACCGCCGCACCTGATACTGCCCGGGATCCAGAAAAAGAAACAAACACCCGGATTTCAGAGCCTCTGCCTGCGCAGGATTCCGCAAATACGACAATTGCACCGGAAGTTGCACCGGATGAAGCAC
>CAYLKN010000001.1:103940-124314 GCA_964384335.1 uncultured Pseudobdellovibrionaceae bacterium
CCCGAACTTGCCTGGTTTTTGCTGCATCCCCGCAAGGAGAATAAAAACCGGAATGGCGGGAAAAATCATAAGACCGGCAACAGAAACCAGAACGCAAAAAAACCGTACGAAAAGAAAAAGGCCGCCGCCGGGAAGCAGGAACCGGTTGTTGAGCTCAAAAAAACAAGGAAGAAGGAACCGGACAAGCTGAAACACAACCCTTTTTCCGTGCTTGAGGATATGAAAAACCTCAAGGAAGGCGGGTAGACCATAAAAGGATATGCTGCCCCATGACTGCCAGGCTTGTCTTGTTTCTTTTTTTTCTCGTAATTTCACAAAATGCAGAGGCATCAAGGTTTTCCGGCGGCTATCTCCTCAAGGTTTGCGAAATTGGTGAGAACAACCGGGAAGAGATTCCGGGCGGTCATGCCGTTTGCCAAAGCTATATCGCCGGGGTGATCGACAGCAACAATGTAATGCGCTCCCTCGCTCTTGACGGTCCATCGATAGATTTCTGCATTCCGCAGACCGTTTCTCTGAACGAACTGCACCGCGTTGTGCTGGAATATTTACGGAATAATGTCCAGCATGACGCATTCGTCGCATCCCCGGCGGTTGCAACCGCGCTAATGCAGGCTTATCCCTGCGGGTGATGGTTTATAAAGCACTTATTTTGAAAATCTTGCCATTGGCGCTGTCGGTCAGGATGTAAAGGGCCCCATCGGGGCCCTCCCTAACATTGCGGATGCGTTCCCTGAGAGGGATCAAAAGTTCTTCCTGGCTTCGGACTTCGGGATTGCCGGTTACACGGTCGTAACTGATATCAACACGGCGCAGGTGACGTTCGACAAGTGCGCCCGCAAAAATATCACCTTTCCATCCCGGAAACTGTTTGCCGCTGTAAATCGTCATTCCGCACGGCGCAATGGAGGGATTCCAGTATAAAAGCGGCTGTTCCATCCCGCGCATTTTCGTACGTTCCGAAATAACTGCACCGCTGTAATCAACGCCGTATGTAATTTCCGGCCAGCCGTAATTGGCCCCGGCATAAAGGATGTTGATTTCATCCCCGCCTTTTGGGCCGTGTTCGTGCGCCCAGATTTCTTTGGTTATGAAGTTGTAGGCAATACCCTGTACGTTGCGGTGGCCGTAGCTGTAAATTTCAGGTTCTGCAAACTGGTTCCGGATAAACGGATTATCCTGCGGGACGGAGCCGTCCTCGTTAAGCCTTACAATTGTTCCGAGGTGGTTGGAAAGGTTCTGCGCCTCCTCCATCTGATAACGCTCGCCAAGTGTAACGTAAAGCTTGCCGTCCGGCCTGAAAAGAAGGCGGGAGCCGAAATGCAGGCCGTTGTCTGTCTGCGGTTTTGACCGGAACAGTATCTCCACATCGTGAAGCCGCGAGCCCTCCAGCCTTCCGCGCATAACGGCGGTACTGTGGCCGCGTGTACCGGGTGCGACATAACTTATGTAGACAAGGGCGTTGCTTTCGAAATTCGGATGTGTCGTTACGTCAAGCAGACCGCCCTGGCCCTTGACGGTAATTTCCGGCAGTCCCTTAATCACGACCGGCCCTGTTCCGTTGGCGTTCAGCCGGATAAGGCGCCCCGTCTTTTCAGTAACCAGCATTTTTCCGTCCGGAAGGAATGTCAGACCCCAGGGAAAGTTAAGGCCGTCGGCCAATGTCATCAGTCGGAAACTGTGTTCCCTTGATTTATATACACCGTCCCGGGCATTACCGGGACTGGACAGGCCTGTAAAGAATACAATCAATGCAAGCGTAACCGCAATATCTGTAAAATGTCTTCGCATTGTTTTAATTCCTTCTTGTTACACTGTCTTCCGCAACCTCAATCAGGCGCTGTTTTAAAAGCGAAGGGGCAACAGGTTCAAGAGCTTTTACAGCGTCTGCGGCATAACTTTCCGCAAGTGTCATGCACCGTTCAAAACTTCCCGATTTTTCAAGAAGCATAATGGCCGTTTTCAAATCGTCCGGTCCCTGATCCTGATCAATCATTGTGGTTTGCCAGAAAACAGTCTCCTTCCCGTCGGCATTTTCAAGGGCGTAAATTACAGGCAGGGTGAATTTACCCTCACGGAAATCATCGCCAAGCGTTTTGCCCAGGCGTTTTTGCTCCGCCTTGTAATCAAGGACGTCATCAACAATCTGGAACGCCATGCCCAGATTAAAGCCGTAACTGCGCATGGCCTCAATCTGCGTTTCATCCGATCCGGCGATAACGGGTCCGACTTCGCACGCGGCCGAGAAAAGGGCCGCCGTCTTGCTTTCTATAACCTGAAAGTAATCATCCTGTGTTGTTTCGAAATTATGCTCGATTGAAATCTGCTGGATTTCGCCTTCTGTTATAAGGCGCGATGTTTTGGAGAGGATTTCAAGTATGCGCATATTTGCGGTTTCGACCATAAGCTCGAAAGCCCGGGCAAAAAGAAAATCACCCACGAGTATCGAGGGTTTGTTGGCAAAAAGCCGGTTGGCGGAAGGGCGTCCCCGCCGGTGCGTGCTTTCGTCCACAACATCGTCATGCAGAAGTGTTGCGGAATGAATATACTCGATTGTAGTGGCCAGTTTGTGGGCCCTGGCCATATCCCCGCCAAAAAGTTTAACCCCGGCCAGTGTCAGCAGAGGGCGGATGCGCTTTCCGCCTGCCTCTATCAAATGTCCGGCAACCTTTGGAATGATCAGGGCGGACGACTGCAGACGTTCGATAATAAGGTCATTTGTTGCCTTCATATCCTCTTCAAGGAAGTGATGAAGTGCGCCAAGAGGATTGGTAACCGGATCCCCGACCTTTAATGAGCCTGACAATTCCATATAAACTGGTTTATACTATAGTTTATATATCAGCAAGGGATGATGTATTGAAAGAAATCGCAAGAACAAACAATGTTATCGAATTATCCTGGATGAGTGCCGTTCTGGAAGAATCCGGAATACATCACGTTGTTTTTGACATGCACACGGCTTTCGCGGAAGGGAGTATACCGGCGATTGAAAAGCGCCTGATGGTATGTGCGGACGAGTACGATGAGGCCTGCAGGGCCATTATCATTGCAAGGCAATCTCTTGACGATGAGTCCTGAGCCCGGGGTAAGTTGTGTACATTGTCTGTGCACAGGCTGTGTGTATTATTGTGTACAGTTTTGAAATAATTTCAAAAAAATGCGTTTTGACAGTATTCAAAGGGTTTTTGTTATTGTATATATAAATAAGGTTTTTCGGTTTTCCGGATATAACTTCCTGTTTGTCTAATAATCTAACAAAAGAGGATTGCTATGAAAAAAGTTTCAGGAATACTTGCTGTGTCAATGATATGCGCGTTGACTTTAGGTGCCTGTGCAACGGATAACAAATCAGGTGTAAGCTCTTCATCAAGTGCTGATACAATGTCAGGCTCTGACAACCGCGCAGAAGACAACTTTAACCGTTCCATTCGCAAATAGTAAACCTTGTCTTCCCGGTAAGGTTTGCGAAAGCCATAAAGTAACGTAGATTATCTGACGTGTTAAAGGCGTTTGCTCAGTATCTGGTTTCCTGCATTCTGGGCTTCTTTGCTTCCCCAGTCGTGTTTAATGTTTCGGTTGCCTTTGGTTTGTTCGAAGATCAAAGTCCCGATATGCTGGGCGCCGCTTTTCAGAGCTGGTTTTTTGGCGGATCGCTTTGGGTGCTTATTTTTTGCGCGCTTACCGGCTCATCCGGATTTTTTATCAACTCCCGCCCTTTTCAGATTTTCCTGCTGTGGTTTCCGGCTATAGGGCCCTATGTCTATTCGGCCGGATACATAGTGAAAATCTTATCTTAATGAACTTCGGGGTTATCCGTTTTCAGGCTAATGGCCACAGGAACTCCGCTTCTTTCGATCAAAGCTTCCCTGATACTGATCCAGTCAGGTTTATACAATCCGTCTGTTCCCTGTGTTTTCTTCTGAAACTCCTTTTCCAGCCTATTCAGAAATCCGTCCGGCACGTCATAAACATACTTTTTTCCCTCTTCCTCAATTTTTAATGCCTGCTGCTGTGTCGGATGGGCTTCCAGAAAAAGAGTGTTATCAATCCATGCCAGCTTGAGCGGTTGATCCACCACTGTGACGTCCGTCCCTACTGCCGTCCGGTTGTAAAGCTCGACAATATCCTCCGGGTACATACGCATGCAGCCGCTGCTGACACGGCGCCCTATCCCCCAGGGTTCATTGGTGCCGTGAATAAGAAACTGGTGCCAGCCAAGGTAAAGGGCGTGCGTGCCTAGCGGGTTGTCCGGACCGGATCGGACAACCCTGGGCAATGCGGGATCTTCCTTGCGCATGCGTTCTGTGGGGTACCAGACGGGCTCTTCTTTCTTGCGGACAATTTTGGTGCTGCCTACAGGGGTGGAGAGGCCGTCCCTGCCGATACCGAGAGGATAGCTTGCAACCGGATTTTCAGAATCATCAAAGACGTACAGCCGCATTTCGGCCAGGTTAACAACAAGACCCTTATGCGGCGCGTCCGGAAGCAAATGCCGTTTCGGCAGGATGATTTCAGTCCCCGGCTCGGGATACCACGGATCAACATCCGGGTTTGCGGAACGCAATTCCACGAAGCCCAGATTGTTTTCCCTTGCAATGCGGATGAAAACGTCATTTTCCCGGATTGTATGCGTCTGCTTTTCGCCGATATATTGCAAGGGACCGGCCAGGGCAGTTGCAGACCATGTCAGGCAAAAAAGACAGAATAAGAATAAAACATGCCGGCAGGGGGACTTCATTTGATCCTGATTAGACATTATACGGTATCATCTGATTTTCCGAGGGGCTCCCTTGCCGTTTTATCCATATTCCGCAGGGAGTCATGAATGCGCAGCAAGTGATCTTGCAGTAAAGCGGTATACCCTTCTTTCTGTTTGGGTGTTGTTGCCTCTTCGCTTGCGGAGGCCAGGGCCGATATCTTCTTTTTAAGACTGTCAAAAAGCTTTCTATGCTGTATTAATTCATCATTCAGCCTGACCAGACGTTTTGAAAGCATACTGACAATGGCCCGGATTGTCGGGTCGCTTTTTTGCAGTTTCTGGTCAATAATTTTCGGTGACAGGACAATGGCAATCGTTTCCTCTTCTGCGATGACATTTGCGGAACGTTTCATGTTTGTAAAAAGGGCCATTTCACCAATGATTTCTCCGGGGCCCAAAACCGCCAGATTATATTCATACCCTTCACTTGTCTGATAAACGCGAACTTTTCCGGTTTGTATAAGATATGCGCAATCTGCCGGTTCCCCTTGATATGTAAGGTTTGCGCCCTTCGGAAACTGTTTCCGTTTCAGACTTCGCACAGTATGGTTTTGCGGTACTGTTTTTTTCAAAGAATGTATCCTGTTTTCCATGTTGCCCGTATTTTATATAAATTTGTTATAAAATCCATTGTATGCTCTAATTATTATTATAACGCCTTATAGAGTAATATATTAAGAACAGGGGAATAAAGAGGTGGTTTCGCAATGAAAACAAGTTATGGCTTTATTGTAAGTATTCTGTGTTGCATTGTCTATATGCAGGTTAACGCACATGCGCAGACGAATTTGCCGCAATCGGAATTTGAAAATAATGTTCCCGGTGCAAACAGCAATAATCAGGAAGATGTTAATCAGCTTAATGAAGCGCTTGGAAACACCGTAAACACACTTAATGAAGTTCTGGAAATGCTGAACGGTAATGCGCCAGAAACCAGTGCTGCAAGCGGCCAGCCCTGCCAACCCGGACAACCTCAGAAAGAATTCGGCGGTCAGGATTGCATCCCTTCGGGACAGGGGGCGGGGACCGGTTTTGACATCGTTGATCAGGACGGAGACGGTTTGGATGACGATGTAAGAAAGGCTCTGGATGATCTTGCCAAGGGTACAAAAAGCGGAGGAGAGTCAGCCGGAAATACAAAATGTAAAGAAGACGGAACCCTTGAGGAACAGATTGCCTGTCTGCAAAGCCCGCAGGATGCGGATGAACCTGTGGATGTTCCTGGCAAAGGGCAGGATGAAGAGCTTGCCGACGAAAAAAATGAACAAAATAAATGTGGGTCAGGTTCACTTGATTCTGATATAAACTGTCTGAAAACCGGGGGAAGTGATGATCCCGGCCTGAATCAGGGATTTACCGAGGAAGGTGAAATGACCTCTATCCCGCCGGATCCGAGTTCAGGCCAGCCTGCACCGTTTTCACAGCCGCCGCAGAACCTTGCCGGTGATGTCGGCCAGTCAAACCTTACCGCAACGCCGCCCAAACCCTATGACGGCCCGCCGCTTGACATTCCCGGCTCCGGCCCGAAGGAGCTGTGCGTGCACGTCACGCGGATAGGGGTAAAAGAATGCGTTTATTACAGGGACGATTCCGGATATGTCCAGGAGGGTATAGAACGGCTTAATTATCTTTTCCGTGATGACAGACAAAATCAGATCTGCCAGATGGATCCAAGGTTGTACGATCTGCTTTGGAACATGCATTATGTTGCAAAAAATCAGGGCGGCAACACTGATCAGTATACAAAAATTCTTTCAGCGTACAGGACTGAGTCAACGAATAGTAAAGTAGGCGGAGCATCGTCATCAAAGCATATGAAGTGTATGGCCGCTGACTGGAAATACTCAACGCAAAGACTGACCGACTGCGGAAAAGTTTATGCTAACGATATTATGGCCAGTAATCTTGGGCTTGGGTGCTATCCCAACACTAACGGGCATGTCCATCCGCCGGATGGCGGCCCTCAGCACTGGCCCAGAGGTGCATGGTGCGATTGTCTTGACGGTAAAGGCAATTGCGGGGGGGCTAAACCCTCCGGCTGCTACAGCGGAGGATAACGTCTGATTTCAGGATTTTATATCCGAGTAATGCCGGTGTTTCTGACGCAGGGCGTGTTCCCTTTCAGTATCGACCATATGGGCGCAACGCGGGCAGGATATTCCCTCAACATACAGCGGGCTGGACTGATCCTCGTGCGTCACCGGATCACCACAGCCAAAGCACATTTTTGCCGTTCCTTCCTTGAGGGAATGATCAACGGCCACTCTGTAATCAAAAACGAAACACTCCCCTTCCCAGCGTGTTTTTTCCGGCGGTACGGTTTCAAGATATTTCAATATGCCGCCTTCAAGCTGGTAAACCGTATCAAATCCTTTTTCAAGCATATACGCCGAGGCTTTTTCGCAGCGGATTCCGCCGGTGCAGTACATGGCAACATGTTTATGTTTTTTTGGATCAAGGTATTGATCAACAAAACCGGCAAATTCGGAAAAAGATGAGGTTTTTGGATCAATTGCGTTTCTGAATTTGCCAAGTTCCGTTTCATAAGTGTTCCGTGTATCGATGACAAGAGTGTCCGGATTGTCGATAATGGCATTCCAGTCTTTCGCAGGGACAAACTGCCCGGTCCTTCCGGCCGGATCCAAACCTTCCTGACGCATGGTTACGATTTCGTCCTTTATTTTGACCTTTAAACGCCGGAACGGCTTGTCTTTCGCGCTCGACCATTTGATGCTGTCATTACAAAGCTTAAATACGTCAAAGACATAATCGGCAAAGCGTTTCATCGACTCTGCTGAGCCGGCCACCGTTCCATTTAGTCCTTCAGGAGCCAGAATAATCGTTCCGCACATGTCAAGGGAACGCATCAGGGATAAAAGATCCGATTTCCTGCGCTCAAGATTATCAAGCTTTTTAAACTTATATAATGCCGCAACTGTATACATCGTTCATACCGTTTCTTTAATGCCGAAACATTGCAAAATATTTTAATTTTTTCTTCCATTATCATAATTCCTGTTAAAAGTCATTCCTAGTTTTCTTGATTGTCGCCAGGCATAAACCATATAAATTAATTGTCAGGTAAACTTTGTTGCAAAGCAGCAAAAGATATGGTTACAATTGTGTTAATCCTGATGTAATAACTGGACATAATAACTAAATAAACAAAGGAGATTGCTATGCTTGGAGTTGGCGACTTATTACCCGAATTTAAAGTTCAGGGCGTTAAGCCCCGTTTTATGAAGCCTGAACAAAACGGTGAAGAAGCGTTTGAGGAGATTACGCGCGAAAGCTTCGCCGGTAAATGGAAGGTTTTCTTTTTCTATCCAAAAGATTTTACATTTGTATGTCCAACCGAAATCGTTGAATTTGCAAATCTTAATGATGAATTTGCGGACCGCGATTGTGTCGTCCTGGGCGGAAGCACCGATAACGAATTCTGCAAACTGGCATGGCGTCGAGAGCATCCGGAGCTGCAAAACCTGAATCAGTGGGGATTTGCGGATACTAACGGCTCACTTCTGGATTCTCTGGGCGTACGTTCGCAAGAAGGCGTGGCCTTAAGGGCAACATTCATTGTTGATCCTCACAACGTTATCCAGCACGTTTCGGTCAACAATCTGAATGTCGGGCGGAATCCGCGGGAAATCCTGCGCATTCTTGATGCGCTTCAGACTGATGAGCTGTGTCCCTGCAACCGTCCTGTCGGCGGCGACACAGTCGATATCAAAGAGGCGGCCTGAGGGCATTTTAAACAAAGCACCTGCGCTGAATAAACGGCGCAGGCTTAACATAAAAAAGGTAAGGGAAAAGTAATGAGTATTGAAAGTCTTAAAAACGCAATTCCGGATTACGCAAAAGATATAAAGCTGAATTTATCCAGTCTGCTTAATGAGGATGTATTAACCGACCAGCAGAAATACGGATGTTTTCTTGCAACTGCCCTTGCCGGTCGTAACCATAACGTTATTCACGCGGTTGAAAGTGAATGCGCAAAGCATCTTTCAGAAAACGCCTTGAACGCGTCAAAGGCTGCCCATTCCATAATGGCCATGAACAACGTGTATTACAAGTTCACAGGAATGGTAAGCAATGAAACCTATAAAACCATGCAGGCCAAGCTGCGTATGAACGTCATTGCCAATCCGGGCGTGGAGCCGGTTGATTTCGAGCTTTGGAGCCTTGCCGTAAGCGTGATTAACGGATGTAAATACTGTGTCGATGCGCATGAAAACAAACTTCAAAAAGAAGGCATCAGTAAGGAAAGCATTCAGGCTGCGGTCAGAATTGCGGCTGTCGTGCACGCCGTTTCCTGCGTTCTGAATGGCGAAGAGGCTATGACCGCAGATTTTGCCCAGGCCGCCTGAGGGACCGTTTTACGGCCTGATATAAAAGATAACTATGGTGGTATTGTGTCTGGGTGAGCGGATAAAATAATGTATATTTTATCCTCTTGCATATAATGTATTTATAGTGACATCAGACATAAAAATATTTTTTGCAGACAACATTGTTTCTCCCTTAAAAAATGCAGGCTTTTTAAGGCTTTTTATTCTTTTTACGGTTTTTTTGCTTATGTCCGGGCCCCCGGGCCTTAGGGAAGTGGTGATTGAGACCTTAAGTGAAGCGTATATTGCCGTTTCAAGCTTTGTGGCTGCAACCCTCGCTTTGTTTTTCTTTCTGGAAAGTGTCTTCAAGATCAATATTGAAGACAAAATGGAAAAAGCCGAAAAATGGCAGGTTTTCTTTTCCGCACTTATTGGGGCACTTCCTGGTTGTGGCGGGGCTATCATAATTGTCACCCAGTATGCGCGCGGCAAGCTGAGTTTTGGATCCCTTGTCGCAGTTTTGATTGCCACGATGGGCGATGCGGCGTTTCTGCTTCTTGCGCAGGAACCGTTAACCGGGCTTATGATTTTTGTTCTTGGCTTTATTGTTGGCACAATAACGGGATACGCCGTTGACGCTATTCACGGATACGGTTTCATGCGCCGTTCCCGGGCGATCGACGAACGCCATACAAATCTGGAAGACAAATCCGGTTTTGTAACCGCAGATTACCTATGGATAATGTTTATAATTCCGGGATTTATGCTGGGGCTTGCCAACACATTCCAGGTTGAGGCCGATACCTGGCTTGGATTTCCCGGTATGGAAAGTCCGAGTGTGTATTTTGGGGCTGCCGGTGCCTTGCTATGCCTTCTTATGTGGAATTTCCGGCACGTTTCACAAACGCATCCCGGCTTTGGAAATGAAATGGATGCGTATGAATTCGGGAAAACAGTGTGTGTGTCGGACGGTGCGAAAGCATGCGCGGCTGAAAGCGAAACCCGGGTGGGACAGAAATCCCTTCATCCCCTTATAAGGGTCATAATGGATACAAATTTTGTAACCGCGTGGGTAGTCATGGCATTTCTCGGGTATGAGCTTTCTGTCTATTTTCTGGATCTGGACCTTGCCGGTTTCTTCGAAACATGGGCATTTTTAATTCCTTCTGTGGCCATTTTGATCGGATTCATTCCGGGTTGCGGTCCGCAGGTCCTTATAACAACGCTGTATGTTGAAGGGCTTATTCCGTTATCCGCCCAGATCGCCAATGCCATAAGCAATGACGGGGATGCATTGTTTCCGGCTATTGCACTGGCGCCGCGCGCCGCTATACTAGCCACTTTATACAGCGCGGTTCCGGCATTTTTTGTGGGGTATGGCGTTTACTGGTTTCTGGGAAAATAAACTTGACCAATCCGCAAAACATACGTTCGCTTTCCGAAGTCTTGATTGCGTTTAAGGACGATTTGGACGGGGAACATGTACGTCTGGCCGATATACTGGAGGCGTTTCACGAACGCGGCATCGGTTTTGTCCTGTTTGTGTTTGCTGCGCCGATGGCCTTGCCATTGCCGGTGCCGCCCGGTATTAACATCATCATGGCCATGCCTCTTCTATTCCTGACTTTACAGCAGGCTGTTGGGCGGCACACGATCTGGATGCCGGAAAAACTTCTCCAAAAGAAACTGAAGACTCAAACCCTGAACACAATGTTTTCAAGTCTTGTGCCCTGGATAAAAAAACTCGAAAAAATAATCCGGCCGCGGTTCAGTTTTATAACGCAGGGGGTTTTCTCTCACCTCATTGGTCTTAGCGGTCTGATAATGGCCCTGTCTGTTTGTATACCGTTTCCTTTCAGCAATACTGTGCCGAGTTTCGGAATATCGATTATAGCCCTTGGTGTGGTCATGAGGGATGGCCTGGCGGTTATTTTCGGGGCGGCCATCGGATTATTTTGGGTTTTTGTTCTTGTTGCGCTTATAATAGTATTTGGGACTCAGGGTATTGAAGCCGGAATGGAATTTTTAAAAGGGTTGTTCTTATAATGGATGGTATAATGAGGCTGCTTTATAATCCTGTTTTTGTGTCAGCCGGAATAATTGCGGTTTCCGTTTTTGCACTGGCTGCCGCTTTAATTAGTGAATACGTTTTTGGACTGGAACCCTGTATATTATGCATATATCAACGGTATCCCTACGTTGCCGCAATACTTTTGGGCGCATTGGGAATTGTTATGCGGCAAAGGGGGCCTATGGTCGCCGCGATGCCGGTTGCAATGGCCGCACTTGCCTTTGGCGTCAACAGCGGTATTGCCTTCCATCATGTCGGGGTTGAGCAGGGATGGTGGGAGACAAAGGCGGGATGCAATGTCGATTTTTCGGGGCAATCGCAGAATGCATCCTCCGTGCTGGAGCAGATGCTGAAAACACCCGCCGTTCCATGTGATCAGATTCCCTGGCAGGATCCGGTTTTCGGGGTTTCCATGGCCGGATATAATTTCATTCTGTGTCTTGCTCTTGCTCTGGGGTGCTTTATGTGCAGCATCCTGGTTTACAGAAGCCGTTAGGCGTTAAACCGACGCCTTTTTTTTCTTTTGTCGTCTGCGTTCTGTGGAAGAGCCGATATGCATGAGATCACGGTACTTTGCCACTGTCCGCCGGGCGATGTTAATCCCTTTGTCGGACAGCATCTCAACGATCGCATCATCAGAGAGAACATTTTCAGGGTCCTCCCCGTCGATAAGGTGTCTGATATGAGCCTTGACGGATTCGGCAGAAAACACCTGGCCGTCATTACCGGTAATGGAAGGCGAGAAAAAGTATTTCAACTCAAAAATACCGCGGGGTGTCGAAATATATTTGTTACTTGTTACACGGCTTATTGTACTTTCATGCAGATCGACCTGTGCGGCAATATCTTTAAGTGTAAGAGGTTTTAAAAACTCCACGCCATACAGAAAAAACGTCTCCTGCTGCTCAACAATTTCACCGCCGACCCTTGTTATTGTTCGTGCCCTCTGGTCAAGAGCTTTGACAAGCCAGTTTGCGGCTGTCAGTTGATTGTTAAGATAGGTTTTGTCTTCGTCTTTTTTTGTTTTTTGTGCAACTTCTGTGTAATAGCTTTCATTCACCAGAACTTTTGGTAGGGTGTCTGTGTTCAGTTCCACGCGCCATCCACCGCCAAGGTTATTCGGGATTTTCTTCATGACAAGATCCGGTATGACCGTCTGTACGATAAAATGGTCATAGAGGGCAGCAGGCTTCGGGTTCAGAGCCTTGATTTCCTCCAGCATGTCTTCAAGATAAGCTTCGCTTACACCGCATTTTTTTGCCGTTGCCGCCGCACCATCTTTTGACAGTGTATCGAGATGATCAAGAAGGCGTTGCGTATATTCATCAAGCTGGCCTTTTTCCTCAAGCTGCATGGACAGGCATTCCTGAAGATCACGGGCAAATGTTCCGGTCGGGTCGAAGCCTTTCATAATGTGCAGAAGATCGTTAAGACGATTTTCGGAACACTCCAGTCTGAGGGCAAGGTCTCTAACCTCATGCCGAAGATATCCGCCTTCATCCAGAAGATCAATCAAGCCTGCGCCGATCATGTGATCACGCGGATCCTCGGTGTGCATGCGCAGCTGTTCCATAAGGTGATCGCGTAATGACAGCTCGGAGCTCAACCTGTTTTCAAGATTGTAATCATTGTCATCGAAATTTGTATTGCCGCCTTTGCCCTGACCGAAATCTGTGGTTCCTTCGTTTCTGTACCCGTCCGATGTGTCGTCACCGTTCCAGGCCTGATCGAATTCTGCCTTGATATCATCTCCCTCCGTCTCTTTCGACGGTGTTTCCTGGCTCTCTGAGTTTGCCGAACCGCCTTCCGGTTCCTCTTGTTTCTTTTCTAAAAGCGGGTTTTGGGCAAGCTCCTCTTCAAGATAATCGGTAAGTTCAATATTTGTAAGCTGAAGAAGCTTTATTGCCTGCTGAAGCTGAGGAGTCATTACCAGAGACTGGGTCTGGCGCAGGTCCATTTTTTGGCTGATGTTGCTCATGAACGGCACTCGGGAAAAGTAATATTAACAATGCATTAATATTATAACACAAACCCGCCTGACGAATGAATGGAGAATATGCGAGGATGTCCACGAATCAAAAAAAGTATCAATTTCAAAAAAAGCTACAGATTGAAAAAATAAAGAATGAAGTATTTCTGAAAATGCTTAAAGCGAAAACCGGTCGCCCAGATACACGCGTTTGACATCTTTTGAAGAAACGATGTCTTCCGGCGTTCCTTCCATAAGAACCTTGCCGTCGTGCAGTATGTAGGCGCGGTCAACGATATCGAGGCAGTCCCGGACATTGTGATCGGTAATCAAAACGCCAATGCCTCTGGTTTTAAGGTGGGATATAAGCTCCCGGATATCATTTACGGCAATCGGATCAATCCCGGCAAGCGGTTCATCAAGCATGATAAAGTCAGGATTACTTGCAAGGGCACGGGCAATCTCAACACGCCGTCTTTCACCACCGGAAAGGGCGATTGACGGTGTGCGCCGTAAATGGGCGATTGAAAATTCCGCCATCAATTCCTCAAGCAGTTTCTCCTGATCGTCCGAATCCAGCTCCTGAGCCTGTATTATTGCGCGGATGTTTTCTTCCACACTAAGACCGCGAAAAACGGATGCTTCCTGAGGGAGGTAGCCGATACCCATGCGTGCACGGCGGTACATCGGTGTGTTGGTTATGTTGTGACCGTCAAGAGATATTATTCCGCCATCCGCATTTATAAGACCGCTGATAATATAAAAACAGGTTGTCTTTCCGGCGCCGTTCGGTCCAAGAAGTGCAACGGACTCACCGCGCTGGACCGACAGGGAAACATCCCGTAACACAGGACGCTTCTTGAAACTTTTTGAAATATGCTCCGCAACCAGTCCTTTCGGCACCGGTTTTAAATGTTTTTTTCTGAAAGCGGCAGGCTTACCTGTTTTATTTTGCATCTTGTCTAAGTTTGTTTTTGGATTTGTACAGCATTTTCAGGGGGAATATAAAGGAAAAACTTAAATTTTACTCCATAAACAAGCCGTTGCGGTCATAATATCCAATAATGTCGTTTTCGTAATAATCGATCAGGGCAAACCGGTACGGCTCAAATTCTGTTGCCTCATAAACCCTGTCTATCGTCTGGGTTACCCTGCGTTGGTCCCTTGAGGAAAGTCTGTAAAAATTCGGGCCGACAACGAGGACGGGGTGTTCACGATCCATAACCTGGTGCCGAATGATATCTGCATTGTAGAACCCCCTGATTACATCCATAGGGTCTCTGTACTGACTTATCCAGCTTTCCGGTGTCCACCCGTCATTGTCTCTCTCATAATCCCACTGTCGTTTGTGGTTATGTTTGTTGTCATGTGCGTAAGGCCGGAAATCCAGGCCGTCCCAGTGAGATCGGGACCAGCTGAAGATCCAGGGTTTTGGATCGGCAGATGCAGAACTCGCCGCCACGGGGCTCATACTTACGATCAACAAAAGTGACAATATGCGGAAATTCATGATATTATATGAGGGTTGGATAAGTATAACTTCATTAATTTACACGAAAATCATGGTTGATGCGATAGGAAATGCTTTGGGCGGATTACTTGCTTCACAAAAAAGAGCGGAAGCAAGCGCATCCAATATCGCAAATTTTCAGTCAGCCGGAGCAATTGATCCTGCAAATGGTCCCCCGGCATTTGATGCCAGAACGGTTATTCAGACTCCGCTTATTGATGAAAACGGTGTGGTTTTTGGACTGGATTCAGAAATCGTCCCGGGGCAGGATCCGACTCAAACTGCTTTTGACCCAGATTCTCCCTTTGCAAACGAAGAAGGATTAATAAATATTCCAAATGTGAATCTGTCTGAAGAAATCGTTAATCTTAATCTTGCGGAAATAACGTTTAAAGCAAATGCACGCGTTATTGAAGCCGCCAGCGAATTAAGCCGGGAAGTCACAAATATTCTCGGAAATGGAAGGGAAGATTAACAGGTTTTGGTTCAGGCCTGACCTTGCTGTCCTTCTTCTTCCTCTTCGCCGACAATGCCTGTCGGATCGTTTTCAACCAGATCGGCAAGCTGATTGTAAACGCGGGCGTTTTCATCCATCTGATCTTTTAAAGGTTCGTTCTGGCTGCCTATGGTCTGAAAGAATTTGGCTGCGTCTCTCAACAATTGGGCGGATAGCTGTGCGTATGTAGGCATTAATATCTCCTGATTAATTTTTTTTGTACCCTAGCACAGGGATGGTGGCATAACGCAACCCCAAAATTTTTAATAATTCATGATGTTTACGGTTTCTATTGCCTTTTCCGGAATGGATCGGCGAAATACGTTCCGATTACATGAACTTCCTCAGCATAAAAATTCAGTTCTTCAAAAGCCAGTTTCATTGATGGCGTATCGGCGTGGCTTTCAAGGTCACAATAAAAAAGGGCCGCCTGAAAATTTTTGTCAACGTAGGATTCAAGCTTTGTCAGATTGATTCCGTTAGTTGCAAAGCCGCCCAGAGCCTTGTAAAGGGCGGCGGGAATATTCCGTACTTTGAAAAAAACGGAGGTTATAAAATCGGAAGTTTCGGTCGGAGACAAAATCTGTGGCTCTCTTGCCAATATAAGAAAACGTGTTGCGTTATGGCTTTCATCCTGAATATCCTTTTCCAGAATTTTAAGGCCATATATTTCTGCGGCAAGATCTGATGCAATGGCCGCAATGGCCGGATCCCCAGTTTCGGCAATCTCTTTTGCCGCGCCGGCGGTATCGGCGCTCGTTATCGCCCTTAACCCATGAGAGACGATAAATTTGTTGCATTGGGGGATTGCATGAATATGGCTGTGCACCTCACGCACGTCATCAAGCTTTGACCCTTTTATACCGAGCAGGTTATGCCGTATTGTCAAAAACGTTTCGCCAATAATGTACAGTCCGCTTTTGGGCAGAAGCCGGTGCACGTCCGCGACCCGTCCTGCAAGTGTATTCTCGACCGGGATCATGGCCAGATCCGCTTTTCTGTCGCTCACCGCCCTGAAGGCATCATCAAATGTATTGCACGGCAGGTTTTTCAGTTCGGGGAAAACCTGCCGGCACGCAATATGCGAGTAAGCCCCGTATGCACCCTCAAAAGAGATAGTTTCAAAACCATGGTCCTTTGCGAAGGATTGAAGAGATTGAGGAGGGCTGTGTGGCATTTTGTCCAACCGGTTATCCACTTGTGTATTCAAATTATATTTAAAAACAGATAGTTTTATTTTATAAACGCCGTTAAAGAATACTTAAAGTTATTCTATTAACATGTAAACCGGAAAAAATTCAGTAAAAGTCAGAGCGGAAATGTCTGAAATCGAGTTGAATAAAATTTTTGCCGCCGTCCTGATCGGAGGGCTGGCCGTTATGCTGAGCGGCTTTTTCGCAGATGTGCTGATTTATCCAAAGAAACTTGACGAACCGGCATATCCGATCGAGGGCGTTGAAAGTGCGGTTGATCCGCGGGCCAGTGCAAAACCCCAGAAACCGGATCCAATTCTGGGAATGATTGCAAGTGCAGATATATCGCGCGGTGAAAAACTTTCCCGGCAATGTGCGGCCTGCCATTCTTTTGACAAGGGCGGTCCAAACGCTGTTGGTCCTAACATGTGGGATGTTGTCGGGGCACCAAAAGGGGCGAAAGAAGGCTATTCATACTCCTCCGCACTGGCCGGTTTTGGCGGTGAATGGGATTATCTGGCGCTGAATTATTTCCTTTGGAAACCTAAAGAATATATTCCGGGAACAAAAATGAATTACATCGGTCTTAAAAAGCCGGAGGATCGCGCCGCAATTGTTGCCTGGCTTCGTACACTGGCCGATGAAAAAGAACCTTTGCCGACCGAAGAAGCTATAGCGGCCGAGGCTAACGAACTGGCACCTCCTGAAGAAGAAATCGCCGAAACTGAAACATCTTCAGATGGCGGGACCCAGGACGGGCAATAAACGCTTTTCTCCAAACATCATGGAATGAGAAATCCGCCGGACCGTAACTTCTGTTATTTTATCCGGTGATCTGACGGGGCAGGATAATGTTCAGTGTACTTCCTGAGACATAGGTAAACTGGCGTCTCCGGCAGGATTCGAACCTGCGGCCTCAGGATTAGGAATCCTGCGCTCTATCCACCTGAGCTACGGAGACATGGAGTTTTAAATGTGTAGTGGTATCAGCGTGCATTACCGGTAACCGTCGTTTTGTCCTGGGCCTGGCCCGCATCTGCGGGTTTCGATTCAACACCAAGCTTTTTTTGAACATTTGTGCTTGATGTCGTGTATTCGAAACGCAGTTTACGGTCCGGATAGACAATCTGAAATGCCGCACGTGCCATAAGGGCGGCCTCATGAAATCCGGAAAGGATAAGTTTAAGCTTTCCCGGGTACCAGTTTATGTCACCGATGGCGAAGATGCCGTTTTCATTCGTCTCAAATCTTTCGGTGTCAACGGGTATAAGGTTTTCGTGCAAATTGAGACCAAACCCGGCAATAGGGCCGAGTTTCATGGTGAGTCCGAAAAAGGGAAGCAGTGTATCGCAGAGGATTTCGGTCTCACTGTTTTTGCCTTTGACATGAATTTTATCAAGGTGTCCGTTTTCACCGTGGAGTTCCGAAATGCTTCCAACATGAAAATCCATCTTTCCGTCCCCGACAAGTTTCCACATTTTTGAGACGGAATCCGGCGCGGCACGAAACTGATCACGTCTATGGACCAGCGTCAGACGACTTGCAACGGGCTGGAGGTTCAAGGTCCAGTCAAGGGCGGAGTCTCCGCCGCCTGCAATCACAATAGTTTTATCCCGGAATTGCTCAATTTTACGCACGGCATAGAAAACAGATTTGTTTTCGAACGTTTCTATTCCTGGAATTGGCGGTTTTTTGGGTACAAAACTGCCTCCACCCGCCGCAATAATGACTACAGGGGCTTCGAGTGTGGTGCCGAGATCAGTCGTAATCTGCCAGTTTCCGTTTTCAAGTTTTTCGCATTTTTCGGCCATTTGGCTGAAATGAAATTGCGGCTCAAAGGGTGAAATCTGTTCCATCAGCCGGTCTGTAAGGCCCTGGCCTGAAATAACGGGATAGGCCGGTATGTCGTAAATTGGTTTTTCGGGGTATAGCTCGGCGCACTGGCCACCCGGCCGGTCAAGAATATCGATCAGATGGGCTTTCATGTCGAGAAGGCCAAGCTCAAAAACCGCAAACAGACCAACCGGTCCGGCTCCTATAATAATCGCATCCGTTTTAAGCGTTTCGGGACTGTCAGAAATTGGTTTCTCTCCAAAATTTGTCTGCGCGTTGATAATAGTCATTACTTTTATCCTAATTTAGAGATATTGGGGCAAGTCGTAATTTCAAGCCGTTCAGTTCCTCCGTAAAAATAATCTGGCAGGACAGGCGGGAATTTCCGGCAGGGGACGGAACCTGATCCAGCATGTCTTCTTCATCCTCCCTGGGCGGATGGATTTTATCAGCCCATTCCGGGGCAATGTAAACATGACATGTGGCACAGCAGCATGAGCCGCCGCATTCGGCAACAATCGGAATACCCTGATCCCGGATCAGCTCCATAACACGCCAGCCCTCTACGGCATCAATCCTGTGTTCCTGTTCTTCCAGATCGGTCACGAAGATATGCATATTTTTCAGAATTTAAAACTTTTTTATTGTGTTATCAATTCTGCTTCAGCCTGTAAATAGCGGTCGGATGTACCGAGGGCACCTCTTTGCAAAGCACATAAAAAAAAGCCATAACCGAAGTTATGGCTTAAAGTTTAGAAGGAGATATGAATTTTCAAAAAAATATCAGTATGCACAGACCCTTACATCGTTCCATCGTCCGATAGTCCGTCATCCGTCCGGTATCCGAAGTTGGGTTCGTTCAGGATCAGGTGCCTGGTTGACTCGATGTAGATGTGAACTTCACTGCCTGTAACCTCAAGATCGGGTGAGGTGGACAGGCGTACCTTTCTTGAATCTATATCCATGACGTCATCCCAGAGAATAATGTTTGCGGCATTTTCTGCATGGCGTTTTGCCCGGCGGGAATAAAAGGAAACGTTCATTGGCGTTGTCCGGCTTGGGTATACGGCAACAACCTCAAATCCCGCATGTCTGTCCTGCCTGACCACACTCCGGGCAAGGTCAAGCACGTACTGTCTGTATGCACTCGTATTCTGTCCGACACGTATTTTTATGACCGGGCGCGGATCGGCAAGATCGACATAGATATTCTTATGCTGTTTCAGGGTGAGTGTCTGCGGTGGTCTGTGCGAATAAACGTACGCATAGTCTTCATTTCGAACATAACCGAACATAGCCATAACAGATTTCGGAGCGTGGTGCTCGTGAATTGTCAAAAGCTTGCGTTCTATATCGTGCGCCATTACGTCAGGTGCAAACAGAATAAATGCGAGTGTCAGGGTCACGGGCCGGAAACACATTCTGAGAATAAAACATGTTACGCTGTGCGTACAAATCATGAAGAGACTGAGAAAAATGAAAGGTATCATGGCTATCCGCTTGGTATTTCTAATTACAAACCGATCTTATCCACAATATATTACTAATTTATTAACAAGCTTGCGCACACCTCTCCGGGCATAATTTTGACTTGCATTCAGGCATGGAAAACCTTAAGTTCTTAAATCGTTCTTAAATAAAGTTATGCGCCCGTAGCTCAATTGGATAGAGCGTCTGACTACGGATCAGGAGGTTGGGAGTTCGAATCTTCCCGGGCGCGCCATTTCTTCATATCGGTTAAATCGAGCATCTGGTCGAACGGTTTTTTCAAGGAATACCGCAGGTTTTGGCCGTCCAGTTCGAGGTTCGAAAATACAAAATTGATGAGATAGCGTTTTTGGGCCACGGTCGCACCTTTGAACTTCCCGCCCGCATTTCTAAGGAAAGACAGCAGGTTGAGCATAGCAATTTTAAAGGAATCATCGGCTTGCCGCGCGCTTTTGATGTGATCTTCCAGCTTGATTTGTTCCAGCCGGATTTTGGCCTTTTTCTCTTCAAAATCCTGCCGCTCGACCGTGCCGTCGAGCAATAAATCCATCAGCGTATCAAGCCGATCCTGCGATTTGTTATAAGCCTCCTGCCATTCCTTGACCTGACGGCGGATAAAACCGCGCTCGGAATGCTGCGTATCGCGTAAATAGCCCTCAATATAGTCCATCGCATCATCGGGCAGCGTGAGCTTGTCAAAGACGCTCTGGACTTGTTCCAGCAC
>CAYLKN010000002.1:0-102073 GCA_964384335.1 uncultured Pseudobdellovibrionaceae bacterium
ATGTGTTACCCATGTGTCCGGTACAATCTGTTACCTATCTCTCGGGACACTCACAATATTACATTTCCTCCCCTTGCACCAGGCGCCTGTAAATGTTTCTAATATGATGAGATTTATTTAATAAAGGAAGGATACAATCATGAAAAAGTTTCTGAGCATACTCGGCATTCTGGCTGCCATAGTAGTCGTTATCGGCGTTGCCGTTTATATTAACATGGGATCTCTCGTAAAATACGCGGCAGAAACTGTTGCGACAGATGCTTTGGAAGTTCCGGTCAATATCGGTCAGGTTGATGTCAATCTTGAAGAAATGACGGTTGGTGTAAGCGATATAAAAATCGGCAATCCAAAAGGGTTTAAAAACAAGAACGCAATTCATATTGCATCTCTGGATATCAAGGCAAGGTCCATGACACGGGAAATTCTTCTCTTTTCAAGTATAGACGTAGGGAAAACGGATATATTCCTTGAAGTTGGCGAAAACGGAACCAACCTTGGCACAATTCATAAAACGGTATCTTCAAAGGGAAATTCGCAGTCCCAACCCGCAAATAATTCAGGAGACGCGGCACAGGTTAAAGTCATAATCGACAGCTTTTTAATGCGGCAGGCCTCAATCACGCCTGCGGTAACTCTGACGGACAAAGATCTTGGAACAATTACCATGCCCGATCTTCAACTCACAGGAATAGGTGAGAAAAGCAATGGCGTTCTGGCCCGTGAAGCCATTGCCGACATCCTTCAAAAGGTAACACATGTTGCGGTTGATACATCTTTTAAATCCGGATTCCTGGAAGGGCTTTCCGGTTCGGCGATGCAGGATCTGAGGAACCGCATGGGCATTAAAGGCAGTCTTCAAAAGGCCGTTGACGGCGTAAAATCAGACGCCCAGGATCTGGGCAACAAAGTGAAAGAGGGTGTGAAAAGTATTTTTCAGTAAAAATACGGTCCATATCGCCTCTTTGTGTTTGCCGAAACCGGTTATGATGGTATTTTTAGGAGTGAAAACTTTTGGATATATCTATGGCTTCTGAAGAGCTTCTCCGGGAATATCTTCCCATCCTGATTTTTATGGGCGTGGCGGTGGCAATTGCTGTGTTTGCAATTGTCGCTTCCTTCATCGCCGGGAAACAAAACCCGGATGTCGAAAAACTATCCGGTTATGAGTGCGGTTTTGAAGCCTTCTCCGATGCCCGGAACAAATTTGATGTCCGGTTTTATCTTGTTGCTATTCTTTTCATAATCTTTGATCTGGAGGTGGCTTTTCTCTTTCCATGGGCTATATCTTTAAAAGAAATCGGGTTTTTCGGTTTCTGGTCGATGATAGTGTTTTTAGGAATATTAACTGTCGGATTTATATATGAATGGAAAAAGGGTGCCCTTGATTGGGAATAAAAGTCGGGAACAGAAACTGGAAGTAAAGGCATTGGCACTCAAATGACTGAAAATAAAAGTACAACATATCAAATGGGTAAAGGGATCTGATTTATGAGTGGTGACCGAAAAGTTGTTAGCGCCCCGCCCGCAGATTTTCATACGGATTTGCCGCAAATTCCCTCAAAGTCAAGGGATGAACAGGCCGCGGACGTTTACAACCATATCCAGGATAAGGGTTTCATTGTTGCGCAGGCGGACAAGCTGTTCAACTGGGCCCGCCGCGGATCTTTATGGCCGATGACGTTCGGGCTGGCGTGCTGCGCCGTTGAAATGATCCATGCCTACATGTCCCGTTACGATCTTGATCGGTTTGGGATGATACCACGGCCATCACCCCGTCAATCCGACGTGATGATTGTTGCAGGAACGCTTTGCAATAAAATGGCCCCGGCATTGCGCAAGGTGTATGACCAGATGCCGGAGCCGCGCTGGGTTGTTTCCATGGGATCCTGTTCAAACGGAGGAGGGTACTACCACTATTCCTACTCCGTTGTACGCGGATGCGACCGGATTGTTCCCGTTGATATCTATGTTCCCGGTTGTCCTCCGACGGCGGAGGCACTTGTCTACGGCCTTTTACAGCTCCAGAAAAAAATTGAGCGCGAGGATTTGAGGATTGCCCGCTGATGACCGCAGAAGAATCGCTTGATACCCTTGTTAATGTAATCCGCGACGGCCTTGAGCATACGGTGCTCGACAGCGGGACTGAAAGGAATGAGCTGACGGTCGTTGTAAGACGGGAAGATATCGTTCATGCAATGCATTTTCTTCGGGACAATCCCGATTGTTTTTTTGAAATGCTGGTGGACATTACGGCCGTCGATTACCCGGAGCGCCCGGAAAGATTTGAGGTTGTCTATCACCTTTTATCCCTGAAACACAAACACCGGATACGTGTTAAATGTTATACCACCGAAGAAGAACCGGTGGATTCAATTGTAACGATATACAGCTCCGCCGGATGGTATGAGAGGGAGGTATGGGACATGTATGGCATTTTCTTTGCCGAAAATCCTGATCTGCGGCGTATCCTGACCGATTACGGATTTGAAGGCCATCCCTTGCGTAAAGATTTTCCGCTTACAGGCTATGTCGAGCTGCGTTATTCGGAAGAGGAGAAGAGGGTGGTTTACGAGCCGGTGAAACTGACCCAGGATTTCCGGAAATTCGATTTCCTTTCCCCATGGGAAGGCATGACGGATATAAACGAACTTCCCGGCGATGAGAAAGCCGTTGTTCCGGAGCACGGATACAGGGGATTTAAGGAATGACCGACAAGACCACATCCATGGACGCGGAAACACAGATCCGTCCCTATACAATGAATTTTGGCCCTCAGCATCCGGCGGCGCACGGTGTTTTGCGCCTTGTGCTTGAAATGGACGGCGAGGTGGTTGAGAGAGCGGACCCGCATATCGGCCTTTTACACCGCGGTACGGAAAAACTGATCGAGTACAAGACCTATACGCAGGCACTGCCTTATTTTGACCGCCTGGATTATGTCAGTCCGATGAACCAGGAACATGCTTTCGCTCTTGCCGTTGAAAATCTGCTGGGTATTGTACCGCCTGAGCGCGCACGCTATATCCGTGTTCTCTATTCGGAGCTAACCCGCATATTAAACCACATCCTCAATATTACGACATTCGCGCTTGATGTCGGGGCGATTACACCCGCACTCTGGGGATTTGAGGAAAGAGAGAAGGGGATGGAGTTTTACGAACGCGTATGCGGCGCGCGCCTCCACGCCAATTATATCCGCCCCGGCGGGGTTTATCAGGATCTTCCCGCCGGGCTGCTCGAAGATATGCAGGAATGGTGCGATAATTCCATTTTGAAGGTGATCGATGATCTCGATAATCTTTTAACCAACAACAGAATATTCAAGCAGAGAACGGTTGAAATCGGTCAGGTTTCCCGGGAAGATGCCTTGCGATGGAGCTTTACGGGGCCGATGCTGCGCGGATCCGGCGTGGCCTGGGACCTGCGGCGTACGGAACCTTACGAAATTTATGACTCCCTTGATTTTGATATCCCGGTGGGCAAAACGGGAGATTGTTATGCCCGCTACCTTGTCCGGATGGAAGAAATGCGCCAGTCCGTCAAAATCATGAAACAGTGTATAGAGCGCATGCCCGACGGCCCCGTCCGGGTCAATGATTACAAGATCATGCCGCCGCCGAGGGAGGAGATGAAAAATTCAATGGAAGCAATGATCCATCACTTTAAACTGTATACGGAAGGATATCACGTTCCGGCCGGGGAGACATACGCCCGGGTCGAGGCTCCGAAAGGAGAATTCGGCGTATATCTGGTCTCGGACGGTACAAACAAACCTTACAAATGCCGTATCCGCGCGCCCGGCTTTGCCCATATGCAGGCCATGGATTTCATGAGCAGGGGCCATATGCTCGCCGACACCGTGTCCATCATCGGGTCCATGGATATCGTCTTTGGAGAAATCGACCGTTAGGTTTTCATGCATGAGTTTCTTAAAATAATTTTGGCCTTCTTTTTTGAAAATAAAGGCATTGAATACACCTTTATGCTTGGTTAGAAGAAATTTTATGATGCTCTGTTTTTCCTTTGACAACAGTTATAACTTCGCCGTCTCTCAAAGGAATAAATTTAATATTATTATTTTTCAGATAATCTACATACTTCTCGACATCATTGCTTTCAGGGTGATCTGAACGGTAATGCGGTGGAATGCAAAAATCGATAAGTCCAAGACCAGAGGTGATCCTACTTGTTTACAAAAAATTAAATTTTCTCAATTAGCTTGAAGCTTAAGAAAAAAAAGATGGCTTCATGGATGATTTGTTGTTAGCGCAGATTATCGGTGTGTTACGGGACCAGAAGGCCGGCGCGAAAAAATCACATACCCCACAAGACCGACCATTTTCGAACAGTGTCGCTAATGCTTTTCAAACCATTCCTGTGTCTTTTTCATAAGCTCCTTCCCGGTATTTTTATACCAGAAACAATGATCAGCCTCTTTAAAATCAAAATGCTCTTTTTTACAGAATAAATTGTCATAGAGAAGTTTCGACCGCTCAGGACTAACGGCTTTTTTTGCTCCAATGACTAAGCTGGGCGCATTAATTTTAGAAGCGAGCTGATTTTCTGCTTCTTCTGTCATATTCATAGCTTCCTCATACATCGCCCTGCCGAGAATAGGTTGCACACCATCTCCCAACAGATAGTATGAAGTATCATTGAGTGGTTTTGAATAAGGCTCCCAGAGGCTTTTTGCAATCCGAAAACTGCTGTCCCAGAATGCTAATGCATTGGCATCAGGATTAGAGAATAACATCGTCATACCGCCATAGCTGTGCCCGCAAACATAAACATCTTCGCTAGATTTTTTTACAAAAGCTATAGCCTGCTTTAAATCCTCTCCATGCAGTTTTAATGTACAATCAGTTAAATCGCGGTAGTTTTGTCCGTAATAGTATAAAGCTATTCTATAGACATCGTATCCCTGACTTACAAAATGGTCTCGTGCGAGATGATGTATTGTTTCATAAGGATGACCGGTGAGGCCATGAACAGTAACTACAGCTTTTTTAGATTTTTTGTTATTCTCAAAATTACAAACGCAAAATAATTTTTTTCCGTCTTTCAAGGGTATATCTATGGTGTTTTCAATCATTTTATCTCCAAAACTCGATCTATTTTATTACAAATAATTTTCTCAGTCTCCTCTTTCTAAAGAGTCCTTGCCAGCCTTCGCCAAGGCTTCGGCAAGGCAGGCTGCCGTGGTGAATGGTTTCAATAGGTTAAGCGGTGGTTAGAAATACCGCTTACAAAAGGCGTGGCCGGAGCCGGACTTTATGACCCCCCCAAAATGCCCCCCCCAAATTTAGATGGGGATTGTTGTAAGTCCAGAGCCAGCTTGTGTACTCGTTCATATCCAGCCACTCGTGGCGTACGGTTCGGTTATATCGTTCCACATAAGCATTGTGTTGCGGCTTACCGGGCTGGATATAATCCAGTCTGATGCACCGGCTTGAAGCCCAGCATTGCAGGGCATGGCTGATAGATTCCGGACCATTATCGCAGCGGATAGAATTTGGTCTGCCGCGCCATTCAATAATCTGATCCAGTGAGCGGATCACCCGCCCGGATGGCAGGGACAGATCGACCTCAATGCCAAGCCCTTCTCGGTTAAAATCATCCAGAACATTAAAGGTACGGAACGACCGGCCACATGCAAGCTGATCAGCCATAAAATCCATTGACCAAACATCATTAGGCCCTTCCGGCACACTCAGCGGATCAGGCCGCGCGCGCCTCAAACGCTTGCGCGGCTTGATCCGTAAGTTCAGCTCCAGCTCCCGGTAGATCCGGTACACACGCTTGTGATTCCAGCCAAAGCCCTTCACATTGCGCAAATACAAAAAACACAGACCAAACCCCCATCGTTTATGGGTATCGGTCAGCCGCAACAACCAGTCCGCAATCTCGGCGTTCTCATCGCTCAAACGCGGCTGATAACGATAACAGGTTTGCGAGATGCTGAATGTTGCGCACGCCAGGCGAATGCTGATCTGCTTCTGATCAACCGCCCATCGCGCCATGTCTTTACGCCGCCTTTCCAAAACACCGCTAAATTTCGGGAGGATTACCCCACCTTTGCACCCCCTAATGTGTGATAATATATATTATGGTAATTAATTACTCAAAAAACTGTATAATCAAAAAACAAAGACATTGACTTATGCGCATTGCAAATACCAAATGATACCATATCTGAAAGTCTGATTAATTTAGTGGGACTGATTTATGTTCGATCTGGATACCAGTCTCTTGCGCAGTTTTGTTATTCTGGCCGAAACCGGCAGCTTTACACGGGCGGCGGACAAGATCGGGCGGTCCCAGTCCGCAGTCAGTATGCAGATTGCGAAGCTGGAGGAGCTTTTGGACTGCCGCGTCTTTAACCGTGACAAGCGCAACGTGACACTGACACATGATGGCGAAAAACTACTTGGTTATGCCCGTCAGATTGTAAACCTTTCGGACACTTTGATTAACAGGTTCAGAAAACCTGACATCGAAGGAGAAATCAGATTCGGGTCACCGGAAGATTTCGCAACTTTCTTTCTGCCATCAATACTTGGTCACTTTTCGCAAACGCATCCGCAGATTGCCCTCAATGTCAAATGCGAGCTTACACTGGATCTGATCCGCGGTTATGAAGCCGGAGATTACGATCTGATCATCATCAAACAGGAACCCGGCAGTATTTATAAGAGCGCACAGCCTTTATGGCGCGAACGGCTGGTCTGGGTTGGCGAAAAACCTATGCTTGACGGAACTGATTTTGACAGTCTGACCGCGCGCAACGCCCCTATTCCACTCGTTTTGTCCCCCTCTCCCTGTGTTTACCGTGCAAGGGCTGCGCAAGCCCTGGACAAGGCCGGGGCTGAATGGAAAGTCGCCTACACCAGCCCATCGGTTGCCGGTATTGTTGCCGCTGTCAAGGCCGGTCTTGGCTTTGCCGCCCTGCCCCGCCATATGGTGCCTTCCGACCTCACTCCCTTAGAACATGAAAAAGGATGGCCGGAGCTGCAGGATGCCGAGATTTGCCTTCTGGCCAGATCGGAAACCAATCCGGCAATCAGCGCATTGTCGGATTTTATAAAGCAAAAACTCTCTTATAATCAGAAAAACTGATAGTTTATATAAATATAATTAGTTTTTCTTATGAATATCTGTGATTTATGGTTTTGATATGAACTTAAGTAATTTCTTTGTATTTGATTCTCTGTCACTGGTAATGGCCTCACTGATTGCGGTCATTTTTGCAGTCGTGTTCGCTTTCTCTAAAACCTATATGGACGGTGATGCGCGCAAGGGCAGTTTCATCAAAACTCTGTGCGCCCTCGCTGCCTCCGTCTCGATTATGGTTATTGCCAATCATGTTGTTATATTTGGAATTGCCTGGCTTATTACAGGGATCCTGCTTTCCTTGCTGATCGCACATTATAAACTGTGGCCCAAGGCGCAAACGGCGGGACAATTGGCCCTGGGATACTTTCTGACGGGATCGGCGTTTTTGGTTGCCGGGCTTGGTATTCTGTCCTGGCAATCGCAAACTTTGCTGATTACCGAAATACTGGCGGCTTTGCCTGAATTTGAGATTGAATGGACGGTCGCGGGAACGCTGTGTCTGATTTTCGCAGCCGTTATACAGTCCGCCCTTTTTCCTTTTCATCACTGGCTTATGGCATCCATGACCGCACCGACACCCGTCTCCGCCTTTATGCATGCCGGAATTGTAAATGCGGGTGGATTTTTAATTATTCGTTTTTTACCGCTTTTTACCGCTTTGCCGGATCTGTTATTTATCCTTTTTGTTTTTGGTATTGCAAGCGCGTTTTTCGGCAGCCTGATAATGATGGTACAAAATGACGTCAAACGGGCTCTTGGAGCCTCCACTGTGGCACAAATGGGATTTATGATTATGCAGTGCGGCCTTGGATTTTTCACTGCGGCCATTGCCCATCTTATCCTTCACGCATTTTTTAAGGCTTACCATTTTCTGGCGGCCGGCTCGGCCCTTGAGAATCCTGAACTTCCCGGTAAGGAAACCGGACCAAAGAAATCAGTGACGCTTGCCTGTGCGCTTGCCGGCGCGCTGGCGGCGGCTGCTGTATTTATGTTTGCCACTGGCAAAACCCTTTTCCCTGTGGATACCGGTGTAATTCTGATACTCTTTGCCGGCTTTGCCGGATCTCAGGCAGGAATGGGTCTGGCCCGTCTGCCGGATCATGTTCTGACTTTCTCAAAAATTGCTCTCTCATTTATTCTTCCCGGTATATGCGCAGGAATTTACGGATGCATATTTGTCGGCCTGAATACGCTGATGCCGGTAAATGTCCCGCAAACGCTCTCATTCCTGCATATTGGCGCAGTCTTTATGTTTGGAATTTTCTGGCTGGTCTGCATATCGGGCATTCACAGAAATTTCGTATGGCTTTACATGCAGTGCCGTAACGCATCGACGCCCCCTTTGGGCACTGTCCTTGACAGAAGGAGCGCATATAATGATCAGTAACACCAGACTGCTTGGGTATATTGAAAACGCGGCCGGTTCAATACGATCCATATGGCCGCTGAGAACCTTTATCGCCGCCAACCCCCTTGCCGGATTTGAAAATATGGATTTTCCGGAGGCCGTTAAACACGGAGGGTCATATTTCGGCGGAACAGGTTTTCCGTCTCGTAAAACTGGCTTTAAAGCATATCAGGAAGGAAAAATTGATCCGGACATTTTAAAATCCGTTCTGAAAAAGAATGATAAGGCGCATCTTTTTACCAGAATGACTTCCGGTGAATACATTGAAACTGAAAATAAAGATAACTTGGCGGCATCGGCGTCACCCCTGAATACTATTCTGATAAGTTATCTGTGCGCCTTTCTTGATGAGGGCCAGGCCGCCTGGCCAATGCCTTATCGTGAGCAGGGTTTTTACAGAGCCTGGAAAAAACTGGCCATTCATGATTCAAATTTAAAGGACAGGGCATTTATAAAGTCCCTTCCCGAAAAATCGCTCAACGCTCTCGAGCAACTTCTGGAAAACCTGCCAGAAAATTCGATCGCCGGTTATCTTGAAAAGCATCTGGCCGCCCTCCCCGGATGGAGCGGCTTTATAAAATGGCGTGCCTCACAAAAAAATTATTTCTGGCAAAAGGCCTGTCCGATCAGTCTGGCTGATTACCTGGCCGTAAGGCTTTCCATGGCAAAAATGCTGAAAGACGAAGGATTGTATGAAAACCGCAGCATAGATGCCGATGATTATGAAGGGTTTTTGTGGCTTGAAGCCTGGGAGGAGACATACCGCCAATCCTTACTCAAAACCCTCCATGCCAATGGAAAAATCACAGAAAACAATACGTCTGAACAGAACACAAGGCCGGATGCCCAGATTATGTTTTGTATTGATGTGCGTTCTGAAGTTTTCCGCCGGCATCTTGAACACACCGGACACTACGAAACGTTTGGCTTTGCAGGATTTTTCGGAATCCCTGTGCGGCATACCGGTTTCGGTGAGGATATACCCGCCGAAAGCTGCCCCGTCCTTCTGGATCCACAATACAATACTACGGATCTTCCATGCTGCGGACATGAGCACAAGGCCGAAAAATACTTTCGCATCAAATCGTTTATGAAAAGAATGTACAAGACATATTTGCGATTGAAAAATGATCTGGCAGCCTCTTTTGCAACGGTAGAAGCGACAGGCGCATTTTTCAGCGCGGGACTGCTTGCCCGTACGTTCAGGCCTTTTGATTTGAAATCCTTAATGCGGAATGTATTCTCGGGTGTCGCGCCTGCCCCCGTTCTTGAACCCGTTATCAGAAAAAGCGAGAATAATCCCCATGGATTATCCTTTTCAGAACGGGTTTTCCACGCAGAGGCCACGCTGAAAATGACAGGCTTAACACATAATTTTGCTCCCTTAATTGTATTTTGCGGCCATGGAAGTGAAACAGTAAATAATCCATACGCTTCGGGGCTCGATTGCGGCGCGTGCGGCGGAAATCACGGGGGCCCCAATGCGCGGATAATGGCGGCAATCCTTAACGACCCGGATGTCAGGGAGGCTTTGGAAGCGCACAATATTCATATTCCTGAGGATACGCTTTTTCTTGGTGCTCAGCATAACACCACAACCGATGAGGTAAAGATTTTCGGACCTGTACCTTTTCATGAGGATAAAGTTTCCGCGTTAAAAAAAGATCTCGATAATGCCGGGATACAGTCAAGGCAGGAGCGCAGAAAGCGGTTTTCGACTCCGCATTCCCCGCTCCGGCGCGCTGCGGACTGGGCCGAAGTGCGTCCGGAATGGGGCCTGGCCCGCAATGCGGCCTTTATTATTGGTCCGCGCAGCCTTACCCGGGATCTGGATCTTGAAGGACGGACTTTCCTTCACTCCTATGTGTGGGAGGAGGATACCGACGGCAAAACACTTGAAACGATTATGACCGCCCCGCTAGTGGTAGCCCAGTGGATCAATACCCAGTATTATTTCTCGACTGTCGATAATGCAGTCTATGGAAGCGGATCGAAAACAACACACAATGTTACCGGAAAATTCGGAGTTATGCAGGGCAATATGTCTGATCTTATGACCGGCCTTCCCCAGCAGTCAGTTATGAAAGCGGCCGGAGAATTCTATCACGAACCTCTCAGGCTTGCCGCCATTGTAGAGGCTCCCCTTTCCCGGGTAACTGAAATTATTGCGGCAAACGATATATTACAGCGTCTTTTTGACAATGCCTGGGTTGCGCTTTATGTGATGGATCCTCATTCCGGTCACATAAAACGGTATACAAAAGGGAAAGTCTGGAAAGATACTGTAAACCCGCAGACAGTCCAGAATACCCCGGAAGCCCGGATTGAGTTCCCGGAAATTTCGAATATCAAAAATTACACATCTTCAAAAATGCAGGAGCGCACACAATGAGTATTGTATTTCACAAAGTTAAAAAAATCGAGATTATCGTCAAAGGGGAGAAGCAGCAGTTTGTGCAGGATCTTCTGGATCAGGCCGGAGCCACCGGTTACACACTTATCAGGGATATTGCCGGAAAAGGCGGAACCAGTTTTCACGAAGGGCGTCTGCTTTTCAATGACAAATCCAGTCTTGTCATGTTTCTGGCCGTTGCCTCGCAGGAGGTCATCGACAAAGTTGCCGACGGCCTTATTCCGGTGTTTGAGAACAGTTCGGGCGTTATGTTTGTTTCAAACACACAAGTCGCGAGGCTTGAAAAATTCGCAAAAGGAGCTTAGGGTAGATTCACGCGGTCAAAAATTGCAAAGCTATTCTTTTTGATCGCGATTTGCTCCAGGCGCTGTAAGGCATTGGGGCTGAACCTGCCGCGACATAACCTTAAAGGCCCCTACTCCACACCGCCCCGGGCCTTTAGGAAACTTACGACATCCTCGTGGCCGTGTTTCACTGCGTCGGCATAAGGGGTTGCACCCCATCTGTCCCGGGGATTAACATCGCATCCTTTTGAAATCAAATACTCAAGCGCATCAAGGTGCCCTTCCGCCGCGGCCAGATGCATGGCGGTACGCAAATCATAGTCGCCCTGGTTAAGATCTGTGCCATAACTGGCCAGTCGGAGGATTTCCGCCAGATCGCCCTGACTCGCCGCCCAGATCAGATTAATTGTGGCATGGCGCACGATTTCATCACGGGCGCGGCGCGGATCAATCTTGTTATCGACCTTTACAAGGCTGTCATAGTTATGAAAGTTAAAACGACGCACCATTTCCCTGCTGAACTGCACACCGCGCACGGAATTCCCCATCTCATCAAGCCGCGGAGACCAGATGGCCATCCCGCCGACATTCGGGATAACAACCATCAACGCGCCTGAGACACCTGATTTCGCAGGCAGACCGACAGAAAATGCATATTCGCCCGAAAAATCGTACATCCCGCAGGAATACATCATGGACAGACAATGTTTGACATTTCCACTTTTAAATATCTTGGCATTGGTCATCGGGCATACCCCCGCATTGGCCAAAGCCGCCGCCATCATTGCCTGTTTTGTTGTGGTCAATTCGATTGAGCACCACTGGAAATAGAAATCGAGCGTTTCGTGAATGGATGTATTTTCAGGAAACGCGCCGACCTCCCGCATAAAATGGGCCAGAGCAAAATTCCGGTCAGCCGTTTGTTTTTCAGAGTGGTAAACTGCGTTACTGAACCCGACTCTTTGTCCGCCTGTCAGTTTGGACAAGACACCGGTCACATAATCAAAACGGTCGGCCAGGCTTTCTTCCGGCTTAATGAGGGAGCAACACATAATTGCCCCGGCATTGATCATCGGGTTGTGAGGGAGGTTCCTGGGATTCAGCGTTATTTCATTAAAGCTTCGTCCGCTCGGTTCCCGTCCGACATGACTATGCACCTTTTCCTCGCCGTGCAGCTCAAGCGCCGTACAGTAAACAAGAGGCTTACATGTGGACTGTATACAATACGGCACTTCATAATCTCCGGTGTTAAAAACCTGCCCGTCGATTGTGCACAATGTCATTGCGTAATGCTCGGGATCGACCCTCGAAAGCTGGGGAATATAATCCGCCACCTTGCCTTTTTTATTGGCGCGGCTATCCTCAAAAATCTCCTGAAGCACATCGCAGAACGCCCTGAAGTCTGGAATGACCAGATTGCCTTTCACCACTCTTTCTAGTAACGATATACAGCTATGCGCAATTTTGCGGAAATTTTTCCGGTCAATCGGCACGTTTCGGGGATAGTCATCAAGCGCTTCAACAAGGCCGGCAATCCGCAGATCATTTTTCCGGATACCGCTATTTTCCAGAAGTTCAAATATTTCCAGCTTTGTTACCGCGCCCGAACCGTCAGTGTCCAAAGCATTGAAAATGGTTTCATAAATATCGGCGGATGTAATGGAAACAACATTGCCCTTGCCCTGGCCGGATTGTAAATATTGATCCGAAGGCTCCGGCCGATCTCCTTTCCCGGCTTTAGGGTGATTTTTTTGTGTTTTTGCAGCTTTCCCTGTTTTTTTACCGGCGGCGGATGATTTCGGCATGGCAATGCTCCCTGATTGAATTATTATATACAGTAAGCAAATG
Source organism: uncultured Pseudobdellovibrionaceae bacterium (assembly GCA_964384335.1). GTDB lineage: Bacteria > Pseudomonadota > Alphaproteobacteria > Micavibrionales > Micavibrionaceae > JAUICS01. The sequence goes on from CAYLKN010000002.1 coordinate 13,067, forward strand.
TAAGCGTGCGGTCAAAAGTTTTCGGATTTTCCAAAGCCGGCGCAGACAAGAAAGGTTTTGCAGGTAATCGCTTTGCCTTTCACCGGTTGTTATTGACAAACCAGCTCAATTCTGGTTTTAAAGAAATTCATTTTATTAATCCTCGGTAGCTCAGTGGTAGAGCGAGCGGCTGTTAACCGCTTGGTCGCTGGTTCGAATCCGGCCCGGGGAGCCATTCTTGATTGGGTCTATTCCGGAGACATGGGTTACAGATTATACCGGAGACATAGGTAACACTATTTCGTTAAATGGATTTTATCCACTGGCAAGAATCACGGCGTTCATACGTATGCCTCTTCCTGATTCTCAGTCGGACGCGGTTTAATGCGCGCTATCGCTTTTCCTGCTTCGCGGCGCGCTTCCATTATGTCATAGGTGTTTTGCAGGCGTAGCCAGTAACCTTCGGAAAGGCCGAAATAACGCGCCAGACGCAAATCGGTATCCGCAGTTACGCCACGGCGGCCACGCACCAGTTCATTGATGCGGTTAGACGGGACACCAACGGCCTGTGCCAGTGCGTTTTGCGACATGCCAAGCGGCTCCAAAAATTCTTCTTGAAGAATTTCACCTGGATGCGGGTTTTTCAAATGTTTCGTCATGGCTACACCTTTCAATGATAATCCACTATTTCTACGTCATGGGCTTCTGCATATTCCCACACAAAGCAAATGCGCCACTGATTGTTTATGCGTATGCTCATTTGCCCGATACGGTCGCCCTTCAAAGGTTCCAAACGGTTTCCCGGCGGGTTTTTCAGGTCGTCCAGCGTTTGGGAAGCATCCAGCTGGCGCAGCTTCCGCAAAGCCCTGTCCTGAATATCACCTGGAAAAGACCTGGACTTAAGACCGTTCCAAACCTTTTCCGTTTCCCTGCATTTGAAGGACTTAATCACATTTACAATTCCATTATACCAGTTATACGTTATCCGTACAACAAAATATAATTCTATTTACCGCCCATGTCAAAGAAGATATTAACTGTCCCCTGGCGGTTGATTTGCATCAATGGGGATTTTATGACGGGCTGTGTTTGCCTGGATTATCTTGTAGCCAAAACAAATACATATCCTTTGTAAAATACGTGCCTGCTTTGCTCCGCTTTACAGTTTGGGGTTAGCTGTGCTGAATAGGTTTTTCAAGGCAAGACTTCATTTCTTGAGATTGGCTCTGATCGTACAGGCCTTTTCATCATTAAAATGAGACCGAAATACAAACCCGAACCATTGACCATATTTAATCGGTGTGGAAAGTGTCCGCAAATCTGGCTTTAAACACGGCTGGTAATAAGTCGTGTGTCCGGCAAAAATTTTATTTACAAACGGGTTTAATCTGTCTGCCATAAGCTTAATTTATAAGTAATCATACTTATTATTTAAACAAGATAAGGATAGTATTATGGACCCTGTCAAAATTCTTCTGATTGTAACCTCTCATGCAGTTATCAGTGCTTCCGGCGAACCCACAGGCGTCTGGTTCGAGGAACTCAGCACACCGTATTACGCATTTTCAGATGCCGGGTATGACGTGACCGTGGCCTCGGTCGCGGGAGGCGAAGTGCCGATCGACCCGCGTTCCAGGAGCAATCCTGAAGACATGGCGGAAAGCGTAAAAAGGTTTATGCAGGATGATCGCGCCATGGCGATGATCGCAGACACGCCTTCCGTTACCGGGATTAATGCAAGCGACTATAACGCGGTTTTCTTTCCGGGCGGACACGGAACAATGTGGGATTTTCCTGACAACCCTCAACTCGCCGGCATAATCACCACATTTCTGGAAAACGACCGCCCGGTTGCCGCCGTCTGCCACGGCCCGGCAGTATTTGTCGGGGTAACCGACAGCAGTGGCGAGCCCGTTGTCAAAGGCCGTAAAATATCAGCCTTCACCAACGAAGAGGAAGAGGCAGTCGGCCTGACCGGAATTGTGCCGTTTCTTCTTGAAACCAGACTTAAGGAGCTTGGGGCGGAATTTGTAAAAGCCGACAATTTTCAGCCAATGGCCATCGCGGATGGTAACATTATGACCGGACAGAACCCGGCATCATCCAAAAAACTGGCACAGATGGTCATTGATGCGGTCGAGAAAAAAAGGAACATTTCAAAAAAAGCGGTCGGGCAATAGTCCCCTCAATGAGCGCATAACAAATAAAAAAGAGCCCAACACACATACGCATTAAGGGCAAGTTATTGAAATAAAACAATATTTTTCCGCAAGACCTATAATCAAATTTCTGTTTGCACCTACAATCATAATTTGTTAACACTTCGTTAACAGCAAACAGAAAAAGGATTATTCCAATGTATGCATCAGCCACTGGCCGGGCCGATGTCCTTAAAGGGTTTACGCTCTTTTTGGTCTTGTTAATTTCAATCGGCTTCAGTATTTTCCTGTCGCTTGACAGTCCGACAATACTGGGAACGGAATTAAACGCAAACGGGACTGTTGAATATCTGTGTATCGGAAGAGGATGTGAAAATCTTAACAATATGGATTTTTAGACTGTTTCCGGTAATTTCAGTTTACCATTTGCTTGAAGATTATTATCAGAGTACAAGGCATTTTTACTGACCATGCTTGCGGCGTCTGCAGGTGTGAGATAATCATCCGACTTTTATCAAAGGCACAGTTAAAAGATTAAAACGTCTGTTAAAACGCCTGTTAGAACGTCTGCGGCTTCCTGTAGAAATCAAAAGACAACGATTTGGTTGCCCCTGTTCCAACCCCTCTGGGCACGGCCTGCAGCCTTGGTTCATTGCCCGCACCGCAAGCATCCGTGACATAATCGCCTCCATAAAACGCAATGCGCACCCTTACGGGATCCGGACTGTCCAGGCTGAAATCAATCAGACCGCTCTCACTTTGCACAGGGCCGGAATTGGCACAGGTTGCACTGTTGAAAACAACTTTACGGGAATTGTAATCATCACTGCCCACTTCAATTTCAATAGTTCCGTACTGGGATTCCTGAGGATAATTAAACTGTAAAAACCCGCTCCAATGCACAAGATAATCACCGGCCGGTAATGGATCGCCGATTGTCTTCACATCCTGCCATCCTGAACGGCAGACGGCGAAGGGTGTGGTGCAATTCACACCAAACGCAGTATCAATGTCAACAGTATCAACGCGTCTGTAACTCGGGTCCAGACAATCCTCACTGTCCGAGTCCGGATGGGCAGGCGCATAAAGCATGCCGCGGTTACCGCAGCGGGGCTGGTTTAACGATCCGACGAAAGACTGATAATGGATTACGTCATCATAAAGCTGTAAACCGCTTCTGCGGGATGACGATATAAAAACGGCATCGTTGTCACAGTTTTCACCTTCCACTTCACCGACAAGACACTCATTCGAGGAAGATTGCCCGAATTTGGTAAAGGCCCCCGCCCCATTCGGCCCGTGACTTAAAATAACATAATGCGCGTTACCGGGTATTGATGTTACGGAATTGTTATCTGCGTCCTCAATAAATATGGCGCCTGAATCATTATCGAATGACATGTCATTAGTCAAAGGAACACTGACGGCGAATGTGAATTTGTTTCCCCATCCGTCGGCGATATATTTAAAGGGGATATTCAATGTCTTTACGGGGATTGCGCCTATCCTCACAGCCTCTCCGTCCCGTCCGGTCAGTGTCTCCTCAACGCCGGGAGGCGGAGGAGACGCACAATCCGTTGCCTCGCCGTAACCCGAATCCGACTTTGCCAGATTCATTTCCGCCGGACAGGGGTAAGCGTCATTATCAAGCACATAGTTTTCAAGCGCATCTTTTACTTTCTCCATATGCCGGTCGGTTATATCCATCTGATAACTCTGCAACACAGGCTCCATAACCCTCATTATCATAGCCGTCAGTAACCCCAGAATAAGAATAACGACCGCTATTTCGACAAGCGTAAAACCGTTTTTATAAGTCATTATTGTGCTGTCCCAAAGAATAAAAACAGAAAATAGTTTAGCAGATTTTTAGAATTTTCTCATCCGAAGTCATAAGCATACCAAGCTTAATATAATTTTAATCAATCCAACCCGATCCGTCGTGTTTTATATTGCATCCCGTGTTTAGTGGAATAATATTTTCAAGTTTTGACGTGCCCGCAAAATGCGTCAGATGCGCATAACAACATTTACCATATGATTGAACCGTGCATTCCTGGTCAAACTTGTCCTCCAGATAATCTATTGAACCTTTATCAAGCGTTGCCTTTAACAAATACATCCATGTGTCTGCCTGGCTGTATCCCACTCCTTGCGTATTTACAGAGATACTTCCGGGGCCTGTTTCTATTGCACTGATATATTCAAGACTTTTCTTTGTATTGGCCTGATCGCTATTCGGGATTCCTGTAACTTCTATCTCCCCTCTGTTTGACGATGGAAAATTAGGTTCCCCATTTAACAGGAAAAAATAAGAGCCCTTCGGAAAATCATAAACGCTGCCCTTCTTATGAAAAAAACGTTCATCCTTATCCAGATGGACTGCGAACACTTCAGTCCCTCTTATCCCCAGAGAGGCCGACGGCGTTTTGATATCATAATTCGGGTCAGACGTACCGTAAGGATCTTTTTTGATTAGACCGCTTAAAAAATAAAACATGCCCCTGACCAGAGTAACGTCAAGTTTGCCGTCACCCGTTGAAGGCTGATAGTAATATTCATTTAAGTCGAATTCGGTCCCTCCCGAAATGTAAAATGTCGTCTGATCCGGGAACTTCAGGCTTGCTCCGCCTCCTTCCCCGACGATAATACGGTCACCGCCCTGCAAAACGTCACCTTCGCCTGCCAGGAAGTCCTCCTGGCCGTTCCGCCGCACTGTAACCCGTCCCTCAATTTGCTGCATGGAGGCCGTGACAAATGTATCATCTTCAATAGTAACTTCAGGATTACTGATCACTTCCGAAGGATCTGTTCCGCCATTGTTGTTCTGTCCGCCACCCGGTTCCTTATTATTGTTGTTACCATTTTTTGGATTTTCCTCGTCATTATTTTGTGCATTTTGAGATACCCCCGTGTAATCCTTTCCGCCATCCCGTTTAAGAATATTGAAATAAGCGGATTTATTGGCCGCGGGCAGAATTCCTTCACCTTGTTTATAAAATGCAAAACGGCTGTTCCCCGGACATGAAGGTCCGCCCCCGCCGTAAAAAAGCTGGCGGACCTGCAGTTTCGCCGTTGTGTTCGTCGCCAGGGAAACCAGACCATTTTCGTTCTGCGGCGTTGTCTGGACATCGCATTGATTTCCGTTAACCACTATTTTCTCGGATCTTTGATCTTCGTCACCAAGTCTGAATTCAAGAACGGCGTACTGGCCCTGACGGGGATTTTCATAGCGGAAAGACGCGTTCCAGTCGATCAGGTAGTCTCCTTTGTCCAGAATAGCCAGATCAATCCAGCTTCCTTCGCAGAATGTGCCTGTCTGCATACATTCGACATTGTATTCGTCATCGAACTGTATAGCCTGATGGGAGCGATAACTGGATACGTTGAGGCAGTCGTCATTATCGGCACCTGCGTTATTGGGTGCATACAGCATCCCCTTAAACCCGCATTTTGCGCTGGCTGTACTTGGTTCCTGCATGGAATACAACAACTGGTCGTCATAAAAAGATGCACTGTTCATATTGAGCGCATGTTCGCCATCGACAAATTCGGCATCCAGATCACAGTTTTCACCGTCTTTTTTTGAAGTATCACAATCCGACAGACTGCCTGTAGCGGTTGAAACAATAGTATAAAGTGCCTTATCGGTGCGCAGACTGCCGTCGTTATTAAGAATGGATATCGCGCCTCCATCATTGCTGTAACTTGCTTCTTCGGTTAATTGTTCCGTCACCGCATAGATAATTTTTTTTCCTTTATGATCGTATAAAAAATCACCTTTTAAATTCATACTGTAAACCGGAAGCACTCCGGTCCTGACAACAAGTCCGTCCCGTCCGGCGGATTCAGTGAGTGAGGAGCACGGAACAGACTTTCCAAATCCCGGATCACCCGCCTTCGAATCAGGATCCGCAGGGCAAGGAAGGCGTCCTTCACGCTCCACATAATGGGCGAATGCGTTTTGCATTTCTGAAAGCCTTGCTTCACTGTACAAAGCGATTTTATCTTTATTCAGGGCTGGACTGCCAAATATTACCGGATTTACAAATTTAAGAAAGCCTCCGAAAAACAAACTGCTCAGAAGCACAATAATGGTCATATATGTTAAGGCGGACCCTTTATCCGAAAGCAAAATTATTTTCATACTTTTTTTGATATTTAGACTTTTCACATCTTTTAATTATTCATTTTAATTTAAAAGCATACAAATTAATTTTCACACATATTACACAATATGTAAAATTTTTTAGATTTTTCTAAAATTGTATATAAAAAAAGCTGCCTCAACGGCAGCTTTTTAATGGAGGTGATTGAAATATTAGTTTTCGAAACGGGATTTTATACGCTCAGCGAGTTGTTCGTTATTCTGGGCTTCCCTGCTCAGCTGATTATATTCTTCAACTGTGATGCCTTCGGTTTTCTGAACGGCTGAAAGCATCTGATTCTGCATATCCTTAAGCATGGTTTCGCGTCTGGCTTTATCCTGGGTGTTTTGAATCTGTGGAACCATTTCCTGCTTAATTGACATGACTTTTTTTGCAGATGCCACGTAAGCGTCCAGGGTCTGATCATTATAAGACGTAGTGGCCGCCGCGCCCTGCTGGCCATACCCGGACTGTTGATTTTGCTGCGCCTGCGCATTGGCGGCATAGCCGGAAATCACTGATAAAGACAGGAGAACTGAAAAAACCTGGAATAATCTTAAAGCTGTCATAAAAACTCCTTCACTTGTTTGGTTAAATAACTCATTACACCCAAACATATCTTTCCGTCGTTTGAAAGGGCGCGGCTAAAAAAGTTTTGTAAAATTATAAGTATTGAACTCTGAATCCGGATATAAATGGCGTCTAAGCCATTTTTTGATCCAAAACGTCTCTGATTTTCTGCATAAGGTTATTGTTTTGATAAGGCTTGCTTATAATCTCGAAACTCCCTTCAATTAAACCGTAATCCGGCAGACTTTGTTTTGTGAAACCTGTTGTAAATAATACATTAATGTCCGGATTTAAAGCCAGAGCCCTTGCTGCGGTTTGTATCCCGTTCATATCGCCTGGCATGGATATGTCCGTAAACAAAAGATCAATATTCGATCCATCCCGCTTAACAATATTCAATGCCTCCGATCCATTGGTTGCCTCAATTACATTATACCCTTTTGACCGGAGCATATTGGATGTCAGTTTCAGAATTTCCGTCTCATCCTCAACCACAAGGATTGTTTCTTCCCCTCCCGCTGCTTCTTTCATCTGGAATACATGATGGTTCTTTTTCGCCTCGATTGTTGTTCTTGGAATGTAAATCCGGAAACTGGTGCCTTTGCCTCTTTCGGAATAGACATGGATGTATCCGCCGGATTCTTTTACAAGACCATAAACCATACTCAGACCCAGCCCGGTTCCCTTATCGACATCCTTTGTCGTGAAAAACGGATCAAAAATTTTATCGCATGTTTCTTCGTCCATACCTTGGCCGTTGTCAGAAACGGTCAACAAGACATATTCGCCGGCAGGGATGTCGGACATATCCGGCAACCAGTCATTTTCGACGACCATATTTTCAATTTCAAACGTTAACTTACCGCCGTTCGGCATGGCATCCCTGGCATTAACAGCCATATTTATAATGGCATGCTCAAATTGCGCCTGATCAATTAAAACCGGCCATAAATCGTCGTGCGCATGTATATTTATTTCAATGGTTTCCCCCAGCGTGCTTTTTAAAAAGCCTTTAATTTCATCCAGCATAACCTCAAGCTTCAAAGCCATTGGATCAAGTGAACGCAACCGGGAAAACATCATGAGACGTTTGATCAGATCCACTCCGCGGTTTGTCGCCCGTTTTATTGCATCCGCACTCTGAACCGCAGTCTTTATATCGGTCGGGATATCGGACAGGCATTCATCAAGAAGGCGCGTATGGCCGAGAATAATCGTCAGAATATTGTTAAAATCATGGGCTATACCCCCCGTAAGCTGCCCAATGGCTTCCATTTTCTGTGTATGAAGAAGTTGCTTCTTTGCATGGTTGCGCGTTTTTCTGAGGTCATACAACTCCTTTGCTTTTTGCATTGCAATTGTAAGCGTATCTCTGGATACCATGTCTTTTAAAATATAATCCATCGCGCCATAGCGCATGGCGTCACCCATTGCAGATTCACTTTCGCGACGCGTCATCATGATCACCGGTCCGGCAACCATGGATGTTTCCTGATTAAAAATCTGTTTCAAAAGGGTTATTCCATCCCCGTCCTTCAGATGGTAGTCCAGAAAAATAAAATCATAGGATTGTGTTTCGATTTTTTCCAGACCACCGAGCACCGAATTTTCAACGTCAAATACAATATCCGAACCGGATTTGGGGATACACCGTTTTACCTCGTCAGAAACGTTCTTGTCGCCTGCAACAATTATAATTCTCATTCCACACACCACATTTACTTAATTACAGTTGCATACTATGCTATAATAAAATTTTTAGTGTGTATTAGCAAAATATTAATTAAAATTATATATTATTAATTATGGTAATTAAAAATTGCTGATTGCGGTAGTGGGTCGTGGGGAAAATGAAAAAAGTACTCGTAATAGACGACGAAATTGAGATACAGGCACTTATTGCCAATTTTTTAAGAAATTACGGAGTCCATGTTGAAGCCTATGCCAACGGGCTGCAGGCAAGCAAGAAAATCAAAATCCGGAACTACGACCTTATTATTACTGATTTGAAAATGCCGGAGGAAGATGGCTTCAGCATCGTTTACAAGGCGCGGTACATATGGCCAAACACCAGGAAAACTCCGATAATTATCATTACCGGAGCCGGAAAAGAAGCCCATTTTGAAATCATGAACTGTAATCTCGACCAACACAGAATGAAAATTCTGAAAAAACCTTTTGAAATGGAAAAACTACTTGAGGCGGTATGTGAAGCCTTCCATCTTGAATATGACAAGATAAAAGATTCAATGATTATTGCATAAACCGGCTTGAGACAGTGAAATTATTTTACTTGTCTATAACTTGCATGAGAGTCATAGACATTCAAACCTTTTCCATGGTTAGAATAAATAAATTTTATATCACAGTTCTTCTGGAGGATTTATGGATTCCTTTCCCATTTCATCAAAAAACACTTCTGAATTTGTTAAATTGCTTAAGGAGCATGATATACAAAATATGGACTGTAATTTTACAGATATAAGAGGAAAACTTCAGCACACTACTCAGGATATATCATCCGTAGACGAAACCCTTCTGAAGGAAGGCATATTTTTCGACGGGTCCTCGATTGCCGGATGGAAAAATATAGACGAGTCCGATATGAATTTGCGCTTTGATCTGGGCCGCATTGCCCCCGACCCCTTTACTGCGCAACCGACGGTCAAAATCTTCTGTGATGTTTACGAACCCAAAAATAATCAGCCTTATCAGCGGGATCCGCGCTCGATTGCCAAGAAAGCCGAAAAATACCTCGTTGAGACCGGAATTGCAGACCGGTCGTATTTCGGTCCCGAAGCCGAATTTTTTATTTTCGATGATGTCCGACACAGTGTCGATATGAATAAAGTCGGTTATGAGATCGACAGTGAGGAAGGCCCTTATAACAGCGGACGCCAATATAACCAGGGAAACATGGGCCACCGTCCAGGGGTGAAAGGCGGTTATTTTCCGGAAGCCCCGGTTGACAGCCTTGCCGATATCAGGGCGGAAATGCTGACCGTCATGGCACAGATGGGCCTGAAAGTTGAAAAACATCACCATGAGGTGGCGCCGGGCCAATGCGAACTCGGATTTCGTTTCGACACGCTGACCAAAGTTGCCGACAATTTGCAAATCTATAAACACTGCGTTTTTAATGTGGCTCACAGCTACGGGAAAACAGCCACTTTTATGCCCAAGCCCGTTTACGGGGACAACGGTTCAGGCATGCATGTGCATCAGTCACTCTGGAAAGGCGAAAAAAACCTGTTCGCGGGCGAAGAGTATGCCGGACTCTCCGAAACATGCCTGTTTTACATCGGCGGCATAATGAAACATGCCCGGTCACTGAACGCCTTTACCAATCCGACAACAAACAGTTACAAACGTCTTGTTCCGGGTTATGAGGCCCCGGTCGTTATGGCCTATTCAGCCCGCAATCGTTCCGCCGCCTGCCGTATTCCATATACATTGTCTCCTCAGGCCAAGCGGATAGAACTGCGTTTTCCTGATCCAACCGCCAATCCTTACCTGGCTTTCAGCGCAATGCTTATGGCCGGACTTGACGGTATCAAAAACAAAATTCATCCGGGTGAGGCAGTTGAGAAAAACCTTTACAACCTCCCCCAAGATGAACTCAGCAAGTATCCTCACGTCTGCAATTCGCTCAGGCGGGCTTTGGAAACACTCCGGGAAGAACATGAATTTCTGCTTCAGGGGGATGTCTTTACAAAAGACATGATCGAAGGATACATCAATCTCAAAATGGAAGAGGTGGAGTATTATGAAACCATGCCCCACCCCGTTGAATTCCAGATGTATTATTCCTGCTGATAACAAATTTACAGGAATTACGTACTTTCAAACCATATATCTGATATCTGGCCTTCTGTTCCGTCTGCGAATGTGTATGTGGAACGGTGGCTTTCCCACTGGCCGTTAATAACCTCGTTGACAAATTCAGCATCAAGGTCGATTGAGGCAATATCCCAATGCATCAGGGATGTCAGTTCATTGCCGTCCGAAAACCCGTCGCCGTTCTTGTCCTGCCATATCTGCAGGTTGCCGAACATGTCATCGCCCATGTCGATAAACCCGTTCTGATCGCTGTCGAGACTCGCCAGATGTTCAAAACCATGGGAGAACCCGTCAACATTACCGAAAAGCTCACTTCTGTCATTGATAATGCCGTCCTCATTTCTGTCCAGAACGAGCCAGCCGTCATCAGCGCCAATCCAGGCCGTCCTTTCGGCTATACCGTCCATGTCCATGTCGAAGTAAGCGTTGGAGTCTTTTTTTGCTACAACCTCCACACCGTCTCCGTCAAGATCCATAACGAGAGGGGAATTATAATCCTTTAACTGGACGGTAACATGGGTGGTATCCTTTGCATCGTAAGGATCGGAAATTTCATATTGAAACTTTACAAGCTCATTATTGCCGTTTCCGTCCTGTCCGGCCTGATAAAGAAGAAATTTACCACTGTCATGTACCCATATCTTGTGGTTGTTGGGTAGTTTCTGAACACCGAATATTCTGGTGATCGACATAGGGTCGCCATTCGGATCGTAATCATTGTCCAGAACAGGCAGCTTAAATATTAACCCGCCGTTATCACTGCCGGTATCCTTGTAAATGGAAGCACCTCCGGACATATCATTTGAAGGGCATTGGTCCGAGTAAGACGCATCAACTTCGCAAACAGTATAGGCATCTGTTACAGCGACAGGAGGAACGTTCGGGCAGATATCCACTTCGAGCGGGTAGCATGCGGCTTCAACGGCAACGGGCAGGTTCACCCATTGTAAACCGTTTGAAACCACCATGGCCTTATCATCCTGAATCGGCAGTGCGCCAAGAAGACTTTCTTTTTGCACCCATTTTTCACCATCGGATTCTATGCGCACTGTATCGTGTGCATCGGTCAGTGAAACTGTATTCTGCAAATCATTATTGGAATCGATTAATTTGACATTTAAAACACCCGAAGAATGGTCTGCCTTGCGGATATGATATGTCCTGCCTGAATCAATATGAGCATTGGGTGTAATGACATCTATGTTGTTTGCACCGCTTGATATCAAATGCACTTCGTAATCAGAATTAATATTATATGTTTCCGAAGCTTCCGAATAAACCGTTTTGATAGGGTTTCCGCTATCATCTTTGGGTGCAATAACAAGTTTCCCGGAACCGCTTGCCTTATGAATACGCAATTTTTTATTCCCGTGATTTTCCGCAGCTTCAACATACAAAATAGTTGTGCTCGCTCCGGCATTTACATCATGAAAATCATACATCATATCAGCATCGTGAATGCTGCTTGAAGCTGCATAAGTTTTAACCTCGGCCGGGCCGTCAGGCAGGAACTCATGCGTATCAACAAAATTCAGAAAATCGGTGTCCGAAGACGGAAACATTACATCTTTTAACGGAAACTCTCCGTCACTTATACGTTCAACATATCTCAGACGTCCATAAGTACTGATATTTCCAATTTTTTTATATTCAAAAAACCCATTGATATCTGCCCCGTCATCACCAAGAGCAAGAACTTTGAACATATCATCGCCAGTATCACCTGTAATCTGTTCGATGCCATTTTTATCTGCCTCCCAAACACAGTAAGGGTTTGAGGCTGCATCCTTAACTTGCGTGTCATCACATTTTGAATAAGCCAATATGTCAATATGAGAAGGTGCTTTGGCCGAAGGGTTAAAGCTATCATCAGGATTATAGCAATATCCGCCGTAATCTTTGATTTCCCAGCCGCCAAGATAACTGTTTTTTAATGCCACATTACTGCCTGTGCATTCAAATTCAGCATATGCAGCAGCACCGTTGATGCCGGTATAATCAAATCTTGCTTTTGCACCAACGCGTGAGTATTCATCAATTTTAACAGGTTCCTCTGCCGGTGCCACATTAAAATTGTAGCTTGCGTCTGGATCTTCCGAAGCCAGAACCGGTTGCAGCAATCCGATACTCAAAAATGCTGAAGCTGATAGTAAACCTAACATTCTCACTGCGCTCAATTTCATAGCTCTTCTCCTTAACTATATATACTATTGTAATTTATTTTAAAAACTGTTGCAAAATTCTCTAAAATTTTACATATAGATCCAGAATGACAGGAAAATCTTAACAAAAAATTAAGACGGCTCGCGCATTGTCTGGATCACTTGCGCAAACGCCTGCGCGTTTACGGCCCATTGATAATACCTGGCAGAGCGGTTCGGGCCCAAAAGTGTTACAACAATATAATATGAGTCTGTTTCAATTGGCGCGACCCAGAATTCGTACCCGACAAGTGTCTGACTCTTGTTATTTGTATCATAGGCTTCTACAACAGCAAAATTCACAGTTTCGTCGAAGGTGTAATCTTCCCGCGTTTCAATAAGCTCCGCGAGCTCCAGACCTTCCTCTTTCAGAAATGCCGAAAGTTTTTTGATTTCCTCAGGCATCGAGACATTATAGTCCTTGGCTATAACGTTTACATCTATACGCCCGCTCAAACGCGGGGAAAAATAACGCGTCCGCCATTTCTTTTCGTCTTTTTCCCGCTGGTACTCGTAAGTTGTGACCAGACTCGTCTGCATTCTGTCAATTGATCTGATCTTGTTGTCAAGAAGCGTCCAGGACCCCAGATAATCGAATTTGACGAGTTCCAGAAAAGAATAGGTCTTAATCTGCTCAATCGGCTTTTCACTTGGGTTCAAAAGCCGGAACGAATTGACGGAATGGGTTTGAAGATCGCGCCTTGTCTTCCAGCGATCATAAGGTATTTCATAAGACGCGCTGACAATTTTTGATCCGTTGATTGTAAGATAAGTCCGCTTTACGTAGGAATCATATTGTCTGAAAACCACATACAGGGCCTCTATTGTTTTGTTGTCAATGACATTCAAGGCCTCAAGGGAATAGCCATTGTCAATTACGTATTTTACAAACCAGTCGCGGGCGGATATTTTATGATCGAGTTCCTGAACCTCCAGAACAAACCGGCTGTGAACGTCAAGCATAGGAGGGCTTATGTAGGAAACCACCTCTCCGAACACTCTGTTGCTGTGATCGATATCGAGGCTGCCTCCGTCAAGAGATTTTTTCCAGCCATTGGGCAGACGGACCTGAAATGCAAGAAGCGGATCATCAAGCGGTTTCTCTTCCACAAGGAACGAGTTCTGATAAAACGTCTGATAATCAACCGTTTCTATACCGGGCAGAGGCCTCAGCTTTTTCATGTCCAAGGGAAATGCATTTCCCTGGGATAAAGGAAATACAGACAGTACAAATGCCATCAAAGAAAATGTAAAAATCTGCAAGATTTGTAAAAACATAACAACATTAGTGTACTTCATTACCGCCGCACAGGACCAGATTTCATTTAAATCCGGATCTAAGATGCGCTATGACGCTTTATCCCTTGAGTTTCCTGCATTAATAAATATAGGATAAAAATACAACCAATACAGATATATAAAAATATAATATGAGTACTCTTTTTGAAAACAAGAACGCCGCAGCTGAGAAATCAAATTCTGAATACACTGCCGATGACATAGAAGTTCTTCAGGGGCTGGAACCCGTTCGCCGGAGACCCGGCATGTATATAGGGGGAACCGATGAAAAAGCCATGCATCACCTCGTCGGAGAAATTCTTGATAACGCCATGGATGAAGCCGTGGCAGGATACGCAAACCGGATAGAAGTATGGATTGAACCTGGTAATATTATTACAATTGAGGACAATGGGCGTGGCATACCAGTTGACAGGCACCCCAAATTTCCTGAAAAATCCGCACTTGAAGTTATCGTGACCACTCTGCATGCAGGCGGTAAATTTGGCGGAAAAGCATACAAAACATCTGGCGGCCTGCATGGTGTAGGTATATCCGTTGTTAATGCCCTTTCGGATATGATGGAGGTCGAAGTCGCAAGAGAAAAAACGCTTTACCGTCAGTCGTATGCAAAAGGAAAACCTCTGAACAGTCTTGAAAACGCCGGTCCTGTTCATAACCGGCGCGGTACAAAAGTCCGTTTCCGCCCCGATCCTGAAATTTTTGGTGTAAACACATCCTTCAGGCCGCAATGGCTTTACAAAATGATGCAGTCAAAAGCTTACCTGTTCAGAGGGGTTGAAATCAGATGGCACTGTGCCCCATCAATTGCAGAAGCCCTTCTCAAAGACGGCAAGACGCTAGAAACTGAGAAAATTTTCCACTACCCCAACGGGCTGCTGGATTTTCTTAATCACAGCATTGAGGGAAAGGAAAGATTAACCGGCGATGCTTTTTCGGGCAGGACTTCGTTCCAGGAAGGCGGGGGATTTATAGAATATGCCGTGACATGGCTCAATAATCGCGACGGATTTATGTATTCTTACTGCAACACGATCCCGACGCCGCAGGGAGGCACGCATGAAAACGGCCTGCGCTCCGCCCTGTCACGCAGTCTCAAAAACTATGGCGAAATGACAAACAATAAAAAAGCAGCCGCCATCACGGCCGAAGACGTTATGGTGAATATTTGCGCCATGATTTCCGTTTTTATTCAGGAACCGCAGTTTCAGGGACAAACAAAAGAGAAACTGGCCAATGCAGAAGTAAGCCGCCTTGTTGACGGCGTTATTCGCGACCGTTTTGATTTATGGCTTTCCGAAGACCAGGAACGTGCGCGCACACTTCTTGAAAACGTAATCGAACAATCGGAAATTCGCCAAAGACGGAGAGAGGAAAGAGAGCTTCAGCGGAAAACGGCAACCCGTAAAACCCGTCTGCCCGGAAAACTGGCCGATTGCAGCCGCAGCTCGGCTCTCGATACGGAAATCTTTCTTGTGGAGGGGGACAGCGCCGGCGGCTCTGCGAAACAGGCACGCAACCGGGAGACTCAGGCCATCCTGCCTTTGCGCGGTAAAATACTGAACGTGGCCAGTGCCACCCGGGATAAAATCCGGGCCAATCAGGAAATCCAGGATATTATTCAGGCCCTGGGGTGCGGCATTGGCAAAGACTGCGATCCTGAAAAACTGCGTTACGACCGGGTCATCATCATGACTGATGCGGACGTGGACGGAGCCCATATTGCCTCGCTTTTAATTACATTCTTTTATTCGGAAATGCGCCCGCTTATAGAACATGGCTATGTCTATATTGCCCAGCCGCCTTTGTATCGCCTGACAAGCGGCAATCATTCCGCCTATGCAATGGACGAAGCGCATAAAGACAGGCTTTATGAAACGGAATTCAAAAACAAAAAGAAAGTGGATGTCAGCCGGTTTAAAGGGCTTGGAGAAATGCCTGCCGCACAGCTTAAGGAAACCACAATGCATCCCAAAAGCCGCAAACTTTTGCGCATAACCATACCGGAGGCAAAATCCGGTTTTGTTTTGGCCTCTGCAATTTCCGAATCCACCCTGGAAAGTCTTGAAAATAGCGGGGAAGAGGCCGGAAAGGCACTTGAAATTTTTGTAGAAGGCCTGATGGGCCGCAGTCCCGAAACACGCTTTAAATTTATTCAGGAAAACGCAGCCTTTGTCGATGTGATCGATGTCTGAACCAGAACAGTGATTTGTATTTCAGTTCTGAAAGGGTTTTGGTAATAATGGTTTTATGCGCCTTTCCAGGATCCTTTTTGCAGTTGTTTTTGTCGGGATCACGCTTATTGCCGGAGGATATTTTGTTATATCCCGGCTTCCCGGTATAATCCGCGACCAGATAGAGACCAGACTTTTATTCTACGGCTATCCAGATTCAGAAGTTGGAAAAATCAGTGTAGATCTTTCTGAAATCTATATTGAGAAGATAAGCCTGAATAATGACAACGCGGTTTGGGGTATCTCAGTAACATATAATCCCGCCCTGTTATTCCGCGGCCAGGATTTGACGGAAATTACAATTGAAAACATCACACTTTCCGGGAGCCTCTCCGGTGACGGGTTTTATCTGGCGGGCGTGGATATGATGCATTCGACAATGCCTTTTCCTGCCGAATTAAGACCGAAAGACATTCCAGTTGGAAAATTTTCATGGCAAAATCTTCAGATTACGATCGATACACCGTTCGGGGACATCTTTATACTGAATAACGGGGTAATAGAAAAAGAATTCAGCGGCATGAAAATTTCCACGCGGGCCGCTTCCGGGTCCGATCCGCTTTCTTTTATATTTTCCTTGAATGGAAAGCTGTCGCGTTCTGGAGAATGGGATATAGAAGGAAGTCTGGAGAATGCAGGCATTCGATTACCGTTTTTAGAAACAAAGGCTTTTAACGGATGGATGTCGTTTCGTACGAAAGATGATGATTTTCCTGTATTGAGCATGGAAGTCATTTCAGACGGCTTATCAGTCGCGTTAAGCGATCAAAGCATCGAAACAGGCCATTTAACGATATCCGCACACTATGAAAACGAAAACCTGATCGCAATTACACGCGGAAAAATAAAGAATTTCAATGAGTTATTCTGGACAATAGATGTATCACAGAATAAGGGTGACACGATCCAGGTAATTTCATCCGTTACTATAG
Source organism: uncultured Pseudobdellovibrionaceae bacterium (assembly GCA_964384335.1). Classification (GTDB taxonomy): domain Bacteria; phylum Pseudomonadota; class Alphaproteobacteria; order Micavibrionales; family Micavibrionaceae; genus JAUICS01. Next base: position 30,429 of record CAYLKN010000002.1, read on the forward strand.
AAGATATTGCCGTTTTCATTGATTTTCTTGATAAATATCAGGTTATTCAAAAATCGGAAATCTCGCCCGACACCCTTAACAAAATCAGCCAAATGCCTGGCGTTGTTCTTGATGTCGTCTGGGAAGGCCAAAATGTCTTTAGCGAAAATTATGAATTTTCCTTCTCTGCGGCCGATCTGAATACCTTTCTGGAAATTGAAGGCAGGGCAAGTTATAAAAGAAAAAACAATGCGTTAAAGGGCAATCTTGAAATTGCTGAGAAACCCGTCCAGGACATTCTTATTTTCTTAAAGCCTTTTTTGGGCCAAAACGCCGATGTTTCCGGCACTATTTCACTGGAAACACAATTTATGGCCAATGGTGAAACGCTAGACACGCATTTTGGTCCTGCATCTTTAAATTTGAAAAACGTAAATCTTAAAACCAATGCCGCTGAAATAAAGGGTATTTCAGCAGACATGTCTTTTGAGACTCTCTGGCCACCGGTAAATAATGATCCGCAAACCATACAGATCAAGACTGTTCAATCCGCCGTACCGCTGAAAAATATTGAGTTGGTATACCTTATAAAACCAGGTCTTTTTGATATTCAAAAGCTTGAGGGCGATATCGCAAACGGCAGATTGAGCATTGAACCCTTCCAGTATAAAGGGCCCGGCAAGCCGGTGAAAACAAACATAAAATTAAGCGATATAAGCCTTAAAGAGATCCCCCAACTGCTCGATATCGAAGACTTAAAACTGGAAGGCCAGGTCAGCGGCGATATTCCGGTAACGCTTCATAATGAAAAAATCATCATTAACAACGCGCTTATAGTAAACAGAGGGTCAGGACTTATTGCTTACACCCCCGGAGATCCGTCCGCTTTGGTGAAAAATCAAAGCGCCAATGTGCATGACTTGAGAAAAGCTCTGGAACACCTTGAATTTAATACTCTAAACCTGGTTATCAACGGTGACATGAATGAGGACATGAGCGCGTCACTGTTTTTAAACGGTAATAATCCAACCGCTTTTGGAGATCGTCCTGTACATTTGAAAATAAACCTTGAGGGTGCCGTTGGTGCTCTTATAGAGGAAGCACTTGAACCGGCCTACAAAGACCTGTTAAAAAATATTAAACTATAGAATACTTGATGTTATAAATTTTGAATTTTCATAAAATAAATGTAAACTAACACTATAATATTTATGAAAATTTATTAAGTCCGGGTATAATTAAATATTATGAAATCTACAAAATATACATTTTTTACTATCGCATTGAGTTTTGTCCTGAGCGCTCTGATAGTCACACAGACGTCCGCAAGAGCGAGCGGTGAGCCCAGCCTTTATGATGCGAAGGAAAGAGGACTGGTTGGTGAAACGCTTAACGGCATGGTTGATTTTGTTACGGAGCCACAGTCAGATTCACTAAAAAAGCTCGTCAAAAACGTAAATCAAAAACGCCTTGATACATATCAATCCATCGCGATACGGCAAAGCACAAGCCTTAGGGCTGTTCAGAAACTGGCGGCAAAAAATATTATCGAAAAATTGCCAAAGGGTCATTATTATCAAACCCCAACCGGAAAGTGGCAGCAGAAGCGTTAAATTTCGGAAATATTTAAGCCACGCTTACAATCCGTAATAATACTTTGCGATAAAGAAAAAGGTGACCCATAAAATAAGAATAAGGGGTATGCCTGCTTTCATAAAATCCCTGAATTTATAATGACCGGGACCCATGATAAGCAAATTTGTCTGATATCCAATAGGCGACGCAAAAGAGCAATTTGCACCGAATATAACGGTTATAGCAAAGATATACGGATCAATGTTGCTTGCCACCGCCATATTGATGGCAATTGGTGTAAACAGGATTGCACAGGCGTTGTTTGTAAGAATATTCGTTGCAAACGCCACCATAATGAACAACATGCATGCAAGAAACAAAGGTTGATCCGCAAGCGGGAGCTGCATCACCAGATCGGCAAGAAAACGCGCGCCCCCGGTATTCTGAAGCGCGGTTCCAAGTGCAAGCATTGAGCCAACAAGCAAGTATATCCTCCGGTCAAGGGCCCGCCCCGCCTGACGGATATTCAGGCACCCGCTGGCAAGCATAAGTGTTGCCCCGGTCAGCCCCGCAACGGGAATACTGATTATATTCATCGCGGACAGGGCAACCATTGAAAGAAAAATATAAATTGACAATTCCGCCTTGCTTTTTTGCGGTATATCTTTTTTAGAGCCGGAGAGTACGATAAGATCCGAACTTTTCCGCATCATGTTTATGTTTTCCTGACTACCCGCAACCAAAAGGACATCGCCTGCCTCAAGCCTGATGCGACCCAGCCGGCGCCTCACCACCCTGGCTCGCCTCTGAATGCCCAGGATTATCGTCTTATACTGTAGTTCCAAGCCTGATCTTTCAAGCGACATGTCAATCAGCCTGGACCCCGGGGGCACCATGATCTCGGCCAGCATGCGGGTTTCAAGTCCATCTCCCTCGGTTTTACTATCCTTGTTTTCGTCGCTCTCCTTACCTTTCTTTTTGATATCTCCGTCAAGTTCCCTTACCTGGTCATCGGAAAGAAAATATCCCGGGTGCTTGGACAGAGCTTCCATCAATGCCGAACGGGTCGCAGAGACTATAATAATGTCACCCGTATTTATTTCATGGTCTTCAAAAGGTGGAAGAACAAGATTTCCGGCACGTTGTATCAGCTTGATTTTAAGATCTTTCAGGATGGGAAAGCTGCCCTCGACACATTTCTGGCCAATCAGATTGCTGTTTTCCGGAACATCTATCTCCGCAATGAATTCTTTTTCGTCATTAACAAACTGTCTGGATAGGCGCGACCTGTCAGGAAGCAAAAAAGGAGAAATTCCGATTACGTAAATCAATCCGACAGCGGCCAGGTAAATTCCCGGTATGGCAAACTCGAAAAATTTCAAAGGCTCATATCCCAACTCCTGTAAAGAGCTTGACACAAGAAGGTTCGTCGATGAGCCAATAAGTGTCATCATCCCCCCCAGAATCGCAACGAAACTAAGAGGCATCATTACACGGCTTTCGGAAACGCCCATTGAGGAAACAAGGCTTTGTATTATCGGAATGGCAAGTACCACCAGTGGTGTATTGTTCATAAACGCGCTCATAACACAGACAAACAGAAGAATAAGGATCAGGTATACCCGGGCAAGAAGTTTGCTTTCAACTTTGAGCAGACGCGCAAGACCGCCCAGTGCATCCGTCTGGATTATTCCCTGCCCCATAACGAGTAGTGCCATGACGGCAATAAGAGACGGATTTGCAAAACCGGCAAGCAGATCTTTCGTCCCCAAAAGATTGTAGCCATTAGGATCGTTTAACGGGAAAAACTGACCAAACAACAAAAGAACAATGAGTATGCTTATACTGGTCATTTCAAGCGATATGCGCTCATAAGCATAGCTGATGACCGCCAAAAGGCTCAAAGCCATAACAACCCACATATGGATTTCTGAATTGATTACAAATTGAATGCCCTGCATATATGACCTTCGGCCTTAGAGTTTGTAAGGAGGTGTTCGCATTTTCCACACACTAAAAAAATAATGCTAACAGACACTGTAAATTTTAGTACAATTAATTCGCCGTCCCGAATGCCCCAAGATTTTTAAGCCCGAAACTCAGAAGAAATTCCGTCTCACTCTCGCCCGTGGCATCGTCCGTTAGATTTCTTTTAAAGACTGCAGAAACGCTCCAGCATTTGCACTCATTCGTAAAATCAAACCCGTAAAACGCCTCTCGAAGTCCTGGTTCTTCACCGAAATCTCTTGTAAATCCTGTTTTAAGATACCATTGGTCGTTAACTTCGTAACCGAATCTGACTTTTAACTGTTCCCGGTTTTCATTAACGGCAGTTTTCTCAATCCCTCTGGAAAAAAAGTATATTGTATTGTAATCAAATTTCCAGAAATTACCACCCGCATCGAGTTCGTGTCTTTGTGACTGAAGATTGTCACTGGCAAGTTGAATGTTATAGTCCACGTTCATTATGCCGTCAAAAAACATTGTCATACGGCCAACGTAATCCGAATTTTTATCGGACAGGCCTGATCCGGCCGGAAAATCACCCGGATCCTCATCAAATCTGATGCTTTGCCCTGCAAAAGCCTCTATATAGTTGCCATTGTGGTGATACAGACCAGTATTCAGACCATATGTTATTTTAGATTGATCCTCAATTCTGTCATACCCCGGAAAACGGCTGTCATTAAAGAGATTGGTGGCATCAAGCTGTACGTCTTGTGAATCTTCATTAGGAATAGTTTCTTTTTCGGCAATATCAGGAGCAACTGTTAAACCTATCAATGGCTCTATTAATCCGTGGCCCTGTTCAAGATCCTTTATTAAGGGGTAACGCGTTATAAGCTGCGCATTTGTAAACCCTCTGACCTCAAAACTGTCATTACTTCTGCCCGAACCTGTAAACGCCTGCTCTCTATCCCGAATACTGTAAATATCACCTCTCATTGACGTTTCAAGTGACGTTACCATGCCGATAGGATTCACAACCTGACCCTTCCATCCCAGATCAGCCGACAGACGGTTTACATCCTGTTCGCTCCCTTCCCTGAAAAGATTCAGAAAGGACAGATCAAGGCTGGGACGGCCACCCAGAACACTGCCGGGATCACCCAGAAGATTCATATTAAATTGAGGGAGTATCTCAGGCTGTGATGTCTGTGTCTCGCCTATGCGGACATCCTGAAAGGCAACCGCTTCGGAAATAAAGTAATTCCGGCCTTCAAACCATTCTAAAAACATTCTGCTTTCAAGTATATCCTTGCTTGTGATGTTGTATTCTCTCAAATACTGTTCATCAGTTGTCGTCTCCACATCGAAACCCGCCCGCCAGTTTTTATTGATGTCGAAACGGCCTTCTCCAAATAAATGGCCCCGAAATTCATCCTCTTTTCTTACTATGCGCTCCCCTTCTCTATCGATCCTGTCAGACTTTGTGACACTGCCCTCGAATTCAATTCCTGCGTTTTTAAAACGGCGCCTGTATTCGCCCAAAAGAACAGGTATTTCCTTGGTTGGCACCATCAGACCTGCTGTCAGGTCCTGGTGCGGGTCAAGCGCAAAGTAATAGTTGGTCGTAATATTCGTACCCAGTTCAGTATCAAAACCCAGTCTTGGGGATAAAAAGCCGGATTTCTGGTTTTGCGTGCCGTCCGGATGTGAAAAATACGGTGTATATAATAACGGCACATCATAAAACTCAAACCACATATCCTCGTACTCGATCGTCTTCTCTTCCTTGTTATACCTGACTTTTTTAGCTTTAAGCTCCCACGCAGGATTATTTTCCTCAACTTGTTTTTTCTGGTCCTCTTCCGTTGATTCACAGGGGATACAGGGCGTGTAAGCCGCCTCTTCAAGAATGACATCGTTACCCGCATTTTCCCGGCGCCCTTTCCCGGCCGTAAGACGCGCGCCATCCTGTAAAAGTGCCTTAAACTCCCCAACCTCCCCTTCCCTCAGATTGTCTTTTAGTGTCAGCTTGTCCGCAAAATAGACACTCCCCTCAGGTTCAAGCAGAACGACATTCCCTTCCGCAAAGGCCGTATTGTCAACCAGATTATATTCGACACGTTCCGCCCTAAGTATCCGCTTTCCCTGAACAATTTCCACTTGTCCTTCCGCTGTAATCGTCTGCGCGGGCTGATTGTTTATCAGCCTGTCTGCCTGAATTCTGACCGGCATCTCTTTTTTTGAAGGTGCATTCGCATAAACCTTCTCCGGGACAAGACTGGCCGCCATAGACAGACCGATCAGTGTTTTTGCGGCATTAGGAAAAGAAGGGATCCATTTCATGAAAATCTGAAAGACAAAGATACGTTAGATAATTCGCTTATTCAGCCTATATTCAGTGTTGATTGATGTGGCCCTGAAGTCAAGATTGCAGATAAATCCGGGACACTCATCTCATAAAAGCCGGAACATCATCACCGAAACCGATAACACTGGCATTGCCAGATGATTTTTTGTGAAATCCGGAATTTCTTTCATCACTTTTTTCCCTGACATTGCGCTTTGGGGGTCTTTCCCTGCTTTCAGAATTCCTTCCGGACGAAGACTTTGAAGCCGATTTAGGACACTTTTCCTTTTCCAGAACACCCTCCCAATCAAGGCATTTTACTGTTTTTAAACAGGTTATGCTCAAGTTATCCCCAAACTTATCCACAAGTTTATCCACATGAGGCTGATCCTCACTGGTCACGAATGTATAGGCAACACCTTTTTTTCCGGCGCGTCCGGTTCGACCGATACGGTGTGTATAATCATCGACAGACATGGGCACGTCATAATTCAGAACGTGGCTCACTTCCTCAATATCAATACCGCGTGCGGCCACATCGCTGCAGACCAGAAAACGGACATCATGAGTCCTGAACCTCTCCAGTGTTTCCATACGACTGGTCTGCGTCATGTCACCATGCATCGGCGCTGCCTCATACCCTTCTTTTATGAGCCATGATCCAAGTGTACCAACATCCCTTTTCCTGTTGCAGAAAATATACGCCGACTGAACGTATTGGGTATCAAGGATTTCCTTAAGGGCCTTTTTTTTATCGCGTTTGTTCAGGATCACGACATTCTGGGCAATATTATGGTCCTCAACCTTTGGAGGTTCTATTACAACCTTCTTCGGGTTTTGCATGAATTCATTGGCCAGCTTTTCCACCTCAGGAGGCATGGTCGCGGAAAACAGAAGTGTTTGCCTGATTTTAGGCAGGAACCCTATAATTTTTCGTACATCAGGGATAAATCCCATGTCCAGCATGCGGTCCGCTTCGTCAATCACAAGCATCTTGATATCGTTAAGGATAAGGTCTCCGCGCTCGAAAAAATCAAGCAGACGCCCCGGGGTGGCAATAAGCACATCCGGTCCCTGCTCTATCACCTTTCTCTGATCGCTCAGATTGACCCCGCCCATGATAAGCGCCTTGTTCAGCTTTACATACTTGCCATAGGTATCGAAGTTGTCAGCAACCTGACTTGCAAGTTCCCGGGTTGGAACAAGGATAAGAGAGCGCGGCATACGCGCCTTGGCAACTCCGTCGGATAATATTTCAATCATTGGCAGGGTAAAACTGGCGGTCTTTCCCGTTCCGGTCTGCGCCTGCCCGATAACATCACGCATCATAAGAATTTGCGGTATCGCCTTTTCCTGAATGGGAGTCGGACGCTCATAACCACATTCCGTTATGGCTTTGTCTACATTGTCACTGAAACCGAAATCTTTAAAAAGCATAGTATTAAGATTTTTAAACCGTCTTTATTAGTGCCCTGGTATGATGAGCGATCATGAGTTCTTCATTCGTTGCAATAACGTGAATATCAAGATCACTATTCAACCATTTTATGGAATGCAAGACTTTTTGTCTTATTTCTTCAGAATTTTCTCCGATTCCACCGGTAAATACAAGTCCGTCGATACCTTTCATCGTAACGCCCATGCTAACTATTCCCTGCGCCACACGCCAGCAGAAATATTCAATTGCCAGCTTTGAGTCGGGGTCATCACTTTCCAAAAGCTTCCTGACATCATGTGTGCGCCCCGACAACCCTTTCAGACCCGATTGGCGGTACAAAATATCTTCAATCTTTTCAATGCCATATCCCATTGTCCGCATCATATGCAGGATCACGCCGGGATCCAGTGAACCGCAACGCGTCCCCATCGGCAACCCGTCAAGAGCACTGAACCCCATTGTGCTGTCAACACTCTTACCGTTTTTCATAGCGCAAAGACTGGACCCGTTTCCCAGGTGGGCCACCACAATCTTCCTGTGGAAAAGCTGTGGATAACTCTGTTGAATAGCGGTGGATATAAATTCGTAAGACAGGCCGTGAAAGCCATAGCGCTTTATGCCTTGACTGTAATAGTCTTTAGGCAGGGCAAAATGATCAACAAGAGGATCGTGACCTCTGTGAAACGCCGTATCAAAACACGCAATATGGGGAATATCAGGCAGTTCCCTTTTCAGAAACGTCACACCTGCGATATTGAAAGGTTCGTGCAGGGGAGCAAGATCTGAAAGCGCATAAAGATTTTCAAGAACATCTTCATTAATCTGAACAGGCCCCGGGTAGGCGCCGCCGTGAACCACACGATGGCCCGCCGCCTCAACCTCAAGATTGTCATGGCTCAGAGTTTTTACAATTCCCCGGATTGCCGTTTCCATGCCCTCTTTTTTACTTAAAAAAGGTGACAGTTCAATTTTATCTTTTTTTATGGCCTCTTGACCGGTTTCAAGATTAAACACGGCCCATTTAAGGCTGGATGAGCCGACATTCAGCGTTAGAATGACTTTATTCCTATTCATCACTTTTTGATCTTTTCTGCAGAAATGCCGCCGCGAGCGCGCACGATGCCTTGCGCGTCATACCCCGGCCCGCCGCCCGGCTAGTCAGAATAATCGGCACACGCGCGCCCAGGACAATTCCTGCCCCTTCGATATTGGACATATACCGTATCTGCTTATAAAGAATATTTCCTGCTTCAATATCCGGAACAACGATAATGTCCGCATCCCCGGCGACCTGGGAAACGATATTTTTTGAGGCCGCGGCCTCTTTTGAAATGGCATTATCAAACCCCAGGGGGCCATCAAGAATACCGCCTGTAATCTGTCCGCGCTCCGCCATTTTGCAAAGCGCCGTTGCATCCAGCGTTGAGGGAATCTCTTCATTTACGGTTTCAACCGCAGAAACAATGGCAACTTTTGGTGCTCCCATGTTTAATGCATTAAACAAATCGATTGCATTCTGAACGATATCCTTTTTGGCCTGTAAATTGGGGCGGATATTAATGGCCGCATCCGTCAGGAACAAAGGTTTGTGATAACTTGGAAAATCAATCACGAAGACATGGCTCATGCGCCGGCCGGTGCGAAGACCGGTTTCTTTATCAAGAACAAAATGCATCAGCTCATCGGTATGAAGCTTGCCCTTCATAAGGGCTTCCAGCTTTCCTTCACGCACCATGCGGACAGCCGTTTCCGCCGCCGCGTGACTGTGTTCCGTTGCCACAATTTCATAGGATGACAGATCAATATGCGCCTCTTCCGCGGCTGCCTTTATTTTATGCTCCGGGCCGATAAAAACCGGTTTTATAATACCCTCTTCCGCCGCATCGACCGCACCGCCGAGGGAGGCGGGATCAACAGGATGCACCATACCGACCTTTATTGGGGACGTGTTGCTTTGCAAGGCAACAAGCTGTGCAAACCATCTGCTGCCGTCATCTTCATGATTTAAAGTCACTTCCGGCAATTTTGCCCGCGGACGGCTTATTTTCTCTTCAGGAGCCATAACAACAGCTTCACCGGAAATAACTTCCCTTCCGCGCTGGTTTGTGCATCGGCAGGAAAGAACAACGATATGCCCTTTCTCTTTCTTTTCTTTCACCCGAACTAAAACGTTGAGTGTGTCACCAATTTTTACCGGCTTTTTGAACTCAAGCGTCTGGGACAGATAGATCGTGCCCGGCCCGGGAAGCTGGGTTCCGAGCACTGTCGAAATGAGGGATCCGCCATACATGCCATGCGCAATGATGTCATGAAAAATTGAACTTCGTGCATATTCCTCATCAACATGTGCCGGGTTAACGTCACCAGACATAACCGCAAAAAGGTCAATATCCTGCTTGGTCAGAACACGGCGAAGACTTGCACTGTCCCCGATCTGTATTTCTTCAAATGTTTTGTTTTCAATCAGATTCATAAATGGGTTTTAGCAAAAGAATGCGAAAAGCACCATTAAGAATTTAGGACATGTCCTGCCGGATCAAAATTTCCATCATTCTGCACAAGTCTGCCTTCGGCCGGATTGATACGGACCTGCAAACAGAAAGAAGATCAGTGAAACTGTTGCGATTCAGTGGAGCCTTTCAGTGCCGTTGTCGAAGCCTCACCACCTGTAACTGTCATCAGAACCTCATCGAAATAGCCCGTTCCGACTTCGCGCTGGTGCTTTGTAGCGGTGTAGCCGTCTTTCTCCCGTGAGAATTCCTCTTCCTGAACATTAACATAAGCCGTCATACCGTCACGGATGTAGCCTTGCGCCAGATCAAAACTGGCAAGATTAAGCAGATGCCATCCGGCAAGCGTGATAAACTGAAACTTATATCCCATTGCGCCGAGTTCTTTCTGGAATTTTGCGATTGTGGCATCGTCCAGATGTTTTTTCCAGTTAAAGGACGGTGAACAGTTATATGTCAGGTATTTGCCCGGATATTCCTTATGAATGGCTTCCGCAAACTGTTTCGCCTGCTCAAGATCGGGCTCCGAAGTTTCAAACCATAACATGTCCGAATATGGCGCATAGGCCAGCTGACGCTTGATCACAACCTCCATACTGTTTTTCACGCGGTAATACCCTTCCGGTGTGCGTTCGCCTGTCATAAACTCATGATCCTGAGGATCGATATCACTGGTCATAAGCGTTGCTCCAAGCGCATCCGTCCGCGCAACAACAAATGTCGGAACATTCATTACATCTGCGGCCAGACGGGCAGAGATCAGTGTCCTTATAAACTGTGAGGTCGGAACGAGCACTTTTCCGCCGAGATGACCACATTTTTTTTCAGCCGCCAGCTGGTCCTCAAAATGGACACCCGCCGCGCCTGCCCCGATCATGTTTTTCATGAGTTCGTAGGCATGAAGCGGTCCTCCAAACCCGGCCTCTGCATCGGCAATGATTGGAGCATGCCAGTAATGCGTGTCAAAATTCCCCTCAATACGGTCAATCTGGTCCGCCCGTGTGAGTGCATTGTTAATCCGCCTTACAAGATGCGGTACGGAGTTGGACGGATAAAGGCTCTGGTCGGGATAGGTTTCCGATGAAAGATTTGCATCTGCCGCAACCTGCCATCCGCTGCAATAAATCGCCTCCATGCCTGCTTTAACCATCTGCATCGCCATGGTCCCTGTGAGGCATCCGAGAGAATGGATATATTCCTTTTTTTGAAACAATTCCCAAAGTCTTTGGGCGCCGAGTTTGGCCAGGGTCTGCTCCTCCAGAATAGACGGTCTTAATTTCACAACGTCTTCCGCGGAATAGGGTCTTTTTATCCCGTGCCAGCGCGGATCGTTTTCCCATTCCGTTCTTATGCGGTTTGCTTCCTCCAACATTTCGCGGGTCAGCCTGCTGCCTTTTTTGTTGTCTGAATGTTCCATCGTCTTTCTCCTTTTTTAGCCCTAATCAAGGTAATGATACGCGGGCAGTGTTAAAAATTCAGCCATGTGATCGGCTATCACCAATTCATCGAGCAAGCCTGCAGCCTTTTCCAATGCATCGTTAAAACCGTGATCGCCCTTGAGCGCATCCAGTTCCTCATTCCTGAAGGTTGTATAAAGGTCCTGTGTGAATACAGCCCCATCCTCCATTTTTGCCTTATGAAAAATCCATTGCAATAACTGTGCCCTTGCGATTTCTGCGGTCGCCGCATCCTCCATCAGATTGTTAATGGCCACGGCTCCCCTGCCCTCCATCCACCAGGCGATATATTGAATTGCGACACTTATATTATTGCGGATACCCTGCACTGTTATCCGCCCGGGCGTTTTATCAAAGCTTAAAAGGTCGGCGGCGGTTACCTGAACATCGTCCCTTTTTTTGTCGATCTGGTTGGGTTTGTTACCCAGAACTGTGACAAAAACGCGCATTGCGACCGGAACAAGATCCGGATGCGCAACCCAGGTACCGTCAAATCCTGCCTCTGCTTCCCTCGTTTTGTCTTCGGCAACCTTTTGCATGGCGTTTTTGTTTACATCTTCATCTTTGCGGCTTGGGACGAATGCGGCCATCCCACCCATCGCAAAAGCATTGCGCTTATGGCAGATTTTCACCAGATGCTCGGTATATGCCTTCATAAACGGCACGGTCATGGTTACGTCGTTTCTGTCCGGCAGAACAGCGGCAGTATTTTTGAAAAACTTTTTGATCGCACTGAAAATATAATCCCACCGGCCAGCGTTACAGCCAAGAGAATGGTCTTTGAGAGCATAAAGGATTTCCTCGATTTCAAAAACGGCGGTTATTGTTTCGATCAGAACCGTTGCCCGGACAGACCCGCGCGGAACGCCGAAATGATCCTCCGTATATCTGAATATTGCCGCCCAGAGCTGGGCTTCCTCTGCATTTTCAAGCTTCGGAAGATAAAGATAAAGCCCCGATCCCTGCGCAACCCTGTATTGAAGATTGTGAAAAGCAAGAAGCCCAAAATCAAAAAGACTCGCGCAACACGGCGCCGCCATATACTGAACATGTTTTTCCGGCAGGTGCCACCCGCGCGGTCTCAGTAAAAGCTGGGCAGTGTCGCCATTAAGTGCATAGGATTTTCCGGACGCATCATCAAAAGTCAGCGTTTTACGGAATGCGTCATATGTATTAACCTGTCCGTCGATTACATTGTCCCAGGTCGGGGATAGCGAATCTTCAAAATCGGCCATAAAACATTTTGCGCCTGAATTGAGGGCATTGATCATCATTTTACGTTCGACGGGCCCTGTAATTTCGACCCGGCGGTCTATGATATCTTCGGGAGGCGGTGTGACACACCATTTTTCACTTTCCCTTATGGAACGCAAATCATCACGAAAATCAGGTTTTTTCCCGGCATCAAAGTTTTTTTGCCGGGCAATTCTGTTTTCAATAATCTGGTTGCGCCGTTCCATAAATTCATCATGCAGCCTGGTCAGGAAAGACAAGGCATCCACCGTGAGAACCTGCTGGGAATTTTCTGTCTCCGGCCCGGTAACTTCGAGGGTATTTTGTTTCAAAGCGGCCTCATAACTCAATTTTTAAGACATTATTGCAATGCACATAATTATAGTACTTTATTTTCAGCATTTGTGCAAAAGCGAAGAAGTAAAGAATTTAATAAGGAGACCGGTGAGAATTAAGAGCTCAGCATCCGGTTAATTGCAGACAGAATCGCTTTGATTGAAGCGCGAACGATATTGGAATCCGTGCCCACACCATAGAATTCCTTATTTTCTGCGTTAAGAAGAGATATGTAAGCCGCGGCCTCTGCGCTACTGCTGTTGGAAAGTGTATGTTCTTCATAATTATTAAGTTGAAAATCAACGTCTAAGGCATTGCGAATACCGTTAATAAAGGCATTTACCGGTCCGTTTCCTTCCCCATCAAATGATATGGAATCTTCTTCGCTGTTATCGTTACCGATGACTGCCCGCACAACGACCGTCTCTTCATTTTCGTCCCCGTCGCCTATATTCAGATAATCAGTCTTTAGCGATTTAAGACGAAATCCTTTTATCTGATTAATATATTCCTGATCAAAGGCTTTCCAGATTTCTTCGGCCATGATTTCACGCGACGTTGTATCTGCAATCCTTTGAATTATATGGGAAAATTCTATCTGCAACGCCCTCGGAAGCTTGTAACCGTATTCACGCTCGATGATATAGGCTATCCCGCCTTTGCCCGACTGGGAATTAATTCTTATAGTCGTTTCATACGTACGGCCTATATCTTCAGGATCAATTGGAAGATAAGGAACATCCCAGTGATTTCGCATATACTGACGGTGTGCGTCCAGACCTTTACGGATTGCGTCCTGATGTGACCCCGAAAGCGCGGTAAACACCAGATCGCCTGCGTATGGATGCCGTACGTGCGTTTCAATCTGATTGCATTCTTCCACGATCCTGACAATTTTTGGTACATCTGACAAATCAAGGCCGGGGTGGATACCTTGTGAATACATATTCAGACCCAAAGTCACAATATCTGCGTTCCCGGTTCTCTCGCCATTCCCCAGTAAGGTTCCTTCAACACGCTCCGCACCGGCCATCAGGGCCAGTTCCGTACTGGCAATTCCGGTCCCGCGGTCGTTATGTGTATGAACGCTTAAAATAACAGAATCGCGCCGTGTCAGATTGCGGCTCATCCACTCGATCTGATCCGCAAAAACGTTTGGCGTTGATGTCTCAACTGTTGAAGGAAGATTTATAATCATTTTATTTTCAGGATCAGGCCCATACGTTTCGATTACCTTGTTACAGATGTCCAGAGCCACTTCAAGCTCGGTTCCGGTAAAACTTTCGGGCGAATACTGGTACATCCAGCGTGTTTCCGGATATTCTCCCATCAGATCCCGGATCAGCCGGGTTCCTTCAACCGCAAGATTTTCGATGCCTTTTGGATCCATGCGAAAGACATCGCGTCTCTGGGCGACCGAGGTGGAATTATACATATGAATAACGGCTTTCCTGGCCCCTTTGAGGGATTCAAATGTTTTACGGATCAAATGCTCCCGGGCCTGCACCAATACCTGGATCTTTACATCATCAGGAATTAATTCCTCTTCAATTAATTTACGGGCAAAATCGTACTCAATCTGGGAACTGGACGGGAATCCAATTTCGATCTCTTTTATACCGATATCGACAAGCAGCTGATACATTTTTAACTTGCGGTCGATGTTCATGGGATTAATAAGTGCCTGGTTACCGTCGCGCAGATCAACCGCGCACCACACAGGATGACTTTCAATGACGGCATCCGGCCACGTTCTGTCTTTCAGACTTACGGTCGGATAAGCTGTGTATTTTTCAGGCGTAAAGTTCATAATCTCTTTGTTTTAAGGGTATGAAGTTTAAAATAAAAGCATCAATTTTAATATTCCTTATATAATCACAGCATAACGTTCATATGCAATGGCACTAAAGTCCGAAAAAAAGAGAAATGACCCCGATTCGCCCCCTCACAAGCCTGTGGATAACTCTGTACCAAAGCTGTTAGAAGTAATGGAAACGTTGCGTGATCCGGACTGTGGATGCCCGTGGGATATTCGGCAGTCATTCGAAACCATCGCCCCCTACACCATTGAGGAATCCTATGAGGTTGCCGATGCAATCGCAAACAAAGACTGGGAATCTCTTAAAGATGAGCTTGGCGATCTGCTTTTACAGGTTGTCTATCACGCCCAGATGGCAAGGGAACAGGATTTTTTCACATTCGCAGACGTCGTGACGCATGTCACAGAGAAGATGATCAGCCGCCATCCGCACGTTTTTGGTGACAAAAAAGCCGCCACGGAAGGCGACGTCAATATTTTATGGGAGCAGCGGAAGGAGGAGGAAAGAACCAGAAAATCCAAGGAAAAGAACAAAAGTATTCTCGACGGTGTGGCCTTGGCCCTGCCCGCCCTCATGCGTGCGCACAAACTTCAGAAAAGAGCGGCCCGTAAAGGGTTCGAATGGACCAATGCACGTGATGTGCTCCTGAAACTGGACGAAGAAATCGGGGAATTGAAAGAAGCAATACAGGATCATGACCCTGATTCGATTGGGGAAGAATTTGGGGATATCCTGTTTGTTATTGTTAATCTTGCGCGTTTGCACAATGTGGACAGTGAAGGCGCTCTGAGGGCCACGAACCAAAAGTTTGAAAGGCGTTTCAGGGGCCTTGAGGCACAGCTTAAGTCTGAAAGGCTTGATATTCAGGATATACCGCTGGAGGATCTGATCCTCCGCTGGAATGAAGAGAAGAAAAAGGAAAAATCAGCTCAGGCCAATAAAAGCTGATGTTTCTCACATATCTGTCTGATATTGGATTGAATGTCGTCGGCAAGAGCTTGTGTGGAGGCAGAAAAAATCCCCATTTTTTCCTTTTGATATATGTATTCGTTACCATCCCAGTAATAGGTATTACCGCCCGCTTCTTTAAAAATCAAAGAGCCGGGCATGTGATCCCAGGGATACACAACACGGTATATAACAAAATCAAGCGCACCGTTAACCAGCCCCGCGTAGGAAGCGGCCGAACACCTGTTTATTATTATTCTTTCAAATTTATCGCTGAAAAGCTTTAATTCACTCAAAAATCCATGAGAAAGGGCGTGATTTCCAATCACCCCGCTCATTTGCTTTTCTGATTTTTCGGAAACATCCAGACGCACTGGTTTTCCTTCAATATAGGCTCCTTCACCTTTAAATCCGGTGTAAAGCCTGTCCCCAGGCACATCATAAATCCATCCCGCAACCGGTCTGCCCTGCTTCATAACAGCAACCATAACGCCAAATTCAGCGATTCCATTTGCAAAGTTGAACGTTCCGTCTATTGGATCAACAACCCAGAAATAATCGTCTTCATTTTCGAGTGCCTTTAAATCAAATTCGCCACGTGAAGTTGATTCTTCGCCAATAAATCTGCTCCCCGGCAGTAACTGCGGCAGATTTCTTTCAAGAAAATGCTCCATTTCGGTATCTGCGATCGTCAGTAAATCCGTTCTGGACTTTTTTGTTGTGACTTCGTGGTCATGAAGGTTTTGAAAACGGGGCTTTACGATTTTACCCGCCCCTTCTTTGATAATTTCGCTTACTTTGTCTGACAGGCCTGATATGTCCATTGATCTGATGTTTGTGTGTTACGAGTTATACCGGGATAGAGTTTGTCAAATCGAAGCCAGTTTTCATCCGACATCGACACTTTCAACCTGAGAATAGTCTCCTCTGTTTCACTGTCAAGAACGGTCCCGTGGTTGTAAAGCCATGCAATCGGCTCTCCTTGCTCAGCCTTGATGACAAGCGTTCGTGAAGTCTCTTTTTCTTCAAGCTTTTTCAAAATTGCTTCGCGGAGCGCATCCAGGCCTTGTCCCCGAGTCGCCGAAGTCAGAACGATTTCGTGTACATCTTCTTGCCGGGACTGCCTGACAAAACTGCGTCTCTGTTTTTCCTCGACCGCATCTATTTTATTCCAGACCTCGATTATCCGGTCATCACCCTGATAATGAATACCCAGATCTTCCAGAATAGAGATAACATCTGCAGATTGAGCCTCACGATCTTCTGAACTCATATCCCGTACGTGAAGTATGATATCGGCCTCCTGTATCTGCTCAAGCGTGGCCCGGAATGCAGCGATAAGGTCGGTAGGCAAATCGGAAATAAATCCGACGGTGTCAGTTAAGACCGCATATTTATTCGGCGCAAGTGTCATCTGCCGGGCCGTGGGATCCAGTGTTGCAAAGAGCAGATCCCTTGCAAAAATATCTGCATCAACCAAAACATTAAACAGGCTGGATTTCCCGGCATTTGTATACCCGATAAGGGAAATAACGGGAATAGACTGTTTTTTACGCCTTTTTGACTGCATATGCCGCGTTTTCCGAACTTTTTCGAGCTCCTTTTTTAATTTGTCAATACGCTCGGCAATAAGGCGTTTATCGATTTCAAGCTGCGTTTCGCCCGGACCGCCAATAAATCCGAGTGCGCCTCTCTGTCTTTCAAGGTGTGTCCAGGTTCTGACAAGTCTCGATTTCTGGTACTGGCAAGTGGCAAGCTCAACCTGGAGCTTTCCTTCTTTCGTCTGGGCCCTTTCCCCAAAAATTTCAAGTATAAGAGCCGTGCGGTCAATCACCTTAACATTCCAGGTATTTTCAAGATTTCTTTGCTGGATTGGAGAAAGCCCGACATTCACAATAACGACATCAGGCCCGTATTCCTCCACGGAATTTCTGATTACCTCTATTTGACCCTTTCCAAAAAACGTTCCCGCAACAGGTGTCTTTAGATTGATTAAGTGGACCTTAAGAATTTCAAGATTAATGGCCGCCGCCAGACCCTGAGCTTCGGAAATTACCGATAATTCAGTGCGCTCGTTATCGGAATATTCTTTACCGCCTTTACCGGCCTTTTTGACAAAAGGCACTATAATAAGACACTTCCCGGATCCGGAAATGTTTTTACCGCGTTCGCCGTTATCAGGAAAAACCATCTAGTGGATTTATCAGTCTTCTTTGTGTGCAGAAGATGAGTTCCGTATTTCCACTTTTGTTTCAACCTTTTTTGTATCCTGATGATCTATGCCGGCTTCCTCTTTCAGATTAAGAGGGCCATTTGGCATTATCGTGGAAATAGCATGTTTATAGACAAGCTGATGATTTGCTTCCCGGCTGAGCAAAAGACTGAAATTATCAAACCATGTTACAATTCCCTGAAGTTTGACACCGTTGACAAGAAAAACGGTTACGCTTTGCTTGTCCTTACGGACTTTGTTGAGGAAAACATCCTGCACGTTTTGGTTTTTTTCCGCCATTAAAAATACCTTTAACTTATTCATTAAATAATTTTGATAGTTTTGATCCAAGAAAGCGCGAATTGCGCAATATCAGAACCAAAATATTATTTCACGCATGCGTAAAACAACCTCACAGATACATAATTTCTTTCAGGGTATCAATAGTTTTATGCGGAATATACGTGATATTTTCATTTTTTGTTCCCATACCATAGGTTACAAAAATACTTTTTATGTCCGCCCGTGAAGCGCACTCAATATCGGTCTTTGTATCACCGATAAAATATATGTTTTCTCTTGTACTTTCGACATCCATAAGTTCGATGCACATTAAAAGAGGATCGGGAAAGGGCTTGTCATTGCCTGCATATCCGGCGCCGACAACGCCGGAAAACATATCATCCCACCCCATGTGCCGGATTTCGGAAACAAGAAAATCATGTCTTTTATTACTCACAACGCCCATTTTCACATCTTTATCATGTAAATTTTTTAAAATAAGCTCCGTCCCGGGATAGGCCCGGACGTGATCAAGATGATTATCCTCCACATAGCTGTAATAAATCTGCATTGCCTTTTCGGCATGCTCGCCAAAATTATCTCTGAAGTAAAATTTTGCTGCCTTTCGTATGTTTTGTCTGGCCTCCTCAAAAGACCATAAAGGCATGCCAAAGTTTTCAAATACACTGTTATAAGCGCTTTTAAGAAGCTCTATAGTATCAACAAGCGTCCCGTCCCAGTCGAATATAAATACCTTATCCATTACCGATACTGTTAGTTAATTTAAGAAACCTGGCGTGCCCTATATCAGCTCCATATTAACGGAGAATATCTTCTCGACTTTGGCGGCCAGTCCTTGCGGAACCATTAAAATAATCCGGTCTCCCGGTTTTATCAAAAGATTGGGGACAGGCATAAAAACATCATCATTTCTGACAATTGCCCCGATAATAACACGCCTTGGGAGCTTCACCTCACTCAGGGTCTTATTCGCGAAATCCGTTCCCTCGGCGACTTCGGCCTCTATTATTTCCGCAAAGGAATCCTTGAACGTATAGAGTGCACGGACCCTGCCCCGCCTTACATGCTGCATTATACCGGAAACCGTGATTGATCGCGGAGAAATAACAGTATCAATACCAAGCGAATTGATAATGGGGCCATAGCTCGTTTTGTTTACAATAGCAATCGCCCTTTCGCAGCCGTACTGTTTGGCGACAAGCGAAGCCAGAATATTCGCCTCATCATCATTGGTTACGGACACAAGGGCTTCGGTCCGGCTGATATTCGCCTCTTCAAGAATATCGCGATCAAGGCCGCTGCCGTTTATTACAATCAGATCTTCGAACTTGGCGCTCAGATATTTTGCCCGTTCTGTATCATTCTCAATAAGTTTGACCCTTAAATCAGAGTGATCATGCATAAACTGCTCAATCAGGGCTTCGCCTATATTTCCACCTCCCACAACGACAACACGTCTTGCTTCATTTTCTTCGTGGCCGAAAACACCCATGGCACGTTTCAGCTGTTTCACGTCTACAAAAAAATAGACTTCATCTCCAACCTGCATTTGTTCATTAATATCGGGTTGTATAGCCCTGTTATCACGCATGATATAAACAACCTCAATCGGCAGGTCCGGGAAAAGCGCGGGAATCTGCCGGAGTTGAGTCTTAATGATCGGGCATTCTTCAAGACATATAACACCCACAAGGTAGACCCGACCACCCGCAAGAGAAAGAACATTGGTTGTGCCGGGAACCGAAAGTCGCTGGCATATTGCCTTTGCCACTTCATTTTCAGGGGAGATAATAACATCAATAGGCATATGATCCCGGCTGAACAAATTCGACCAGGCCGGATTAATAAAAGAATGGCTGCGTATACGTGCTATTTTCTTGGGAATGTTAAAAATTGAATGGGCAACCTGACAGGCCACCATATTCACCTCATCCCTGTGCGTCACTGCGATTATAAGATCGGCCTTGTTTGCACCGGCGGCTTCCAGCACATCCGGCTCCGAAGCGTTACCGACTATTCCGTTAACTTCAAGCTCTTCATTGATCCGGGTTACGATGTTCTGGTCGGTATCGATGACGGTTACATCGTTGTCTTCGAAAGACAAATACGTTGCAATACTGAACCCAACCTGCCCGCCGCCGCAAATTATGATCCGCATTAGGCACTGAACCTGTTTGATTTGTGTTTTGCCTCGCCGGAACCGGAAAGCGCGGACGTGTCTTCACTGTCAGGCGATGCGTCATTTGCAGATATATTCAGGGATTTAAGCTTTCTGTGCAATGCCGAACGTTCCATACCTATAAATGCTGCAGCTTTCGATATATTCCAGCCAAAACGTGATATCTGCATATTCAGATATTTTTTTTCGAATTTTTCCCTTGCTTCACGCAAAGGCAGTCCGATTAGATCCTTTTCCCAATTGACCTGTTCATTCACGGCTTTGGGAACACTAATAATCTCCGACGGTAGATCTTCAACATCAATCACTTCTTTCCCGGGCTCAGTAATCATAATCATGATCCATTCAATGACATTACGAAGCTGTCTGACATTTCCGGGCCAGTCATACCGCTGGAGATAGGCAATGGCCGCTTCCGTGAACGGCCTTGGCTGGAGTCCGCTGTCGCTCAAATACTGGTTTGTAAAAAAGTTCACAAGGCATGGAATATCCGTTACCCGTTCACGCAGCGGGGGCATGTTGACAGGAACGACACTCAGCCTGTAATACAGATCCTGTCTGAAGCCGCCCTCATTCATAACCAGATTAAGATCTCTGTTGGTTGAGGCTATAATTCTGACATCAACCTTAATTCTTTCTTTCCCCCCAACCCTCATAAATTCCTGTTCCTGAAGCACTCTGACAATCTTGCCCTGTGTTTCCAGTGGCATATCCGATACTTCATCAAGCAGAAGCGTTCCGCCATTTGCTTTTTCAAGCACACCCTCATAAGCCCCTTCGCCGTTCTCGTTGCTTTCGCATCCAAACAATTCAAGCTCCAACCGGTCAGGGTGAAGAATGGCGCAGTTTAAAGTTTGAAAAGGCCCTTCAGCTCTCAGTGACAATTTATGCAGCAGTTTGCATGCAATATCCTTTCCCGTTCCCGGCTCACCCGTCACCAGAACGCGGCTGTTCGTAGGCGCCACACGCTCAAGAATCTGGCGGACCTGAACCATGTTTGCACACTCCCCGACCAGCTCAACCTGACCTTCGATCTTTTCCCTGAGGGTTTTATTCTCGCGTTTCAGACTGGCGGCTTCAAGTGCCCTTTCTATCATGAGAATAAGACGATCTGCCTTAAAAGGCTTTTCAATGAAGTCGTAAGCGCCATGTTTTATGGACTCCACCGCCGTTTCAATTGTGCCGTGCCCGCTTATCATGACAACCGGTTTGTCTTCATGTTTTTTCTTAAAATTTCTGAGAATTTCAATACCGTCTTCCGGACTGTTATGAAGCCAGATATCCAGAATAATCAGATCCGGAACCTTTTCGCCAACCGATTCATAAAATTCTACCGAATTGGCAACCCGGCGTGTTGTATACCCCTCATCCTCGAGTATGCCCTGAATTAATTCCCGGATATCGGCTTCGTCATCAACAATGAGAATATCTTTGGTCATGGCCGTTATTCAGTCCGTCTCTAATACCTATTTGTCGTTTGCAACCTTTTTCGGCTGGTCATAAAGCTCATCATCGCTTTCCGCGCCTGCTTCCAGGCGGCCGGAAGACTGTGTAAGAGGCATTACAAGAGTAACGCTCGCACCCTTCATGTTACGCCATCCATCCGTTTTTTTAAGATCTTCAAATACACCCAAAACAAGGGAGCCTTTATGATCGTCCATAATTTTCTTCACAATTGCGAGGCCGAGGCCGGTTCCTTTTTCCCGCATGGTTACATATGGCTCCATCAATCTGGATACATCCTCACCTTTCGGAAATCCAAGACCGTTATCGGTGACACTAATCATCGCCTCATCCTTTTCATTGGTGGCCAGCATAACATCAATATGACCCGGTTCTGCATGACCATGTGCCGCCTTATCCCTCGTCATTCTTGCCTGAACGGAATCTATGGCGTTTTGAATGATATTTGTCAACGCCTGCCGGATCTGCTGGGAGTCGCACATAACGAAAAGGGCATCCGCCTTTACATCAAGCCCAATTTTATTGAAATGAATATCTTTATGCGCCTCTTCCTGCAATATCAGGACTTCCTTGATAATAGATGTTACGTTTTCCTGTTTAAGCTGCGGCTGCGGCATGCGGGCAAATGAAGAAAATTCATTTACCATATGCCCGATGTCGCCGACATGTCTGATAATTGTTCCGATACACTTTTTGAAGGTTTCCTGCTCGGTCGTAATCTGGGACAGATATTTTCTTTGTAAACGCTCCGCCGATAATTGAATTGGGGTCAGGGGATTCTTGATTTCGTGAGCGATACGTCTTGCCACATCAGCCCACGCGGCTTTTCTTTGTGCAACCAGCAATTCGCTGATGTCATCAAAAGTTATAACGGCATTGTATTCCCGTTCATCAATTTTCTCGACTGCAATCCTGACCAGCAAAGTTTTTTGATTGTTGTCAGGCGCATGGTAGCGCATTTGCTGTTCCAATATCTTTTGCGGTCTGGCGTAAGCCTCTTTCAGCATTTCGTCCACACCTGGGATGATTTCAGACACCGGTTTTTGAAGTATTGACGACTTGTCTACGCCAAAAACATCTGCTGCGGAATTATTGGCAAGCAAAATCCTTCCGTCCTGATCAACGCCAACGATTCCGGAGCTTACACCGGCCAAGACCGTTTCTATAAATCGTCGTCGCTCATCTATCTGTCTGTTTGCATTCAACAGTTCATTCTGGTGCTGCTGTAACTGCGTCGTCATACGGTTGAAGGAACGGGACAGATAATCAAACTCCTCCAGATCGTGGTTTTCCGGAACCCTGGCTGTCATATCGCCGGCGCGCATTCTTTCCGCCGCAGAAACAATGGAGGAAATCGGAGCAACCAGTTTTCTTGCAAAAACCAGCCCGAACCATATTGCCACTATCAGAAGGAGGAAAGCAACAACCAGATAAATCATGATAAACGCAACCTGCAGATCGGTGCGCTTGCCTTCCAGTTTCATATAATATTCGGTTGCCTCTCGGGTTCTGTCCACATGGCTTACCACCTTTGGATCCAGCATCCTGCCGACATAAAGATAAGTATCCATGAAATTGTCAAGTTTGACCAGGCCGCGGACCCTGTCATCACTTGCCCCGCGCATGACGGAAACTTCACCGCTGTTTGCTTCAAGTAAGGCATATTCCGGAACCGATTCAAATTCGAGTGCGAATGTGAACCCCGAGCTGGCAAGAATTTTACCCTGTCCGTCAAATACAACCGCTTCCGAAAGATCGCGCAAAAATGACTGGGTTCTCAGCACTTTTTCCAGAGCATCACGGTTTTGAAGCAATATCGTTGCCTGTCTGCCCAGATCGTTGGCCATTGCAAGCGCATCGGCCTTGATAACCTGAACATGTTCATTGAGATAAGCGGTTGCGACAGCCTGAGATTCCTCGACTGCCGTCCTGACTTGTCCGCTGAACCAGCTTTGAATGCCGAAATGAAAAAGAAAGGCGGACAAAATCGCCATTAATATGGCCGGCGTCACCGCAAGAAGACTGAACAGATAAACCAGTCGAATCTGAAGTTTTGATCCCGCAAGTCCCTGGCGCCAGTTATTGTAAACACCGACAAGTCTCCTGGCCAGCAGGACAGCAAGCACAAGAAGGATTACAAGATCGACGTTTAAAAGCCAGATAACCGCATCAGGATTTCCGGCAAAGGCCTCGGATTCCGTAAGGGCCCAGTATGTTGCAAACCCGCTTACTATACCCGCAAACAACAGTACGACTACCGCCTTGTTCAGGATCTTTGATAAGGCTTCCGACTCCCCGACAACAAGAAACTTCAGAAAATCTTTAATTTTTATGCCGATGGATTTAAAAAATCCTATTTTTGCAGGGACAGGATAACTAAAGTTTTCGTCCCGGTTATTACCAGAGTTATTGCTGTTGAAACCAGTTTCCACATTTCTTACGGAATGATCCATTCACACTCGGCCTTGTTTAAAACTCTTATAGTGAGTAAAGAATACTTATATCACAATACTGTTCATTTGCTATGGAAAGTAAGTTATCACAACAAGAAGACATATATAAAGCTATAATTCTCGCAGGGGGTTCCGGTCAACGTTTCCAGGATGATATCCCCAAACAATATCACTTTTTGGGCGAGTATACAGTTCTTGAACATGCCTTAACCCCATTTCTGGAAGACAGTGAATGCAACGAAATCATTCTTGTTATAAATCCAGAACATCAGAATTACATCCCTCAAAAAATTAAAATCCATAAGAAGGTAAAAATAGCATCCTGTGGAAAAACCAGATTCCAAAGTTTTTTAAATGGTCTG
Organism: uncultured Pseudobdellovibrionaceae bacterium; assembly: GCA_964384335.1. Taxonomy (GTDB): domain Bacteria; phylum Pseudomonadota; class Alphaproteobacteria; order Micavibrionales; family Micavibrionaceae; genus JAUICS01. The sequence goes on from CAYLKN010000002.1 coordinate 54,995, forward strand.
GAGAGTTTGTCTGAACCTGAACATGATGTGCCGGTTCTGGTTCATGACGCGGCAAGGCCTTTTCTGGAGACGGACCTTGTTTCAGCCGCACAGAATGCCGTTAGAAAATACGGAGCCGCCGCGTTATCCGTTCCCGTTGCCGATACTTTACGGTATGGCGTCAGTGCTGAGGAAGGAGCTTTCTATGCAGAAAAGGTTGAAAGAAACAGTTTAAGGGCACTGCAAACGCCGCAGGGAGCCATGTACTCGATCTTCTTTCAGGCACGCGACAGATGGCTAAAAAACAACTCATCAGATGACTTTCCTGATGAAACATTATTTATTGAGTCTGCAGGATTCAAAGCCGCAATACTCACTGGATCAAGAAAAAACTTTAAGATCACAACACAAGACGATATTATAACTGCAAAAACTATGATTAAACCTGCCCTTTCCGAGATAAAAACCTGCATGGGATATGATATCCATGCCTATGAAAACCAGTCAGAAAATACGATTATAAAGATCGGAGGTATTGATATTCAGCATACACACGCCATCCGGGCGCATTCAGATGGGGATGTTGTTTTACACGCGCTGACCGATGCCCTTCTTGGCCTGACATCATCCGGAGATATCGGGGATCATTTCCCGCCTGATAACAAACAATGGAAAAACGCGGACAGTATGATTTTTGTTAGGAAAGCTCTGAGTATTCTTAATGAGAAAGGGGGCAAGATAAGCAATGCAGATATTACGGTGGTATGCGAAAAGCCAAAGATCAGAGGCTACCGGAACCGCATCGAGGAAAACATTGCGCAAATGCTTGACATCCAAAAGGATAAAGTGAGTTTGAAGGCCACGACTGCGGAGAAATTGGGAACTCTTGGCAGGGGTGAGGGGATAGAGGCCACCGTCATATGCACCGCATCATTTTAAAGATTATTGGCCGTTATGAAATTTATACAAAACATAAAAAACAAAGGAGCAATAACACTCGCCACATGGTTTGGCAGTGGCTATTTAAAGCCTGCGCCGGGAACATGGGGCAGTCTTGCGGCAATCCCCCCGGGCATTGGCCTTTATGCTGTCTCCGGTCCACCGGGATTACTGGCAGGCGTGATTTTAATAAGCCTCGCCGGGTATTACGCATCTGTCCTTTACTGCCAAAACCGAAACGTGACCGGGGACCCGAAGGAAATCGTCATTGATGAAGTCGCCGGCCAGTGGATCGCATTAATTCCCGCCGGACTGAATATCTGGCTTGTCATTTTGGCGTTCGCCCTTTTCAGATTTTTCGATATTGTTAAGGTCTGGCCGGCAAATCTGATAGACAGAAAACTAAAGAGCCCTCTTGGAATAATGCTTGATGACATTGTCGCAGGAATTTATGCTGCCGTTTTCGTTGTTCTTTTCAGGAGTTTTTTATGAGTTTCCTGCCCCGGACATTGCAACTTGCCGAAAACGTGGTCAAAGTCATGACCATACGGGCAAAAACACTTGTCACTGTTGAATCCTGCACGGGCGGCCTGATTGCGGCTGCTATCACCGAAATACCCGGGGCCTCAGACATATTTGATTGCGGCCTTGTCACGTATTCCAACCGGGTCAAGAGTGATCTGGTTAAAGTCCGACCGGAAACACTTGAAGAATATGGAGCGGTCAGCCCGCAAACGGCCCGCGAAATGATGAAAGGCGGATTAGTACTTTCAAATGCGGATTTCGGGGTTTCAGTAACCGGAATTGCAGGCCCCGGCGGTGGAAGTGAAAACAAGCCGGTCGGGCTTGTCTACATAGCCTGCGGAGACCATGACAAAGTTATAGTTGAGGAAAACCGATTTACGGGGACCCGTGAGGAAATTCGTGAAGCCACGGTAAATAAAGCACTGGAAATGATTATGGACGGTATCGGATCATGAAAACTGTTCTTGCGCATATGCAACAGGTAAAACCGGTTTACTGGGCATTTGCAGCATCGATCATAATCGCATTTTTCTTTCCCAGATCAGCGGCTTATATATCGCTTTTAATTCTTGTTGTTGCCGCAATCGAGACAAGATCTTTTCATTTAAACCAGTCCGTTAAAGGATTTCTTTTACAAATCAGTCCTTTGATCTTTTTTTCGCTTGTCACCGCAGGATTATCAGCAGCAAGCATTTTCTGGAGCGTTGATAAAGAGCTTAGTGAGGAAAGATCTTTAAAGTTGTTAGTAATAATATCTGGTCACCTCATTGTTTTTTATATGCTTTATCTAAAGCTTTTTCAGTTTAACAATCCTCTTGAAAACGGCGCCGCCAGTCACCCCGGAAATACCGAACCTTTTAAAGGAACTGTCCTGATCACCGCAGTAATTTCAGTGTTACTGGTTATGTTTTCAATGGATTATCTGTTGAATACGCCGGTCGCCGAGTATCTTCTGAAACTGTCCGGTAAAGACGATCGCATTTTTGAATCGAAAGCCCTGTTTCTATCGGAGCTTAACTCAAATATGATCGTTTTGTTCTTGCTCTTTCTACCCTGTGTTATCTGGCTTTTCGTCCGCAGGAATTTCATTTGGCTTGGAATAACAGCTGCCGCGCTGCTTGCCTGTGCATTACTTACAAACAGCGAAAGCTTCATTATCGGACTGATTATAAGCTCCCTGACTATAACCGGATACTTGATACTGGGCAGAGCCGTTATTTTTCTCAGCGCCGCAGCACTGGTGATATTCCTGCTGTCTTTTCCCTGGGTTATTCAGTTTGTGTTCGAAAACCGTTTTGGCATACTGGAACATCATGAGAACCAATTCAGTCCGATAAAACGTCTGATTATATGGAATTCAACCGCTGAACTTGCACTTGAAAAACCCCTGTTCGGCCATGGAATAAATACATTCCGGGATCAGACGATTCCTTTCAATTTTGGAGGACATGATACAAAACAATATTTGCATCCTCATAACGGATTTGCCCAGATTTGGTATGAATTCGGTATTTTCGGAGCGCTTTTATTCTCTGCAGCCATTGGGCATTTTTACTACAGAATTTCAAAAACGGAACTGCGTTATACACGGCTGCTTTACATCACCGTAGCGAATGCCTTTGCATCTCTTGTTATTGTATCCTACGGCCTTTGGCAAAGCTGGTGGATCGGGATGATGTTCTTTGTTAGTTTTCTTACGCTTATCTTCGGAAATACCTTAAATCAACAAAAGAAACTTCATAATTATGTTGAAGATGAAGGGGTTACGGACATATCCTGAACTGCAGCATTATCACCGTAAAGCTCTTTGGCCCGCGTTTCAAAGGCATCAACCATCCTTCTTACTGCTTCGTTGAAAAAAATACCCATAAGACTTTGAAAAAAGGGATTTTTAAATTCAAAATCAACATAAAAATCTATAATACACGATCCATCCTCTTCCCTTATAAACTTCCAGTGATTGGAGAGGTAGCGCATGGGCCCGTCAAGGTACTCAACTCTGATATGCCCGGGATATTCGAGGGTAACCTTGGATGTAAATTTTTCCCTTACCATTTTATATCCGATGATAAGATCGGAATAGATTACATTGTCCTGACGTTTCTTAATCCGGCTTGCAATACACCACGGCAGAAATTCAGGATATTTTTCAACTTCCGCCACCAGCGTAAAAAGCTGCTCAGGCGTATAGGGCAAATGTTTTTTTTCAGCGTGCGTAGGCATAATAAAAATAAATATAGGGCTTTATTCAGCGGCTTGAAGAGACAGCTTTGAAAGGCGCACTTGCCTTAATTTCTGAAAATCCTCTTCTGCGTGATAAGATGACCGTGTAAGCGGAGATGCAGAAACCATCAGGAAACCCTTTGCCCTTGCCATTTTTTCAAGGACACTGAACTCTTCAGGCGTCCAGAAATGCATGACAGGCGCATGTTTCGGGGTTGGCTGAAGATACTGGCCGATAGTCATAAAATCAATATCCGCTGAGCGCATGTCATCCATCACCTGGCTGATTTCCTCCTTTGTTTCACCAAGGCCGACCATAATGCCCGATTTGGTAAAAATTTTTGAATCTAGTTCCTTCACACGCTCAAGCACCCTCAAGGATGTATAATATCTTGAACCCGGACGGATTGAAGGATAAAGACGCGGCACAGTTTCAAGGTTATGGTTAAAAACATCCGGGGACGCCTCAGTTACCGTATCAACGGCCCTGTGCTTACCTTTAAAATCCGGTGTCAGAATTTCGATTGTCGTATCCGGACTTTTGGTTCGTATGGCCCTTATGGTTTTGACGAAATGCTCCGCCCCGCCATCCTCGATATCGTCGCGGTCAACGGATGTAATTACAACATGGCGCAAACCCATTCGCTGAACGGCGACGCCCACCCGCAACGGCTCCAGTGTATCCAGTTTATCAGGTTTTCCAGTGGCAACATTACAGAATGCACAGGCCCGTGTGCAGACCTCACCCATAATCATAAAGGTTGCATGTTTTTTGTTCCAGCATTCGCCGACATTGGGACAGCCCGCCTCTTCACACACTGTGGTCAGTTTATGCTGGCGAACAATATTTTTTGTTTCCTCGTAAACCTTCCCCTGAGGAGCCTTTACCTTAATCCACGGTGGCTTTTTCCCCATCGGCCGGTCAGGGTTTTTCTGTTTCTCACGGTGACGTCTCGCCGGATCGAGGAGGTCCTTGTTATAAGTCATTTAGGTACCAAATGTTATTTCTTAAAATTAAACTATCTGAAATTTACGCCTTTATAAATGATTATACATCACAAGTTTTACTGCGGCACAACAATATCACCCCATTCGGGCTTGAAATCCTTAATGTCCCTGGTCACAAGCACGCCGTTATAGGCGTTCGCGGTGGCGTAAATCATGGCATCGGGAAATTTAAGACCATATTTCTTACGGTTAAGCAATGTCCGCTCCACAATACCCTCGTCAGGATAAATAACCTCAAACGTGTCCTTCAGAAACCGCCGCGCCGTTGGCTCCTTATACTCAGGTATTCCCGTCATAAACTCAATCCACGTGATCATACTGACAAGGCGCACGGTATAACTTTTAATGGCTTTTGCCGCAACCGGATCCTCCCGCGAGAAGTCAATCAGGACATTCGTGTCAAAAACGGCGAAGTCGCTCATCCTTTAACGCTCATCCTGCTCTTTTTTTATGAAAGTCGATCCTGCGGAATCATGCATATTCCATCTGGAGTAATCCAGATCACGCTGATTCCATTCAGAACGTGTCCGGTTTTGATAGCCGACGCCGTCAAGGCCATCAAACGCATCCGGTGTCTCTTTCAGGAAGCCGAAATAATCATCGATTCCTTTATCGATATCGCCTTGCCTTTTTTCGATATAATCACGCACAGCCCTGCGAACCAGTTCGGCACGTGACACATTTTCCTTTTTGGTGATCGCATCAAGCATTTTGATTTGATCGTCGGGCAAATCAACGATCGTACGCATCACTCCCTCCCTTTAAATACTGCATATTATTTACAATTATAGATAAATGATAACGTTATCACTACAAGATGTCAATGACGGAGTCAAAAGACAAAGCCTTTAAAACCAGATCCAATCAGGTATGAATTACTTTACCGTATGCATCCAGAACGCTTTCGTGCATCATCTCTGACAAAGTGGGATGTGGAAAGACAGTGTGCATTAATTCCGCCTCAGTGGTTTCAAGCTTTTTTCCGATTGCATAACCCTGGATCAACTCAGTCACTTCCGCACCTATCATGTGCGCGCCAAGAAGCTCACCCGTTTTTTCATCGAAGAGGGTTTTCACAAGACCTTCAGGCTCACCCATCGCAATTGCCTTACCATTGCCGATATAGGGAAAGCGCCCGACTTTCAGGCTATAGCCTTTTTCTCTTGCCTGTGATTCAGTAAGGCCGATACTGGCCACTTGCGGCATACAATATGTGCACCCGGGTATATCATCCTTGTGAAGCGGGTGAACGTCATTGCGTCCGGCAATCTTTTCAACACAGATAATGCCTTCATGGCTGGCCTTATGCGCCAGCCAGGGCGCACCCACAACATCACCGATGGCATAGATGCCGGGCTCATCCGTACGAAGCCACTCATCAACAACGATATGGTTTTTTTCAGTTTTGACTTTCGTATTCTCAAGACCGATATTTTCGACATTTCCGACAATGCCAACCGCCATAATGACACGATCAACCGTCACGGTTTCGAGTTTTCCTTTTTCCTCATAAGAGATCTTAACGCTGTCCTTGTTCTTTTTCAGATCAGATATCTTTGTTGCCGTGTGAATGTGGATACCTTGTTTTTCAAATGTTTTCCGGGCAAATGCAGAGATTTCTTCATCCTCGGCCGGAAGAATACGGTCAACCACTTCAAATACATGAACGTCTGCACCCATATTCCTGTAAAAACTGGCAAATTCTATGCCGATCGCTCCGGATCCTACAACGGCAACCGATTTCGGCATGGTTTCCGGCACCATGGCCTCCTTATAGGTCCAGACCAGATTACCATCCGGCTCCATGCCGGGCAGGACCCGCGCCCGCGCCCCGGTGGCAAGAATAATATGCTTTGAAGAGAGCTCCTCAATTTTTTTTCCATCCTTTTCTACCTGCAGCTTTCCTTTGCCGGCAAGTTTTCCAAACCCGTCAAAAACTGTCACTTTATTCTTCTTTAACAGGTGCTTAACCCCCGAAGATAACTGACCGGCTACTTTACGGGACCGCTCAACCACTTTTTTAATATCAAAGCTGTAATCCTTGACCTGAAATCCGAAATCCGAGATATGCCCAAGCAAATGGGAGATTTCACTTGAACGAAGCAGGGCCTTTGTCGGAATACAGCCCCAGTTCAGACAGATACCGCCCAGATGTTCAGCCTCCACCAAAGCCGTTTTCATACCAAGCTGGCTGGCACGAATTGCCGCAACGTAACCGCCCGGGCCGCCGCCCACAACAATCAAATCAAAAGTTTTTTCCGTCATCATTTCTCCCTTTTCTTATCTTGAAAACATATGCATCTGTGCGTAAGCCGTCACTATTCCTAACGCCATGGTCAATGTAATTGACTCCCTAAAAACAACAAGGCCTATCAATCATAAAACAGCAACGCTTAAAGATGCGAAAACCATATACCCTAAAGCCGGAGGAGGCGACAACGCAAATAAGAGGTCTTTTAAATTTCATGAGATAAACTTCAGATAAGCATTGATACAGGATTCTCAATATATTGTTTGAGAATCTGGAGGTACTCGGCACCAACGGCTCCGTCAACGCTTCTGTGATCCGTAGAAAGCGTTACTTTCATAAATGTTCCCACTTTGACCTCGCCGTTTTCGATAAAGGGCTTTTGCTCACCTGCGCCAACAGCCAGAATGCAGGATTGCGGCGGATTAATAATCGCCGAAAAATCGGAAATGCCGTACATCCCCAGATTGGACAGAGAAAACGTCCCACCCTGAAATTCCTCAGGTTTAAGCTTTCCTTCCCTTGCCCGGCCGGCCAGATCTTTCATTTCCCTGGAAATTTGAGAAAACCCTTTCGTTTCCGCTTTTTTCAAGATGGGTGTAATTAATCCGTTGGGCGTTGCCACGGCAACAGAGATATCGGCGTGTTTAAACTGTAAAATGGCCTCTTCAGTCCATGCGACGTTTGCGGCCGGATATTTATTCAGCGCCATTGCACAGGACTTAATCAGCATATCATTAACGGAAACCTTATATTCGCCGTTTGCTTGCTCGTTTATCTCTTTACGCGCCTTCAGAAGGTTATCCAGCCTGCATTCCGTGGTGAGGTAAAAATGAGGTATTGTCTGCTTGGATTCCGAAAGTCGGCGGGCAACAACCCTGCGAATGTTGTTGTTTGGGATAGCTTCGTACTCAAGACCGTAAGCATCGGCCAGTGCTCTGGCATCCGGCCCCTGGCGGGATTGCGGATATGACGGCGCAGGGTCAGACTGCGCTTTATCAGACACCTTGGCATTCATGATATCATCTTTCACAATCCGTTCGTGCGGTCCTGAACCCTGAATTCGCCTCAGATCAAGTCCTTTTTCATTCGCCAGACGTTTCGCAAGCGGGGAAGCAAATATCCGCCCGTCACCGTTTTTAGCGGGTGCAGCGAGTGCAGCAGCGCTCTGATTGTTCCGGACAGATTGCACAGTATCCCCGGAGGTATTTGCATTCTGATCCGCATTTCCGTTTCTTTGTGCATTGTCCGGTTCTTTTGGCTCCGTCTTTGTCTGTTTTTCAGATGCGCCTGACGCCTCGATAGCGGACGCATCCTCTCCTTCCTCCAAAAGCACGGCGATTGCCTCATTGACGGGGACATTTTCCGTTCCTTCACTGATTATGATTTTACCCACTTTCCCCTCGTCAACGGCCTCAACTTCCATAGTGGCCTTATCCGTTTCGATCTCGGCGATCACATCGCCGGCCTCCACTGTGTCCCCCTCCTTGACATGCCATTTGGCAAGCGTTCCTTCAGTCATTGTTGGAGATAAAGCAGGCATTAAAATCGGTGTCGGCATCTTTTCCTCGCTAATTTATATATTCAATGCAAAGTTTACGGGGCGTATCCCCAATTACGTTATCACGTCTTTTCTTTCGGAAATAATATGTTCAAAACTTGGACCTATTTTGCATGGCATGACCTCTATCTGATCCCAGACATTGCCCTTAACGTAAGGTTCATTTTCGAGCCATTTATTCAGGCTTTCCCGGTCCGGAAAATCGACAACCATCACTGAACCGCACATTTCTTTATTCTCATTCAACATGGCCGCGCCAAAAATCTGTTCGCCTTTTTTTATTGCCTCGTCCGACAGGGCAATGTGCCGCTCCCTCGCATTCAAACGACGCTGCAATGCATTTTTATTTTTACCGTCTCTTGCAATTACAAGGAACTGCATCAAGCCTCCCGCAAACTGTGATCATAAACACCTAATCGGCGTAACAAACTTTCCTTGCCGCGTGCACGATTTCGTCTGTCTGGGGCAACGCCAGCTTTTCAAGGTTTGCTGCGTAAGGCAAAGGTACATCGGCAGCGCAAACCCTTGCCACAGGCGCATCAAGATAATCAAACGCATGTTCCATGCATAATGCGGCAATTTCGGATCCAATTCCGGCGTATGGCCATCCTTCTTCCGCACTTACAATCCGGTTGGTTTTCTTGACACTTTCGATAATTGTCCAGCGATCAAGCGGACGGATAGTGCGAAGATTAATGACTTCCGCGCTTATTCCCTGTTCCGCAAGTTTAGATGCTGCTTCCAATGCCTTCCCAACCATAATTGAGTACGCAACGATCGTCACGTCGCGTCCTTCTCTTTCTATTTTCGCTCTGCCAAAAGGAATGACAAAATCTTCATCCTTCGGTACGTCAAAAGACTGTCCGTACAGCATTTCATTTTCAAGAAAGATAACCGGATTTGGATCGCGAATAGCAGCCTTGAGAAGACCTTTTGCATCTGCACCGGACCAGGGTGCCACGACTTTAAGTCCGGGCACATGGGCATACCATGAGGCATAATCCTGGCTGTGCTGGGCGGCAACACGGGCCGCCGCACCGTTAGGCCCCCTGAAAACAATCGGACACCCAAGCTGTCCGCCGGCCATATACAATGTTTTTGCCGCTGAATTGATAATATGGTCAATGGCCTGCATGGCAAAGTTGAATGTCATGAACTCGACAACAGGTTTCAGCCCCTTAAACGCGGCACCCACCGCCATGCCGGTAAAGCCGTGTTCCGTAATTGGTGTATCAATGACCCGTTTTGCACCAAATTCATCCAGAAGACCCTGCGTCACCTTATAAGCGCCCTGATACTCTGCGACCTCTTCACCCATAACGAAAACGTTTTGATCTGAGCGCATTTCCTCGGCCATTGCATCGCGAAGAGCCTCTCTGACAGTGCAGTTTACAGTATCGGTATATGCGGCTTCATCAAAGGGCGGCGGTTCCAGAACGCCTCCCTTTGCATAAAGGATATCCCGGTTCTGTATTGTTTTGCCCTGCGGCTGCGCAGCTTCAGACCCGGAAGTGGGCACAACATTTAAAGTTTCGTCTTCATCTGAACCGTTGACTTGCGGCTTTTCCTGCGACTTTGATGGAACCTCAATTGAGGACACGTCCTCCCCTTCCTCGGCCAGCATTGCTATTGGCGTATTAACCGCAACTCCTTCGGTTCCTTCAGTGACCAGAATTTTACCAATGATTCCTTCATCAACCGCCTCAACCTCCATAGTGGCCTTGTCAGTTTCAATTTCGGCGATAACGTCACCGGGCTCAACTTTATCACCTTCTTTCTTGACCCAGCGTGCAAGATTTCCTTCCGTCATAGTCGGTGATAGTGCGGGCATTAATATTTCAGTAGCCATGTATTTTCTCTTTTATAATTTTCATATTTAAAAAAGCGTCAATTCTCAACCAGGACATCGGTCCAGAGCTCCGAAGGATCAGGTTCTGGGCTATTCTGTGCGAATTTTGCCGCATCGTTAACTATTTCCTTAATTTTTCTATCAATTTCTTTGATTTCGCCGTCTTCAATTCCATTTTCAGACATAATTTTCTTCATAATAAGAATTGGGTCATGGTCATCCTTAAAGTGTGAGACCTCATCTTTTGTCCGGTATTTTGCAGGATCGGACATGGAGTGCCCACGATATCTGTAGGTAATCATTTCAAGAATATAAGGTCCTTTACCGGCGCGAATATGCTTCAGGGCTTTCTCGGCGGCCTTGCGCACAGCCATAACATCCATTCCGTCCACCTGTTCACCGGGTATACCGTAGCCTTCACCACGTTTGCAGAGCTCGCCGGCGGATGCACGTTCAACCGAAGTTCCCATGCCGTATTTATTATTTTCAATCACATACAAAACAGGCAGCTTCCATAATGCCGCCATATTATAACTTTCTGCCGTCTGGCCCTGATTTGCAGCGCCGTCACCCATGTATGTAACGGCCACCCCGCGGTCTTCTTTGTATTTATGCGCAAAACCGAGACCTGTACCAAGGGAAGTGGACGCGCCGACAATGCCGTGACCGCCATAAAAATTCTTGTCACGACTGAACATATGCATGGAACCGCCTTTTCCTTTGGAGTATCCGTCAATACGACCTGTGAGCTCCGACATGACACCTTTGGGATCCATTCCGGTAGCCAACATGTGGCCATGATCCCGGTATGCCGTTATGACTGTGTCCTGAGCCTCCTGCATGGATTGAATCCCTACAACCACTGCTTCCTGGCCAATGTAAAGGTGACAGAATCCGCCAATCAGGCCCATACCGTAAAGCTGTCCTGCCTTTTCCTCGAAACGGCGGATCAGAAGCATATCGTGATATAACTTTTTAATCTCTTCCTTATTTAATGACGATGATGTGTTGGGCACGGCTTTCAAATTCGATTTCTTTGCAGATTTTGAGGCAGGAGGCATATAAAACTCCACACAGTATTTATAAAATAAAAATTTAATCAGACATGCTTGAAAATATAAATATTTTCAAAACACGCAAGGCTTTTATATTGTGCGCAGCACTAATTAACAAAAACCACAAAAAAAGGCCGGATATTATTCGCGGATAATCAGATCCCACTCACCTTCCGCCCTGTAACCCAGTATCTTCCGCGCCTGCTCTTCAAGAACATCAGGATCAATTGACCCCTGACGCAATTTGGACACTTTAAATTCAAGCGCTTCCCTTTTTGAAACCAATGTATTCAGGTCACGTTCAAGACGTTCAACATTTGAATTCATTGCGACCATTTGCGGATAACTCCGTGGACCATTCACAAGATGGTAGGAGAAATAAAAACATAAGGCAAAACAAACAATGGAAATCCAGTGATTGTTAATGATATGCCGGGTTTCGATAAATGCCTTCATTCATCTATCGAATCACAGGTGAGTCCTGTGGTCAAGCCAAATATTCAAGTATAGTCAGTGGCTTATAAAATATTTTCCACAGCCTTCGGTTACGCCGCATTTTTCCGGACTGTTTTTTCGGCATGTCGCATCGCCGTTTGTAAAACAGATTTCCCCGCATATTTTGCCTGGGGGCCCAGATATTCCTCAATACGGAGCAGCTGATTATATTTTGCAACGCGGTCAGAGCGGGACAAAGACCCCGTCTTGATCTGGCCTGCATTGGTTGCAACGGCAAGGTCAGCAATGCTGGTATCTTCCGTCTCCCCGGATCTGTGTGAGATAACGTTGCCAAAACGGGCCTTCTTCGCGGTTTCGATCGTCTCAAGTGTTTCTGTCAATGAACCGATCTGGTTGACCTTAATCAGGATCGCATTGCCGCACCCTTTTTCAATTCCGTCCTTCAGGCGTTTCGGGTTTGTTACAAAAAGATCATCTCCGACAAGCTGGATCTTGTTGCCAAGGGCTGAGGTAAGATTTCCCCATCCCTCCCAGTCGTCTTCCGCCAGGCCATCCTCAATGGAAACGACAGGATAATTTGCAACAATTTCTTCATAGATTTTGATCATGTCATCCGAAGAACAGACTTTCCCCTCACCTTCCAGATGATACCGGCCGTCCTTGTAAAATTCAGTGGATGCGGTATCAAGGGCAATGACAACGTCATCCCCGGGTTTGTATCCTGCCGCTTCGATCGCATTCATAATATAGCTCAAAGCCTCTTGTGAAGAGCTGATTTCAGGAGCAAAACCGCCTTCATCTCCAACATTTGTATCCAGACCGTTGTTCTTGAGTTCTTTTTTAAGAGCGTGGAATATCTCTGCACCGCACCGCAATGCCTCACTAAAGCTTTCAAAATTAACGGGCATTACCATGAATTCCTGAAAATCGACCGGGTTGTCGGCATGGGCGCCACCGTTGATGATATTCATCATTGGTGTCGGCAAAAGATGCGCATAAGGTCCGCCGATATATTTAAAAAGAGGCAAATCAAGTTCGTCGGCCATTGCCTTTGCAACGGCAAGAGAGACGCCCAGGATTGCATTTGCACCGAGACGCTCCTTATTATTCGTTCCATCCTGGCGGATCAGGATGCTATCGATAAGGATCTGTTCGGAAGCATCCAGACCGCAAAGAGTTTCGCAGATTTCAGTATTTATAAGCTCAACTGCCTTAAGCACACCCTTGCCGTTGTAAATCTCTTTATTACCGTCACGAAGCTCAACGGCCTCATACGAGCCGGTTGATGCTCCCGAAGGAACGGCGGCGCGGCTCCATGCACCGCTTTCGAGTGTCACATCAACCTCAACTGTTGGATTTCCTCTGCTGTCGAGTATCTGTCTGGCTTGTATATCAACGATTGCAGTCATCATAAACTCCTGTTTTTAAATTACTGTAAATGGATATAGGCTCATTGGCTTTCCGCTGTCTTGTAATCCTTAACCACCTTATCTATTGCCATTAACGTCTTCAATGTTTTGGGCATATCTGCCAGCCGTAGCATATTAGGACCATCGGATGGGGCGTTATCCGGGTCCTGATGCGTTTCAATAAACACTGCGGCTACCCCCGCAGCCACCGCAGAACGCGCCAGAACGGGAACCATAAGGCGATCACCTCCGGATGCATGCCCATGCCCGCCCGGCTTTTGCACTGAATGCGTTGCGTCAAAGACAACGGGATACCCCGTCTCCGCCATTATCGGCAATGACCGCATATCGGAAACCAGTGCATTATATCCGAAACTGGTTCCGCGTTCGCACAGCAGAATATTTTTATTTCCTGTTCCCTCAATTTTGTCTATGACGTTGCGCATATCCCAGGGTGCGAGAAATTGCCCTTTTTTTACATTGATCGTTTTGCCTGTCCTGCCCGCCGCGATCAAAAGATCAGTCTGACGGCATAAAAAAGCCGGAATTTGAAGAATATCGACAACCTGGGCAACCTCCGCACACTGATCAGGCAAATGAACGTCGGTCAGAACCGGGACACCTAGCTCCTTTCTGATGTCTGAAAATATAGAAAGCGCCTTATTCATACCAACGCCACGTTCACTTTTCAGACTTGTCCGGTTGGCTTTATCGAAAGAGGTCTTATAAACGAATCCTATCCCGAGTTCACGGGTCAATTCCTTGAGTGCCCCTGCCATTTCAAAGGCGTGATCCCGGCTTTCAAGTACGCATGGCCCTGCAAACAAGGAGAATGGCAATGAATTGGAAATGGTAACTGATTGAACGGATACTGTGTGACTGGCCATGGATACTCTCTTTTTAGAAAGTATTAAAACGCCAAATACACTGTGTCAATTCGGGAGAAATGGTAACTGCGGTATTATCAGTCTTAAAACACTTACCCTTTCTGAATATCTCCGATTTTCTGGATAAAGTTCTGAATATGCGCGGCCATTTCTTTGGAATGCTTTGTCAGTTGCTCGGAAGCTCCCAAAACATTCTCTGCACCGTCTTTGGTCTTTTGCCCTTCGCCCTGCACTTCCTCAACCTTTGTTGTAACAACAGAAGTCTGACTGGTGGCATGCTCCATATTACGGCTTATTTCCTGTGTTGCGGCTTGCTGCTCATCAACGGCGGTGGCAATACTTGTTGAAATCTCACTCATCTCGTCAACAATTTTGCGTATATTCTGGAGTGCGGATACCGCCTCCTTGGAGACGTTCTGAACATCCTGAATTTTGGATGCAATATCAGCTGTCGCAGATGATGTCTGGCTTGCCAGATCTTTAACCTCACCGGCAACCACGGCAAAGCCTTTGCCGGCCTCACCGGCCCGCGCCGCCTCAATTGTTGCATTCAGGGCAAGGAGATTTGTTTGCTCGGCAATACCATCAATAATTGATACAACTTCATTAATTTCGTCTGCCGCAGCCGCCAGACCCTGTATCGTATCATCCGTTTTGCCGACAACCTCAACCCCGTATTGCGCTTTTTCGTTAGACATTTTTATTTGCTCGGCAATATTGATAATAGAGCTGTTCAGTTCGGTAGCCGCACCGGCAACAGTTTCTATATTATTGCTCGTTACGCCCGCGGCTTCAGCAACCTCATCCGTTTTGTTTTTGTTGGCCTCCGCAACTTCCAACAAAGATCTGGCCGTATTCTCCAAAGACTTGGCGGCCTCAGTTACAGACTTCATAACTTCTTCAGAAGCGAGATAGAAATTATCGGCCTCTTCGTTAAGTGTGGCGACCTTTTTTTGTTCCCGCTTTTGATCTTCTTCAAGTTGTGCAGTAAATTCCTTAACCTTAAACTGGTTCTTGCGGAATAATTCCATAGCCCGGGCAATAAGCCCGATTTCATCTTTGCGGGACTGGTACATCACCCGGTTATCAATTTTCCCATCCACAAGGTCGTTTGTAATTTCAGAGAGTTTATTCAGTGGCAGGATCAGTTCCATGCGCATCACATAAAAAACAATCCCGAGTATTATAACCAGAAAACCAATAACAACAGGTACGGCGGTTGCCATAGCCTGTCTGTTCATTTCATTTATTCTGTCTTCGTTCCAGATTGTGACCAAAGTGCCCAGAACTTCCTGTTCACCTGCTCTTCGCTCATGAATCACGGGTAAAGAAATCAAAAGCTCCCCATCCATATAGGCTGTGAACCCATCATTGTTTTTTTCATAATTATCAGCCCTTGCAATTAATGTCTTTAAATCATTAAAGCTATCGTCATCAAGTGTGAAGTTTTCCCTTGTAACGAAAATATTTTTAGTACCGTCTTCTTCGAAGAAAAGCGCACCGTCAAAGGCGCTTTGTTTTTCCGCAATCCTGCCAAAAGCATCTTTAATCGGTCTGTCCTGGGAGAGTCTTAACGCCGTTACTGTCTGCTGCATAAAAAGATTAGCAATAGTGTATTGCTGGTCGTGAGAAATATTTTTCACCAGCGTCTGAATAAACAAGCGATTGCCAAGGAAGAGTATTATATAACTCACAAAAACGGCCAGACCTATAATAACCAAAAGCCTTACACCGATAGATTTTGTCTGTCCTTCATTATTCTCCATTTGGCACCTTTTCGTGTTTGTTAGATACAATTAAAATCATCACCCACATCGTACAGAATAAAATATCTATTACTTATTTTTAGTATAACGGCGATGTTACACACAACACACACCGCCGTTATATTTATTTAAAAACTTTAGCAGATGCTACTCAATTATTTCAGCCGCATTCAGAATATCCAGAGGTACGTCCAGACCAAGTCTTTTGACAGAATTAAGATTTAGGTACAAAAGCGGGTCGGGATCAGTTCTGAATCCAACCTGTGATATCGGCTTGCCTTCAATCATGACTTCCGCAAATATTTCTGCAAGGATACGGCCCTGTGTTTCAATATCGGCCACGTGTGCAGAGATGGCACCTTTATCAACAGGGATTTTACTGTAGGAGAAAACTGGCGTGTCCTGAGCCGCTTTTATTATATCTTCTGTGTTATCAATCAAAAGGGCCTGGGATCCCAAAATAAACCCATCGACCTGGTCACGCATTGACTTAACACTTTCCAATATCTCATCAATATTATCATAATGCTTTACAGTACATGTCATATTAAATTGCGGGCAGGTCTCAACCGTACCATCATCATCAACCTGGGATGCCGGATGTCCTTTTTCTACCATGACGTGTATCCTGGCTTCCGGTAAAATTTCATTGACGATTCCAAGCCTTGTCTCGTAAGGCAGGTAATATGTAACTCCTTTAAAATTTATATCAGGACTGGTCATATCGTCCATAACTCCTAAAATTTCAGGATGATTGGTTGCCGCACCAAAGGCTGGAATTTTAGGCGGATTTTCCCCAAGATAAGTCGCGCCGGCAGAGCGAAAAACAAGCATCGCATCCTTACTTTGCTCAAACTCCTTAACTGCCGCAGCCATCTCCTGCGCATCATTGAGGTTTATTTTTCTTCAAAATTCAATTGCGGATACTTCTCCTGAATGTGTTTTTTGAAAGAAGAATAAATATTGTTAGGCATTGTCGCATTTTTAAACCAGGTCACCCCCACTTCCAAAGCCGATGCATTGGGACTTTGAAAAAGTGCCAACACAAAAACCATAAGTGCCAATATAGTTTTTTTCATTACTTCACTCCTTTTTTACGGTTTGATACTTAAAGAATTAAGTAGATATATAAAAAGTTTGCCACCCTAAAATCTATATATTTATAATATTTTCAGATGTCTTACTTTTTAGTTAATTTAGATTACAATCAAAAGTCCATAATTGAAAGTATTATAATACATATATTTAAGCTTTAAAATCAGAGTAATATGCAAACAAAACACTATACCTTGCGACAATTACATACACAGCTATGAAACACAGCCGTGAAAAGTTTTTTTACTTAACCCAATAATTTTATTTCACAATTCGTCAAATCTGTATTGAAAAAGACCTGTTTGGAAACCGCGTTACTGATGTATGTTTAAGATGTTTGTTTCCAGCGTCTTGATTAGATTTTCACAACGGAGTTAAGGCGGAGATTTTCTTAAACACTTAGTCTCAGGACCGATGAATTATGCTCATGTTTCCAGTATCAAATTTCGAACAATTTTAACACTCAAAACTTCGGGCGGCCTTCATGGGTCCTGAGCCTGATTTAAGTTTAACAAGTTAGCGATGAATAACCGTGACTATTCTATAATCTCAGCAGTATTCATAATATCAAGAGGGATATTGACACCGAGTTCAGCAATCGTGTTTGCATTAACAAACAAAACAGGGCTGGGATCGGTTTTTACTGGAACTTCCGAGACATCTTTCCCATCAATCAGAACCTCCGCAACGCTGTCAGCCAGCATTCTTCCAAGCTTGTGATCACCAGCAACATAACCGGCCACCGCTCCTTTTTCCACGGGCGCTTTGGTAAATCCGAAAACTGGTTTACTGCCGCTCACATCAATGATTTGTGGGGTGTTGTCAATAAGCTCGGCCTGAGACCCAATAACAAAAGCATCAAATTGATCCTGGATAGCTTTTACATCCGCTACAGCCTCATCAATAGTATTGTATTTTTTTACTGTACAATTCAATCCAACTTTTGGACACGCTTCATTTGAACCTTTTTCATCAACCGGCGCACCAGGATGGCCTTCCTCAAGCATGATCAAAACATTTCCATCCGGCACAACCTCTGAAACAATACTCAGACGTATCTCGTAAGGAATGTAATATGTCACACCTGTAAAATTTTTGTCAGGATTATTCATATCGTCAATAGCACCAAGGAACTCCGGGTTGTTAGAAGCCCCTATAAAAGCAGGCTTTGTCGTAGGATTTTCACCCAGAAACTTTGCGCCGTTAGAGCGTAAAATCAACATACCGTCTTTGCTTTGTTCAAAATCGGCAACTGCGGCCCTTAAAGCATCAACATCCGCTAAATCGGGTCTTGTTTCAATTTTAGCGTCCGGTGCAATTTCAGACATTCTTTCTTCAAATCCCCCCATTATTCTTTTGGCCATGCCAGAATTGCCATACCATGCGGCACCGATTTCCAGTGCTTGAGCATGAGCGGGATGTAATAAGAAAATTCCGCATATTAAAGATAGTAAAAATTTAGTGTTCATGTTTATCCTCCAATAGATAAGGTTTACTTCAAAATTAAAAGTACATGATCCAAGGCAAAACACAATTGTATATCAAAAAAGTTATGACACGGATCAAGTTTATTATTATGCATAATATTTAGTTATTATTTGGTTAAAAAAATAATCAACTTATCCTATTATCTGATTACACTATAAAAGCAGAATAAAAGCAGATTAATAGCTTTCTTAACCCAAATAGGGCAAGGCAGGTTTTCAACGTCATTTCGCTTGACATAGTTTCAAAATTTAAGGGGCACAGATTTCGAGAATATACTGAATGCCAGGGATGTTACATATATCCACTGTGGCATCAGTTGAAAATTGAAATGAAAACTAGAGCAAATCGCGATCAAAAAGAATCGCTTTGCTATTTTTTGAACACGATCTGCCCTATGTCTATCAAACCAGCCGGCTTTGCTTCAGGGCTGCATCAATGAAGGAAACAAAAAGGGGATGAGGGGCAAACGGTTTTGATTTGAGTTCAGGGTGAAACTGAACCCCAATGAACCAAGGATGATCATCACGTTCACATATTTCAGGCAATTTACCGTCGGGTGACATACCCGAAAAAACAAGGCCAGCATTTGCAAGTTTCTCTCTGTAATTCACATTGACTTCATAACGGTGTCTGTGACGCTCCATTATCTTTTGCGCACCGTAAATCCGTTCCGCCCGTGACCCCTTTTCGAGGAGCGCAGGAAAGGCACCAAGGCGCATAGTGCCGCCCAAATCCGAATTTTCCGATCTCTTTTCAATCTTTCCGCCCTTCGACCATTCACGCATAAGCCCGATCAGTATCTCGCCTTCTACTTCAGAAAATTCAGTTGAGACAGGATTTTCAATATCAGTCAGGTGCATTGCGGTTTCAAGGATGGCCATCTGAAGACCGAAACAAATTCCAAAATACGGGATATTCATCTCCCGCGCATATTGTGCGGCTCTGATCTTGCCCTGCGCACCACGTTCGCCGAAGGCACCCGGAACCAGAATACCGTTAATGCCCTGCAATGCCGCCCCGATATCCTCGCCGTTATCAAAACCGCTGGCGTCAATAAATTTTAGGTTCACTTTGACATTATTGGCTATACCCCCGTGCACGAGTGCCTCATTGAGAGACTTATAGCTGTCGGCAAGATTCGTATATTTACCGACAATGCCAATTGTCACTTCACCTTCCGGTTCCTTAATTCTCCTTACTATATTTTCCCAGATTGAAAGGTCAGGCTTTTTACCTTTATTAAGCCCGAATATATCCAGCACCTGTTCATCCAGTCCTTCCTTATGATAAGTAAGTGGAACCTCATAAATTGTATTAACATCAAGTGCCGGAATAACCTTTTTATCGTCAAGGTTACAGAAAAGTGCAATTTTTTTGATTTCATCCTTTTCAATAGGCCGGTCAGCCCGACACAGCAGTATTCGCGGCCTGATTCCCGCACTCATCAGTTCCTTGACCGAATGCTGGGTCGGTTTTGTCTTCAGTTCCCCCGCAGTTGGAATATATGGCAATAATGTCATATGAATAAAAAGTGCGCGGTCGCGTCCGACCTCGTTTCCAAACTGGCGGATGGCTTCAAGAAAAGGCAATGATTCTATATCGCCGACTGTTCCGCCTATCTCGACAATAACAAAGTCTGCAGTTCCTTCTTTATGGCGTATAAAATCTTTTATCTCATCCGTTATATGTGGAATGACCTGTATCGTTGCGCCAAGGTAATCTCCCCTTCTCTCCTTTTTCAAAACAGATGTATATATTCGGCCGGTTGTGGTGTTGTCTTCCTGGGAGGCGGGATTGCCCGTAAACCGTTCATAATGACCAAGATCAAGGTCCGTCTCCGCGCCATCGTCTGTGACGTAAACCTCACCATGCTGAAATGGGCTCATGGTTCCCGGATCTACATTAAGATAGGGATCCATCTTGCAAAGTCTGACTGAATATCCGTGAAGCTGAAGCAGGGTCCCGAGGGCGGCGGAGGCAAGTCCTTTTCCAAGGGAAGAAACAACACCGCCAGTCATAAAAATATATCGGGTCATTACCTGCTTTATTCGGCTATCGGCACAGAAGGTTCCTGCGTTGCGTTATTGTTATCCTGAATACTTCCGGAGCTTCCTTCCGGCTCCGGCTCCGAATCCGGCTCCGCAACGTCTCCATCCAGAGAGGCCGGAACGGATATTCCTCCACGCATTTCTTCCCGCTCAAGTTCCTCAAAAATATCTACGGAGGATGTCCCGCCCGAGAGAACCGCAAGAGTCAGGCTTGTTACAAAAAACAGGGCGGCTGCAATCGATGTTGCCTTTGTCAGTATGTTCGCAGCGCCTCCGGCACCGGTCAGCCCGCCCATACTGCCGCCACCTCCGCCAATTCCCAATCCGCCGCCTTCTGATTTCTGAAGCAGCACAAGTCCGACAATTGCCAAAGCCAGTATCAGATGTAAAATCAAAACTACCGTTTCCATAGATTTAACCGTTGTTATTTTTACAAATTAGGGTTTTACGCATTTTTTTCCGCCGCTTCAAGGATTTCCGTAAACTCATCTGCCTTTAAGCTTGCCCCGCCGATCAGACCTCCGTCAACACCGTCAATCGCAAAAATTTCAGCGGCATTGGATCCCTTGACTGAACCGCCATACACAATACGCATGTTTTCGGCATTCGCAAGATTTTCATTACATTTTTGTCGAAGAAACTTATGCGCGGAATGTATGTCCTCCGTTTTGGCGGGCTTTCCCGACCCTATTGCCCAGACAGGCTCGTAAGCTATAACCGTATTCTTGACGTCGGCGGTAGCCGGCAGAGATTCGCGCAACTGCCTCTCCAGAACAGTTTCAGTTTTGCCTTCTGCTCTTTCCTGCTGCGTCTCCCCGACACAGATAACCGCTGTCATCGAATTGGCATGTATCTTTTCAGCTTTTTTTGAGACATTTTCACTGGTTTCCGAATAATTCTCCCTTCTTTCCGAGTGTCCTGCGATAACGGCCAAGCATCCCAGTTCGGCAAGCATGGCAGCTGAAACATCCCCTGTAAACGCCCCGTCATCATAAGCCGAACAGTCCTGTGCGCCGACCTGCAGAGACTGGCCGGAAAAAAAGGGAATATGAACAAAAGCGGGACAGATTACGATTTCTGTGTTCGGAAGATTCCTCGATTTTTCATGCAGTTTACTACAGAATATTTTTGTACTTTCGACCCTGCCGTTCATTTTCCAGTTGGCAATAACAATCATGGCTTTTACTTATAAAATTTTCAAAGATTTGGAATTGTTTTCATTTATGTTTTATAAGTGATTGATTAACGCCCCTGCAATGGGTAAACAGGAAAAGTCTTATTTTTATGAACAATAGTGAGTAAACATGCTTAGAAAAATGCGTGCCGGTGCACTTTCGGGTGTCTTTCTGGTCTTTTTATTGCTTGGCGGCGTCGGACTGGTGCTATCCGACACCGGGGGATTTTTTAGAGGCAGCGTTCCAACAGGCGCGATTGCAAACGTAGCCGGTGAGAAAATCAGCATTTACGAATTCGATCAGCGTGTAAGACAGCTTTTAAACCGTCAGAATATTAATGTTCAGAACGCCTATGAATCAGGTTTTATTCAACGTATTCTTGATTCGGAAATCGAAAGGGTTCTGTTTCAAAAGGCGTCTGTCGATTACGGGATAATTCTTCCGGATATCGAGGTTGCGAGGGAGCTTGATCCCGTTCTTGAAAGTGTTGAGCAGTCAGGACTTTCAAAGTCCGAAGCCCTTGATATGCTGGCCAGGCAGTACGGAATGCCGGCTGAGGACATTTTTGGCCAGGTCCGTCTCGAAATGTCACAAAGACTTATTCAATCGTTCTTCGACGAACAGGTACAGGCGGTTAATCCACATCTCGCCGCAGCCATTTACAGGAATAACAATGAACACCGCACGGTAAATGCAATTATTCTGAACAATGACTCTGTGAACCTGGAAGACACGATTGAAGAAGAGGAGCTTAGACAGTTTTACGAAAACACAAAATTGCGTTACGAAATCGAAGAATCAAGACGTCTCAGACTGGCCTATCTTGAAGTGGAAAGTCTTGCGGATAACATTGAGCTTTCCGAGCAGGAACTCAGACAGCTTTACGAAGACCGCAAGGATGACTTTTTTGTTCCTGAAACGCGCCTCGCATCACAGGCAATTCTTCCGGATATTGAAACGGCGCAAAATGTTGTTGAAAACGTTGAATCCGGACAAACACTTCAGGACGCCGTTAGTGACGTGGCCGGTCAGGACGAGCTTTACAGCCCACCGGAAAAATTTGAGAGACGGGGACTTCAGGATGAAATCTCCGAACCCCTTTTTAATGCGGAAAAAGGTCAGACGATAGGCCCGATCCAGACCGTTTTCGGATGGCATGTTATGACCGTTGAGGAGATTGAAGAACCCAAAACGCTTCCCTTTGAAGAGGTGCGCGAAAATCTTCATAATCAGTATAAATCCGAACAGGCCATTGATATTGTCTTTGAAACAATCAATGCGATTGAGGATGCACTCGCATCGGGCCAGCCTTTTGATAACGTCGTTTCAAACCATGAAATGGAATTGCATACTACAGGTGCGATTACACGCGGCGGAAATGCAATAGATCCTGAAACAGGGAATATTGACACGTCGGCCTCACCACTGGATCCGATCAGCAACCGCGAAGACAGGGCATATATCCTTGAAACGGCTTATACACTTCCGGAAGGTGAAATTTCTCAGGTTCTGGAAACAGACGACGGAAAAATTGTTATTACACAAGTGGAGCAAATCAACGCCCCGCGTTTTCGTCCGTTCGAAGATGTTAAAGACAATGTGCGCGCACGTTTGCAGGATCAGAAAAAAGCCGAACGAAACCGGCAGAATGCAAATGCTTATCTTGAAAGACTTCAAAAGGAAGACATAACACTGGAAACATTGGCAAAAAAGAACGGAAAGCCGCTTTCCGTGTTCAAGGATATCGGAAAAACTGCTGAAAGCAGCCAATATGCTGAAAACCTCAACTGGTCTACCCGTCAGGAAATTTTTAATGCGGAAAAAGATTCATTTTTCGTCGCCCCATCTGTCAAAGGGTTCATTGTCGGAAAGGTTACGGCCATTTCCATGCCTGCAAAAAGTGATATACCGGAGGATCAGATTGGCGAAATCCGGGCGACTCTGGCAGAGCGGCTCCGGACCTCCTACCGGGATGACTTTATCAACTATCTCTACGGCAAATACAAAGTAAACGTAAATTATGATGTACTCAGCCAGATTTATTCAGAGGGCTCTCTTTATACCGGTGCCGGTGCCTTCTGATATCATCCGCAATTTATTCTGCGTTTGAAAACTTAAAAGTCATAATTTGACAAAGGTCAAAGCCAGCCTGGCGGATAAAAGCTAGAGCAAATCGCGTCAAAAAGAAACGATCTGCGATTTTTGATCGCTTGAATTTGCACGTCGATTCAATAAGTTAGGGCAGATTCACGCTTTTCAAATATAATCACTATGATTATATTTGAACACGATCTGCCCTAAGTGAATCCCCTGAGAGATATCAGTTTTAACTTACCTGAAACTTGCGGATGACTGATTGAAAAAGAACTGGAAAGTGAATATGAGGAAAGCTGGAATAAGGCTGAGATTCTTATTAAAGCAACGAAAGACTCTATAAGGCAGATACGGAAATAACAGCCTCAGCCTTAAGCTTTTCGTTGATGAATTCGCTAAGCGGTACAAGTGACATATTGTTTTCAGGGAATTCTTTAATCCATTCCTCAAGTACATCCAGAGTTTCGTTATGAGGATGCGCAATGGCAATTGCAAACCCGTGCCGTTTTGCAATCTCCTCGGTCTTTTTTAATGAATTGCGGATAAAATCCTTTGTCACAACATGATCGATAAAAACGTCTCTTTCCGCAAATCGTATATCCGCCGCGGCGGCTGATAAAGCGGCCTTTGAATCATGTATTGTTTTTGAATCCAGAAAAATCATATCCCGCTCTTTTAATTCTCGCATGACAACATCAAGACATTCACGACATTTTGTAAACGCACTCCCCATATGATTGTTGATGCCGACAAAGCCTTCATAATCATCCAGAATAGCAGACAGTGTCATCTGAATATCTTGCGGGGTCATTTGAACCTTTAATGACCTTTTTTCGGTCCTGATCGTACTATCGAGAGGTTCCATGGGGATATGCAGAAGTATGTCATGTCCTTCATCCCTCGCTCTGTAAATGAAGTCCCTGGTAAATGGCGCATCGGGTAAAAATGCCAGGGTCAGAGGTGCATTAAGTTTCATGGCGCGGGCCGTTCTGAATGAACTGACCCCAAGGTCGTCGATAACAATTGCGATGCGCGGCTTGTTTGTATCAGGCAGGTGCTGAGCGGTATCAACAGGGCTTTCTTTTTCGATCGACGTTATGACTTCCTTAAAGAAAGCGTTTTGGTCAAACTCTTCAGCGGCGACGGGAGCCCGGAAGTTCCTGATGCTGTTTTGTAATTCAGGCCCCCCGGCATGATGTGCATCCGACTCGCTTTTCAACGCCGTGCGCAAATCTCTCCCGATCAATGCATTATGATTTCCGGCAGGCGTAATCTGGCTCAAAACAAAAGGATTTACAGGCCAGACATCATTGTTGATGTAAAATCCGTTGGTCAGACCCTGCTGCTCCTCCAAAGGCTCGCTGCTGTCCCGAAACCAGGTTGCCCTGTCACTTAACACAAAACGATCAAGCAGGATCATGCATATAATGGCGATGATAAGATACAGGCCGAGATTTTGACGTCTTTTATGTTTTCTCATAAATCTATCGGGGTTAAAACAAGGGAGGACATAAATCCAGGGAATTAATAATTGTTGTGGATAAAGGCAACATTTTTTAAATATAACCATAATTTAAGGCTTTGAAAAGCTCATGAATTAAAATTCATAATTACAGTTACCAATGCATAAGATATAGATAATGCTTTTAATCGATAGTTGCGGCAGTTTATCCTGTAACCTTTACCATGCCTTCGCCTTACGAGAACAAGAGAAGAAGATTGTGAGCAATTCCATTGTCTGTGCAGACGACATTACTGAAAAAATATTGAAAAAAAAGGCGGGCGCCATTGTTATCCCGCCCGGATGCGGGGACACCGGATAACACGCGTATTTGCCCGGATCTTGTAAAACATGTTTAAAAATTTTATTACACTTATAAGTCACGTTAAAAGCTCAAAGCATATCTCATGACATAAAGCGAAACGATGCAGACAAAAATCAGAGATATATTGGCCGCGCTTGCCAATGGCCGGAATCTTGAACAGGAAGAATGCGCTTTTTTTATGCAATCGCTTCTTGAGGATCATGTTGAACCCGCGCAGACGGGTGCTTTCTTAATGGGATTATCTCAAAAAGGGATAACCGCCGGCGAAATAACGGGTGCGGTGCGTATAATCCGGCAATACGGCACAAAGATTAAAGCCCCCGAGAAAACCGTTGATTGTTGCGGAACAGGTGGGGACGGACTTAAAACCCTGAATATTTCTACAGCTGTGGCGATTGTTTCCGCCGCGTGCGGCATCCCTATCGCAAAACATGGCAACCGCGCGGCAAGCTCGCAATCAGGTGCGGCAGATGTGCTGGAACAGCTTGGTGTCAAACTGACCGATGATACCGCCCTGCTGGAAAATGCGCTTTCAAATCTCAATTTTGCCTTTTTGATGGCTCCAAACCATTATAAAAATTTTGCATCCATCGCGCCTGTCAGAAAAGCCCTTGGTATTAAAACAATTTTTAATATTCTTGGGCCGCTTTTAAACCCTGCAGGGGCGAAAATTCAGCTTATCGGCGTGTTCAGCAAAAGTCTCCTTGAACCCGTTGCGCACTCCCTGAAATCTTTAGGATCTGAAAGAGCCTGGCTTGTACACGCTTCCAACGGAATGGATGAAATAAGCCTTGCGGGAGACACCTTTGTCACGTCACTGGAAAACCATCAGATAGAAAGCTTTACCATATCCGCGGTGGATTTTGGCCTGCCTTCATATAGCCCGGAAGAAATTCGGGGCGGGTCAGCAACGGAAAATGCCAAAGCCTTAAAAGATCTTCTTAACGGAATGCCCGGCGCATACAGGGATACAGTTCTGGCCAATACGGCTGCGGTTTTGCACATCGCGGGGAAAGCGGAAACTCTAAAGCAGGGGGTGGAAATCGCAAAGGATGTGATTGACAGCGGCGCATCCCTGAGCTTGCTTGAAAACTACATCGCGATGCTCAAATAAAATAATGGTCTGTATGAATATCCTTCATGAAATATGTGTTGCCAAAAAGTCTCATGTTGAGGCCAGGAAAAACAAATTTCCTTTATCCGTTCTCGAAAACCAGTTAAGAGATTTGCCTCCCACCCGAAACTTTTCAAAGGCTCTGAATACCAGGAAAGAAAGCGGGAAACCCGGCATTATTGCTGAAATCAAAAGACAATCTCCAAGCGCTGGAAAAATACTTGAACCGGGTCAACGCTGCGAAGACATTGCCAAGGCTTATGAACATTCCGGGGCCGCTTGTCTGTCTGTTTTGACGGATACACCTTATTTTGGCGGCAAGGATGAGGATATCAGGAGTTTAAAAAACGCCTGTGGTCTGCCCGTTTTACGCAAGGATTTCATAATCGATGCATATCAGATAACAGAAAGCCGCGTTCTGGGTTCTGACTGCATACTGCTTATCATGAGCGTCCTTGATGATTTTCAGGCAAAAGAATTTTTTTTGATTGCAAATGACCTTGATCTCGATGTCCTTATTGAAGTCCATGACACTCATGAACTCAAAAGAGCCTTAAAACTTCATCCGGAACTTCTTGGGGTCAATAACAGGGATTTGAAACGCCAGGTAACCGACCTTTCCATTTCGGAAACGCTTGCAGAACTCATCCCTGATACCTGTATCAAGGTATCGGAAAGCGGCATTAATGACCCCAAAATCGTTCGAAATCTGATGGGTCAGGGATACGACGCCTTTTTGATCGGCGAATATTTTTTGAAGCAGCGTTCGATTGAAAAAACGGTAAAAAAATTCTCCACCATTAATTGACAGATTTCAGGAACTAAAATAGAACATAAGTGTAGCTTTTATTTTTAAACTTTTAATTTTGATTGATCTTCATGCTTACGCGTAAACAGAAAGAATTGCTGTTATTCATTCATGAACGCACGAAAAACGGCGATATTGCTCCCTCTTTCGAGGAAATGAAATCGCATTTAGGTCTTAAGTCAAAGTCCGGAATTCACCGTTTGATTACTGCGCTTGTTGAGCGGGGTTTTATTGAAAGACTGCCGCACCGCGCCCGTGCACTGAATGTGATCAAGCTTCCCCCCGGATATGAAGACAGGGGACATAATAAAAGTTCAACTGATGCGCCTTATTCTGATACGTTATCAAAAGGCCGTAATTCTTATACACATAATACATCACCGATTCGTGACATTCCTCTTTATGGTAAAATTGCCGCCGGGACACCGATTGAAGCTATTCGGAATGAAAGCGGCACAATGAGTATTCATGCTTCCACAATACGCCCGGGAAAAGAATATTATGCGCTCCAGGTTGATGGAGACTCCATGATAAAGGCCGGCATAAACGACAAGGATTTTGTAATTATCAGGAAGCAGGACAATGCGGAAAACGGGGATATCGTCGTCGCTCTCATCGATAATGAGGAAGTCACCTTAAAACGTTTCAGACGCAAGGGACCGGTTATTGATCTTGTTCCTGAAAACGATCGCTTTGATGTACAGAGTTTTTCAGAAGACAGGGTAAAAATTCAGGGCGTTTTGAGCACACTTATCCGATCATACGAAATACATTAAAAACGCGGCATTCAATGCCGTTTAATTCGCATTCTGCATTTCAGACCACGGTCTGTTCCGGCCGTCATCCGCAACGGTTCTGAGCTTAACTTCATCTTCGCTGTCATTTTGTAAATATATCGCGTGCGCGCCATGTCTCCAGACATCAAAACGATCAACCACAACACGTGCATTGCAGTTTTTTTGCCTGACCGGATCCCTGGCAACAAGAATATCGGCCCACCGGCAATCCCGGGCGTGTGAATACGGGCTGAAGCTGAACGCGATGTTCCTGTTTTGGAGACGCAGATAACATCCCTCACTATCGCAGCTTACATACCTGTTTGTTTCCTTTGCATCCCTCCAGGATTGTGTTTTCGACCAGTCCTGAGCATATATATGCGACCATATCTCTCCGGTAAATTTTTCCTTTGTTCTTGTTGACAGGTAAAGATGCTCACCGTCATGAAAAGCGGCAAGGGCGGCATTTTCAGAAACAAGGATATCCGGCCTTTTCACAGCCAGATGAGAAAACAGGGCCGGTAGTATCAGTACCATACCGGCCAGCCTGAGCCGTCCTTTCCACAGGCACAGAATAATTCCGCCCAAAACCATGGACAACAATGCAAACGGGGGAAGAGAAGGAAGATAAAGCTGGGCGGCGGGCCAGTCACTGACAGCAAAAGCAACTTTAAGGATTAAATCCACACCGAACGCCATAATCGCCAAAGGCAGCGATTCCAGACCGGCAAGAAAAGATGCAAAAAAAACGATTGAAAACGGCATAACCAGAAAAGCCATAACGGGCAAAGCCGCAATGTTCCCGAAAATACTGTAAACCGCCATTTTCTGAAAATAGTATAATGTAAGAGGCGCAGTCGCCAAAGTTGCAATCACAGAAGTCAGGGCAATCCCGCCGAAATAAAACAGTGTTTTTTGCCAGATTGACGATGTTGTTCCCGCTCTTCTTATATAGGGTCTGAACGCCTCATAAAATGCAACCAGCCCCGTAACGGCCGCAAATGATAACTGAAAACTCAGACTGAGAATATTATAAGGGGCGACGATCAGGATTGTCATGGCCGCAAGTGCAACGAGCCTGAGAGAGAAAGGGGAGCGGTCAATCATGACAGCAATAAGAACGACTGCGGCCATGAGAAGGGCCCTCTGCGTCGGGACGGGCGCCCCTACAAAAATCGTATAGGCCGCCGCACCGCCAAGGGCAATGAGGGCGGCAAACTTTTTGATTGGAAAGCGCAATGCAAAACCCGGAAAACATGCCATTGCAAAACGGGAAAAGAAAAACAGGGCACCGGTCACAAGACCTATATGCAGTCCGGAGATGGCAAGTAAATGCGCAAGCCCGGAGGCACGAAGCGCGGTTTCTGTATCCTCCGCTATCCCGGATCTTATTCCGGTCAATAATGCGGTTAAAACAGCCGCCGTATCCTCGTGGACATTTTCGTATATTGTTTCCTGAACATGCTGCCTAAAATGGGTTATGGTGATCCAGAAGTGATCTGTTAAGGATTCGGGTTTTGCCTCTTCAATAATGCGTGGCTTCGTATAGGCAAATCCATAACCG
The DNA here is from genome assembly GCA_964384335.1 of uncultured Pseudobdellovibrionaceae bacterium. GTDB lineage: Bacteria > Pseudomonadota > Alphaproteobacteria > Micavibrionales > Micavibrionaceae > JAUICS01. The sequence goes on from CAYLKN010000002.1 coordinate 84,888, forward strand.
CCAAGGCCTTTGAAAAAGGCATGCCGCCTGAAATCGAAACCACCTGGATAAACGGGTGCGGATGGCGGATTTATCATGCCGAGGACGCTTATCCGCTGACCGATTTTCAGTTCCTCATCCTTGAAAATTTTAAGCCTTACCGTCCTTGGCGTATGTTCGGATTTTAAATCCTCGATTTTTAAATTCTTCAGAAGAACATGGCTCCCCTTGCCCGGCAATTTGCCAAGACTGACGACTCTTCCCTCGATTTCTGTGGTCCCTGTTTTTTTTTCTATTCTTGGAAAATCCATGGCGGAAGTATGGAGCCGTGCGTTTGCAAACCCGGCGGCGGCCAGCCCAGAGGCAACCGCCAGAATGGAAACAAGACGCGCCATGCTGTTGTACTTTTGTCCATAGCGTATATAGATGACCGTAGCCAGAGACACGGCAAGAATAAAAAGAGCGGCACCGTATCCGGGCTCATGATCAAGGCTGAAATAAAAAGCAATACCGGCGCCGAAAAAAACAGGCAGCCATAAAAACAGATTTTGCGATTGCGCCGACAATTCTTTTCGGGCGCTCCCGGCCAGGACAGACAGTCCCGAAAAAGACATGGAACCGATCGCCCTCTTTAAAAGATGATCATGCGATGCTATAGCTGTATCCGGCATATTGGAATAGTATGGAATTGCTTCAATACTTGAAACAGAAAAAATCAGGTTTAAATGACAGTCATAACACGTTTCCCCCCCTCACCGACCGGCGATCTGCATATTGGCAGCGCCAGGACCGCTCTTTTCAACTGGCTTTACGCAAGACATCACGGCGGCCGGTTCCAGCTGCGCATTGAAGATACGGACAGAGCGCGGTATTCCGACGCTTCCGTTCAGTCGATTTACAGATCTCTGAAATGGCTTGGTCTCGACTGGGATGATGAAATCCCGTCCCAGTATGCCCGGCGCGACAGACACACCGAAGTGGCCGGCAGGCTTATTGAGAAAGGACAAGCCTATTATTGCTACGCAAGTGAGGAAGAACTGGAGGAAATGCGCAGAGATGCCCAAAAAGAAGGCAGGACAGTCATTTATGACCGAAGGTGGCGCGACAAAGATCCATCCGAAGCCCCGCAAGATGTCAGGCCGGTCATTCGTATCAAAGCCCCGCTTGAAGCAGAAACTGTTATCCACGACCAGGTTCAGGGAGAGGTAAGAGTACGTAACAAAGATCTTGATGATTTTGTTATTGTCAGGAGCGACGGGACACCAACCTATATGCTTTCTGTGGTTGTCGATGATCATGACATGGGCGTAACCCACATCATTCGCGGTGATGACCATCTGAACAATGCATTCCGTCAAAAAATACTTTTCGATTCGATGGAGTGGGATGTTCCTGTATTCGCTCATATTCCGCTAATACACGGGGAAGATGGAGCAAAAATGTCCAAACGGCACGGTGCCGTCTCCGTGGATTCCTACAAGGACATGGGTTATTTACCGGAGGCAATGTGCAATTACCTGCTCCGTCTCGGCTGGTCACACGGTGATGACGAAATCATTCCCAAAGATAAGGCTGTCGAATGGTTCAATCTTGAAGCTGTCGGCAAGTCTCCGTCTCGTTTTGATATGGCAAAACTGAATAATATCAACGCGCATTACATCAAAAATGCCTCTAATGACAACCTTATGACCCTCATTGACCCTCTGACAGAAGCGCATTTTAACCGCAAACTCACGCAGAATGAGCGCGCCTTGTATTATGGCATGATGGATGAGCTTAAAGACAGGTCCAAAACACTGGTGGATATCATTCGGGACGGACAGTTTTTAATTCGGGGCGTTCCCTACGACTTTGACGATGCAGCGGTGCAGACACTTGATGAAGAGGCACTGGAGACACTTTCAATTCTTGAGACGCACTTCCGTCAGGCTGATGATTTTGATGAAAATACCGTAAAGGCAATCGTTAAGGAAACGGCGAACAGCCGCTACCAAGGCAAGATGGGCAAAGTCGGCATGCCACTGCGCGCCGCGCTCACCGGTACAACGCAGTCGCCCTCTATTTTCAAGGCTGCGTCGGTTTTAGGGAAAGAGGAAACATGCGCACGCATTGCATTTACCCTTGATACCTTCCGGACGGACGCAGTGCAACAAATCAATTGATCTCAATTCTTCATAAGCTTATTCTAAATAAAAGAATCAACTTACCCCGCCTTGTGAAGAGAAAGTGATCCATGTCTGAAGAAAAAAATACCGGAAAAACATTTACCCTGACAAATAATGAAACCGGTGAGAGTTGGGAATTACCGGTGCTTGACGGTACAATGGGCCCAAGCGTTGTGGATGTCCGGAAATTCTATGCCGATACCGGTCATTTCACGTTTGATCCGAGCTTCACGTCAACCGGAAGCTGTAAATCCCGCATAACCTTTATTGACGGGGATGAAGGGCTTCTTCTGCATCGGGGATACGATATCCAGGATCTGGCATTAAAAAGCAGCTTTCTTGAAGTTTCGTATCTTCTGCTTTACGGAGATTTGCCTGATACAAAGCAACTTGATGAATTTGAAAACAATATCAGGTACCACACAATGGTGCACGAACAGATTATAAACTTTTTCAAGGGTTTTCGGCGCGATGCACATCCGATGGCCATCATGTGCGGCATGACTGGCGGTCTTTCGGCTTTCTATCACGACTCTCTGGATATCTGGGATGCGCGTCAGAGGGAAATATCGGCACACAGAATGATTGCAAAAATTCCCACACTTGCCGCAATGAGTTTTAAATATTCCCTCGGGCAGCCATTCGTATACCCCTTGAATGCCCATGACTATACAGGAAATTTTCTGCATATGTGTTTCAGCGTGCCGGCTGAAAATTATGAGGTTAACCCTGTCCTCTCAAGAGCCCTGGACCGTATCTTTATTCTTCATGCGGATCATGAACAGAACGCTTCAACATCAACGGTGCGCCTTGCCGGTTCATCGCAGGCCAATCCATTTGCCTGCATTGCAGCTGGAATTGCTTCTCTTTGGGGCCCAAGCCACGGCGGTGCAAACCAGGCAGTTCTTGAAATGCTCCGCGAAATAGGTTCAAAAGACCGCATTCCAGAGTTCATCGAGAAAGCAAAGGACAAGGATGACCCTTTCCGGCTAATGGGATTTGGTCACAGGGTGTATAAGAATTATGATCCGCGTGCCACTGTTTTAAAAGAGTCCTGCCATGAAGTTCTCGATACTCTCGGGATTAAGAAAGAACCACTGCTTGAAATTGCAATGGAGCTTGAGAAAATAGCTCTTGAAGACGAATATTTTATAGAGAGAAAGCTATTTCCGAACGTTGACTTCTATTCAGGCATTATTTTAAAGGCAATCGGGTTTCCTAGTGAAATGTTTACGGTTTTATTTGCCGTTGCCAGAACTGTTGGCTGGATTTCACAGTGGAAAGAAATGATTGAGGAACCATCACTCCGTATTGGACGACCAAGACAGTTGTATACGGGTCCAAAACAGAGACCTTATGTTCCGATTAATGACCGAAAATAGATCCAAAAGAATACAATCTTTTCAAACACTTGCCCAGGCAAAGGAAAATATACCCAGATCTTATGCATTTATTTTTTCTTTATATTCAGATGTTTAGAAGATTAGCACGCGACCTTTGAATTCTTCCTGAACCCCTTACCGACCTTTACCAATTTACAGAAAGCAAGCCTTTAGTATAAAAATTTAACCTATGGCTAAGTATTGATTTGAATAACTTGTAATTTATCAATTTTGAAACGAGCGGCCGTGAAAATGTGAAGTATGACATTAGGGAAAATATTTTCCAGGTTTATTTTCCTAACGCTCTAAAAATTGCATTTACTGCATTTTGGCCAAAATCTTGCTGATTGTTTTTAATAAGTGTATTTTGTAAATTATCAAGTAATAAGATTTTTTCTTTTCTTTCGGCCTCATTAAATAGGATTTCTTTCATATATTTTGAAATAGTTTCAACGTTGCAATCTTTCTGAATAAACTCTTTTATACGTACAGGCGTATACGCTCCACCGGGACTTTCCTCCACTTTATCCATTATTATATTGGCCATATGTGCATGTTTTATGGACACCATATTTTTTATAATCAGCCATGACAGAGGATTCATTTTATATAATATCGCATGAGGAACCCTGGCAACCGCAAGTTCAAAACCCATGGTTCCGGAAACTGCCAAAGCCGCATCCAGTGCGTGCAGAAAATGCCATTTATTCTCGTGGATATCTTCTATTTCAATTTTAACATCAAAGTGTTCAGCTAATTCTTCAATGTGAGGTCTTAAGTGAGGTAAAGTTAGTGTTTTAAAACAGCATGATGAGTTGCTTAATTGAACGTTTCTGGCAACTTCGGTTATTATCTTGCCGTGTCTTAGAATCTCGGACTTTCGACTTCCAAAGAGCAATCCGACATTAATCGTCTCTTTCTTATTTAAATCAATTTTTTGTCTGCTGTCCTTAAAATTATTACTGAACTGAATTGCAGGATTACCAATAAATTCAGCTGGTAATCCGTACTTTTTAAAGTAATCTGGCTCAAATGGAAACAAACATAATAATAAATCAAGAAAACCGGATATTTTTTTAGCCCGACCTTCACGCCAAGCCCATACAGTGGGCGCAACACAGTGTATTTTTACAGGCTTTGCCTTAGCTTTTTTATCGATCGCCTTATGAATCCTGAAGGAAAAGTCAGGTGAGTCAATTGTAAGAAGAAGATCAGGCTTTATTTCTTCAATTTTTTCAATGCAATAAGATATTTTCTGAAGGAGATCTGGTAACCTCGGTAAAACTTCCGCCAGGCCCATGACAGAAAGCTGTTCCATCGGGAAGAGGCTTTGCAGGCCTTCGCGCTCCATGCATGAACCGCCGACCCCATGAAACTCTATGGGCTGCTCTGACCTTTTTTTGAGGTGGTGCATAATCTGCGCTGCAATTGCATCGCCTGAAGCTTCACCGGCCACAACAAAAATTTTTAGTTGATCTTGTCTATTTTGACTCATCCGGGATTATGCCGTCCGGATTAACGGTAACAATAAAAAGGCTGTTTTCCTCAGCTTTCTGCTTGAGAACAAACGGATCAAGCACGATTGTTCTGCCGTTTTCAATGACAATACCGCGATAATCATGACGAATACACAACTCAATCGTTTTGAGACCAATGGTAGGCAGGTCGAGTGTTTTATCCTGACCCGGCTTGGATAGTTTAATAAGAATTGGCTTCCTGCCCGGACGACGGTATCCGGCACATCTTTCTATCAGTTTATCAGTTCCCTCAATCGCCTCAAGCCCTAAAATCATTCCTTCCTGAACAACAATACTCTGCCCGATATCCAAAGCACCTATTTGCCTGCATATTTTGATGCCATGTCTGATATCGGCCCAGTCATCCTGGTCAGGTACAGGCGATACGGTGCAAAACGTATCATTCGCGAGGAGGTCATCCACATACTCCTGAACGCCTCTTATTTTGAACCCCTCCTCTTCCAAAGCCAGTTTAAGCGAGGACAAAAGTGAATTATCACCAAGTCCTTTGAAGCCAAAACGCGTAAAAAAACGCACGGTCCAAAGATCGGGTCTGATTTCGGAAAGAGACGGGCGCCTTATTTTTCCTATAAAGACAATGTCCCTTATATTGCGCGCCCGAAACGCTTCAAGGACTTTAGCAGACGCACCAATCGGGACATACATATGGTCATGATTTTGTATCAGCTCCGTTTCCGCCTGACCTTCAATTGCCACAATGAACGGATCAATTCGATGTGACCTGCATGCATCCACGAGCCTTAAAGGCATCTCCCCGCCCCCTGCGATTATTCCAAGGCGCTTTCCGGATTTATGGATTTCCTTATCTAATGGCTTTTCGGCTGACATAGAGAGAATTTCGATTTCTCACGTGCAAATTCAATTATACGCATCACATTCGGATCATCTTTGAAATCAACAGCGATCGCTTCAATACGTTTATCAAGCGTCAGATCATCGGAGAAAAGACCCTGAAAAGCCTTTTGAAGCGATTTTATCTGATCCTTTGTTAAACCCATGCGCTCCATACGAATGATATTCAGACCGGCAAGAAAGGCGCGCTCCCCTTTGACCCGGCCAAACGGAATGACATCACTTTCAACGCCGCTCATACCTCCGATAATGGCGAAATCACCAATACGAACATATTGATGAACCGCTGAAAGTCCACCGAACCAGACATGATCCCCGATCCTGACATGACCTGCCAAAGTTGCATTATTTGCCATTACGATATGAGACCCCAGCCTGCAGTCATGCGCCACGTGTGTGCCGATCATGAAAAGATTGTGGTCTCCGATAACTGTTTCACCTCCACCTTCAACGGTTCCCGGATTTATTGTAACATACTCACGGATCGTATTTGATGAACCGATAACCAGCTTTGTCGGTTCACCGCCGTATTTAAGGTCCTGAGGCGCATGACCGATCGATGCAAACGGGAATATAACCGTATCATTGCCTATTGACGTACGACCTTCAACCACAACATGGGATTTCAGGATGACATTGTCTCCAAGCTCAACGCCCTCACCAACAACAGAATATGGGCCAATTGATACGTTATGACCCAGCCTTGCACCTGGATCAACAATAGCGGTCGGATGTATGATGTGGCTGTCGGACAAAAAAACCTCTTAACGGTCAACGATCATGGCACTGTAGGTCGCCTCGGCGCATAACGCGTCTTCAACACGCGCCTCTCCTCTGAACTTCCATACATTACCGCGTGATCTGACCTTTTCGACATGAATGTACATTGTGTCCCCTGGTTCAACAGGCTTCCTGAACCGTGCCTCGTCTATAGTCATAAAATAGACCAGTTTGCCATTCGCCTCATTATTAAGGGAATGGACAACCAGGGCGGCCGAAGTCTGGGCCATCGATTCAATTATAAGCACACCGGGCATAACCGGTTTACCGGGAAAATGACCCATAAACTGAGGCTCATTATACGTTATGTTTTTGAGCCCTATTGCTTTTGTTTCCGGCTCCATATAAACCAAGCGATCAACCATAAGCAAAGGGTAGCGATGGGGAAGCATCTCCATAATTTTATGGATGTCGAGTGCTTCACCGTTTTTATCTGTGAACGCTTTTCTTTCTGGTACTTCTGTTTTCATTTCAGTATCTTACAAAGATGTAATTCGTGTTTAAACATCAGATGAACCTGAATTCTTTTTATTCACCATCCGGTCAAGAAATGCAACCTGCCGCATGTATTTTTTTACTGGAAAACCCGGAGATCCCATATATTCCGATCCTGCCGGGACGTCTCTCATTATTCCTGACTGCGCCGCAATCCGTGCGCCGCATCCGATATGCAGATGCCCTGCCAGTCCGGCCTGTCCGCCAATCACCACGTAATCTTCAAGTACTGTGCTGCCTGATATTCCAACCTGGGCTACGATAACGCATCCCTTACCGATCTTTACATTATGCGCAATTTGTACCAGGTTGTCTATCCAGGTTCCCGCGCCAACAACCGTATCTTTGATGGAACCGCGGTCAATTGTCGTATTTGAACCGATTTCAACATTATTTTCAATGATGACACGGCCCAGTTGCGGAACCTTTACATGACCGTTCCCGGGATCAATGGCAAATCCAAATCCGTCCTGGCCTATCTGAGAGCCGGGGTGTATGCGTACATTATCGCCGATCAGGGCAAACTGCAGCGTCACATTTGATCCGATTCTGCATCCTTTACCAATAACGACATTTACACCTATGACCGCTCCGCTTTCAATTCGGCTTTGCGCACCTATTTCCGCCCCTGAATGAACCACCGCACCAGGTTCAATTATGCACCCCTCACCAATGACTGCATCTTTATGAACCATAGGCGATTCGGGGTCAGTGAAAGGCTGCGCACCTTTTTCGGAAAACAGTTCTGAAGCGGCAATGGCAAACGCCTTATACGGATTAATTGACCCAAGGCCAATTGTGCCCGGTGGTAAATCCCTATAAAAATTTTGATTAAGAAAACAGGCGGATGCCCGGGTGTTTAAAAGATCGTTGCGGTACCGCCGGTTTTCGAAGAAGGTGATGTCGCCACTTCCCGCCTCCGACAAAGGCGCAATGCCTTCAATTAAATTATCCGGAGAGCTGCCCTCAGTTATTTCCGCGCTTGTCAGGCTGGCGATTTTTGAGAGGCTCAAGGGCCCCTTGTATTCAAAGAAACGAGGGTCAGGGGCCATTCAGATAAAGTTTATTTCACGTCAAGTTTTAATTCAGTAAGCTCACTGTTAAGAGCCTCCATAACACGTTCCGTGATATTGGTTTCCTTGTCCACAATCACAACACTTTGCTGACTGACAACAACGTTAAAACCTTCTTTCTTTGCAATATCAGCCGTGATTTTAAGAATTGTGTCCCTGAGCTCAACCATTGCCTCCTTTGCAGCCTCATCAAGAGCGCCTTTTCTTTCTCTGACAAGTTTCTGGGTTTCTGCCAGATCCTGTTCGAACTCCGAAACTCTTTTCTGGTATTCATCAGCGGAAAGGCTGGATCTCTGGGATTTAAGATCACTTTCACGATTTTTGAGATTTTGTTCGTATTCAGAGAATTTTTTCGTCATCTGGGATCTGAATTCCTTTAAATCCTCATTCAGACTCTTTGCCGCCCGCGATTCAGAGAGTAAGGAACTGACATCCACAACTGCAATTTTTGTCTGTGCATATGCAGGCATCGAAAATATGACCAGCCCGAGTATGGCCAGAACAGAGATAGAATGTTTTAATTTAGGCATAGGTGATTCTCCTTTATAGAATTTTAAATATTTTAACATAGAGCAGAGAGCAATTAAAAGCGCGTACCAAAATTCAGACGAAAGACTTCCCTTTCATCAAAATCTTCCTTAACAACAGGAAATCCTAAATCAATACGCAACGGCCCCAATGGAGAGCGCCAGGAAACCCCGCTTCCAACAGATACGCGGATTGAGCTTTCATCGGCAATGGAAAGCCTCGGATCATCATCGACTTCAAACAAACTTCCAAAATCGCTGAATGCATGCCCTTTTATGCCAAGTTCTTCAGGCAACCCAAGAGGAAAGCTAAGCTCAGCCGTACCCCGATAAAATCTCTCACCCCCAAGAGCATCATCGGAGTCAAGATCACGTGGCCCTATCCCGGATGTTTCAAACCCCCTGAGGGTCGTGCCGCCAACAAAGAAACGTTCGTTTATTTTTAACTTTTCATCCCCGTAATCCGTAATTGCACCCACTTCCCCCAGAAGATTAAACACAACATCCTCAAAAACAGGATAAAAATATGATGCCCCAATCTTTGCCGACAAATATTGCGCATCCCCTCCTATCCCGGCAACTTCGGTCTCAAGCCAGCTGGTGAGGCCGTTTGTGGGGAAAATTTTGCTGTCTCTGTCGTCATAGACCAGCCTCTGACCAATGACGGATGTGGTTCTTTTTCCCGCCTGATCCCGGATGAACAACGAGGCATTATCCTGCACATCCCGAATATCGTTGCTTTCAAGACGATAATTTAACTGCTGTCTCCAGTTTAGAGCGACTGGGTATCCAAACCGGATGCCTGCGCCTGTTCTTCGCTGATCAAAGGAGCTTTCATCCTGAAAATCCCGGGTTATATGAAAAACATCAAACCCCGCAGAAAGATCCCGGCCCATGAAATAAGGCTCTGTAAATCCAAAATCCACTTCTGTCCGCTCACCCGCAAGAGTCAGGGCCGACTGAACAATTTGACCCTTACCGAGGAAATTTCTTTCCCGGAGGCGGATATCAGCCAGAGGACCGTCCGATGTTGAGAACCCTGCACCGATTGTAAATTCACCTGTTGATTTTTCGGAAACGTTAACTTCAACAACTCTTTTATCCGGCGCCGACCCCTGCTGCGTCTGAATATCCAGTTTTTCAAAGTAATTAAGATCCTGGAGATTGTTTCGGGAAGAGGATACTTTCGACTGAATAAACGGGTCGCCCTCCACTATATCAAGTTCACGACGAATAACACGGTCTTCTGTCCTTAAATTACCAGTTATATCAATTCTTTCAACGTAAAGACTTTGCGTTTCCCTTATATCGAAAAGGATGTCGGCTATATTTTCACCGGCATCCCTTTTTACACGTGACTTAACAGACACAAAGGGAAATCCTCCGTTTTCTAGGGTGCTTCTTATATTATCCTCTGTTTCGTTTATTTCCTCACTGTCATACCAATCCCCTTCTTCAACGGTAATGTCTTTTTTCAGGACAGATGTATCAAAATCCGGAAGCTGTGACGCAATGTTAACGTCTCCGATCTTGTATCTGTCACCTTCCTTAACGGTGAATGTGACGAAAAACCGGTCTCTCTCCGGTGACAACTCTGCAACGGCATAAACAACTTCAAAATCGATATAACCCTCTCTTAAGTAAAAGCGCCGCAAAAGCTCTTTATCAAATTCAAGACGGTCAGGATCGTAGCGGTCACTTTCGGATAAAAAGCGATACCAGGCCTCTTCCCGTGACGCAATTTCATTCCTCAAAGAACTGTCTGAAAACCTTTTATTACCAACAAACCGGATTGTTTCAATCTTGGTGACCGGGCCGTCATCAATTTCGAAAACAAGATTAACCCTGTTTTGATCAAGCTTAATAACCTTTGGATCAATATTGGCTGCAAACCGTCCGCGGCGCCTGTAAATCTGATAGAGCCTCTCAACATCGTTCTTGACTTTGCTTTGTGTAAAAACCTGTCTGGGCCTTAACTGAATTTCGGCCCGCAGTTCCTGGTCCTCAATTTCGTCATTTCCCTCAAACGCGATTTTATTGATAACCGGATTTTCTTTTACGGAAACAACAACCACCCCTCCCGGCTCCTGTCTTAAAACAACATCTGCGAAAAGCCCCGTACCAAAAAGGCTGCGCAATGCCTTGTCAAGGTTATTCTGCGTTAACGGATCACCGGCACGAACATCCATATATGTCCGTATTGTTTCGGGCTCAATACGCTCATCTCCCTCAATAACGATTTTTTCAATACGCTCCACCGGGTTGTTTTCATTAAAACTCTGTGCTAGCGGCTGGGAATAAACGATAAAAAGCGAAAGAAGAAAGACTGTAACAAAATTCATTTTTCCGGATATTAAACGCTGAACAAAACAAGAGATCATAAATTTACCTTTCAGACCATTAGGAAATCAGTTGAACCAAATCATTAAGGTTTGCAAAAAGCATAATACCCACCAGAATGAAAAGTCCGATGCGAAAAGCATATTCCTGTATCTGGTCAGGTATCGGTGATCCCTTAATTGCTTCTACAGCATAAAATAAAAGATGCCCCCCATCAAGCATGGGAATGGGGAAGAGGTTAATTAATCCAAGATTAATGGAAAGAATGGCTGTAAACATTATAAGGGCAATCAGGCCGCTTTGCGCCATGTCGCCTGCGATTGCACCAATCCTGATAATACCGCCAAGTTCTGTTGCGCTTCGTGTGCCCACAATCATCTGACCTAACGCTCTCATTGTGCTGGCCGTCACCTGCCATGTTTCATCAACTGCCTGCGAGAGACTGGCAAAAGGCCCAAGCTGAATAGTCTGGTCAACCTTTCTGGCAATCGCCAGAATTTTTCCATTATCCTCCAGTGAGAGCGCAGTATTCTTGTTTCTTGGCGGCGCAATGATAAACGTAGTTCCATTCGATGAATTCTGCATTGAAATCCGGAATGGAGTGCCAAGTCTTTCTTTGACCAGGGATAATGCCTGCTCTGCCGAATTAACCTCAATCCCGTCAACGGATTGTGCCCTGGTAATGTCCAGCCCGTCGCTTGGGCCGATAATTCCCAACATACCGCGGGAGTGACTGAAACCAAACCTGTCCTCCGACGTAACTTTTTCAGGTTGTGCGTCCAGTGTTAAAATCTCACCGTCTCTTTTAACCTTGAACTGCATTTGCCTGTCCAGACCGATCATAACCTCCCGCCGGATATCGTCAAAACTTTGAACAGGCTTTCCGTCAATCTGAAGAATTTCATCGTGCGGCTGGAAACCCGCTTTATTTGCCGCGCTTCCCTCAATAACTGCCGTGGCAACCGGAAGCGTTACTATTTTCCCTGTCGTGGAAAACAGAAAGGCAAACAACATAATGGCAAAAAGAAAGTTAATGGCCGGCCCCGCAAAAACGATGGCCGCACGTTTTCCAACAGATTTGTTATAGAATGTTGTTTTCTTTTCCTCCTCCGTAAACTCACGCTTTTCTCCGCTTTCTTCATCCGTCACCTCATCCGTGTGCCCTGCGCTGGCCGGATCGGTATCACCGAACATTTTAACATACCCTCCAAGCGGGACGGCCGAGAAACTCCAGCGCGTACCGTGACGGTCTGTTATTCCGAAAAGCTCAGGCCCAAAACCTATGGAAAATTTTTCAACGCGCACTCCGCATAATCTGGCAATAATGTAATGGCCCCATTCGTGAACAAAAACAAGTATGGTCAGGACAATCAGAAAGGTAATACCGTAGGTCCATATATTTGAGGCGGCCAGCTGAAAAAAATCAAAAAGTGTCATTACTTTATCCTGTTTAATGAAATTTATGCCTTAATACGGTTTGCGTTGTCAGAAGATAGTAATTCCTGAGCCTTTTGTCTAACATAATTGTCTTGTTCAATAACATTTTCAATATCAACGGCCCTGGAAATATTCAATTCTTCCAGCGTATTCCGAATAATATCAAAAATAGACCCGAAGCTGATTTTTTTCTTCAAAAAATTTTCGACAGCAACTTCATTCGCCGCATTCAGCGCCAGACAGTATTCCTCCCCGCTTTGAAGACAGGTGTAAGCCATATCAAGTGAGGGAAATTTTGTCTTGTCCGGTTTCTCAAAATTCAGAGATGGAATCTCTGACCATAAAAGCTTACGACCAGGTGAGCCCAGTCTTTTTGGCCAGCCCAGAGCATATGTAATCGGGGTGCGCATATCAGGGGAACCCAGCTGCGCCAGTATGGAGCCGTCAGCATAACTGACCATCGAATGAATAATCTGCTCAGGATGTATTAACACCTCGATTTTATCACCCGGTTTATCAAAAAGAACGGAGGCCTCAATAATTTCAAGGGCCTTGTTCATCAACGTCGCACTGTCAATGGAAATTTTGGCACCCATTATGAAATTTGGATGTTTAAGTGCCTGTTCGGGCAAGGCATGTACCATCTGCGCTTTTGGCATTTCCCGGAACGGACCGCCCGAAGATGTAAGAATGATTGTTTCAATTGACTCCGCATTTGCCGTTTCGAAAACCTGAAAAACCGCATTATGCTCACTATCAAGAGGAACAAGCTTTGTGCCGTTTTTATCAAGTTCCTGCTGAATAATTCTGCCTGCGGAAACCAGAGGCTCTTTATTCGCCACCGCAACAACATCGGAGTTTTCGATGGCTTTCAAAAGCGGCTTCAGCCCTTTCATCCCCACAATACCGTGTACGCTGACCTCAACCTCCATGCCCGCCGCTTCCATAACCGCCTCTTCCCCCGCCCCGATTATGCAGTCAGTATCCGAAAGCCTTTCCTTAAGCGGGATATATTTTGTTTTATCAGCAATGGCTACAAATTCGGGCCTTACCCTTTCGGCACATTCAGCCAGCTTTTCAAAGGAAGAATTGGCAACAAGCGCTTTTACCCTGAAACGATCCGGATAGGCCGCCAGTACCTCAATTGTTGCCGCGCCAATGGATCCGGTTGCGCCAAATACGGAAACCTTCTTCATTGCATTCTCTCCATAATCTCAAGGCAAAGAAGGAAAAACGGAGCCGTCAGAAGCATCGCGTCAATCCGGTCCAGCACACCGCCATGCCCCGGAATAAGAAAACCGGTATCCTTTATGCCGGCCGCCCTTTTCGCGGCTGACATCAAAATATCACCGGCCTGACTGACCATGCCAAGGACTCCAAACATAAAAATAACAGTTAAAAAAACGGCATCCTTATGTATAAAAACAAAAAATTTTACAACAGACCATTCATCAGACCAATTATATATTCCTGACAATGGAGCGTCAGGAATAAAAATAAGGCTCTGTACGCCCCCCGCCAGAATGGCCGGAAACAAGATAGCGCCACACAATCCGGCCCAGGTTTTTTGGGGAGATAGTACAGGTATCAGTTTTGGACCTCCAATTTTCTTTCCGGCCAGAAATGCGCCTGTGTCGCTAAGCACAACGCTCACAAGCATAATGATTGCCAGATAAGTCGGAATAAGCAGGAAAGAAAAAACTGACAAGGCAAGATACAGCAGCCCCGCAAGTCCAAACATGAAGGGATAACCCGTCTTTTTCGAAAGGTAATACCACTCAAGACAGGCGATAAGAAATATACCGGCCACAAAAAAAAATTTAATCAGCCCGTTTGTATATAGTGCAAAAAAGGCAACTATTGAAAACACCAGCCCGGATGATAGCCTGAGCCAGAACTTACGATTTAATACTTTATGCAAAGTATGTTGCCCCTGCTTTTAAAATTACAATGATTTCATGGCGCCAAAACGCCTGTCCCGAAGATTGTACTCTGCAATCGCCCTGTCAAAATCTTTCCGGTCGAAATCAGGCCAGAATGTATCAACAAAGACCAGTTCCGAATAGGCACATTGCCAGAGAAGAAAATTGCTCAACCTCTGTTCGCCACTTGTCCTGATAATAAGATCGGGGTCCGGAATATTGCGGGTCATAAGAAAACCCGGTAAAAGTTCAGACACAGTCTGCTCGTCCGCAGGGAGACCTTCCTGCATCATCTGACGTGCCATCCGCGCTGCGGCCTGAACGATATCATGCCGCCCCCCGTAATTCAGGGCAATAATCAAATTAAGATCAGTATTGGATGCGGTCAGGGATTCCGCACTTTCGATGAGATCAACAATGTCTTTTTCAAATCTTGAACGATCACCGATAACCGTAAGCTTTATGTTGTTCCTGTGCAATTCGGCGGTCTCTGCACGCAAGTAAACCCGTAAAAGCCGCATTAACTCCTGTATCTCTTTCTCAGGTCTGCGCCAGTTTTCGGAGGAAAAGCCGAAAAGGGTAAGATACTCAACGCCACTGTCATGGGCCGCCCTGATTGTGCTTCTGACTGCCTCAATCCCTTTGTGATGCCCGGCCGTCCTGGGCAAACCCCGACGGGAAGCCCAGCGGCCGTTACCATCCATTATTATGGCAACGTGACGGGGCGTTTGATATGGCTCTGACGGTTTATCGGCAAACATCTCGAGTTATCTGCGAGTTTGAAAACAATTACAGGGGAACTAATATTCGTTCAGACGGTCATGATATCTTTTTCCTTATCAGACAAAAGTTTGTCTATCTGCTCGATATACTTATCTGTCAACTTCTGTATTTCATCGGAAAACCGCTTTTGTTCATCCTCGGATATCTTGCCCTCTTTCTCCAGTTTTTTGATCTCTTCCATGCCTTCCCTTCTGGCGTTTCGAATTGAGATCCTGCTCTGTTCCGTATATTTTCCTGCCACCTTCGATAACTCGGCACGTCTTTCCTCGTTCAGGGGCGGCACAGGAATACGGATAAGGGCACCCTCAGCTTGCGGATTGAGACCAAGTCCCGCGTCACGGATCGCCTTTTCAACTGCTTTGGCATTGCTTCCGTCCCAGACCTGAACAGTCAGCATACGCGGTTCAGGCACACTTATCGATGCCATCTGAGTGAGCGGCATTTTTGAGCCGTAGGCATCCACCTGAATGGGGTCCAGCATGTTTACGGACGCCCTTCCCGTTCTCAAACCAGAGAAATCTTTTTGAAGATTCTCAAGAGTGGCTTTCATCTTCTGTTCAATGACATTTTTGTTAAAATTATCCATGTTTCACCTGCATTGTTTTACTTGAACATTTGTTACCGAGGTCACATTTACTCTACAACGGTAAAGTTCCCTTCACCCTTTAAAACCCGGCCAAAATTACCTTTATCCCTGATCGAAAATATCAGGATAGGAATATCGTTTTCCCTTGCAAGAGAAATGGCGGTGGCGTCCATAACTTTCAAATCTTTTGTCAGAACATCCATATAAGAAAGAGTGTCAAACCGTGTTGCATCCGGATCCTTGAAAGGATCGGCGGAATAAACCCCGTCCACTTTTGTTCCTTTAATGAGGGCATCGCAACCCATCTCAGTGGCCCGAAGTGCGGCGGGCGTATCTGTTGTAAAGAAGGGGTTACCGGAACCGGCGGCAAAGATCACAACCCGCCCTTTTTCCATGTGCCTGAGCGCCCTTCTTCGAATATACGGTTCGCACACCGCATCCATGGGAATGGCGGACTGAACGCGTGTTTCAACGTCAATTTTTTCAAGGGCGGATTGCATTGCAAGTGCATTCATAACCGTCCCCAACATCCCGATATAATCCGCCGTCACGCGCTCCATACCGTTTGCCGCACCGGAAACCCCCCGGAATATATTACCTGCCCCAACTATGATACAAACCTGAACGCCCAGATCAACGCCTTCCTTGATATCGGCGGCAATCTGGTCAAGCCAGCCAGGGTCAATCCCATATTCCCGCTGGCCCATCAAGACTTCTCCCGACATTTTGAGAAGCACACGTTTATATTTCAATTCGGGTTTACTTTTTGTAGCAGATTCTTTTATTTCGGGACTAATGATGTTTGCGGGATCTTCTTCCATAGTTTTTAAATTCTTTGACTTAACAGAATTCATATTCTTCTCCCGGACATAATTATTTTTTGATATCACCAATTTTCATTGGATTGAGATGTTGTCATACCATAAGAGATTTAGCGGGAGAAGTCTATTTCAAAAATGAATGAGATTTATACGCCGGACTTATGCTTTGTTTCAACACGCATTATCCGGTGAAATGATCCGGCGCGAAAAAAATTTTTGAAAGTGGTGAGAGTGTCGCCCCTGTCAATGCGGGCCCTTATACCTCGATAACCTGACGGCCCTTGTACATTCCGCTTTTTAAATCGATATGGTGGCGGCGCTTTTTCTCACCCGTACTGGAGTCTTCAACATAATGAGGTGCCTGCAAAGCATTATGTGAGCGGCGCATATTACGTTTTGATTTCGATGTTTTCTTCTTCGGAACTGCCATGTCCAACTCTCTTTAAAAATTAAGCTATGCTTATATCTTTACAGTCAAAAAAATGCAAGCCTTATTTTCTTTTTTG
>CAYLKN010000003.1:0-95461 GCA_964384335.1 uncultured Pseudobdellovibrionaceae bacterium
CCTAAAGACCCGATCCGCCGGAACCTGTACCAAGGAAATTACTGAAATCAAAACCGCTGCCTGTTTTTTCCGTGCTCTCCTCTTCCTGCTCCTTCATGACCTGTTCCTGTTTTTGTCTTTTGACTTCATCTGGGTCCTTGCCCTGGGCTTTCAATGCCTTACGGTAGGCGTTATCCAGTTCCTCATAGGTGCACAGACCAAGATCCGCCGGGTTCCGCGGACGGATATTCTGCATATTGGCATGGGACCGTGTACGGATGGATTCGATTGTTTTTTTGGTTGTGCCGATAAGTTTAACAATCTGGGCATCCGAAATTTCAGGATGAAATTTGAGAATAAAGGCAATGCCATCCGGCTTGTCGCCCCGCTTTGAAACGGGTGTGTAACGCGGACCCTTCGCCCGCTTGCGCGGTGCCGGAATATCCTTGCGCTTGACAGGATTGAGTCTTGCTTCCGGATCGTTCTGGCAACGATCAATTTCCTCCTGCGCTAAAAGACCTTCCTTAATAGGGCTTTTAGGCATTATGCCGCCTTTATTGGCAATGGACTCAACCTCAAACACATGCAGGCCGCAAAAAACACCAATCTGTTCAAAAGTCAGCGCGGTGTTTTCAATGAGCCACATGGCGGACGCCTTTGGCATTAAAGGTTTTGTCGTATCCACGTTTAAACTGTTCATTTTATGTCCTCTCCGGTCAATTCATTCAAAAGCCTGAAGACTTTGTTTCAGACTATGCAGAGTTTATCCGCTGTTTTGTGATAAAAAACGACTTTATAAATGTTTTTGCCTTTACGTCAAGGAAAGCTTTGGTCAAATCCTGTGATCCGGCAAAAAAGACAACTGGACCCGCAAGCCCTGAATCATGCTATTCTTACATTATGAGTGTAACTATCAAAAGTCTTGAACAATCCCTCAAAACAATCCCGGATTACAAAATCTACGGGCGCGTTACGAAAATTCTGGGTCTGATGGTTGAAATTAACGGATTTGGAAATCTGTTAACAATCGGTTCGATATGCAATATCGCGGGCAATGACGGGCATGAAATCCCGTGCGAAGTTGTCGGATTCCGTGAAGACAAAGCCCTTCTTATGCCTTTTGGAACCGTTGAAGGTATCGGTCCGGGTTGCAAAGCGTATATTCAGAAACAAAAACCCGTTATTTACCCCCATAACAAGTGGCTGGGGCGCGTTATCAACGGCATGGCACGGCCTATTGATGACAAGGGTGCCCTCATCAAGGGGGATATGCCCTGCCCGTTGCGGCAATCCGCCCCGCCGGCTCATGCGCGGCAACGTATTGGCAAACAGCTTGATCTGGGCGTGCGGGCGGTGAATTCCTTCCTCCCGGTTTGTCTTGGCCAGAGAATGGGGATATTTTCCGGATCGGGCGTCGGTAAATCCGTCCTGTTATCCATGATGGCCAAATATACGAGCGCCGATATCGCCGTTATCGGTCTGATTGGCGAACGCGGACGTGAGGTTCAGGAATTTCTCGAAGACGATCTGGGGCCGGAAGGTCTTAAAAAATCCGTTGTAGTTGTGGCGACCGGCGACGAGCCGGCGTTAATGCGAAGGCAGGCGGCCTATGTCACGATGGCAGTTGCCGAATATTTCCGCGCGCGAAACCACAAGGTTTTATGTATGATGGATTCCCTGACACGTTTTGCCATGGCCCAGCGGGAGATAGGACTTTCCGTTGGCGAACCCCCGACATCCAAAGGGTACCCTCCGACCACATTCGGCGAGCTGGCCCGGCTTCTTGAACGCGCCGGACCGGGGATCAGGGGTGAAGGTACAATGACGGGCATATTTTCCGTTCTGGTCGAAGGAGATGACACCAACGAGCCCATATCCGACACGGTGCGCGGGATCGTTGATGGTCACATTGTTATGGAACGGTCAATCGCGGACAGGGGGCGATATCCGGCAATTAATGTTTTAAAATCCGTCTCTCGGTCCCTGCCTGACGCGTTAAGCCGCAAGCGTAATGAAATTCTGAGGCTTACCAAAAAAATAATTACCACCTATGAGGATATGGCGGAGCTTATCAGGCTTGGTGCCTACAGGAAAGGAACCGATCCAGAGGTTGACCGCTCCATCGAGCTTTACCCGAAACTGGAAGAATTCTTGTCCCAAAACAAGCGTGAAAAAACAACTATCGACGATTGTTTTACTACGCTGGAATCTATCATCGGCCCCGTACAGATTGACGACGCGGATGAAGCACACAGGAAAAACGCACGCGATGACAGACGTCATAATGAGAAAAGACAGCCCGGAAAAGGCCCCGGCCAAAGACAGCCTAACAGGCCGAACAAGCCCGGGCAGCAACAGAGCCAGCAGAATGCAGGCAAACCAGATCAAGATAAAGTGTAAAATAGAATATGGCTAATCTAAAAAGCTTGATCCGTTACCGGACCTATCAGGTTGATGAAAAGAAAAAGATACTGGGCCGCCTTTTCGAGAAATTGAGCGAGCTTGAAACGCAGAAAAAAGAATGTCACGCCGCAATTGAACGCGAAAGAAACCTTCTTGAACAGGCCCAGGATATATACGCGGGTGCAGCCTTTGATCATTTTCGTAAAGCCATGCAGGGAAAAATAAAATCCATTGAACGCGCCATAATGGATCTGGAAATAAAAATCGAAAAAGCGCAGGAAGACTTGCGTGAAAGCTTTTCAGAACTCAAGAAAGCCGAAATCACTCAAAAGAGACGGGATGATGAAGAGAAAAAGGAAGCGTTAAGTAAAGAAAATACAATAATGGACGAAATCGGAACCGACACCTTTTTGCGCAAAACCAATGAAGACTGCGAGTACTAATATTAATGAGACCAGGCTCAGGATTTATAAAAAATTTGAGTAACTCTATATTTGAGTCCGGTTATTTTTGCCCCGAAGCTGCTTTGTCCTGTTTTTGAAGCAGACGATCAAGAACGGCAGGGGTTACATATTCACTGACATCGCCGCCCATCCCGACTATTTCCTTTATAAAAGCCGAGGACACAAACTGCCATTTGTCGGCGGCCATCAGAAAGACAGTTTCAATGTCCGGGGCAAGGCGTGCGTTCATTCCCGTCATCTGAAATTCATATTCAAAGTCAGAAACGGCGCGTAATCCCCGGAAGACGCAGGAAGCACCAGTTTCGCGCGCAAAATGCATCAACAGGTTGTCAAAGGACTGGACCGTGATTTTGCAGTGTTTTTCCGGCAGATTTTCTATATCGGTTTCAACCATGGCGATACGCTCATCCCATAAAAACAAGGGTCCTTTGCGCGCATTATTGGCCACGGCAACTATAAGATGATCGACCAGCTTACTGGCACGTTTGATAATGTGCAGATGGCCTTTGGTAATCGGGTCGAATGTACCGGGATAAATGCCTGTTTTCAGGCCGGTTTGTGATTTTATTGCGTGTGTATCCGTATTCATGCGGCTTTTTTACACAATGTATGGCATAAAGCCAAGACAATTCCTGAGTATGGAATTTTATCCTGTCGCCTAGGGCTGTTTGAGTTTTTCGGAGCCCGGACTTTTCCGGAGTTTCATAAGGGCCTCGTCAACAATCCTGCTGACGACCGGGTTGAGTTTTTCCCTGTATGTGTCGAGCTTTGCCATACCGCTGCGTATATTCTCGTTGCTGTAGAATTCGACCAGTGCGCGCAGCTCGTCTTCCGTGAAGGTTTCAACCATGGCATTAACCGCGGCTTCCTCAACTGCATCCCTGTCGATTGTGCGTTCCATTGCAACGATAAAGGCAAAACGGCGATTTTGTGGAAACTGCCTCGACATACGGCGTATCACGGCATTGAGTTCTTCCCAGGCCGGACGCAGCTTTTCCAGATCACGCGCCAGCTCAAGTTTTTCCGGGCTGGGCTGCTCTGCCTGCGCGGCTTCACTTTGCGTACCGGCGGCATCCTGATTCTGCGCAGAAGCATGGGAATACAGACACTGCATACAAAAAAATGCAGTGACAAGAAAGACTGAAGATCGTGTAAAAATCTGGCGCATAATTTCCTTAAAAGGGTATCTCATCATCCATATCACTTGCGGATGGCGGCCCGAGCGATCCGGCCTGATCGTTAACCGCCTGCTGCGGAAACGGATTTGCATCCGCATATCCGCCGGGCGGCGCGTAGGAGTCGGACTGCCCGCCGCTGCGACTGTCCAGCATTGTAAGCTCACCCCGGTAAGGGCGCAGAACGATTTCTGTTGTATATTTTTCCTGACCCTGCTGGTCCGTCCATTTACGGGTTTCAAGCTGCCCCTCAATGTAAACTTTTGACCCTTTGCGCAGGTATTGTTCGGCAACATTGACAAGAGGCTGATTGAAAATGACAATCCTGTGCCACTCGGTTTTCTCCCGCTGCTCACCGGAAGCTTTGTCTTTCCAGCGCTCAGATGTGGCAATGGCCAGATTTGCAACGCGATCTCCCGACTGCATTGCACGCACTTCCGGGTCCCTGCCGAGATTACCGATAAGCATAACTTTATTTACACTTCCACTCATACCAAAATCCTTTTGTCGATTAATACTTAGCAAAATACGCCCAAGCAAAAAGATCAAGCGTTTTTTTTAAAAACCGGCTCTCCGTTAACCAAAAATAAAAATTTTTATAGTACAATAAATCTGATTGTGTTTAACAAGCCGGAGGATATTTCATGCTGGGTTTCAGAGCAATGCAGGCCGAAATCGAACGTAAAAAGTCAAAACAGCGTCTGACAGTTTTCGTATTTTTGATACTTACACTTGGGGGTGGTGTTTATGCCTATATCATGAACAGCCCCGATGCACAGGATAAAATCATCAATGAGACCATAGGCAAACAAGTTGCAGAGAAAAATTCAGGCTTTGTAACAGATGATGCAACCTACACCCGTGCAGAAAAAATGGAAGATCTGGATCAGCTGCGCGCCCTGGCTGACAGCGAAGCACGAAGAATGGTTGCAACCGGCGACACGTCAACCTTTGAAACCGAAATCAACAATAACGAATTGTTCAGGGAAATCACGGACGGGGGAATCAAAACCGAAAATCTTGAAAATTAGATATCTTCGGCCGGCCGTGCAAACCTTCCAAAACTGTGCTAGATTTTAAAAACTATGATGCAGGATTTTGTGAATACGCCGCAGCGTCTTCCGGATAAAAAAGACGCTGAGGTCAGAAAGCGTGATTTTCACGAAATCTATCTTGGCTTTTCTGTTAAACGGGCCCGTGAACAATCCGGCCGATGCGCCCAGTGCGGCATTCCTTTCTGTCAAACCAAATGCCCTTTGCACAATAATATTCCGGACTGGCTTATGCTGGTTTCGGAAGGACGGATGAAGGAAGCGTACGAAGTGGCTTCCGCAACCAATACATTCCCGGAGATCTGCGGACGCATATGCCCGCAGGATAAGCTGTGCGAAGGTGAATGCGTTATCGAACAGGCAGGTCATGGAACCGTAACAATCGGAAGCGTTGAAAACCATATCGTGGAAACCGCATTTGAAAACGGCTGGGCCCTGCCGCGCCTGCCAAAGCGTGAACGTGCGGAAAAAGTTGCTATTATCGGTGCGGGACCTGCCGGTCTGGCCGCGGCCGAGATGCTTCGCAGCTATGGCTACCAGCTCGATGTTTACGACCGCTATGACAGGGTCGGCGGTCTTCTCATTTACGGAATTCCCAATTTCAAGCTTGAAAAATACGTTGTGCAAAGACGCGAGCAGCAGCTCCGGGAACAGGGCGTTACCTTCATCCTGAACACTGAAATATCAGATCTTGAGAAGTTGAGGCGATATTACGATTCCGTTCTTATTGCAACCGGAGTTTACAAGACAAAAACACTCAGGCTTCCCGGTGAAGACCTTGAAGGCGTTGTAAAGGCTCTGGAATTTCTGAGGGCCAGCAATCAGAAGGGACTGGGAGATACGGTACGAAATTTCGACAACGGCACTTTAAACGCCCAAGGTAAAAAGGTCGTGGTAATCGGCGGCGGAGACACGGCCATGGACTGCGTCCGAACTGCCATCCGTCAGGGCGCGAAAACTGTCACATGTCTTTACCGCCGTGACCGGGAAAACATGCCCGGATCTCAAAGGGAGATTAAACACGCAGCCGAGGAAGGGGTGAAATTCATCTGGCTTTCCGCACCTCGCGCATTAACCGGAAATCGTTCCGGTGAGGTCCGGGCCGTATCGGCCATAAAGATGGAACTTGGCGCCAGAGATTCCTCAGGCCGTCAGAAACCGCAACCGGTCGAAGGTTCAGAGTTTACGGTAAAGGCGGATATGGTCATTCAGTCCCTGGGCTTTGATCCCGAAGATATACAGGAAAACATGAAGACACCCGGACTGTCTGTCACACCATGGGGGACAATCATTACGCACCATCAGACCAAAATGACCAATCTGGAAAACGTTTATGCCGCCGGTGACATCGTACGCGGATCTTCCCTTGTCGTCTGGGCCATCAGAGACGGGCGTGATGCGGCGCGGCAAATTCATCTCGGGCTTTTAAAGAGGTACGATAAAACACCCGTTACAACCGCAGCTGAAATGGCATCCTGATGATTATGCAAGCTCAGGGGCTTTACACACCAAAGGATGAACACGACGCCTGCGGTGTTGGCTTTGTCGCCTCAATCGACGGGGAGGCGCGAAGGGACGTTGTCTGGGCCGCACTGAACGCGCTTGAAAATATCTGGCACCGCGGAGCGGTGGATGCGGACGGAAAAACGGGGGACGGGGCCGGTATCATGCTGGAAATCGCACCGGAATTCTTTTATGAACATGCATCGGCAGGGGGCCACAGGATAAGCCGGAGACGAATTGGTGTCGGTCAGATTTTCCTTCCCCGAACAGATCCCGATCTTCAGGAAAAATGTCGCACGCTGGTTGAGAGGGCGCTACACCGGGAAGGGCTGGTAATATACGGCTGGCGCCAGGTGCCTGTAAATATAGAGGTGATTGGCGAGAAAGCCCGAAGGAGCCTGCCTGAAATCGCCCAGATTCTGATCGGGCATGACGGCGAGGATGAAGCGGAATTTGAGCGCATTCTCTATGTTATCAGACGCAGAATTGAAAAAGCCGCACGGCAAAAAGGAGTGCAGGATTTTGCGATATGCTCGTTAAGCTGCCGGTCAATAGTATATAAAGGGCTTTTCCTGGCCGAACAGATCACCGCATTTTACCCGGATCTTCTGGACAGGCGTTTTTACTCCAGATTCGCTATATTTCACCAGCGGTATTCAACAAATACGTTTCCCTCCTGGAAACTGGCCCAGCCTTTCCACACTCTGGCTCATAACGGTGAAATCAATACCCTAAAAGGCAACTGCGCATGGATGCGCCTGCATGAACGGGGGATGGCACACCCTTGTTTTGGCAGCGCCATCAATGATCTCAGACCGGTAATAGATGAAGGTGTTTCCGATTCCGCGGCCCTTGATTCCGTGTTTGAAATTTTGTGCCGGGCCGGTCGTCCGGCGCCTCTGGTCAAAAATCTTCTTGTTCCGGGATGTCACGATCCGTCCCTGCAAAACAATGCCTATAATGATTTTCTGCTTTATTGTCATGCGTTTCTCGAACCCTGGGACGGCCCGGCCGCACTTGCTTTTTATAACGGGGAGTGGGTATGCGGCGGCATGGACCGAAACGGACTGCGCCCTTTCCGTTATTGCATTACAGAAGACAATATGATTGTTGCCGGATCGGAAGCCGGAATGGTTGCCCTGGATGAAAGCCGGATTGTAGAAAAAGGCAGAATCTCCGCCGGCGGTACTGTGGGTGTCAATCTGAAGGAAGGCAGGTTTTACAGGGAAGACGACATGCGTGACTATCTTTCAGCCATTAAGGACTGGCACGCAGAAACGTCAATGTGGAGGCGGCAGACTATTAAAAGCGCAGAGACACAAAAATCTTCTGTTAAGGTACCTGTTGATACAAAGGATCTCGTTACACTGCAAAACGTCTTTGCAATGACCCGCGAAGATATCGAACTCATTCTGCGCCCGATGGTTGAACACGGAAAAGAGGCTCTGGGCTCAATGGGTGACGACACTCCACTCGCCCTGTTGTCGGAACGTTACCGTCCGTTACATCATTTTTTCCGCCAGATGTTTGCGCAGGTCACCAATCCGCCAATCGATCCCCTGCGAGAAAGGGCCGTTATGGTTCTTGATACCTGGATCGGAACACCCGCCAATATTCTGGATGAAGACGCCGACCTGAATGATTTCGAGATGGTATGCGGCCCTGTCCTTTCGCATGCCGAGCACTTGGATCTTCAAGAAAAAAACAAGAGAAATCTGGCCATCATTGATACTGTTTTCAAAGCCGAACATGGCAGCAGCGCACTGGAAAAACGGGTAATAGCAATTCAGGAAGAAGCATGCCGGGCGGTTGAAAGCGGTAAATCCTTTCTGGTACTGACCGACAACACCATGGATGAAACCCATATCCCTGTTCCAGCAATTCTTGCGGCATCGGCCGTTCATACTGCACTTTGTGAGGCAGGACTGCGGGGAAAATGTTCCTTACACGTCTCCTCCGCCGAATGTCTTGACAGTCATTATGTAGCCGTTCTGATCGGCGTGGGAAGTACCACAGTCAACCCCTGGCTTTCGGAACGGGCCATCCTTCACGGGCTGGAGTCAGGAAAATTTGAGAGTACGAATACCGGACAAGCGGTTCCGTCATATAAAAAAGCATTGGAAGACGGATTGCTTAAAATCATGTCCAAGATGGGTATATCGGTTCTCAGTTCATATCGCGGCGCCTATCTGTTCGAAGCTGTCGGTATGTCGCGCACGCTTGTCGATACTTATTTCCCCCATCTGACAAGCCGGATTTCCGGGATAGGTCTTGACGCGCTTGAAGACCGGATCGTACGCCAGCACGGAATAGCCTACACCGAAAATGTCACTACACTGCCGGAAGGCGGCTTTTACCGTTACCGCGCAGGGGGCGGGCTGCATGCCTGGGAAGGACAGGTGGTATCCATTCTTCAGAACGCCGTCCGAAATAACGATTACTCAGAATTCAAAAAATATTCCGAAACATTGAGAAATGCACCCCTTATCCAGATACGGGACCTGCTTGAGCTTGATCCATACGCTTCTCCGGTTGCACTTGACGAAGTTGAGCCCATGGAAAGTATCCGCAAACGCTTTGTCACACCGGGAATGTCACTCGGGGCTTTGGGACCGGAGGCGCACGGAACCCTGAACCTGGCCATGAACCGGATCGGTGCCAAGTCCGATTCCGGTGAGGGGGGTGAAGATCCTGATCGTTACACGCCGGATGAAAACGGAGAAGACTGGAACTCTGCCATTAAACAGGTGGCTTCGGGCCGGTTTGGCGTAACGGCCGAGTATCTTAACAAATGCCGGGAGATTGAAATTAAAATCGCGCAAGGCGCAAAACCGGGCGAAGGCGGACAGTTACCCGGTTTCAAGGTAACGGAAATGATTGCACGATACAGGCACGCCACACCCGGAACCACATTGATCAGCCCGCCGCCGCATCACGATATATACTCAATCGAGGACCTGGCCCAGCTTATTTATGACCTCAAACAAATCAATCCGTATGCACGGGTCTGCGTCAAACTCGTCGCCCGCAGCGGCATTGGGACAATCGCCGCGGGCATAGCAAAAGCGGGGGCGGATACGATCCTGATCGCCGGGCATGTCGGCGGAACGGGGGCAAGCCCGCAGACCTCAATCAAATTTGCCGGCATACCCTGGGAAATGGGATTATCCGAAGTTCATCAGGTGCTGACGATGAACGGTTTGCGGAACCGCGTCCGTTTAAGAACAGATGGCGGTCTTAAAACCGGGCGGGACATTGTCATCGCGGCAATTCTTGGTGCCGAAGAATTCGGTATCGGGACGGCATCGCTTATTGCCATGGGCTGCCTTATGGTCCGGCAGTGTCATTCCAATACATGCCCTGTCGGAATCTGCACCCAGGATGACGCGTTGCGGAAATATTTCAAAGGCACTGCGGATCACGTTGTGGCCATGATGACTTTTTTAGCGCAGGATACACGGGAGTATCTTGCAAAAACCGGATTTAAAAGCCTGAACGATATTGTCGGACACACGGAATTGCTGCGCCAGGTGAACAGGGGAGGTGGTGAGGCGCTTGACGATCTTGATCTCAGTTCGCTTCTGGTCCGCCCGGAAAGGTCTCCATCCCGTGTTATCAGTCTGAATGAAACTCCAAATCCAGTTCCGGATACTCTTGATGCCGGAATCGTCGATGAAATTATCATGGACCTGAAAAAAGGAAAAAAATTCAAACAAACGTACACAATCAAAAATACACAGCGGACAATCGGCGCGAGGATAAGCAGCGCCATTGTCCGCAATTTTGATGCCCGCACTCTTTGTGACAACCTTGCGGAAGATCAGGTTATTCTGGAACTTCAGGGATCGGCGGGGCAATCACTCGGTGCCTTTGTGACCCGGGGAGTGCAGATCAGGGTGGAAGGTGAAGCCAATGATTTTGTCGGCAAAGGTTTGTCCGGAGGAATAATCATCGTCAAACCGCCGCAAGTTTCAAAACTGCAGACATGGAAAAACACAATTATTGGAAACACGGTGTTATACGGCGCGACATCCGGAAAACTTTTTGCGGCCGGTATTGCCGGTGAACGCTTTGCGGTAAGGAACTCCGGAGCGATTGCCGTCGTTGAAGGATGCGGTGCCAATGGCTGCGAATACATGACAGGGGGTGTTACGGTTATCCTGGGTGTGGTCGGGACGAATTTCGCGGCAGGTATGACCGGCGGTGAAGCCTTTGTCTATGATCCTGAAAAGATTTTCGAGCAAATGGTTAACCCCGCGGATGTTGCCTGGTTTTCACTTCCCATACAAAAAGAGAGTATGCTCAGATCCCTGATTGAAAAGCACGTCCGAAACACAGGGTCAGATTACGCAGACGCCCTCCTCAATAACTGGAAACAGACAAAACAGAATTTTATTTACGTTTGCCCAAAGGAGTCGAAAGCATTACGCACACAAACATACGAAAAAGGATAGCAACCACCTTAATCTTCATTTAATCTGCGCGTTTATCTGTTATTGCCAAACAATCACGGGTAACAATAAGAAATGTTTTATAAAAAATACAGATCATGCCCTTGTTAAAAGCAATGGCAACAGTGGCCGGAATGACGGGTTTAAGCCGTATTGCAGGCTTTATTCGTGACATTCTGATGGCCGCCATACTGGGTGCCGGACCTGTGGCGGATGCCTTTTTCGTTGCGCTTAAGCTACCCAATTTTTTCAGGCGTGTAACGGCGGAAGGGGCGTTCAGCGTCTCGTTCATCCCCGTATATTCCAAAACACTGAAAAATGAAGGAGAAGAGGAAGCCGGCAGATTTGCCGGAAACGTTTTCGGCATAATGTTTTTAAGCCTGAGTGTGTTTACCGTTCTCGGCCTGTGGGCAATGCCGTATGTCATATATGTTATCGCGCCCGGTTTTGCGGACGATCCCGAACGGCACAGGATGGCCGTGGAAATGACGCGTATTACTCTTCCCTATCTGCTTCTGATTTCCCTGTCTGCCCTTATCGGCGGCATGTTGAACGCCCATAACAGGTTCGCCGCTTTTGCTTTCGCTCCGGTTTTATTCAACCTTTGCCTGATTATCGCTCTTTTGTCCGGATCTGATACATTGGATACACCCGGACATGCCTTATCATGGGGAATTTTTACCGCCGGGATTTTACAACTGATCCTGCTGGTTTCCGTTCTGCGTGTCCACGGAGTTCCCCTGACTCTGTCCGTTCCCCGATTTGATGAAAAGTTTCACCGGATTCTGAAGCTTATGGGACCGGGGGTAATCGGCGCGGGCGTGATGCAAATCAATTTGTTTGCCGACATGATCATTGCGTCCCTTCTGGGACCGGGTTCCATTTCCTATCTTTATTATGCGGATCGTCTTAATCAGTTGCCGCTTGGCGTGGTCGGCATTGCCGTCGGAACGGCGCTTTTGCCAATGTTATCGCAAGCCATCGCAGAAAAAGATATCAGCAAGGCCCAGGATCTGTTCAATCGCTCTCTTGAATATTGCCTCATTTTCGCCCTGCCCGCCGCGGTTGCGCTTGCCGTTATTCCCTTCACGCTTGTCGAGGGACTGTTTGAGCGCGGCGCATTCACGGCAGAAGCAACACATCAGACAGGCTTTGTGCTGATCGGGTATGCGCTTGGCCTTCCGGCCTATATTTTTGTAAAGGTGCTGTCCACGGTTTACTGGGCGCAGGAAGATACAAAAACACCCGTCAAAATTGCGATTTACACGACCCTTTTGAATATTGTGTTCAGCCTGATCCTTGTATGGCCGCTTGGCGTGGCCGGGATTGCATTTTCAACGGGGCTAACGGGCTGGCTTCAGTTCTGGCTTCTTAATCGAAATTTACGTCAAAAACATCTGGATACGGCCATTGCGAAACTTGACGGCCGCTTCCGTTCTGCTCTGCCGAAAATTGTTGCAGGCACCCTTATAATGGGCAGTGCACTATACATTCTGAATATCTTACTGACACAGAATCTGGAGGGATTATTCCCCGGCGAATCTGTCGCCATTATGGTCCTGCTTGTTTTTTCGGGAATGGCCATATATGCTCTGACATTATTTAAAACAGGCGTTTTAAGAACAAGCGACATAAAAACTTATTTTAAAAGGTAAGCGCACATGACGAAAAAAACTGTTGTTTCTGGAACGCGGGCAACCGGCGATCTGCATCTGGGAAATTATCTTGGGGCCTTAAAGCAATGGGTACGGTTTACCAAGCGCGAGAAAGATGCCGATTTTCTGTTTTTTATCGCCGATCTGCATGCGATTACAACACCTTATGATCCCGGCACCCTGGCCGATAACACCCGCCAGATTGCTGCGGCTTATATCGCATCCGGACTCGACATTAGTAAGGTCACGCTTTTTGTACAGTCGGCGGTGCCGCAGCATACCTATCTGCAATGGCTGTTTACCGCCGTGACGCCACTGGGATGGCTAAACCGCATGACCCAGTTTAAGGAGAAGGCGGGAAAGAAAAAGGACAATGCCTCTCTTGGGCTTTACAGTTACCCTGTTTTACAGGCTGTAGATGTCTTGCTTTACAAAGCAACGCATGTACCCGTCGGCGAAGACCAGAAACAGCATATAGAGCTATCCCGCGAAATTGCAGGAGCCTTTAATTACAGGTACAAGGAAAACTTTTTCCCGCTGCCCGAGCCCGTAATTCTTGAAGAAGGGGCGCGGATCATGTCCTTGCGGGATGGAACAATGAAGATGAGCAAGTCAGCAGAATCCGATATGACCCGCATTAACCTGACCGACGACGCAGACACGATCACTCAAAAGATCCGCAAAGCCAGGACGGATGCCTATCCCGTTCCGGATAGTCTGGAGAATATGGAGGAACGTCCGGAGGCCCGAAACCTGATTACGATTCACGCATCGCTCGAAGATAAAACCCGCGCTGATATTATAAGGGAGCATGGAGGCAAGCAATTTTCAGATTATAAACAAATTTTGGCCGATCTGGCCATTGCCAAACTGGCCCCGGTTACAGCGGCCATGAATGAATTAATTGCGGATAAAGACGAGATTGACAGACTTTTGCAAACCGGAAATGAACACGCCGCTGCCCTTGCCGCCCCTATTCTTGAGGAAGCCAGCACATTAATGGGATTTTGGAAAGGACATATGATTTAGGGCAGATCGTGTTCAAATATAATCACCGTAATTATATCTGAAAAACGTGAATCTGCCCTAACTTATTGAATCGACCAGCAAAACGCTTACTCTTGTTTTGCGGATACAGTCTTTCCAGACAGCTCAATACTTCCACCGGCTTTTTCAACGGCTTGTATTGCAGATTTTGAAGCTGCGGTTATTTTTAACTGAATTTTTGATTTGAGTGTTCCATTGCCAAGAAGTTTTATACCATCACGCTTGCTTTTTACAACTTTAGCTGCAACAAGCGTATCTTCCGTAACTTCCTTCTTTGCATCAATCATTTTTTTGTCAATACACTCCTGAAGACGGTCGAGTGTAATAACAGCATGATTTTTGGTGAATAATGCATTGTTAAAGCCCATTTTCGGCATGCGCTGGTAAAGCGGCATCTGACCGCCTTCAAAACCTTTTATCGACACACCTGTTCTTGATTTCTGCCCTTTATGTCCGCGGCCACACGTTTTTCCCTTGCCGGAACCAATGCCGCGTCCAACACGTGTGCGTGTTTTTACGGCTCCGTTTTTAGGCGATAATGTATTCAGTTCCATTTTCAGTCTCTCTTCCAGTTTCCTTATGCCGCGTCTTCAACTTTTACGAGATGGGAGATTTTATTAACCATGCCTCTTACCGCAGGTGTGTCTTCCAGCTCTTTTACTCTATGCATTTTGTTAAGGCCAAGGCCGATCAGTATTTTTCTTTGATATGACTGACGCCCTATGGGGCTTCCAATTTGTTTAACTTTAATTGTCTTTTCTGCTTTCTTTTTAGCCGGGGATTTTGCTTTACCACTCGCTGCCTGGCCGGAAGCAGTTTCTGTCGAGGCAACTTTCGTCCCCTCAGCAGCCTCTTTTTGCGTGGGCGCTGTTTTTGTCTTTTTATCAATACTTTCTTTTTGAGAAACTTCTTTTTTAGCTGCTGCTGCTTTCTTCGGCTGAGTGGCAGATGATTTTGAAGCAGAGGCCTTTGATGCCGCCTTTGGTTTCGGAGCGGATTTTTTCTTTTCCTCAGTTTTTTCGTTTTTATCCTTGTCTTCAGCCATTTTTATTTCTCCTGGCCTTTATCTTCAGAGGCTTTCGGATTTCCTGGATCATCCTGATCTTTTTTGGGCTTTTTTTGATTGGCTTTGGTTGCCTTTGCCTCGTTTGGTCCGGTTTCCTTTGCCTTTGAAGTCTTTGTTTTTGATGCCGGCTTTTTCTCTTCTTTTGCCTTTACATTATTCTCCTGAATTTCGCTTTCAGAAGATACTGCGCCGGGATCGTTGGCACCACCGCCAACTTCAATCTCACGTGCTGCAATAATATCGCTAACCTTGCGCCCGCGTCTTTCAGCAACTTTTCTGGGGTTCTGAATATCCTCCAGTGCCTTTAATGTCGCATTTACCATGTTGTAAGGGTTACTTGATCCGATAGATTTGGCAACAACATCATGTATACCCAAAGCCTCGAATATGGCGCGAAGCGGCCCGCCGGCAATAATTCCTGTTCCCGGTGGTGCGGAGCGCATGTGAACGTATCCGGCCCCTGAACTGGCTGTTATGTCATGATGCAACGTCCGGCCCTCTTTTAAAGGAACCCGAATGAGGCTGCGTTTCGCCTGTTCACTCGCTTTACGAATAGCGTCGGGCACTTCCTTGGCTTTACCGTGACCCGATCCGACACGCCCTTTGCCATCGCCCACAACAACGAGAGCCGCAAAGCCGAAGCGCCGTCCGCCTTTAACCACCTTCGCAACGCGATTTATGGCGACAAGCTTTTCTTCAAATTCGTTTTCCTGTTGTCTTTCTGCAGTCTTAACCATTTTTATCAATCCAGTAAAATTAAACTTTTTTAAACCTTAGAATTGTAAACCACCTTCACGTGCGCCATCAGCCACGGCTTTTATACGTCCGTGATACAGAAAACCGCCACGATCAAACTGTATTTTTTCTACACCTATCTTTTTTGCCCGCTCCGCCAGAAGTTTTCCAATTGCCGCCGAAGCATCGGTTGTTGCGCCGGATTTTAATGTTTCCCTTATTTCAGGATCCACAGTAGAAGCGTGTGCCAGGGTAACCATTTTAACGTCATCAATAAGCTGAGCCGTAATATTCCTGTTTGATCTGTAAACGCTAAGACGGGGCAACTCTGCACGGTTGACGCGGCGAAGAGCAGCTCTTGTCCGTCTTTTCCGTCTTGTGTAATTACTTTCACCCTTTGGCATTTCCTGTTCCTTACGCTAAACCCTTAATATTACTTTTTCTTACCTTCTTTGCGCAGTATTCTCTGTCCTTCATGCAAAATACCCTTGCCCTTATAAGGCTCAGGAGGGCGGAAAGATATAATATCTGCTGCAACTTGTCCAACTTTTTGTTTGTCAATTCCGCTTATCATAACCTTGTTCTGGCCTTCCATCTGGATTGCAATCCCCTGAGGGACTTCATAAACAACTTCGTGACTGAGACCCAGGTTCAGAACCAGATTACTGCCGCGCATCTGGCCCCGGTAACCGACCCCTTTGATTTCAAGGTTTTTCTGATACCCTTCGGATACACCCTGAATAAGGTTTTGAATTAGTGTCCGGGTTGTGGCCCACATTGAAATATCATTCTTGTTTTTGGTCTTTGGCTTTACAACAACATTCTGCTTCCCGTCCTCATCCGTCTCCAAAGTGGCGGAAACACCACTGAAAATTTCCATGGACTGCTCGCCTTTTTTGCCTTTCACACTCAGGCTCTGGCCATCGAGTTTTATTTCTGTGCCTTCAGGAACCGGAACCGGATTTTTACCAATACGTGACATTTTCTTACTCTTGCTTAACGCTTTCTAATTTCTGTTATACATACTTATCAAAATACCTGGCACAATACTTCGCCGCCTACATTTTTCTGACGTGCACTGTAATCAGCCATAACACCCTGAGGCGTGGAAATTACGGTTACTCCAAGACCGTTATTCATTTTAGGAATTTCACGGGATTTAGAGTAAAAACGACGTCCGGGCGTAGACAGTCTTTTCAAGGTCTGAATAACGGGACGTCCCTGAAAGTACTTTAAAGAAATTTTCAGTTCTTTCTTATTGTTATCAAGTGAGATAACTTCAAAATCCCGAATATATCCTTCTTCCTTCAAAACCTTGCAGACAGCTTCATGCATGCGGGCATAAGGCGCAGATATGTTCTGTTTCTGCGCTTTCTGCCCGTTCCGGATCCGGGTTAGCATATCACCTAAAGGATCGCTCATTGTCATTTATACTTACTCCTGTTTAACCTTATCTTTTAAACTCAGTATTTAAACAAATATTTACCAGCTTGATTTCTTTACACCTGGAAGCTCTCCGCTGGAGGCGAGCTCTCTTAACACAACACGGCACAGATTAAAGCGGCGAAAATTAGCACGCGGCCTGCCGGTAACCGCACAGCGGTTATGTATACGTGTTTTCGATGAATTCCTTGGCAATTCTGCAAGCTTCAGGGTTGCCTGAAACCGTTCCTCAGGATTGACCGACTTATCATTTGCCAGGGCTCTTAACTTTTCGCGCTTCGCAGAATATTTTTTTGCCATGCGTCTGCGTTTTTTATCGCGCTCAATCATACATACTTTCGCCATGTCAGCTCCTGTTTTCTTTTTTGAATGGCATGTCAAACTCTTCAAGAAGGACTTTTGCCTCCTCATTTGAATTTGCGGTTGTGCAAATTATAATATCCATGCCGCGTATCTTATCGACTTTATCGTAGTCCACTTCGGGAAAAATCGTATGCTCTTTAATTCCCATGGCATAGTTACCGCGACCGTCAAAACTTTTTGCGGATATACCGCGAAAGTCCCTTACGCGCGGCAGCGCAATCGTAACCAGGCGATCAAGAAATTCAAACATTTTTGCCCCGCGCAAAGTTACCTTGCATCCGATTGCCATATTTTCCCGAACTTTAAAAGACGCGTTTGATTTCCGTGCGCGTGTTACAATCGGTTTCTGGCCGGATATAACAGTCATATCCTCAACGGCACGATCAATGTGGGCACGGTTTTGTGTGGCATCTCCCACACCCATGTTGATAACGATTTTTTCAAGCTTAGGGATTTTGTGCGGATTATCATATTTCTCCGCCAGCCTCGGCTTGATCTCCTGTTCATATCTTTCCTGAAAACGGGATTTCATTGTCTTGCTCTCATCATCTATTAACTTAGGGTTTCGCCTGACTTTTTGGCCACGCGCACTTTCTTGCCATCCTTGAGTGTTTTAAAACCAATACGTGTCGCCTTATCCTCTTTTGGATCAACTACTGCGACATTCGACACATGAATCGGTCCTTCAATTTTTTCCTTGCCGCCCTGTGGGTTCATCTGCGTCGGCTTTTTGTGTTTGGTGCGCAGATTTACGCCCTGCACAATAATCCGGCTTTCTGAAGGCATAACTTTCAAAATTTCACCTTTTACGCCTTTGTCACGGCCAGTCAGAACAATCACCTGATCGCCCTTTTTGACTTTTAATTTAGGTGCGGATATTTTTTTGTTTGCCATAGCCATTATAACACCTCAGGCGCGAGAGAAATTATTTTCATAAACTTACGGGCTCTCAGCTCGCGGGTTACCGGACCAAAAATACGCGTTCCCACCGGCTCGCCCTGCTTGTTAATAAGAACGGCTGCATTCCTGTCAAAACGGATGACCTCACCGCTTAAACGTCTTTGTTCTTTTCTTGTGCGCACTATAACTGCGCGCTGAATACTGCCTTTCTTAACACGGCCGCGCGGAATTGCTTCTTTGACGGAAACAACCACAACATCACCTATACGGGCGTACTTACGTTTTGAGCCGCCGAGCACCTTGATGCACTGGACCTTCCGCGCCCCGCTGTTATCCGCGACATTCATTACTGTTTCCTGTTGTATCATCTTCTTATGCCTTTGGTCTTATGCCCTTGTTATTCTTTTATCCGACCTGACTTGTCTGTTCGGAGGATTTTACATCATTTGCCCTTTGTTCCGGCGCCGGAGTTATAACGCGCCAGGTTTTACGCTTTGAAATCGGTCTGCATTCCTGAATCTGAACCTTGTCACCGCTCTTAAAAGCATTGTTTTCATCATGTGCCGCATATTTATCCGTTCTTTTAACGTATTTCTTGTAAACTGGATGCATGAAACGGCGCTCGACCATAACGGTGATGGTTTTATCCATTTTGTCACTGACAACTTTTCCTTCAAGTATCCGGCGCGGCATTTTTTAATCGCTCCTTACGCTGCTTTTTGTTTCTGTTTTCCCCCGGTTTTCTTTTCCGGTGCGGGGGATGATTTAGTCTCAATCTCTTTAAGGACAGTCTTGACCCTGGCTATATCCCGTCTGACGTTCCTTAATTTCGCAGAGCTGTCAAGCTGGCTGTTTGAATGCTGGAATCGCAGATTAAAATGCTCTTTCCTGAGTTCAAGCAGACTCTTTTTCAACTCGTCCTGTGACTTGGCCCTGACATCCTCAATTTTCATTTTTCAAACCCGTTTATATATATTCACTTCAAGTTACGCTGCCGTTTCACCGACACGTGTAATCATTTTTGTTTTAATCGGAAGTTTTGATGCGGCAAGCGCCATTGCTTCCTTTGCCGTCTCATATGAAATTCCGTCAAGTTCAAAAAGTATACGACCGGGCTTTACGCGGCATGCCCAGAATTCGGGCGATCCCTTACCGGAACCCATACGGACCTCCAGTGGTTTTTTAGACACAGGAATATCCGGAAAAATACGAATCCAGAGTTTTCCCTGACGCTTCATATGCCGCCTGACTGTCCGGCGTGCAGCCTCAATCTGTCTGGCCGTAATACGATCGGGCGTAACAGCCATAAGGCCGTATGTACCGAAATTGAGTTCGGTACCGCCCTTGGCCATACCGTGAATTCGGCCCTTATGTTGCTTTCTGTGTTTTACGCGTTTCGGACTTAGCATCCTGTTTAACCTTTACAAAAAAATTAATCACAAGGACTTGATGACTTGGTCAACAGTTTCCTTACGTTCATTCAAATACAAGTGCGCGGACTATACTTTATCCAAGCAAAAATTTCCACACTTTTTTACACGAAATCAAAAAAGATTTCTAGCTTCTGGCCATGCCACCCTGCTGTTCATTGATACGCTTATCTCGTGCCAATGGGTCGTGGGCGATAACATCACCCTTATAAAGCCAGACCTTAATCCCGATTATACCGTATGTCGTGTCGGCTTCGGCAAATCCGTAATCAAGGTCCGCGCGCAGCGTGTGCAGAGGCACCCGGCCTTCACGATACCATTCGGTACGGGCAATATCGGCCCCGCCCAAACGGCCGGATACATTTACACGAATACCCTGCGCGCCCATTCTCAGAGCGTTTTGCACAACGCGCTTCATCGCACGCCGGAAAGAAACCCTCCGCTCCAGCTGCTGGGCCACTCCTTCTGCTGCCATCTGGGCATCAATTTCAGGTTTGCGAATTTCAATGATGTTCAGATCCACCTGTCCACCGGCCTGGCGTCCAAGATCTTTTTTGAGTTTTTCTATATCCGCACCCTTTTTACCGATAATCATTCCGGGGCGGGCCGTATAAATTGAAACACGGGTATTCTTTGCTGCGCGCTCAATGATAACTTTGCTTATGCCTGCGGGCTTGAGTTTGTCATGAATATATTTACGCAGTTTCAGGTCCTGTATCAGTGTGTCTGAGTAGTCCTTACCGGCGTACCACCGACTGTCCCATGTCCGGTTTATACCAACTCGCATACCAACTGGATTTACTTTCTGACCCATGATTTATTCCTGTTCCCTGACTTTAATGGTAAGATTGCTCACATCTTTGTGAATTCTGGAAGCCCGCCCTCTGGCACGTGCGCGAAAACGTTTCATCCGTATTGACTTTCCGACAGTTGCCTCAGACACCACGAGGCGATCCACATCAAGACCGTGATTGTTTTCGGCATTTGCAATTGCAGACTGCAGAATTTTCCGAACATCTCTGGCAACTGCCTTTGTGCAGAATTCAAGGTCATCAAGTGCACGCTCGGCGGTTTTACCCCGTATCATGCGGGCAACCAGATTAAGCTTGTAAGGACTTGTAAACACGTATTTCGCATATGCGAACGCCTCATTGTCCTCTGTACGTTTTGCGTTTTTTATCTGTCCCATTTTTCTGTCCCGTTATCCTCGCTTCGCTTTTTTATCTGCGGCATGACCGTAGTAGGTACGAGTCGGTGCAAATTCACCAAGCTTGTGTCCAATCATTGTATCCGTAACCAGAACCGGTATAAATTTCTTTCCGTTATAAACCGCAAAGGTAAGACCAACCATATTGGGAAGTATCGTTGAGCGTCTTGACCATGTCTTAATAACTTCCCGTCTTCCGCTTTCACGTGCGGTTTCCACCTTCCTGAGAAGATGTCTGTCAATAAAGGGACCTTTCCAGATCGAACGTGCCATTTTAGTTTCCTGTCCTGTCTTTAAACCTGTTATTCACTAATCTATTTTTTACGCCGTTTCATGATGTACTTTTGCGTCGCTTTGTTTTTGCGTGTTCTGTACCCTTTTGTTGGCTTGCCCCACGGTGTCACCGGATGACGACCACCCGCCGCCTTGCCTTCACCACCGCCTAACGGGTGATCGACCGGGTTCATTGCAACACCCCGTGTATGTGGCCTGCGCCCGCGCCATCTTGATCGACCGGCCTTACCATCGCTTATGTTCAGATGCTCAGGATTAGAAACGGCACCAACCACCGCCATGCATTCCTGCCGCACAATCCGGATTTCTCCCGAAGCCAGCTTTATCCTTGCGTACCCCTGGTCCCGGCCGACAAGCTGGGCAAATGTTCCGGCAGACCGAACCATCTGGGCACCTTTGCCGGGTTTCATTTCAATATTGTGAACGATAGAACCAATAGGCATATTTTTAAGCATCATGGCGTTACCGGGTTTTACATCGGTTTTA
Organism: uncultured Pseudobdellovibrionaceae bacterium; assembly: GCA_964384335.1. Taxonomy (GTDB): domain Bacteria; phylum Pseudomonadota; class Alphaproteobacteria; order Micavibrionales; family Micavibrionaceae; genus JAUICS01. The sequence goes on from CAYLKN010000003.1 coordinate 21,654, forward strand.
TCGCCGGCTATCACATTCGCCCCAACTTCTAGTCTCTGGGGAGCGATGATATATGATTTTTCACCGTCCGTATATTCGATAAGCGCAATATAAGCCGTGCGGTTCGGGTCGTATTCAATCCGCAAAACCGTTGCCTCAATGTCTCTCTTGGTGCGTTTCCAGTCGATAATTCTGTAACGACGCTTGTGCCCTCCACCTCTGTGACCTGCCGTAATACGTCCATAGTTATTGCGCCCGCCTGATTTGCGCAAACCTTCGGTAAGGCCTTTTTCAGGTTTTCCCTTCCACAAACCGGTACGGTCTGAAATAACAAGTTCGCGGCGTCCTGCAGATGTTGGTTTATGTGTTTTCAAAGCCATCTTATAATCCCGTTCCAGTATCGATCACTTGCCCTTCTTCCAGGGTCACCATTGCCTTTTTAAAATCACTTCTCCGGCCCTTAAATCCTCTGAACCGTTTGTTTTTTCCTTTCTGGATCAGGGTATTTACGCCTTTAACCTTAACTTCCCACAACGCCTCAACCGCTTTTTTAATTTGCGGCTTGGATGCGCTTAAAGGCACCAGAAAACTAACCTGACCATGCTCCGATCCCATGGTTGATTTCTCAGTCACATGCGGCGCATTGATTACAGTGTACATCCACTCTTCAATTGCCGGTTTCTGTTTCTCAGCCTTTTTTGCCATCTTATCCTCGTAATCTTTCCGTAAGTTGCTCAACAGCTTTCTTTGTCAGGACAAGCGTATCTCTTCTCAAGATGTCATACACATTGGCTCCCCTTGTCGGAAGAATGTCAATGTGAGGGATGTTACGTGTCGCACGCAGAAAGTTAACATCACTGTTTTCGTCATCAATAATGATGGCTTTTTCAATCTGCATGGCCTTGAATTTTTCCACCATAGATTTTGTTTTGTGTGTGTCGGCTTTGGCTTCATCAATTATAACAAGCTTTCCATCCCTGACCTTTGCGGAAAGTGCATTTTTAAGGGCCAGTTTCCGGAATTTCTTTGGAAGATCCGTTGCGTGACTGCGTGGCAGGGGTCCGAAAACTGTCTGCCCTCCGACAAATTGTGATGCGCGTCGTGAACCGGAACGCGCATTTCCTGTCCCCTTTTGCCGCCAGGGTTTTTTGCCCGTGCCGCTTATTTCAGAGATTGTCTTTGTTTTATGCGTACCGGCCTGACGCTTGTCGAGTTGCCATTTTACCATGCGGTGAAGAATATCCTGACGTACTTCGACGCCAAACACTCCAGGGTCGAGTGCAATTTCGCCCGCATCCTTATTCTCAAGATTTTTAACTGCAACCTTCATGGGTTCTTCCTGACCTTTATTCTTTTTTGTCGTTATCTTTGTTGTCCTGAGTTTCACCGGCTGATTGTTCCGCCTTTTCCGGCCCGGACTTTTCCTCAATCACTTCATTTTCTTTTGTTTCTACAGATTGCGTTTCGGACGCATCTTTAGTTTCCTGAATTTCCTGCTCTTCATTCTGGTCTGGCTGGACATTGCCCTGCTCCTCATCCTGGCCATCTGCTACTTTGCTTTCTGACTGGGCGTCATCATTCTCTGCAGTCTTAACGATTGCTGCGGGCATTGGAAGATCTTCGGGCAAAGCCTTTTTTACAGCATCTTTTATCAGGACCCAGCAATTATTGGCGCCCGGCACGGCTCCCTTAACCAGAACCAGATTGTCTTCTTCGTCGATTGCAACAACTTTAAGATTCTGGACACTGACTTTTTTGTCGCCCATGTGGCCGGCCATTTTCTTTCCCTTGAAAACCTTACCGGGGTCCTGACATCCGCCTGTCGAACCGTGTGCCCTGTGAGAAACCGATACACCGTGCGAAGCCCGCATACCGCCAAAATTGTGGCGCTTCATTGCCCCCGCAAAACCTTTACCCTTACTTGTCCCCGTTACATCCACATACTGGCCGGGAACAAATTGCGCAGCACTGATTTCAGCACCCAGATCAGGCAAGATGTCTGAATCAATCCGGAACTCAACAAGTTTCTTTTTGGGTTCAACTTTTGCCTTTGCAAAGTGACCACGCTGCGCTTTGGATGTTCTGCTCACTTTGGCTTTTCCCGCACCAAGCTGGACGGCTCTGTAACCATCTTTTTCCATGTCACGTATTGCAGTAACCTGACATGTATCAAGTTTAAGAACTGTGACAGGAACCTGGTATCCTTCTTCATCGAATACCCGGGTCATTCCTTCTTTTCGTGCTATGACACCTGTTCTCTGCATAGTCGTTTCCTTTAAGCAGCCATCTGGCCGATTTTAATTTCCACATCCACACCGGCCGAGAGATCAAGCTTCATAAGAGCATCAATCGTCTGGGGTGTTGGATCAACAATATCGATAAGACGCTTGTGCGTCCGTATTTCAAACTGTTCCATCGATTTTTTATCAACGTGCGGGGATCTGTTCACCGCATAGCGCTCAATCCGTGTTGGCAGAGGTATTGGACCTCTTACACCTGCGCCGGTACGCTTGGCCGTGTTTACGATTTCACCGGTTGCCGTATCCAGTACGCGGTGGTCAAAAGCACGTAAGCGTATGCGAATAGTCTGAGCATCCATAATAAAAATTCCAGTTTCAGTTAAAACGCATGCCGCCCCTTACAATAAGGGGCAGCATGAAATCATTACTCAATAATCTTTGTCACGACACCGGCACCAACCGTCCGCCCGCCTTCGCGAATTGCGAAACGCAGACCTTCGTCCATGGCGATCGGATTGATAAGGGTGACTTCAAATGTGGCGTTATCGCCAGGCATAACCATTTCAGTACCCTGAGGCAATGTTACCTCACCCGTCACATCAGTTGTTCTGAAATAAAACTGCGGGCGGTAATTTGTGAAGAAGGGTGTGTGGCGTCCGCCCTCATCCTTGCTCAGAATATATGCCTCACAGGAGAATTTCGTATGCGGCTTGATGGAGCCAGGCTTACATAAAACCTGCCCGCGCTCAACATCTTCACGCTTTGTACCGCGGAGCAATGCGCCGATGTTATCACCGGCTTCACCGCGGTCTAGAAGCTTGCGGAACATTTCAACGCCGGTCACGATAGTTTTTGTTGTATCTTTAATTCCAACAATTTCAACTTCATCGTTAACATTAATGACACCCTGCTCTACACGGCCCGTAACCACGGTTCCCCGTCCGGAAATAGAGAACACATCCTCAATCGGCATAAGGAAAGGCTTGTCAACCGGACGCTCAGGAGTCGGAATTTGCGCATCAACTGCCGCCATAAGCTCATCAATTTTGTTTTTCCCGATTTCTTCATCGCGCCCTTCCATGGCTGCAAGTGCAGAACCTGCAATTATCGGAATATTGTCACCATCAAATTCATATGATGAGAGAAGTTCACGCACTTCCATTTCAACCAGTTCGAGAAGCTCGGCATCATCGACCTGGTCAACCTTGTTGAGAAACACGACCAGCGATGGAACACCAACCTGACGTGCAAGCAGAATATGCTCACGTGTTTGCGGCATCGGACCGTCAGCAGCATTAACAACCAGAATGGCCCCGTCCATCTGTGCCGCACCTGTAATCATATTTTTTACGTAGTCTGCGTGTCCAGGACAATCAACGTGGGCGTAGTGTCTGTTTTCAGTTTCGTATTCGACGTGAGCTGTAGAAATCGTAATTCCACGTTCCCTTTCTTCAGGTGCCCTGTCAATTTGGTCATATGCCTGGAAATCACCGTAATATTTCGTTATAGCAGCCGTAAGCGTTGTCTTTCCATGGTCCACGTGACCAATGGTACCGATGTTCACATGCGGTTTCGTTCTTTCAAATTTTGCCTTACTCATTCTCGTCCTCTTACACGTTGTTTTGGTTTTACTTTTTAAATAACAGTTAAACTACTTTCTTACGCCTGAAAGCGCATTATTAACCAGAAAATAACACCCCTTGTCAAGGCTTTATTTTCAACTGCCTGCAGATCAGGCCATTTTTTCCTTGACCTCATCGGCGACGCTTTGCGGAACCGGCTCATAGTGGTCAAAGAACATCGTAAACTGGGCCCGGCCTTGTGACATGGACCGCAGAGTATTAATATAGCCGAACATATTAGCCAGAGGCACAAATGCAGTAACAACTTTTGCATTACCTCTGTCCTCCATTGACTGGACCTGACCGCGCCTGCTGTTCAGGTCGCCAATAATATCGCCCATATATTCTTCCGGAGTAACAACTTCAACCCGCATGGTCGGCTCGAGAAGTTGCGGACCGGCTTTTTGCATTGCTTCCTTGAATGCCGCACGTCCGGCAATCTCGAAAGCCATGACGGAGGAGTCAACATCGTGATAAGCCCCATCGGTAAGACGGACTTTGAAGTCAACGACAGGGAATCCGGCAATTATTCCGGTTTCCTTGGCCATAGTAACACCTTTCTGAACGCCGGGTATGTACTCCTTGGGAATATTACCGCCTACAATTTCACTCAGGAATTCAAAGTCACCACCACGGTCCAGCGGCTCAAAGCTCATTACAACACGGGCAAACTGACCGGAACCACCTGTCTGCTTCTTATGAGTATAATCGACTTCGGCGGGTTTGGTTATTGTTTCGCGATAAGCCACCTGCGGCGCGCCAATATTGGCTTCCACCTTGAATTCCCTTTTCATGCGGTCAACGATAATTTCAAGATGCAGTTCACCCTGACCTTTAATAATCGTCTGTCCGCTTTCATGATCGACAGATACACTGAAAGACGGGTCTTCCGCCGCCAGACGCTGCAGCGCAAGAGACATTTTTTCCTGGTCTGCCTTGGATTTCGGCTCCACGGCAATCTCGATAACCGGGGCGGGGAATTCCATGGGATCAAGAACAATAGGATTGGCCGCATCACACAAAGTATCGCCGGTCGTGGTTTCTTTAAGTCCTACCAGTGCAACGATATCACCGGCATAGGCATCCTGAATTTCTTCACGGTGGTTGGAATGCATAAGGAGCATCCTGCCGATCCGTTCGCGTTTGTTTTTAATCGTATTCTGAACGTAGGATCCGGAAAACAGGGACCCCGAATAAATTCTCGCAAAGGTTAAAGATCCGGCGTAGGGATCGTTCATAATCTTGAATGCCAGTGCGGAGAACGGAGCATCATCTTCCGGCGGACGGCTGTCATCCTCATCCGAATTGACTTTTTTGCCTTTCACATCGCCCACATCAACGGGAGAGGGAAGATAATCAACCACCGCATCCAGCATAGGCTGGACCCCTTTGTTTTTAAAAGCAGAACCGCAGAGAATGGGAACAAAGCTGTTATTCAGCGTTCCGGCGCGAATGCATTTTTTTAGTGTTTTGACATCCGGCTCGTTACCTTCCAGATAAGCTTCCATTGCCGCATCATCCTGCTCAACAGCGAGTTCAACCAGTCTTTCCCTGAATTCTCCCGCTTTGCCCGCAAGGTCTGAAGGAATATCCTCGTGTCTGAATTTTGCCCCGAGCGTTTCCTCTTCCCAAATAACAGCCTTCATACTGACAAGGTCGATAATGCCTTCAAAATTGTCTTCCGATCCGATAGGCAGTTGTATCGGCAAAGGCTGGGCGCCGAGACGATCGACAATCATATCCACGGTATTATAAAAATCAGCCCCGATCTTATCCATTTTGTTTACAAAACACATTCTCGGGACATGATATTTGTCCGCCTGACGCCATACTGTCTCGGTCTGTGGCTCAACTCCCGCATTGGCATCAAAAACGGCAATGGCACCATCGAGAACACGCAGGCTTCTCTCGACCTCAATGGTGAAATCAACGTGTCCGGGTGTGTCGATAATGTTCAGACGCAAACGGGCCTGAGGCGCAACACCTTCATCAGGACCGTTCCAGAATGTTGTCGTTGCGGCGGATGTAATCGTAATCCCGCGTTCCTGCTCCTGTTCCATCCAGTCCATGGTGGCCGCGCCATCGTGGACCTCTCCGATTTTATGGGATTTTCCGGTGTAATAGAGAATCCGTTCGGTTGTTGTCGTTTTCCCGGCGTCAATATGGGCCATAATTCCAAAATTGCGGTAATGTTCTATAGGTGTTTCACGTGCCATCTTTAATTGCTGTTCTCTTTAAAATTACTGTTATGATTATGAACCGTATGTACTCGATTTGAATACAACAAGATCACTAAGGCTTTCCCTTTTAAAGGTCAAGGGAAAAATAATCACTTGCGTTCAAGGATAATAAGTCCGGAGCAATCTACCAGCGGTAATGCGCAAATGCCTTGTTGGCCTCAGCCATTTTATGCGTATCGTCCCGCTTCTTGATCGACCCTCCGCGTTCCTGTGCGGCGTCAAGAATTTCGTTGGCCAGTCTTTCCGTCATTGTTCTTTCGGACCGCTTGCGCGAATTATCAATGATCCAGCGAATGGCCAGTGTCTGCTGGCGTATGCCGCGCACTTCCATAGGGACCTGGTATGTTGCACCGCCCACCCTGCGCGAACGCACTTCGACCTGTGGCTTGACCCGGTTCAGGGCACAATGAAAGATAGCCAGCCCCTTACTTTTTTCTGCAAGCTGCGGATCAAGCTCTAAAGTCAGATTTTTCGATCTTTGTTCCGCAAGTTCAAGGGCACCGTAAACAATACCTTCGGCCAGCGACTTCTTGCCGTCAAGCATCAGGCAGTTCACAAATTTTGACAACACCTTATCCCCGAATAGCGGATCGGGGAGAACTTGTCTGATTTCGGCTCTATGTCTGCGGCTCATCTGTCTAAAAACTCCTTTTATTCAATCTTTTCTATGCTTATTTCGGTCTCTTCGCCCCATAACGTGACCGGGACTGCTTCCTGTCTTTCACGCCCTGGGTATCAAGTGTACCGCGCACAATGGTGTAACGCACACCGGGAAGGTCCTTAACACGCCCACCGCGAACCAGAACCACGGAGTGTTCCTGTAAGTTGTGTCCTTCACCGGGAATGTAACATATCACTTCATAACCGGTTGTCAGACGAACCTTAGCCACCTTCCGCAAAGCAGAGTTGGGTTTTTTCGGCGTCGTCGTATAAACCCGTGTGCACACGCCCCGGCGTTGCGGGTTGCTTTTAAGCGCCCGGTTCTTTTTCCTTTTAATAACCTTTTCCCGCGGCTTGCGGATAAGCTGTTGTATAGTCGGCATCAAGAGTATCCGTTATTAATTTCCAATTAGAATACCGGAACATACACAGACCGGTTTCATCAGTCAAGCATTAGTTTCACATATGTCACTAACACGCGATATGTCCGATTAGTTACCACGTTAAATGTCGATTGTTTATCTCCATCCGATACCTCCTTGCTCATGGGCGATATCGGATATTCGCAAATCGGACATATCGCGTGTTAGTGACAGTATAATATGCTGTGTTTGGCATACGGCTGGGCGGGCTTTCGTCCGCCTGTGAATTTCCTTACAGGTCCCCGGCCCATAAATCAGGGATTAATTTACCGTGGGCGCTTTATTTCATTTTGTTTTTAAAGTAGTGTCTTGAACACAATCGGTTGTAAATCATGTTCCGGAGATAAGAATAAGTGTCCGATAAACCGTCCTGCACACTTGCGATTGATGCCATGGGGGGAGATTACGGCCCGTCCTGCGTCGTGCCCGGCGTCAATTTGGCTTTCCGTGAAAGACCGGATACCCATTTCATTTTATACGGGGACCGGAATAAAATTGAGGAACATCTTGACAAATTTCCGGATCTGAAAAAAAACACAAGCATACATCATACCGAGGATTATGTCTCAAGTAATGAAAAGCCCTCGAATGCATTGCGTACCGGGCAGAATTCGAGTATGCGCCTGAGTATCGATGCGGTGAGGGACAAGACGGCACAGGGTATTGTGTCGGGCGGGAATACCGGCGCGCTTATGGCTATGGCAAAAATGGTCCTGAAATGTCTGCCCGGAATTCACCGGCCCGCAATCGCCAGTGTATTTCCGGCCGCAAAGGGCAAAACCGTCATGCTTGACCTTGGCGCCAACCTGGTTTCCGATCCTGAAAACCTTAGCCAGTTTGCCGTTCTCGGTGCGGTCTATGCGCGTCTTATTAACGGGATCGGAGAGCCGACAGTAGGCATTCTGAATGTCGGTTCGGAGGATATGAAGGGACACGACAGTTTGAGAGAGGCGGCCGCAATTCTGGCCAATGTAAAATTTCCCGGCAAGTTCCAAGGGTTTGTTGAGGGCGACGATATAACAAAAGGAACGGTGGATGTTGTCGTAACCGACGGTTTTACCGGGAATATTGCACTGAAAATGGCAGAAGGCGTGGCAAAATTCATGGCGGCGGAACTCAGACAGGCGTTCACGTCCTCCCTTCCGGCGAAAATCGGATATCTTCTGGCAAACCGTGCAATGAAAAGAATGAAAAAGAAACTGGATCCCCGGTATTACAACGGCGGAATTTTTATGGGCCTGAACGGCATTTGTATCAAAAGTCACGGCGGAAGTGATTCCTATGGCTTTTCGCGGGCGGTAATCCTTGCTGCCGATCTTGTCAGAAACGGTTTTAACGAGCGGGTTTCCACAGAAATCGAAAGCCTTATGAACCAGGAAAGTTTCTTTTCCCACGACTCGCTCAGGAATACATTCTAATGCTCTCAACATCCGTTATTCGAACCGTTATTTCCGGTACAGGCTCTTTTTTGCCTAAAAAGATCGTGACCAATGCCGATCTGGCCAAAATCATGGATACTTCCGACGAATGGATCCGCCAGAGAACGGGGATCGAGGAACGCAGAATTGCGGACGATACTGAAACAACGGGATTTATGGCAACACAGGCGGCGCAACTGGCCCTTGAAGCGGCCGGTTACCAGGGCGGGGATATTGACGGCGTGATTGTCGCAACCACAACACCCGACACAACTTTTCCGGCCGTGGCCGTTACCGTACAAGAAAAGCTCGGGTTACAGAAAGGCCCTGCCTTTGATATTCAGGCCGCATGCAGCGGATTTATATATGCGCTTTCCGCCGCCGATTCGATGATCAGGTGCTCTCTGGCCAAAAGGATGCTGGTAATCGGTGCTGAGAAATTTTCATCCCTGGTTGACTGGAATGACCGGACAACTGCGGTTTTATTCGGCGACGGGGCCGGCGCGGTCGTCCTCGAAGCCGATTACAACGGTGCGGATAATACCGCCGACCGGGGCATTCTTTCATCTCATCTTCATGCGGACGGGACCCTCAAGGACCTTTTGTTTACAAATGGCGGAGCCGCGTCCACCCGGTCAGCCGGGCATATTGTCATGGAAGGAAAGGAAGTGTTTCGAAATGCCGTAACCATGATGAGTGAAATTGTGGACGAAGTTTTGCAAACCAACGCCATTCAAGCGTCCGATATTGACTGGCTGGTTCCGCATCAGGCCAATATAAGGATTATTGAGGCCACGGCAAAAAAACTGAACATGGCCATGGATCAGATTGTTGTTACGGTTGACAAACAGGGTAATACCTCTGCAGCGTCCATACCGCTGGCTCTGGACACGGCTGTCCGGGACGGGCGCATACAAAGAAATGATCTGATTTTGATGGAGGCACTCGGCGGGGGCCTGACATGGGGTGCAATCCTGATCCGTTACTAGAAATAGATAGAGTGTTATCTTAAAATACAGGGTCTAGCCTTCTGATATTTCCTCATTTTTTAGTTTTTTCAACAGGCGTGTAGTTGACGTGAGGGGGAAAAACATTTAATGTATACATATATCATTTAGATTTAAGGAATAGATGACAAACAAGACAATCACAAGAGCTGATCTTGCCGATGCCATTTATGAGAAAGTGGGATTTTCAAAGAACGAATCTTTGACGTTTGTCGAAGCTGTGCTTGAGGAAATAACAGAAGCTCTGGTCAAGGAAGAAAACGTTAAAATTTCTTCATTCGGCAGTTTTTCTGTTAAGCACAAGAATGAAAGAGTGGGAAGGAATCCTAAAACAGGGGTAGAGGTTCCAATAACTCCGCGAAAGGTTGTTACATTCCGGGCGTCTCATATTTTGAAAGAGCGTGTAAACGGGAAGAATACTACCGGTACATAAAAAAAATAAAAAACGATTCGGAGATGCAATGAGTAAGAATGTTCAATCTTCATTGAACGATGGAGAGCATTCAGGGGACGGAAAAAAAATTTCGAAATCCAGGCGCAAATCCCCCGGAGCCTTTCTCACTATAAGTGAAGTTGCCGAAGATCTGAATGTACCCCAGCATGTTTTAAGGTTCTGGGAAACCAAGTTCGCACAGATAAGACCTTTGAAGCGCGGGGGCGGACGCCGGTATTACAGGCCCGAAGACGTTAAAGTGGTAAAACAGATTTATAATCTTCTGTACACCGACGGGTATACGATCAAAGGTGTCCAGAAACTTCTGCGCGGGCAGGGCAAATCACAAATTGTCAGGGGTGAATTCTCCGGCCGGACCATTCCGGTCAAAGACGACGGGCAGGGTTCGGATTCCGGTCTCTCTTCAGCGGTCACCCAGACAGATACTCCCATTTCCGCGCCAATGCGCGACACCCCGAGACTTAGCCGGCGTCAGAAAACAATCCTGAAATCAATGCTGGGTGAACTCAAGGACCTGCGCGACATGATTGTTGCCGAAGACCAAGAATCAGAGGAAGAGACCTGATTTTCCTGACTCGTACAGAGCTCGATAAAACCCATCTTTACTTGACAAAGTCATGATCAGACTGAAATATACACCTTAATATTTCAGTGTCGGAGCGTAGCGCAGCCTGGTAGCGCACTTGCATGGGGTGCAAGGGGCCGGAGGTTCAAATCCTCTCGCTCCGACCATTCGCTTTCCCTTGCACGGCAGCGCGATTAGCGGTGGAGTTTTAGAGAAACAGATGTCGCGTCGCAGTGAGTGTAACGAACGCAGGTGGACAACCGTGTGAACATCAGCATAGAAAGTGCCGAGAACATTGAAACATACCTGAAACACAAGCAGGAAGACGCATCAGAAGCCAGAATTGCAAAATAACGATACATGAAACCGCTTTCCGCCTTAAAAGCCGTCCGTTTTGCCGTAGGGATCGGCCTTTTTCTTGTTTCCGTCAAGGCTTTCGCTTTTTTTGTAAGCGGTGCGGCCAGCGTACTGGCCACGCTGGTGGATTCCCTGGCCGATGTTGCCGTGTCTTTCTTTACCCTTCTCGCCATACACTATTCACTGAAACCGGCGGATTTCGAGCATCGTTACGGGCACGGGAAAATTGAGGGTCTGGTTGCACTTGGACAGTCCATGGTGATTTTCGGCGGGGGTGTTATGCTGGCCATTGAATCCGTAAGGCGTATCTCGGTGCCTCAGTCTGTGGAACAGCCGTTAATGGCAGCCGGGATAGTTGGCATATCCATTCTTTTTTCCGTGCTGCTTGTTTTTATTCAGGAGCGGTCCCTGAAGGATGCCCCGTCCCTTGCCGTGGAAGCGGACCAGTCGCACTACACCACTGATATTTTTCTGAATTTCGGCGTCATCGTAACCCTCGCACTTCAATACTGGGGTGGCCCCTCATGGATTGATCCGGTCTTTGCCATATTTGTGGTTTTCTATCTCGGCATGACGGCAATGCGGATTGCAAAAAAAGGGATCAACATGCTGCTTGACCGTGAACTGTCCGAAGAGGACAGGGACCAAATTAAGGCCCTGATCAAGGCCGAGGACAGGATCGGCGGATATCATGATCTGCGCACCCGCGCCACTGGCCAGCGGATTGAAATCTCCTTTGATGTTGAAATCAATCCTGAAATGACCCTCCGCCGGGCGCACGATATTGTCAAAGATCTTGAAAACAGCATTCTGAAGCATTACCCCAACGCGGATATTCTGATTCATAAAGACCCGCTTGGCGATACGGATGACAGTCGTCATCACGTTGCCATACATCATGAGAAGCATTAAACGCTTGCTTTTTTCCAAAAAATCCTGTTATTGTCCAGCTTGTTTTGGCGGCACCCCTGGAGGCCGCAAACCAGTGCATTTAAATTTATAAAAGGAAGCAAGCAATGACACAACGCATACACATGGCCGCTGAAAAGCGCGCCGGGGCCGGTAAGGGGGCAGCCCGGGCACTGAGACGTGAAAAGAAAGTACCCGCTGTCATCTATGGAGATAAAAAAGAACCTGTGAAAATTACCGTATCCTCAAGGGACGCGGTTATAGAATATTTTAAGGGCCATTTTTTCAATACCCTGACCGAGCTTGATCTCGAAGGCGACAAAAACCTTGTACTGGCACGGGATATTCAGGTTAACCCGATCAGTGATCATATTATTCATATTGATTTTCTGCGTGTTTCACCAAAAACCAGAATTAACGTTAATGTTCCCGTTCACTTTATTAACGAGGATAAATGTGAAGGTCTGGAGGAAGAAGGCGGAACACTGAACGTTGCGCGCTATGAAATTGAATTGAATTGCCGGGCAACGGATATACCGGAGTCGATAGAAATTGATCTGGCGCCGTACAAAATGGACGATACGATTAAAATAAGTGATGTAACCCTGCCGGAAGGGACGTCACCGACAATTACGGATCGGGACTTTACAATCGCCTCTATTACGAAAGTCAGCGTCATGGTTGAGGAAGAGACGGAAGCTCCGGAAGAAGATATGGATGTCGAAGTCGTTGGTGAAGAAGGCGAAGAAGGTGCGGAAGGCGAAGCCGGAGAGGGTGACGCGGACACCGAAGGCGAAAAAACTTCCCAGTGAACGTCATACCCGGTTATTTGTTTTTGTGATGGTCTTACCCTTTTTAAACTGGCTAAAACCATCACGGGGCAGGAATACAACGCAAAATAATCAAGATCAAAATCCTGTCATGCGGCTTTTTGTCGGTCTTGGAAATCCCGGCGCGCAATACGCCATGCATCGGCATAATATCGGTTTTATGGCGCTTGACGTTATAAAGGATATGCACGATTTCCCGGCCAGCCGTAAAAAATTTCAGGGGCATTACACGGAAGGCAATCTGGGCTCCTGTAAAACAGGATTGCTGAAGCCTGAAACATTCATGAACAATTCCGGGCAGGCTGTGGCGGCCGCAGCCAAGTTCTACAAAATTCCTGCGGACAAAATTGTGGTGTTTCATGATGAGCTCGATTTACCGCCCGGCAAGGTGAAAATCAAGAAAAGTGGAGGCACTGCCGGTCATAACGGCCTGAAATCGATCGCGGCCCATCTGGGGACGCCGGATTTCTGGCGCGTGCGGCTTGGCATCGGGCATCCCGGCGATAAAAGGAAGGTCAGCGGCTATGTTCTACACGATTTTTCAAAGGCGGAACAGGACTGGCTTCCGGATTTTCTTGGAAAAATCGGCGACAATGCGGAACTGCTTTTCGACGAAAAACAGCACTCCCGCTTTATCGAGGCAGTCGGTTCAGACCATAGCACTTAAAAACCCCTGCATCCTGTTTTCATCGACCGGACGACCGATTTTCCATTGCGAGATGCACAACGCCTGTAATTTCAAATTTATTACAGAACATCTGTTTATCTGCATTCAGGGTCTTTATCTTTTTTCAACAGGTTATTACAAATACGTGTTAAAGAACACAGTGATCGCGGACAGTATAAAAAAAGGAAGTTATTCATGGGATTTAATTGCGGGATAGTGGGTCTGCCCAATGTTGGAAAATCAACACTGTTTAATGCGTTGACGGCAACGGCGGCGGCCCAGGCGGCAAACTTTCCGTTCTGTACCATTGAACCCAATGTCGGGCGCGTGGCCGTGCCCGATGAGCGTCTGTCGGAAATCACCAGTCTGGCCGGTTCGGCCCGGACCATTCCAGCCCAGCTTGAGTTTGTAGATATTGCGGGACTGGTAAAAGGCGCCTCCAAGGGTGAAGGTCTTGGCAACAAGTTCCTTGCCAATATCCGTGAAACCGATGCGGTTATTCATGTTCTGCGGTGTTTCGAGGACGACGATATCACACATGTTGACGGCTCTGTCGATCCGGTCAGGGATGCGGAAACGATTGAGACGGAACTTATCCTTGCCGATCTGGAAACCATTGACAAGCACATCGCCAATGTCGAACGCAAGGCAAAATCAGGCGATAAGGAAACAAAAATCCAGCTCGGGATTATGCAGCAGATCAGGGAGATGCTGAATTCCGGACAGGCGGCAAGAGCCTTTGAGGCTCCCGACAACCAGCACCATTTTTTGAAAACCCTGCATCTTCTCACCGCCAAACCGGTTTTGTATGTTTGTAACGTCAGTGAGGGAGACGCCGCGACAGGAAACAGCCTGACACAGAATGTGGAGAATCTGGCCCGGAAACAGAACGCGCAAACAGTCGTAATTTCTGCAGCAATTGAATCGGAAATTGCCCGGCTTGAGACAGTCGCGGAAAAAGTGGAATTTCTTGAAAGCCTTGATCTCAAGGAACCCGGCCTGGATAAAATCATCAGGGCCGGATATGCACTCCTTGGGCTGCAGACTTTTTTTACGGCCGGGCCAAATGAAACCCGGGCCTGGACAGTGCGCAGGGGGGCAAAAGCGCCCGAAGCCGCCGGACGAATTCATACCGATTTTGAACGCGGGTTTATCAAGGCGGAGGTTATTTCCTTTGACGACTACATTGCCGCCGGTGGTGAACAAAAAGCCAAGGAAGCAGGAAAACTGAGACTGGAAGGCAAAGAGTACACTGTCCGTGACGGAGATGTTATACTTTTCCGGTTTAATGTCTGAGAATTAATACCGGTTTTCTATAGCGCATCAAGAATCTCACTGACTATTCCCGGGCCGTTGTAAATCAGACCTGTATAAAGCTGGACGGCATTCGCGCCGGAATCGAGCATTCGTCGTGCATCTGTTCCGCACTGTATACCGCCGACACCTATAAGAGGTATATCCGGCCCGGCAATCTGTCTGATCCGCCCGATCATCCATGTGCTTATATCCAGAAGCTGAGGGCCGCTGTACCCGCCGACTTCAAGGCCTTCGTGACGCGGCCAGTCAAAATCCCGGTTTTCAAGCAGATGTTTTTTTTCGGGCGGAACCGTGTTTGTTGCAACAAAGCCCGACGCGCCGGCGTCCAGTCCCCCGCTTACAAAAGTTTGCAAAACACTGTCTTCATGCGTCGGCCCAAGTTTGACAAGAAGCGGACAATCGGGCGCAGCCCGCCTTACGGCTTTTATCTGTGCGGTCATGGCGTCTAGCGCCGCCTGTTCCTTTCCAATGTTTGGGCAGGAGATGTTCAGCGTCATATAGTCGGCCAATGAACCGAAACGCCGGGCCAGGGCACTGAAATCTTCAGCATTGCCTTCAACGGAAGCAATACTGATGCCGATACGGAAATCCGTCTTCGGATTTTTTTTCCTGAAGTGCCTGATATTGTTTTCAAGTGTTTGAGGGCCGCGCGAGGGAAAACCGAGCCAGTTAACCAGACTGTTTTGTTTCGTAAACCGCCAGACCCGCGGCTTCGGATTGCCCTTACGGGCCGCGGGTACAACCGTTCCGGCCTCGATAAATCCGAAACCGAGATTTTTCCATCCGGTAAGGGCTTCGCCGTCTTTATCCATTCCGGCGGCCGCACCCACCGGATTCCGCCACGTTTTGCCCAGAAGGCCGACTTTATGCCTGTCCTCAATCTTTACAGACGGGACAAGACCCGTCTTTAGACATGTGAGCGCTGTTTTGTGCGCAAGCTCCGGCGGCAGCAGGAATAATGGATTATATGTCATATTCTGAAATGTAGTTTCTTATCAGACGATAATCTTGCCCTTCGCATATCTTACGCGCCCTCCTGAAATTGTATAAACGGGTCTGCCTGTCAGAGTTTTGCCGTTAAAGACGCAGTTCTTACTTTTTGAAAACCGGACGGACGGGTCAACAGTCCAGTCTTTACCGCGGTCGAAAACCGCGATATCTGCATCCGCCCCTTCTGATAAAGTGCCTTTTTGCAGTCCCAGTATCCGTGCGGGCTCTATTGTCATTTTTGAGATACCTTTGAAAAACGAGATGTAACCCGGCTTAACAAGATAGGTGTTCATGACGGCAAAACTGGTTTCAAGTCCCGTTGATCCGAACGCCGCATGGTCAAACGGAACATCCTTGTCCGCATCGATTTGCGGAGCATGATCGGTAGTGAAAGCATCGAAAACATCGGCCTTTATGCCTTCGATAATCGCCTCGATATGCTCGCGGGAGCGCAAGGGCGGATACATTTTGGCACTGGTGTTATAGCCGATGCATTCTTCATCAGACAGCGCAAAATGCTGTACCGAAACTTCACCCGTTACGGTTGCCTTTCTGTTTTCCTTGGCCCGTTTAAGGGCTTCCGTTGCGCCGGCGGTCGAGTTGTGTAAAAGATGAAGGCGCCCGCCGCACATTTCGGCCAGCATAATGTTTTTGTGCACGGCCAGATCTTCAGATTCCGCGGGCGTTCCGGCAAGACCGAGCCGGGTCGAGACCCAGCCCTCGTGCATCACTCCCCCGTTTGTGAGGGTATCGGTTTCGCAATGGCTCATCAGCAGGATATTACAGGTTTTGGCATATTCAATGGCCCGACGCAGAAGCCCTTCATTCTGAATGTCAAGGCCGTCGTCGGTTATGGCTATGGCTCCGGCTTTTTTCAGCTCGTTTATCTCGGAAAGACGCTCCCCTTTCTCGCCAAGGGTTATCGCGCCCGCCGGATAGATATTGATCAACCCGACTTCCTTCGCGCGTTTGATCACAAATTCGATAACCGTCTGGTTGTCCGATACAGGGTGCGTGTTCGGCATTGCAACTGCACTTGTTATTCCGCCTGCAAGTGCGGCTTTCGATCCGGTCTCGATCGTTTCCTTGTCTTCCCGTCCCGGTTCGCGGAAATGCACCTGCATATCGATCAGGCCCGGGGTCACGCACAAACCCGAAGCATCAACAGTTTCATCCGCACTTTCCTGAACCGATGCAGCAACTTTAACGATTTTGCCATCGGAAACCAGAATATCCCGGGGCTCATCAATTCCGTTTGCAGGATCCACAACATGCCCGTTTTTGACAAGAAGGGTGGTCATAGCCGCCGGATCTCCTTTCTTTTTCCATCATACCTGTCACATAAGAGCCAGAGCAGTGCCTTGCGGACAGCCATTCCGTTTTCCACCTGGTTCAGGATATGTGATTTTTCATCAAGTGTTACAAGGGCGGAATGAATATCAACATCGCGCCTGACGGGACCGGGATGCATAAGGATGGCATTTTGTGACGCAAGATTCAGTCTTTCCCGGCTGATCCCAAACATTTTTGAATATTCGCGCAAGGTCGGTATGTATCCGCCGGACCCGCGTTCCTCCTGCACCCGCAGGGCATAGACCGCATCCGCATTTTTGAGGCCGTCCTCAATACTGTAGAATGTGGTGACTCCAAAGTTTTCAATACCAGTCGGCAAAAGCGTTTCCGGTGCACAGACCCGGATCTCAGCCTTCAGCTTGCGCAAGATGCGGATAAGGGAGCCAAAAACCCTTGAATGCCTGACATCTCCGACAATGGTTACGCTTTTGCCTTCGAGGTCGCAGCCGCCGAAATGATCCAGCATAGTCAGAGAATCCAGCAGGGCCTGTGTCGGGTGTTCGTGCCATCCGTCGCCTGCATTGATAATGGCCGCATTTGTATGCCGTGCCATCATTTCCGGAACGCCGGATTCGCGGGAGCGAATGGTGATAGCTTTCAGGTTATAAGCATCAAGCGTCAGGATCGTATCCAGAAATCCTTCACCTTTGTTTAAGGAGCTCCCCCCCGAACTTACACTGTTCGTATCCATGGACAGGTTTTTGGCGGCAAGGTCGAAACTGGACAGGGTGCGGGTCGAGCTTTCAAAGAAGGCATGGACCATGCTGCAGCCTTTATTGAAATCAAATTTGTAGGTTCCGTATCCCCGGAATTTTCTGGAAAGACTAAAAATCAGATCAAGATCCCCGGGACTTAGCGGGTCAACGGAAACCATATCCGTTACGCTCAAATCTCGATCCTGGCGGATTTTTCTAAGATCCTCTTCCGGTGACACCTGGATTTCTCACTCCCGTCTTTCTTTATTTGAAATCGTTTTATCAACAAAGTGCAGGAAAGTCCAAGGAGAAAGAATGTTTCTTCCATTAAATTACTGTAAAATAAATATATGAGGTTTATGATTCCGACACTTGGCATGGTGATGATGCTTTCCGCTCCGGTTAAGGCCCAGGAAGCCTTACCGGCAGATCCTTCCTACAAACCGGTGACAAGCGACCGGCCAATCTGTTTTTTCCTTCGCAGTGATGTGCCGCATTCCATTTTCGGTACCATCATGACAAATTATTCGCCGACTGCGGACGGGGGATGGGCGAGGCATAAATCCAATTTCCGTCTGAATGAGGGGGAACGCAGTGAAGTCTGCACGTCCGGCCCTTTTTATGAGGAAGGTACGATCCGCGTAACAGTAAAGACCCTGATTCCGCTGATGTCCTGTCTGTACCGTCCGGTTCAGGGCGACACCCTCGTGTTTGAAGAAAAACGTCTGGATGACGGTGAAACCAGACGTATTGTCGCCAATTGTTTTATAACGTATCCGAGAGATCAGGAGAATTAAGATCTGTATACTTTCACCTGCTCTTCAATGTGACTGATTGTTATGCGCAAGAAAATTGATTTAAAGTCTGACTACTCGGAAATAGGTCATCCCGGAATTATCCAGGCCATCCACAATGCTTCACTTGAATCGCATGATACCTACGGTCTTGATATGTACACCGAGGAAGCAAAAACACTCATCAAGCAAAAAATTGGCCGGAATGATATTGACATCCACCTTATTCACGGGGGCACGCCGGCGAATGTTATCAATCTCAGTTTAATGCTAAGACCTTACGAATCAGTTGTTGCATGTGATTCTGGGCACATATCCGTGCATGAAACAGGGGCGATAGAAGCCACAGGTCGCAAAATCAATACCGTAAAAAATCACGATGGAAAATTAAAAGGTGAAGATATTAATGCCGTTTTAAAAGAACATCATTTCGAACATATGGTTATGCCTCGCGCCGTGTATATTACGCAGCCAAGCGAATACGGCGTTCTGTATTCCAGAAAGGAGCTTTCGGAAATCAGTCTTTTTTGCCGGAAAAACAATCTCTATTTATATATTGACGGCGCACGGATCGGAAGTGCGCTCGTGTCTGAATACGCGGATTTTACATTGCAGGACATTGCAGATTTTGCAGATGCGTTTTTTATTGGCGGCACCAAAAACGGTGCATTGTTTGGGGAGGCCATTGTACTGGTCAATGATGACCTGAAACACAACTACCGCTATGCCCTGAAACAACGCGGCTTTCTTTTGGCAAAAGGGGCAGTTCTCGGAATACAGTTCACAGAATTGTTCAAAGATAATCTGTTTTTCGATCTTGCCTGTCATGCCGATTCTATGGCCCGCAAATTGGTAAAGGCGCTTCAGGATTACGGGGCGGATTTCAGAACACCCCCGCAAACCAATATGATTTTTCCTGTGCTGCCTCTGGATGTAGTTGAAAAGCTTGAGAAAAATTTCAACTTTTACAGATGGTCCGGGGAACAGGAAGATAAAGTCTGTATACGATTGCTGACTTCCTGGGCCACTCCGGAAAGTGATATTAATGCCTTTGCCGATGCTCTTGAAAAGCTTTAGCCATTTTGTAAAGCGCATCCCATGTATAAATTCCGGTTCTGTGACCATCGTCAAAGACAATGCGGACGGCATAATTGCCGACGGGTTTTATATTTGTGATCGCAACGTTTTGCTTGCCTGTAACCTGTATTTTGGCTGACGGATGATGTCCCTGAACCTCCGCAGAGGGACTTTCAACGCGCAGGTATTCGGCTGTTACCGGCAAGTCTTCCCCGTTATCGAAACTGATATAAAGGGTTTTCTCGGAAGATCTGTAGCGCAACTCGACAGGCCATGGCGGCATGTCAGTGTGCAGATTCTCGCTCATACGGTCCTCCTTTTTTCAAAGTGGTAATCGGCCATCGCGTCGTCCAGAATAACGCCGTGGTCAAAGGCCAGATTACCGTCTTTCCAGTCTTTAACCAAAAACACCTCCGCCGCATCGTCCCCGGCCTTTGGAACCTGGCCTTCCGGCATATCTGCCCGGTACACGACCGAGACGGTATGGAACCGGGGATCGCGTTTCGGATCGGAATATACCCCGACAAGATGGATGCGGCCGACGGTAAGCTCCGTTTCCTCCAGTACCTCCCGCCGGCAGGCAGTCTCGACCGTTTCGCCGACATCCACAAAACCGCCCGGAAGAGCAAGTTTTCCCTCGAAAGGAGGTTTTTTTCGCCGGATTAAAATAACACTGCCGTCGTGCCCGATGATCACACAGTCAACACATAGTTTTGGAGTTTCTAAAGACATATCAGAACCAGGTTATCAGACATGAAAAAAAGCAAAATCGACAATGAATTTCTATTTTTTTGTAATTTATTTTTCTTAATCAGAATATGTCAGATTTTTAAAAAAAATAATACTTGTATTTTATGTAAATTATTATGTATACTGAAAGTATAAGCAGTGTTTTGAGAGAGACTTGAATTATTGCTTTTTTAAAGTTTTAGTATGATCCATTCCGGTACCCATAACCTCGCGTCGTTCTTCGGAACGGCGCTTTTTTTTATCTGACAATATCCCTGAAAGAGGTGTAATGATACCGCTTTGAAAGCGGCTGTGTTTTTTCGTAGAGCGGGAAGGGAATATCAAGGCTCTGGCCTGAATCTCTTGCAAGAGGTTCAAGATCAAGACGCACCCCGAAATTTTCCGGCTTAAGATCGAGGCTGTAAAAAGGAATGGCAATGGTAAAACCACCAACAATATTGGCGCGTGCGCCAAAACTGTCCTCTTCGGCTTTATTCGTAACGGTCACATAGGTTCTCAGTTTAACGTCGGCATTCAGGATTGCATTCAGGGCCAGTGTACTTCCCCAGTCTCCGGCAAGGTACCGGCCTCCCCTTAACTGAATCGTATTGGACGTTTCAGGCAACTCATAGAAGAAATCGACGTGGCCCGTCGCTGTGTTCCGGTCCTGAAAAGCCAGGCCCAGAAAATTATCGGGCTCGCGTTTGAATACATGGTGAAGGTTTGCGCCAAGTGCGTAACGTTTATGAAAGGGCCTGTACAAAATCTGTCCCCCGTACCCTCCGAACATTTCTTCAAGAAAGCCGCCGCCGAGGTCCAGGTATAGATCGGTTGCTACAGTCCGCCGGTAGGCGGCATAAAATCTGTCTATAGCGCCCGGCTTGTCGGCAAAATCCCCAAGATCACTGCGTACCGGATCGATACGTGTTTTACGAAGACTGGTCACTTCCTGTATGTTGTCGATGATATTCAGCCTTAAATCCGTGTTAAAAGAGAGATGTTTAAAAGGCATAAACGCGAGGGAGGATATAAATCCCGTTCTGTACAGAACGCCGATGTCATCCTCGAATATTGATGCATCCTGATCCAGAATAAACCGGGTGCGCAGTAGTCTCCGGCCGGAAAGTAATCCCGCGGATTTGTCTTCGGGCGCAAACTCTGTTGCCTTCCAGACTTCCTGGATGCTTCCGCCACCTTTTAAATGCGCTTTTTCCAGTGTTCTGCGGTCGATTTCAAGACGGCGTCCGTTTAACCCTCCGTAAACCGGCGTAACGGAAATCATGCCGTGATTCTCACCGGCCGTGTTCGCAATGATGCGCAGGGCCAATCCAGTCTGCCGGTAAAAAGGCGCGGTATTGTTCAGATGTACTGAACCGGCACTTTCCTCACGCAAAAGAGTATTACCGGACATCATACCCAGATCCAGATTATGTTTGAAGGCCGTGTGATTTCTTTCCAGAAAGTCTGTGCGCTCCGGTCTGCCCGGCCTGACGGGTTCGGCCGCAATCCGTTGATCATCATCTTTTTCCGCCGCGGCGGGTCTGTATTTCATATTGACCCTTCCAATGACCTTATCACCGCCAAGCGTTCCAAGACTGAAATCAAGCCATGGCAAAAGATTTTTTGTGAATTCTGCAGACCAGGGTGCGGGAGAATCAAAGCCAAAAGATTTTGCCTCGGAAACATATCTGTCCGCACCCCAGCCCAGTTTAAATCCCCACTCTTTATCCGGTGATATATAGGCAAGGTTGCCAAAAATTCCGGCCCGCCTGCCGCTGAACCAGTTCTCCGGTGCATTGGGATCCTCCCCTGTGAGTGTGCGCTTTTGATCAAAATGCCCGATAAACAGACCAAGCGGATTGCGTATATGCCCCGCACTTCCCAGGCGGCCCCAGGCCATGCCTCCAGTTACACTGAAATCGTAAAACCGTTTGGAGAAAGAAAGATACTCTGATGCCGTTCTCTTGTGCCCGGTTGCCGAGATAAGGCCGAGCGTTGCTTCCGGCCGGTACGGCCCTTCCTTCATAAATCTGTATTTGAGGTCAAAGCCCGGATACAACCTGTTTGCGCCCTCGTTTAAATCGGAAACCTCTGCAGTCTGCCTGAAACCAAGATAAAGATCGTCAAGAACCTGATACCCGAAAACACCATGTACATAGGGGTCGGAAACGGCTACTTCACCCAGAACGAAACCCTTGGGCGGTAAATAGGCCGAGGGTGAAGTATCAGGGGACAAAGTGTCGATTGACAGATACGGAGGTATGCTTTGCCGCTTGAGGCTTTTATTCTCCTGCGCCGAACCAGGAAACGCCACGAATAATATGAAAACAAAAAAGAGAACAGGGCAAAAGGCGAAGGCTTTCAGCCGTTTTTGCGAGCATATATTCGCATGCTGCACTGCATTACGCACCCGAGATTTAATACTTTTGTTTCCATTTTGAGAATTCAGGTGTGCATGGGTACATATTCCAAAGGTGGTACAGGATTTGCATATATACTTATGATAGTAAATTTGATTTCTATCATTCGCGGTTAAAGGGTTTTGGGTTAATGCAAAAAAAACGGGAATCTTCAAGGCATAACAGCGGGGATAGGTTCGGTGAGATATTCGTAAACCGGCTAAAGCCAAATTTATCCAAAAACTACATACTTATTATAGCTACCATTTTTTGCATTACGCTCTCAATCCTGAATGCAGTTTTTCTGTTTAACGATGCACAAATTTCGGAAAATACGTCTCAGTATATCGAATTCGGAATTCTCTCCGCACTTGCCGTGTTAAACCTTGTCATCATGAGTTTTTTTCTTATTCGTCTGTCCTGGCTGCGCCGTTTTAAAAGTGTGAGTGAAGATCTTACGCAATCCACTCTTCAGGGCCTGATGCTGTATGACAGGAAAGGTCGTTTCCTTTATGCGAATAAAACGGCTGAAGATCTTGCTCCTGTTCTGTTCAAAAACAACGAACACAAAAACATCGAAAAATTAATTGATTTTATTTTAAAGTGCGACACCGACGAAAGTTATAATATCAAAACACATAACCAGATTTCAGGTTCCTATTTTATTCCCGAACTTAAAGATTTCCGTCATATTATCGTGGTTTCTGACGTATCGAAAAAGAGTCTTCTGGTCCAGATGCAGAATGACAGGGAAGGTCATCTTGTTATGATAACCGATATCAGTGCCGTCAAAAATCAACACAGGAACATGCATGAACTTACCTACCAAAACCAACTGCTTCTTTTCAGTGCGGAGATTATTCCAAATGGAATACTTGTGTTTGAAACCCATCCGAACGGGAATTTTATTGCCTATGCTAATAACGCCTTTTGTAAGTTTCTTGGCAGACCGCTCAGTAAAGTGGCAGGGCGTCGCTTTGATGATCTTGTAACCGAACTGAATATCATTGACAGGGATCGATTAGAGGATATTTATACCGCCCTTGATAAGGGGGAAACGCCTGCGCATTTCGTTACCTTGCCTGATTACGATAAAACCATGGATCCGGTCCAAAAGCTTCATCACCGTCTTACTTTCGTTAGGAAAGAAAGTGAAAAAGATGGTTTTGAAGCTGTCATCGTTACTCAAAACGATATTACGGATATGGTTTTGCAGGAAACCCGCCTCGCCCAGTCTCACAAGCTTGAGGCCCTTGGAAAGCTTTCCGGCGGGATCGCTCATGACTTTAACAACATCCTTTCGATTATCGACGGATATACCCTGCTTCTTTTATCGAAAATTGATGAAAAAGGGGAAGAAACCGAATATCTGAATCGTATCTCCCGTGCGACGCAAAAAGGTTCGAAACTGACGCGCCAGTTATTGTCCTTCGGACGCCAGAAAGTGTTCCGGGACGATAACATCATCGATCTGGTGCAAACCCTTAAAGAACAGGCGACTTTGATCAAACCGCTGCTTAACGAAACGATTCAGTTTGACTTAAAGATTCCTGACACACCTTTATATATTGAATCGCATGCCGATAGCATTCCAAGAATATTGATAAACATGTCCGTTAATTCCAGAGATGCTATGCCTGAAGGCGGGAAACTCACAATCAGCGCGGAGGCAGTCTCATCAGTTAAAAGCGGGAAAACAAAAGCCGCACTTCTGAGAATAAGTGATACCGGCCATGGCATTGATGAAGCCAGCCGAAATAAAATTTTTGACCCGTTTTATACCACCAAGGATCAGGGCAAAGGCACGGGACTGGGTCTTTCAATGGTTTACGGACTTGTCAAACAAATGAACGGTGACATTGAATTTACGACGGAGGCCGGAAAGGGGACAGAGTTCAGAATATACCTTCCCCTTACGAACAAAAAAACAACCAGCAACATTGCAACCACCAAAAAGTCTGGTGAGAATGATATTCTGGCCGGTAAAACAGTCCTTCTTGCTGAGGATGAACCGGATATTCTGGTTATCATGGAAAAAATGCTGGAAGGTATGGGGCTTGAAGTTCTTAAAGCCTTAAACGGAAATGAAGCCTTGTCAGTTCAGGACGAATATGAAGGCAATATCGATTTTCTCGTATCTGACGTTGTTATGCCGGAAATGAACGGATTGCATCTCTCAAAACTTATCAGGGAATTCCATCCTGACATACAGGTTCTTTTTATTACAGGCTATCCCGCGCACAGTGAGAATATAAAGGTCACTATTCCAAAAGAGCTTGAACTTCTCTCAAAACCGGTAAGCAAGGAAGTTCTTGAGGCAAAACTGGTTGCAATGATCCAAAAAAGCAGCGGTAATTTGCACAAAGATCAGGAAAGAAAAATTGTGAGCAATGTATAAAAATGCCCGTTTGAAACTGTAATAAGATGACAAGGAGAAAAAAGTGGACGCCTCTAAATCAAAAAATATAGCCAAACTCAGAGTCCTGATCGTTGACGACCAGTCCGATGTTCGGTCCATGTTGCGCACCATGCTTGGTGAACTTGGCATAACACAGGTGTTTGAAGCGGCCGAAGGACGGGAAGCCATGAACTTTCTTGATGCGGCTGTGGACTTTGTGGATATGATCATCTGTGACTGGAATATGCCGAAAATGACCGGGGTTGAGGTTTTGCGGCAGTTACGGAGCGTTTATGCCGATATTCCTTTTCTTATGCTGACCGCACGGAACGATATGGACTCTGTGTTTGAGGCCAAGGCGGCCGGTGTTACGGCCTATATCCGCAAACCGTTTTCTCCGGCCCAGCTTGAAGCCAAAATCCGCATCGTCATGCACCGAATGGAAAAGGAAAAAGCCGTCGCTTTGTCCTGAAGGCAACCTGCCTTAAAACAAGGCGGCGTACCAGGCAGGAATAAACGCTCCCGAATGCCGTGTCATCTCGCAAAAAAAGAAAAACAGAATGAAAACTGCCATCTTTGCCGCCAGACCCAGTTTTCCCTGTTTCGCTTTGATAAGCTTGATCTGATTTTTTGGAAGAACACCGTTCAGACTGCGTCTGAGCGTATTTTCAGAAAGCGTGTCGGCAATGGGTTTTACGGATAAAACCGCAATAACAAGGACAAGTGCGTCCACTGCAATATTCAGAAGCGGAAAATTCAGAAATGACAGAATGTTGCTTCGTAAACCCGCAAGAAAATAAAGTGAGAAAAATACGGCCGCCAGAAAAATTGAAAGGCCCATTCCGATCTGTCGGGGGCGCTTTGTCAGTATTTTCAAAATTGCCTCACAGGCGTTTTCCAGGGCGTGAATAAACTGTTTTGAAACGCCGAAAGGGTAACGTTTCCTGAAGGCCGTTTCGGCTTTGCTGTGTCCGTATTTTGAGACCAGTATCAGCATCTCCCTGATCAGTCTGTAACCCGCCGCCTTGCGAATGGCTCTGACAGGCGGGGCTTTGCCATCAAGGCTTTTTCTAAGTTCCTGAAAGCCCTCACGAACCATTGTATCCAGAAAATTCGGAGTTTCCATTAACTTGCACTGATACCCGAAGAATTTCGTTTTTAATAACTTTTTACCAATGCGTATATTAATAGTTCCTGCCGGAAGCTGTACTTTATATTTAAGATTTATAACGTCCTCACCCCTGTTTTTCCCGGAAATGTGCCGATCAGGCCCGCCGTCTTCCAAAAGAAGGACGGCGGCATGTTTGTGAGCGGCAAGCTTGTTGCCGAGAGCCTGAACTGTTTTTTCCATCCATTCCGGGAGATCGTTCTTCTGGACTTTCAAATTTGCTTCGGCATGAATTTCAAGTGTCGCAACATGACTGAAGTATCCGGTCGCCTTACAGGGTGCACATTTTGTCTGCCCCCTTCCATTACACGTATGACAGGAAACCTGCCCCGTTTGCCCGCAGCTTGAACAGGACTGATTTCCGCGGCCGCCACATCTTCTGCAGGATGTTTCCTGCCCGGAACTGTCTCTGGATCTTCCTCTTCCGCTGCATGACGGGCATGTTTCAACGCGTCTTCCATGACATTTTGTGCAGGTCTGTTTTCCTGATCCGTGACAGCGTGAACAGTGTGAGTTTGCTTTACCGCCACACGCAGAACATTTTTCATGTGCCACCAGATGGTGCGTCTGCTCATCCAGACGGAGGTCTTTTCCTGATATGCCATATCCTTTGTCCTGTCTCTGATTGAAAGAATGGACAAGGTGATTTCTCACATTGTTTTTTTTCAGAAGGCTTTCCTGGAGCTTTTCAGCAGCCTGTCTGATCTGATCCGGTGAGGATACAATCTGGCCTTTTGTTTCTCTTCCGACGATTTTTTTCTGTGCAAGATAGGGTTTGGGATGAATCTCCATTAAGGTTTCGAATTCATAAAGCGCACCTTCAAAACCGCTCATGACGATTTCTTTCTCCGAAACACCATTGCCCCTGGCAAGGCTTTTTACTTTCTTAAAAGCCTTTTGAGGAAGTGAAGAATCAAGCGCCTTCATCTGGTTTTATTTGGATTCAGGCCGCTTCTGCCCGTTTCAGTTTTTGATAAAGGAATTCCTCGGTGCGGCGGTTGGCAAGTGTGGCTGCGTTTTCATCGTAATGCTGGCCCTGGCCCCTTGCAAAAGCATGATTGACCCCGGGATAGGAATAAACCTGGACCTGCGGCCTGGCGGCCAGACCGGCCTTGATCTGTTCCTGTGCATCTTTCGATACGAACTGGTCCTCTTCAGCAATGTGAATAAGAACAGGGTTACTGATATCCTCCGCCTCTCCCAAAAGGCCCTCCAGACCTACGCCGTAAAATGAGACGGCGGCATCGACATTGGTGCGGCATGCCATTAGGAAAGACAACTTGCCGCCAAGGCAATATCCGATGCATCCTGCATGGCCGTTTACGTAATCCGCGCTGAGCATGGCTTCAAGCGTGCTGTCCAGGTCTTTTATACCGAGATCAATATCAAACCGGTTCATCAGGTCGAAGGCTTTATCCCATTCCTCCTGTGTCTTGTCTGTAAGCCGGACATCTCTCTCAAGCCGCCAGAACAGATCAGGTGCAATCGCGACATAGCCTTTCACGGCATAGTCATCGCATTTCCGTCGCATTTCTTCATTAACGCCGAAGATTTCCTGAATGAGGATAATACAGGGGGCCGGCGTTTGCTCCGGCATGGCCTGGTAAGCGGTAAACTGATTATGGTCATGGCTTTTTATCTGGATTTCGGACATATTGAGTACTCCCGTCTTTGCAAGCTGAATTTCACAATGACGTTACGTTAACACGCCCGCCGGAGGCTGTTAAGAAAGAAAAAAAACGGGATAAGTACCAAATTATTCCCTGTTGTATTCCATTCTATGAGCACGAAAACTCTGTTACACCTTTTGGAAAAGTGGAGCGGTATGTTTAAGGCCAATGACTTTTGAAACCGCGAATGTTGAACTTGAAATTTCTTATTGACATAAGTATTACAATTACCATAAATGTAATAAACTTCAAAAGAATCTCAATTTATGCACATCAGTGAAGCCTTAGATTTGTTGGGATATACAGGATATCCAAGCAATTTAAAATTTACAAAAAACAGGCTTGAGATGCCTGATTATGAGCTTTACAACACATTTTAGAAGAATCTCGTATTATCTTTGCTACCTTTTTTTCAAGGACATAAAAGTCTGGACCAAGTAAAGCAGGATGCAGAGCGTCTGTTTGAGGCTCATTACACAATTCATGGATTGAAAAACCCAGAGGAAAAAGCAAAATATTCCATAGCAGCCCTGAAGACGAGACGAGGTCAACTTATTTTATCGTCTCTCATAGATTATGCTGTTTTTGAATTTGATCGTATACCAGAACCGAAAGGCTTTCCAAAAAGTCTGTATGATGTCTGGCTCCTCCCGGATTATTATGCAAATATTTTCAGAACAATTATGATATTAGAGCGTGATTTAAGAAACGAGGGTAGTAAAAGAGTTTTTGAAGACAGTCGGGATGAGCCCCTATCGGTTTGGCTTAAACCTGGACCTGAAGATAAACATGTACGCAATTTAAATTTTCAGCCAGGGCCTGAATTATCACTCCGACGGGCCGATCATGGTAGACGGGTCTACCCATTTGTCGAACTGGTCCCGGGTTAAAAGTCCGAGAGCGGCGCCCGCCTCTTTCAGCGAGATGTTTTCAGCATAAGCTTTCTTAGCGATTTTTGCAGCGTTATCGTAGCCGATATGCGGGTTAAGAGCCGTAACCAGCATCAGGCTGTCACGCATCAGAGCCTGGATACGTGAACGATTGGGCTCAATACCGACAAGGCAGTTATCCGTAAAACTCCGGCAGGCATCGGAGAGAAAGCGGATTGATTCCAGTACATTGTGAATAATCACCGGCTTGAACACATTCAGCTCCAGATGACCTTGGGAATTGGCAATGCTGACCGTTGTATGATTCCCCATAACCTGGGCGCAGACCATCGTTAAGGCTTCGCACTGGGTCGGGTTCACCTTGCCCGGCATGATCGACGAGCCGGGTTCGTTCGCGGGCAGGATAATTTCAGCCAGACCGCTGCGCGGGCCAGACCCCATGAGTCTGATGTCATTGGCGATTTTCATCAAAGCCGTGGCAAAACCGTTCAGGGCTGCCGATAAATTAAGCAGGGCGTCATGACTTCCCAGCGCCTCAAACTTGTTTGGGGCGGTAACAAAAGGCAAATCGGTAATTTTTGCAACGGCCTCCGCGAATTTATCTGCAAATGCCGCTTTGCTGTTAATGCCTGTACCGACGGCGGTCCCACCCTGCGCCAGTTCATGAATATCATGGAGTGTGGCCTGCACCCTTTCAAGAGCCTTGCCAACCTGATGACGGTAACCCGAAAATTCCTGTCCAAGGGTAATCGGGGTCGCATCCTGCAAATGGGTCCGGCCGATTTTTATGATATCTCCGAATTGCTGTTCTTTATGACTGAGTGCATTGTGTATATGCTCCATAGCCGGGATCAGTTCGTGATGCACCTGTTCCGCCGCCGCAATATGCATGGCTGCAGGGAAAGAATCATTTGAAGACTGGCCACGATTGACATGATCGTTCGGGTGAACGGGGATTTTGCTTCCTTTCTCACCGCCAAGAATTTCGATGGCACGGTTGGATATCACTTCATTGGCATTCATGTTTGTTTGCGTACCCGATCCGGTCTGCCAGACAACCAGCGGGAAATGATCATCCAGGGAGCCTTCTATCACTTCCTCTGCGGCCTGTACAATGGCGTCGCCGATTTTTCTGTCCAGATTGTCAAGCATCATGTTTGCCTGCGCGGCCGCTTTTTTTTGTATACCGAAAGCACGAATGAACGGACGTGGAAATTTCACGTCACCGATTTTGAAATTCTGCAGACTGCGTTGAGTCTGGGCGCCCCAGTATTTTTGTGAATCGACTTCTATCTCGCCGATAGAATCGCTTTCAACACGATATTCAGTCTGGGATAGAAGCGAACTGGATAGAGGTTCAGACATTGTTATAAAATGAGAGTAAATTTCCCAACTTTGCAAGGAAAACCGAAATGCTTTCCTGAATTTGTTATTCTTTTATTTAATCGGTTTTGGATGCGTTTTCCTGATCATCCGGCTGATCTTGACTGGCCTCTTTTTCTTCAGCCGCAATTTCAGGATCTTTCGGATCCGCATTCCCTTCCGCATTTTCTGAACCAGACTCTTCTTTTACAGCTTCAAGTGCTTTTTCAGCAGCCTCTTCTTCAAAGAATGCTTCAAGCTGTTGTTCGGCACGGGCCTTAACCTCGTCCGTGGTTTCGCTTTCATCCGCAATGATAGCTTTACCGGTCCGTTTCTGAATGTCGGCTTCACCGTCATTTCTGGCAACGTTGATTGAAATCGTTTCCCTGACTTCAGGATGCAGGATAACCTCAACCGGGAAAATGCCGATAGTTTTAATGGCAGAGTTCAGGTTAATCTGGCCTCTTTCCACTTTCATAACATTTTCGGTGAGGGCATCCGCAATGTCACGGGACGTTACAGACCCGTAAAGCTGACCTTTTTCACCGGCCTGCCGGATAATGTTCAGGGTCAGATCCTTCAGGCTTTCGGCACGCTTTTCGGACTCACTCTTGCGCTTTTGATTTATCTCTTCAAGCTTTGCTTTCTGTGCCTCGAAATACGCGACGTTGTCTTTTGTCGCACGCAATGCTTTTTTTTGCGGCAGAAGGTAGTTTCGGGCATAGCCCGGCTTTACCCTGACAACCTCACCCATTGTGCCAAGATTATCGATGCGTTCGAGCAATATTACTTCAGTTGCAGCCATATTCCTTTACCATCCTATGATTTGTTAACAATATCGTTTTCAAGCCGCACGTACGGCAAAAGCGCCATGTATCTTGCACGCTTAATGGCGGTTGATAATTTACGCTGCTTGCTTGGTGAAACAGAGGTGATGCGGCTTGGCATAATCTTTCCGCGCTCGGAAATATACCGGCCGATCACTTTGTGATTTTTCCAGTCTATTTCCGGAGCTTTGGGGCCTGAAAACGGACATGATTTCTTGCGTTTGAAAAACGGTTTTTTAACGGTTGGAACGTCGGCGACACTCATTATGCGGCCTCCTTCTGCTGTTGTCTTTCCATGATCGGGGACGGTCCGTCAGACAATTTGTCAATCTTAACGGTCATAAAACGCAGAACATCCTCTTTAATCCGCATAACGCGTTCAATTTCGATTGACGCTTCACCCGGTGCTTCGAATTCGATCAGCATATAATGACCTTTCCGGTTTTTACGGATGCGGTAGGCAAGGTTGCGTAAACCCCAGTATTCGGTTTTATGAATTTTCCCGCCGGCGTCGGTGATTATTTTTTCCACGTCCTTTCCTATTTCCTCAACCTGGGATTCGGAAAGTTCCTGTCTTGCAATAAAGCAAATTTCGTAAGCCTGCATTATGATATGACCTCCTGGTTATACCGGCCTTTTATTGGCCTTAAGCCGAAAGTCGCATACTCTTCCGGCGAGGATTAATTTAATAAGTTTGCGTAATTAATCAGATCGCGCCTGAAAAATCAAGTGGAAAATGTTGAAAGCTTGCTACTGAGCTTTTTCAATCATAACTGCGAGGCGCAGCGGCTTACAACATCCTCGAACATCTCAGCGGTCAGACGCCCGGTCTGCGTATTGTAGCGCGAACAATGATAGCTGTTGATCATCCTGATTCCGTCCGGGAGATGATGAACCCTTCCGTGTCCGAATTTATAATCCGACAGCTTGAGATCAAAAGCCCGTAAAACGGATTGATGGGCAATCATGCCCAGAGAAAGAATTATCTTCAGCTTTTGCATGGCGGCAAGCTCGTTTTTGAGAAAACGCAGACATGTTTTTATCTCATCATTTGTAGGCTTGTTTTCCGGCGGAACGCACTTGACGGAATTTGTAATCCGGCAGTTTACAAGTTCAAGCCCGTCTTCCGGACAAGCCTTGTAGCGGCCTTTTGCAAAGCCGTATTTAATAAGAGTGGCGTATAAAAGCTCGCCGGCGTAATCTCCGGTAAACGGACGTCCTGAGAAATTTGCGCCTTTGAGGCCGGGCGCAAGGCCGATAATCGCCAGACATGCGCCGATTTGTCCGAAAGCCGGAACCGGGGCGTTGTGTTTGTCCGGAAAAACAACCCTGTTATGCTGCCTGAAATCCAGTAAACGGGGACAGAGTGAGCAGTTACTGTCAGGGAATAAAATGTCTTCAGGCATAATAAACCATATTATGCCTTGACAAATTCCCTTTCGCCAGTGGATTCGTCCGCGGTTTCATCCATACCGGTTTCCCCGGATCCGGTTGACCTTTCCGCATCCTGATCATAGTGACCGTCTTCAAATTGGGGTGGCGGCTGACTGTGGCCGCTAGCAGGCCTTTCGATGTGTTTTGCCAGAATTTTAAGATCAAGGAAATAATCCGCCTGGCGCCGCAATTCATCGGCAACCATTGGAGGAGATGATTTAATTGTACTGATCACGGTAACGCGCACACCCTTCCTTTGTACGGCCTCAACCAGCTTTTTGAAGTCCCCGTCTCCCGAAAAAAGCATAATATGCTCAGCGTAATCGGCGATTTCCATCATGTCCACGGCAAGCTCGATATCCATGTTCCCTTTCAGCTTGCGCTCACCGTTTTCATCAAGAAATTCCTTGGCGGGTTTAGTAACCATTGTATAGCCGTTATAATCCAGCCAGTCTACCAAAGGCCTTATCGGGGAGTATTCCTGGTCATCGATCAGAGCAGTGTAATAAAAAGCTCTCACAAGCCTTCCCTGTGAGGAGGCCCAGTTTAAAAGAAGCTTGTAATCAATATCAAATTCCAGAGCCTTGGCAGCAGCATAAAGATTGGATCCGTCAATGAACATTACGAGTTTGTCTTCCGGATAAAATAGAGAAAAAGAATTATCTTCGGTTTTCATAATTATTCCATAGTGTATTAAGATTCATTTATTTATTTTTAATATATTATAATTATTTAATATGTGTAGATATGTGTAGAGCTACAAATAATTAAACATAATTATTAACAAAGAGTTATTGACATACTCTTTTGTCTCCTAATATAAGGAATACGTCTTTAAAATTTTTTTGGATTAGAAATTAGTGTATTTTTTCTAATCTGATTATAAATAAGGAAAAATTATTCATGGCACGCGTAACTGTTGAAGATTGTATTGATAAAGTAACCGATCGTTTCGAGCTTATTCTTTTGGCATCGCAAAGGGCGAAACAAATCAGTTCCGGTGCCCCTCTCACACTTGACAGGGATAAGGATAAAAATCCGGTTGTTGCATTGCGCGAAATTGCGGAAAGTACGGTTTCCCTGGAAGATCTCAAGGAAGAATTAATCAGGGTACGGCAACGCGTTATGCATCTTGAAGATGACGACAGTGAGGATATCATCGATTATATGGACGAAGATGCCCAGCCTTCAATAGAATCCCGGTCCCCGGTCAGTGAGGTGCATGAGGATGATGACGAAGAGGCAGGGCCGGATGATGACACCGGCAGCCAGGATGATGATCCCACTCTTGGGGATCTGGCCGGAGCCTGACTTTTCTGACACGAGACTTAACATTTTTTGGCTCCATTTACAGGTTTTTTCCCAATCACATTCATATTTTTTGTGTCTTTACGCATATTTAAGAAATACATGGCCAAGCTATATTAAATTATAATACGCTTTGTTAATGTGGCGTTTTTTGACTTAAAATATCAAATATGAGTGTTATTGAAGAAAACAGTCCGGCTTCGGCGGAAATCCGTTCCAACCTCGTTCGTAATGTTAAAAATTACGTTCCAGATGCGGGAATGGAGCTGGTTGACAAGGCCATATCGTTTGCCAAGGAAAAGCATGGCAGTCAGACCCGGGCCTCGGGTGAGCCATATTATCTGCACCCCCTGGAAGTGGCGAATATCCTTGCAGACCTGAGAATGGATTTGCCCAGCATTTTAACGGCAATTCTTCATGACACACTTGAAGATACTGACGTTACCTATAAGGAAATCAGTCAGAAATTCGGAGAGGAAGTGGCAACCCTCGTGAACGGTGTCAGCAAGCTGACTCAGATTGAAAGCAAGACTCTTGAAGGAAAGCAGGGGGAAAATTTCCGGAAACTTCTTCTTGCCATTTCGGAGGACATCCGTGTCCTTCTTGTAAAGCTTGCGGACAGGCTGCATAACATGCGCACTCTTGAGTATGTCAGAGAGGAAAAGCGGCAGCGTATTTCGAAAGAGACGCTGGAAATTTATGCCCCTCTGGCCGAGCGTATCGGGATACAAACCATAAAACAGGAACTGGAAGATCTTTCTTTTGGTTATCTTTTCCCGGAAGCGAGGGAAAGCATTACCAACCGTCTCACCTTTCTGAGGAAAGAAGGAACAGACCTGGTCAATACGATCATTCAGGAGCTCTATGAACTTCTTAAACATTCAAACATACATGCCCAGGTTACGGGGCGGGAAAAAACACGGTATTCCATATGGCGTAAGATGCAGCGTAAAAACGTGGCTTTTGAACAGCTTTCGGATATTATGGCTTTCAGAATAATCGTGGATTCCGTGGAAACTTGTTACAATGTTCTCGGCATTATTCATTCAAGTTATCCCACCGTCCCCGGCCGTTTCAAAGATTATATCTCGACGCCCAAGCAAAACGGGTACCGTTCAATTCACACGGCTGTCATCGGTCCTCGAAATCAGAGAATCGAGATCCAGATCCGGACCGAAGAAATGGATAGAGAGGCTGAATACGGTGTTGCCGCGCACTGGGCCTATAAAATAGACACGAAGAATGCGGTCAGACAAAAAGATATCATGAGTTACCGGTGGCTGCGCGAACTGCTTGATATTCTTGAGCACGAACAGAGGCCGGAGGATTTTCTCGAGAATACAAAGCTCGAGCTTTTCCAGGAAAATGTTTATGTATTTACGCCGAAAGGGGACCTGATCGAGCTTCCCGTCGGTTCGACTCCGGTTGATTTCGCCTATGCCATTCATTCGGATATTGGGGACAAATGTGTAGGAAGTAAAGTAAACGGGCGCATTGCGCCCCTTAATACCAAGCTTGCAAACGGCGATCAGGTGGATGTCATAACTTCGAAATCGGGACATCCGTCGCCAACATGGGAACGGTTTGTCGTTACCGGCAAGGCGCGCTCCCACATCCGGAAATATATCCGGATGAAACAGAGAGACGAATATATCACTCTTGGCCGGGCCATGCTTCAGAAAATATTCCGGCAGGAAGGGTATGATTACACAGAAAAGGCCGTGCAGGGGGTTCTCGATCAATTCAGGGCGGAAAGTGCCGAGGATGTATATGCAGAAATCGGATCCGGGACCATCGTTGCCAGGGAGGTATTCAAAACGATATTTCCAAGTCATAAAACCGAGGCGGCCAAACAGTCTGAAAAAAATCTTTTGTATCCCCGGCCGCAAACTACGCCGGGACAAAAGGAAAAAAAAGACAAACCCATGCCGATCAAAGGTCTTGTTCCCGGCATGGCTGTGCATTTCGCACGATGTTGCCATCCCCTTCCGGGCGACAGGATTGTAGGAATAGTTACGACTGGCAAGGGCGTTACTGTTCATACAATCGATTGCGATACTCTTGAAACCTTCGCCGACACTCCTGAGCGCTGGATCGATATATCGTGGGGTGAGGGTCCTGATGCGCCTGAGGCGCATATCGGCCGAATTGAAATTACATTTGAAAACAAACAGGGTGCACTCGGAACATTAACCACAGTTATCGGAAAAAACGGCGGTAATATTACCAATTTAAAGATTACAAACCGTTCCCTCGATTTCTGGGAAATGTTAATTGATATTTACGTGAACGATATTAAGCATCTGAATAACATCATTGCAGCATTAAGGGCGACACCAGGTATATCAAGCGTTGAGCGATCAAGGCGATAAAATTAAGAGCGGGCGGCGTCCTGTTATTTTATGATCGGTGTCAATCTTGAGGACAACGGAAAAAGCAGGAAAACCATGTTTAAAAGACGTATCCCCAAATCTTTTCTGAAGTCCTTTGCGGAGTTTTTCTGGCCGTCGATGGGATGGTTGCGGGCCTTTCGGTATATTAAGCACCGCGTCATACGCATGTCGGATACCACACATAAAATAGCGTCGGGACTTGCAAACGGGGCAGTGATCTCTTTCACTCCTCTTATCGGGACACATTTTTTGCAGGCCTTGCTTTTAAGCTATTTCCTGAAATCAAATTATCTTGCCTCGCTTATCGGAACGTTCTGGGGTAATCCCTGGACTTTTCCGTTTTTATGGTTTTTCTCATACAAAATCGGAACCCTTATTATGTCGATTTTCGGTATGCAAAATTTTGCCTCTCTGCCAGATGAAGTGACGCTTATGAAATTATGGGATATTATTGTTGATCAGCCTTTGAAACTTTTTGTTCCATGGGCAATCGGGGGGTATTTATGTGCTCTTGTGACATGGCCGTTGTTCTATTTTATTGCATATAAGGTCATTGAAACGGCACAGCTTGCGAGACAGGCCAGGCGCCTAAAAAAACTGCATAAAGAAAGTTTGAGTATTACCCGGAAAAAAGACAATCCTGAAAGGAATAATCTGTGATTGTCGGTATCGGAGAGGATATTGTCGATATCCGCAGGATAGAAAAAATATATGTGCGTCACGGTCGCCGTTTCCTCGACCGCTGTTTCACCCCTTGCGAACAGGCAAAGGCTGAAAGCCGAGCAAAAGGCGGAGGAAAATATGCAACCCTTGCAAAGCGTTTTGCTGCGAAGGAGGCCCTTGTAAAGGCTCTTGGCACCGGTTTTTCAACCGGGATCTCTTTTCAGGATATCGAGATTGATAACAACCCGGAGGGCAGACCGTTTGTCACTTTAAAAGAGGGTGTCAGAAAAAAATTAGAAGACCTTATTCCGTCCGGTTGTTTCGGAAAGATACACCTTACTCTGTCTGATGAGCCGCCTTTGGCAAAAGCCCTTGTAATTATCGAGGCTGTTGATAATTAAATCTGGACATAGTGCAACAGATCAAATTATATAACCGAATTTATGAGCCAAATTTATAAGACTGTGATAATTTTCCTGCAAATAACATGACCTGAACCTTATGACCAATAATAAAAACACGGACATTACGCCGGATTCGGCGCAAGAACACGAAGAAGACAAAGAGATGGATAAGAAAACCGTACCGGAAACGGCGATAACCGGAGAACAGGCACCGGACTCTCCTTACAACGAAGAGGAAATATTTAAAAAGACAGAGTCCGATGACGGATGGGCAGAGTTTTTTAAAACGATTATCATGGCCATCCTCCTGGCCGTGCTTATAAGGACTTTCTTTTTCGAACCGTTTAATATTCCGTCAAGTTCAATGAAACCGACATTGTTGATTGGGGACTATCTTTTTGTTTCCAAAACAGCTTACGGTTACTCCAAACATTCCTTTCCATTAAGCCTTGCACCGATCGAAGGCCGTATAATGGCGAGCATGCCTGAGAGAGGAGATATTGTGGTTTTCAAGCTGCCTACAAATCCGCGTATAGACTATATCAAACGGGTGATCGGCCTGCCTGGTGATACGGTCCAGGTTGCCGAAGGCAGGCTTTATTTGAATGGCCAGGCCGTAACAAGACAGCCCAACGGCCTCGCCCGCGTGAGTAATCGTGCGGGACATAAAAAGCGTATGCTTGAATATATCGAAGTTTTGCCAAACGGTGCGACATACCCTATCTATCAGGAGCGGGACGATGCGCAGTATGATAATACAAGAGCATTTAAAGTCCCGCCCGGACATGTGTTTGTTATGGGCGACAACAGGGATAATTCACAGGACAGCCGGGTTCAGGACCTGGTCGGATACGTACCTGTTGAAAACATTGTCGGGCGCGCGGATTTTCTGTTTTTCTCAATTCATGAGTGGGCCTCTTTTTTCCGCTTTTGGGAATGGCCGGCAGCTATCCGCTACGAGCGGATATTTATGAATATCAATCCGGACAATCTATCTTCCGGTACATAGAAGTTCTGAAAATTCACTATTTACGATGCCAGTATCAGAAAACGATTTTGAACCATACTTGAAAAAACTTGGGATACGGTTTAACGATCCGGCTTTTCTGAAGGCGGCGCTGACGCATGCCAGCGTGCATCATAAAATCAATAATGAGCGGCTTGAATTTCTCGGTGACAGAGTTCTTGGCCTGGCAATGTCTCACATGCTTTACGAAATGTACCCTGATGAGAGCGAAGGCAGTCTTGCCAAACGTTTTGCCGGTCTTGTGCAGGGTCTGACACTGGCCGAAATTGCAAGGGAGACTAATCTGGGCGACTACATTATTTTATCGGAGCAGGAAAGAACGGCCGGAGGAACGGAAAACAATAATATCCTTGCCGACACCCTGGAGGCTTTTATCGGGGCGTATTTTCTGGACAGCGGATATGATAATGCGGCTGTGCTTATAAAAACACTGTGGGGTAACCGGATTGAGAAGGAAATTTCCCCGCCCGTTGATCCGAAAACATTTGTGCAGGAATGGGCACAGGCCAGAAACCTGCCATTGCCTGTCTATCAAATCGTATCAAAATCAGGACCCGATCACGAACCCGAGTTTGAAGTGAGTGTCAGCATTAAAGGCTTTGAACCTCAAAGGGCCAGGGGGACATCACGCAGACACGCAGAAAAAGTGGCTGCCGAAAAAATCTCGCATTTGCTTAAGCAGTCCGATGAGTGATGCCAACACGCATTTCGGATTTGTCTCGGTTCTTGGCCTGCCCAATGTCGGAAAATCATCACTTGTCAATGCGCTGTGCGGATCACGCATATGTATAGTTGCGCCAAAGCCCCAAACCACCCGCACAAATATCCGCGGCATATTTGTTCATCGGAAAAGTCAGATTGTTCTGGTTGATACGCCAGGCCTCGTATATTCGGGGGAAAGACTTCACAAGGCCATGCATCAGGCGGCCATAAACTCGGTTCAGGATTCCGATATGGCTTTGTTCATTATCGATGCTTCAAAAAAGGGGCAGGTAAAGACAAATTTCCAAAGGCTGGCCGAATTAAAATCAAGGGTTTCTGAAAGATCATTTAAAACCGCACTCGTCCTTAACAAAATTGATAAAATTGCATATCGTGACCTGCTTCCGCTTTCCGCTGATTTGAATAACCAGTTTTCATTTGATGCAACCTTCATGGTATCGGCAACCAGGGAAAAAGGCCTGGAAGACCTGAAAGATTATCTTTCACAAAATGTGCCGCAAGGGCCGTGGCATTATGATGAGGATGATATCACCGATTTTCCGGTTAAGCTTATGGCCGCGGAATTTACGAGAGAACAGGTTTTCAGGCATCTTAAGGAAGAAGTTCCCCATAAAACAACTGTAGAAACGGAAAAGATGGAGGAAAATGCCGACGGCTCCCTGACTTTATACCAGTCCGTCATTGTTCAGCGTGATACCCAAAAACCTATTGTTATTGGCGAAAAGGGCAGGATGATTAAATTTATCGGAGAAAAAGCAAGGAAAAATCTGGAAGAGGTTTTTGAACGGCGTGTTCATCTTAAACTCAATGTCAGGGTCAACGCGGGATGGGATTCCAGCAATGAGTATTACCGTATCTGGGGCCTTGAACAGTAACTTTTCCTGCCACATTACCCATCCCGCAAGGCTGAAAAGTTTAATGTGGATAATGACCCAAAATCATCGGCGCGTGATAGCCACATCTGAACGCTTCTGATAGCTTTAATACTGGTTCGATAAAAAAATTCAGCGCAATCAATATGTTACATTGTTTGTGAGGGTTTCTATTTTCTTTCGGAGGTATATTTTATGAGCTGGACTGACGAGCGGGTATCATTGCTGAAAAAAATGTGGGGCGAAGGCCGCACGGCCAAGGAGATTGCAGAGGCGCTCGGAAATGGCGTAACCCGCAATGCCGTTATTGGCAAGGCGCACAGACTTAGTCTTTCTGCCCGTGTTTCACCGATCCAGCAAAATAAAAAACAGGTTAAGGCTCCTGTCATTAATGACAATGTCCAGAAAAAGGATGGAATACAGTTAAAGGATCTTAAAGACAGCATGTGTCGATGGCCTCACGGAGATCCAAAGGAAAAAGGATTTCATTTTTGCGGCGCGAAATGCGTGCCCAACCTTCCTTACTGCCTGGAGCATGCAAAAATCGCCTATCAGGCTCCGAAATCAAGACAGGTCATTAGTGATGAGTTTATTGAAAGCTTTGCTAACGACACAACCAGGCAGGCTGAAGGAAAATAATTCAGATTGTAACCTGAATTGGTTTACAGAGTTTTCCGTATCAGTCATATAAATAGACATGGAAAATGATAACTTGCAGGATACCAGGCGGTTTAACATACACCTGATATCAGATGCCACGGGAACAACCCTTCAAGGCATAGTTCGGGCAGTTCTGCCTCAGTTTGGGAATATAGAACCCCAGGAATGGTTCTGGCCTCTTGTCCGTAATGAGCGGCAACTCCGGCGTGTCTTTGACCAGATTGAGAAAAAACCGGGACCCGTTGTATTTACCTTTGTCGATAATCACATGCGCCTTATGCTTGAGGAAGAATGCGATAAAATGAGCCTTCCGTCCATTCCCGCATTGGATCCTCTTATGAAGGGATTGTCATCTTATCTTGGCCTTCCGGTTAAAGGTATACCCGGTTTGCAGCATT
Source organism: uncultured Pseudobdellovibrionaceae bacterium (assembly GCA_964384335.1). GTDB lineage: Bacteria > Pseudomonadota > Alphaproteobacteria > Micavibrionales > Micavibrionaceae > JAUICS01. The sequence goes on from CAYLKN010000003.1 coordinate 62,575, forward strand.
CGCTTGACGAGGCCTATTTCAAAAGAATTGAGGCTATTGAATTCATGATGCGCTATGACGACGGCCAGTCCCTTGAAGGCATTGAAAGAGCCGAGGTGATATTGATCGGTGTTTCCCGGACATCAAAAACACCGACCTGCCTTTTCCTGGCACGGAGAGGAATAAAATCGGCAAATATTCCCTTTACCCCAAACGTGCCGATACCGGAAAAAATCAAAACCGTGCAGGGCCCATTGATAGTATGTCTTACCGAAACTGCGGAGCGTCTTGTGGCTTTGCGCAAATCCCGTCTGAAAAGAGAAAACGACAACGGCCAGCTTATAAAAAACGATTACCTCGATATCGAAAAAGTTGAACAGGAAATCAGAGATTGCAAAAGGTTCTGTGCGCAGCATAAATGGCCCTGCATTGACGTTACGAAACGCTCGGTTGAGGAGACGGCGGCAGAAATTATGGTGCTTTTGCAGAAACGGAAAACGGAGAAGAAAAGGTGAAAGAAAAAATTATACTGGCCTCTTCCAGTCAGACCCGGAAAAAACTGCTTGAAAATACAGGCCTTGCTTTTCAGGTCATTTCTCCGGAAATTGATGAGGATAAGGCCATTGCGGAAGCCAGAAGTAACGGCACCCATTCACACGAAATCCCTGTCCAGCTGGCTCGTTTAAAAGGCCTTCAGGTATCGCGGCAAAACCCGGATTCTCTTGTTATTTCCGCAGATCAGGTCCTGATATGTCAGGATGAAATTCTGCAAAAAGCACGATCAAAAGAAGAAGCCATTCAAAAATTAAAAAAATTAAGAGGGCAGAGGCACCAGCTTGTTTCCGGTGTCTGCCTGACGCGAAATCTGAATGTTCTCTGGACGAAGACTGAAACGGCGACACTGCATATGGAAGAAGTGTCGGACGCATATCTTGAAAACTATATCGATAGTGCGGGAGACACACTTTTTTCATCTGTTGGCGCGTATGCCGTAGAAGGTTATGGCGCATGGCTTTTTAGCAAAATCGAAGGGGATTATTTTACGATTCTGGGTTTGCCCTTAATCCCGCTTCTTCAGTACCTCCGCTCTCAATTTGATTGCAAACCCGGACGTTTTGATTCCGATGTATAAGCTCGGCGTCGCGGGATATCCGGTCGGGCATTCAAAATCCCCGCTTATCCATGAAACGTGGTTTGAACATTATGGGATTGCGGCATCTTATGAACGGCTTGAAATTGCGCCTCATGATCTTGAAACCGGGATAAAAAAACTGGTCAGTCAAGATTACCTCGGCTTTAACGTGACGGTTCCGCATAAAAAAGCCATGCTTTCCTTATGTGACAATCTTGATGACACAGCCCGCGCCGTAGGAGCCGTGAATACAGTCCTTATTGACAAAGACAAAATTGATAAGGACAAAAAACTGCACGGTTTTAATACGGATGTTTTCGGATTTCTTGAAAATATCCGGCGCAATTGTCCGGGGTTTAACTTTTCTGAAAAACGCACAACCGTAATTGGGGCGGGCGGTGCATCCTATGCTGCGCTTTACGGTTTGGGACTGATGCAGTCAAAATCAGTGACTGTTGTAAACAGAACATATGAAAAAGCGGCAATCGCGGCTGAACAGTTTAACTGCCGGTACGCACGGTGGGAAGAACTGGACACCGTTCTTGAAAACACTGATTTGCTGGTGAACGCAACCAGTCTTGGAATGAAAGGGCAGCCGCCGCCTGACATCAATCTCTTCCCCCTTCCGTCTCAGTCCGTTGTGAATGATCTTGTTTATACTCCATTAACAACGCCTCTTATTGCAAAAGCAAATGACATGGGACTACGGACCGTAACCGGGATCGGCATGCTTTTGTACCAGGCCGCCGCCGCATTTAAAATATGGTTTGGGATTGAACCTTTTATTGCAGAGGAATTAACTAACAAAATAGTCAGGGATTAGAAGATGCATAAAGGTGCCATTTATGCGGGTCTGACAGGGTCGATAGGTATGGGCAAATCGACCGTCGCGGCCATGTTAAAGAATATGGGCGTTCCGGTTTTTGACTCTGACGCGGAAGTCCGGCGACTTTTGACAAAAGACTTTACCGTTATTGGCGAGATCGTCAAAGTTTTCCCGGACGTATGGGATCGCAAGGCAAAGGCAATCGACAGATCAAAACTTGCGGGAATTGTTTTTGACGACTGGAATGAACGTAAAAAGCTGGAGACGATCATCCATCCTTTCGTCTGGAAGGCGCAGTCAGAATTCGCCAGGCATTGTTACCGCTGCACTATAAAACTTATGGTTTTTGATATTCCGTTGTTGTTCGAGACCGGTGCCGAAAAAAGAGTTGATAAAGTTGTATGTGTTACCGCACCGCCGTTCGTCCAGTACAGGCGGGTAACGGGACGTCCGGGTTTTGATGATGATCTGTTTTTCAAAATTCTGAATACACAGATGCCGGATCGCGAAAAAAGACGGAGGTCCGATTTCGTAATTCATACCGGTCTTAACCGCGCCCGGACATTCCGGGATATCAAGGCGGTTGTGAATAAACTGCGCGGCTTGCTTGCATCAGGCCCTTCTCGCTTTCTAGACTGAGGATATGAAGCGCGAAATTATCCTGGATACTGAAACGACGGGGCTTGATCCCCGCGAAGGGCACCGGATTGTCGAAATTGGCTGCGTCGAGCTTCAGAACGCCATTCCAACAGGCGAAGTACGGCAGTATTATATCAATCCGGAGAGGGACATGCCTCCGGAGTCTCAAGCCGTTCACGGTCTCACAAATGAATTTCTGAAAGACAAACCCGTTTTTGCCGAAATTGTTACCGATTTTATGGAGTTTGTGGCGGGTGCAACCCTTGTCATTCACAATGCTGAATTTGATCTGAAATTTCTCAACGCCGAAATTAAACCATTTGGGTATCCTCTTTATAAAATACAAGACGTTGTTGATACCCTGGCCCTTGCCCGCAAAAAATTTCCCGGTTCACCGGCCAGTCTTGATGCATTGTGCCGCAGGTTTGAAATTGATAACAGTGCACGGGACATTCACGGTGCTCTGCTTGACTCACAATTGCTTGCCGAAGTTTATCTGGAACTCATAGGCGGACGGCAGCATGGGATGATGCTTGATACGGCTTCACCCAATCCCGATGACGGCGAAAATATGCAAATGTCAGGTCAGAGCCCTGGGCGTGAAAAGAAACCCTATATTCCACCGCGCAGTTTCGAACCTGATCCCGGGGAACGTGAGGCGCACCGGCAAATGCTGGAAAGCCTTAAGGATCCGGTCTGGGAGAGGATTTTATCATCCTCCGGTATGCACGGGAACTGATGTTCCAGGTCAGATCGTGTTCAAATATAATCACTATGATTATATCTGAAAAGCGTGAATCTGCCCTGACTTATTGAAGCGCCGATCAAATTCACGCGATCAGAAATCGCAAAACGATTCTTTTTGATCGCGATTTGCTCTAAGCCGCTTCTTTTTGCCGGGTGACTGCGATTTTAACCGTGTCTTCGCCAAGCCTGTCTTCGACTTTATAATCAGGTGAATCAGGCATAGAAGTCGTCAGTGTCCGTGCAAGCGTTTCGTTTTTAATAAACGTGGTGTGTTTGCGAACAGCTTCCGCCGCCTGCCCTGAAACATCGAGGGATAGATCGATCCAGTCGGAAATATCGAAACCGGCATCTTTTCTGGCGTTCTGGATCAGGCGGATCAGATCCCGGGCAAGGCCTTCCTCCTCGAGTTCCTCATTGAGCGTGACATCAAGTATTACCGCACCCTGTCCTGTGATCTGCTGTGCCGCAAGGCCTTCGGCGGTGTTCAGTTTCATCGAAAAATCGTCACCCGATAAACTCTCACCCGCAACCGTGAGGGTACCGTCACCATTATCGGTCCACGAACCTTCCCGTGCCGCCGCCATGACGGGTTTCATTTTATCCTTAAGGCGTTTGCCGATTTGCGGGTTGATCTTGAGTTCAAGAGTGCCGTATTGCTCCAGCGCGGTGCTAAGCGTGACTGTCTTGACGTTGATTTCGTCTTTGATCAGATCTTTATAAGGCTCCAGAATTGCTGCATTCTCCGCCGCCACGATGAGTTCGGCCAGTGGCAGGCGCACGCGAAGATTCTGTGTCTCCCGGATCGACAGCGCGGCAGAACAGATTTCCCGCACACGGTCCATCGCGTGGACCAGATCATTATCCTGCGTCATGTTCGTAGTGTCGGGCCAGTCGGCCAGGTGAACGCTTTCTTTACCTGTAAGGTTTTTGTAAATGGTTTCTGTCAGGAACGGGAGAAAAGGCGCGGCCGTCCGGCATAAATTTACAATAACAGTGTAAAGTGTGTTGTAAGCATCAATTTTGTCCCTGTCATGTTCGGACCGCCAGAACCGGTTTCTGCTTCGCCTGATGTACCAGTTGGTCAGGGCATCCAGAAACTTCCAGATCGCATCACAGGCCTGCGGGATATTGTAGTGATCAAGTTCATGCTGTACCTGCTCCACCATCTGCCGGGTTTTGGCAAGAATATACCGGTCGAGCACCGCTGTGGCCTCTGTGATCTCTTCGGCCCTGATACCGTCGGCATTGGCGTAAAGTGTAAAAAAGCTGCAGGCATTCCATATCGGGTTAAGGATCTGATTCCGTATCTGACCGATCGCCTTACCGTCTTTTGGAATGGCCAGATCACCGCCCATCATAAGTGGAGTCGATACAAGATACCAGCGCAGTGCGTCGGAGCCGAACGTATTAAAAACATCAATAGGATCGGGATAATTCTGCAGCCGTTTGGACAGTTTCTGGTGATTTTCGTCAAGCACCACACCGTGACAGATACAGTTTTCAAAGGGATTTCGGTCAAACAGAGCTGTTCCGAGAACCATGAGCGTGTAAAACCAGCCGCGTGTCTGCGCAATGTACTCTACTATAAAGTTGCCGGGGAAATGCCCCTCGAACCAGTCCTTGTTTTCGAAGGGATAATGCACTTGCGCAAACGGCATGGACCCGGATTCGAACCAGCAATCCAGTACGTCCTCAACACGGCGCATGGTCGATTGTCCGGTCGGGTCGTCCGGATTGGGACGGGTCAGGTTATCAATATGCGGTCTGTGCAGATCATCGATCTTAACACCAAAATCACGCTCGAGTTCCTCAATCGATCCATACACATCTATGCGAGGGTAGTCGGGATTATCGGATTTCCAGACCGGTATCGGCGCCCCCCAGAACCGGTTGCGAGCGATGTTCCAGTCCCGCGCGTTTTCAAGCCATTTACCAAAGGATCCGTCCTTGATATGTGACGGGATCCAGTTGATATTCCTGTTCAGCTCCACCATCCGGTCTTTGAACTTCGAGACCTCAAGGTACCAGCTGTTGATTGCCTTATAGATAAGTGGCTCGTCAGTGCGCCAGCAATGCGGATAGTTGTGATCGATCGTATCATGCCGTATAAGGCTGCCGTTTTCTTTAAGTTTTTGGGTAATCGGTTTGTTGGCATCACGCCACAGCATGCCTTCATAATCCGGTACCTCAGATGTAAATCTGCCGCGATTGTCAATGGGCACACGAACCCCGATTTTGTATGCACTGCATAAGGCCAGGTCGTCTTCCCCGAAACCGGGGGCCATGTGCACAATGCCGGTTCCGTCCTCCGTAGATACAAAATCGCCCGGCAAAACGTGAAAAGCGTTTGGCTCGTCTTTGAAAAAAGGGAAAAGCGGTTCGTAATGGCGGCCCGTCAGGTGCTCCCCCCGAATTGTGGCAAGAATTTTCGCCTTGCCTAATTCCTTCTCATAGGCGGCCAGACGTTCCTCCGCAAGGATGTAGTTTGCACCGTCTTTATGCAAAACCGTATAAACGATGTCATGACCGACAGCCAGTGCAAGGTTGGAAGGCAGGGTCCACGGCGTTGTTGTCCATGCAAGAATATAGGTCGGGGTATCCGTTTCCGCCCCGTTTTCCCCAATCCCCTTATCCAGTTTGAAACGCACCGTAACAGAGGGGTCCTGCCTTGTCCTGTAGGAATTATCGAGCCGGGTTTCAAAGTTGGATAGCGGCGATTCCACGGCCCAGCTATAGGGCACAACACGATAGCCTTCATAGATAAGACCCTTATCCCATAAGGATTTAAACGCCCACATGACCGATTCCATATAGGTTTTATCAAGCGTTTTGTAATCGTTTTCAAAATCCACCCAGCGTCCCTGACGATTAACATAGTACCGCCATTCCTCTGTAAACTGAAAAACAGACTTGCGGCAGGCATCGTTAAATTTTTCCATACCGTAGTCGAGGATTTGCATCCGGCCGGAGATGCCGAGTTCCTTCTCTGTCTGCAATTCGGCAGGCAGGCCGTGCGTATCCCAGCCAAAGCGGCGTTCAACCTTTTGTCCCCGCATGGTTTTGTAGCGTGGAATTATGTCTTTCACGTATCCGGTGACCAGATGCCCGTAATGCGGGAGACCGTTAGCAAAGGGCGGTCCGTCATAAAACACGAATTCATTAGATCCGCCGTCGCCCGTTTTTGCTGGGCGGTGGTCGATAGTTTTCTGAAAAATTGCGTTATCTGTCCAGAACCTCAGAATATCCTCTTCCATTTTCGGGAAATCCGGGTTTGGTCTGGCTTCAGGATAGATTGTATTTTTTTCTTGATTTTGGTCAGTCATAAGACATGAATTATATAACAAAGCCATGTATTGCAAGCGCTTTCCTGACAATTATCGGCGCGCTTGGATCTTGTGCGGATATCTTGCGACATTTTATATTCATGCCTAATAAGCCTTGCGGATATCGCCCCGGCCGGCATTGCCATGTTTTTTGATTTAACTTTTAATCACATGCGGTGCTGACGCGTTCGTATTCCTCAAGAGTGTCAATCTGCTGCTGGCGTGACAATCGCTCCTGCTGCATGGCGATAACATAAGGCTTAATGACGGATGTTACCCGGTTTTGCATGGCTTGTTTCATTGCGCTTGTTTTTTTAATGGGCATGGGGCCGACAATGTATCCCTTGTCTTTCAGATTTTCACGCAGCGCACCGCCAATAACTTCAAGATATTCGTTAACGATCTCGCGGTCCACCCGGACGTGTTTCAATTCGTGTTCCTTGATCGCCTCATGCATGCATGTCCCGGGCTGGTGTTCTTTTGCGATATAGACAGTAGGCTTTATGCGCATCAGAACCTCTATCTGCGAATAGCTCAGGCAAGCCGTCTCATCAGTATAGTTGGCAACATATCCAAGCTGGATCCGGATGGAATCTTCAATCGTTCCTTCACTTAAACCGCCGACCCGGGTTTTGACCTGCTGGCCGGTATAGGGCGAAATGGTGTCTATATCGAAATGACTTAATGTGTCCGATGATTCACTGTAGATAAAATTGATCCGGTCTGTCTCCGGTGTCATTTTCAGCCGTGGTGGCTTTTCAGGTATGCACCAGTCAGGAAGCCTGGCATGAGCACCTCCGGGTGAAACCATAAGAAAAAGAAAAGCGGTTAATATAAATTGATAAAATATTGCCATAATGAAATTATATCACAGTTAACAGCAAATTAACATTTTAAGTCTTTGCACTTTCAGGCTCTTATCTCTTTAAATCATTGTCATTATAATATATGCGATACAGATATGGACTTTTAGAAATCATCTAAAAAAAACAGGCAAGGAAAGATTGAATATGCGTATTTTTGGAGAATTGCTGGCCCTTGGCATTGATATTTATATAACCATTATCATCATTCATGTTATTTTGCACTGGCTGATGGCTTTTGAAGTCATCAATCCAAGGAACCAGCAGGCCGGGAATCTGATGCGGCTTATGGGGCGGATCACCGATCCGGTCATGAAAAGAGTGCAGCGCTATGTACCGCCGATAGGCGGGATTGATTTAACACCTCTGGTTGTTATCATACTTGCACAGCTGTTAAAGCAGCTTATTTACTACATCTTTTTTTAACTGGCCGGTCCGGGCGGAACATGGAATGTAAACTATGACCCAAAAAAATATCAGTAAGATAATTGATGGCAAAAAAATTGCCACTGACCTTAAAAAATCCATTAAAAAAAGAGTGGAGGGCATGTCCTTTAAACCAGGACTTGCAGTCATACTTGTTGGTCAGGATGCCGCCAGCCAGGTTTATGTCAGGAATAAAATAAAAGCCTGTCATGAGGTCGGGATAGAAAGTTACGAATACAAACTCCCCGACACCGTATCTCAGGATGAGGTTACGAAACTGATAAAGGATCTGAGTTTGCGATCGGATGTGCATGGTATACTGCTCCAGTTGCCCCTGCCGGAGCATATCAGGGCCGAAAGCTGCATTATGGCCATGGATCCCCGAAAAGATGTTGATGGACTTCATCCAGTGAATATCGGTAAACTTGTGGCCGGTCAGGATACGATTGTACCGTGCACGCCCCAGGGCTCCCTTATATTGCTCAAAACCGTACTTGACGATATGAGAGGGCTGAACGCCGTTGTTATAGGGCGGTCCCTCCTCTTTGGAAAACCTATGGCGCAGTTGCTTTTGCAGGAAAACTGCACCGTCACGCAATGTCATTCGCGGACCCGGGACATTGAAAATTTCTGCCGCGGCGCTGATATACTTGTTGCCGCCGTCGGCAAGGCGGAAATGGTTAAAGGCGACTGGATCAAAAAAAATGCAGTTGTGATTGATGTAGGCATAAACCGGATCGAGGATGCATCGGGCAAACAAGAACTTGTGGGCGATGTTGCTTTCGATGAGGCTGCAAATATTGCATCCGCGATTACCCCTGTTCCAGGCGGTGTCGGGCCGATGACTATTGCCTGCCTGCTTGCCAATACCGTTAAAGCCGCCGCCGTATCCTGAGCAGACTTTCGAGTTCGAGTTTATGCGCCTTGAGTAAATCGCGATCAAAAAGAGTCGCTTTGCGATTTTTAATCGCGTGAATCTTCCCTAGTTCGGCGTTTCCTGAGGTACAGGACCGATGGGACTGGAATCCGCAAAACTTTCGACAAGACTTCCCGTAATCAGGAACCAGCCGTCTATCAGAACAAAAAAGATAATTTTAAAGGGCAAAGATATGATGATGGGCGGAAGCATCATCATACCCATCGACATGAGAACGGATGCCGTCACGATATCGATGATCAGAAAAGGAAGAAAAAGCAGGAACCCAATTTCAAAAGCCCGGCGCAATTCGGAAATCATAAAAGCCGGTATCAGAACGTGTATCGGGGTTGCAAGAGGCTCTTCATATGGGCCGGAATCATCCATATCCGCAAACAGAATAAGATCTTTTTCCCGCGTATGTTTCAACATAAAGATCTTGAACGGTTCGACCGTCCTTTCAAAAGCCGTTATTTCATCTATCTCTTCCCTGACAAGTGGCTGGATTCCCTCGTTATAGGATTTTTCAAGCGTCGGGCTCATAATAAAGAACGTTAAAAAAAGAGCCAGGGAGACAAGGACGGTATTGGGCGGTGACTGCTGTACGCCGATAGCGGTCCGGAGAAGGGAAAGAACAATCACAATACGCGTGAAACTGGTCATCATCATCAGAATGCCGGGCGCAAGACTGATTATCGTCAAAATCATCACGAGCTGAACAATACGGCCTGTAACCGTTCCGCTTTCCTCAGTCCCCATATCCAGCGTAAAGCTCTGAGCGTCGGCTGTTTCCGGGAGCGCTGCAATCAAGGCAAGGATCAGGGGAAATAAGAAAAAACGCATCCTTTTAATGAGCCTTTTCATAATCTGTAGGGATTTCAGCCAGATCAGGTGTGGCCATCATTTTTCTTTCTGCCGCACAGTCCCGGCTTTCCAGAACGCTGTGCGCATTTTGCCCGATAACTACGACATGTTCACGGGAATCGCATCGTAAAATCACGGCCGTATTGTTCCGGTCTATGGTATGGCGTTCAATCACCTGAAGACGGCGCCGGGGAAATTTCTGGGCTATTATCCTGTTAAAACGGTTTGGCGCATCAAGATAACGCATGACGAATGCCAGCAATGCCATTAAAGAGAGGACAAATACAAGAGAGAAAAAAAGCTTTACAATATCAACCCATTCTATGGAGGTCATTTTCAGTTTTCCGGCATATCTGACTGGTCGATCCTAATTTCCTTAGCCCCTTTTTCCTCATCGGCCTTTTTCTGAATCTCCTGCTGAAGATCATTCAGGGAATTCATCAGGCCGTCAAGATTGCTGACCATTTCGTTAAGAGGCTCCTCAAACTCCGAAACATCATACTGGGGCAGGTTCTGAATCTCGTCGCAAATCGCACGGGCTTCTGTATCAAGCCCGGAAACATCGACAAGCTGACCCTCTTGCGCCTTTCTTTTGCTTTCCAGAATAAAATCATTTAGCTTTTTAATCCGTTCGTAAATCTTGTCTGATCCGGCATCAAAATCTATCATTACGCACCTTTTTTCGAAATATCATATTTTGCAAACAGACTTTATGCTAAAAGGTTGTTTGTTTTTTGCCAAGTCTTCTTTTGGCCAATATTCGAAGAACGCAGAAAGCAGGGGATTTCTAAAGATCGCTTTCGGATTTGTCCGGGTTTAATACGGCGTTAAACGGATCTGAATGGCCGTTTGCCCGGTAAACATAGGAAAGGATTTCGGCTATGGCAAGAAAAGCTTCCGACGGGATGGGGCTGTCGATCTCTATCCGGGCGAGGATTTCAGCCAGACTTGCGTCTTCCCTTACCTTGATCCCGTGTTTAAACGCAAGTTCCAGAATCTGCTCGGCAAGTTTTTCCCTTCCTGCTGCCACAACGCGTGGCAATTCCCCCTGATCGGAACCGTCCTTGATCGCAACGGCTGTATGTTCCCTGATCTTTTTCTTTATATTCAGGGGTATAAGCGGATCTTCCGACTGACTGTCATAGAGCTTCCCGCCTTTTTTGTTTCGGTCTTCTGTTATGGCATGCCTCCTGCAAGTAAGAACTGAGAAAAAATGTAACATATTTAAAGGGTGAATACAGAGAAATGACCGGTGATCTGGCAATAATGAAGGCGATTAATGCAAAGATGAAATATCTTTCGCATCGGCAGTCCCTTCTGTCCCAGAATATTGCAAACGCTGATACGCCGCGGTACGAGCCTAAAGATCTGACCGAGGTCGATTTCTCCCGCGGGTTGAAAAAGATTATCGAGCCGCCACGAAATTCAGTTCATCTGGCCAGTACGGCACATGGCCATATTCCAAGTCCTGATGGATTACAGACACCGGATGCGGACGAACAGGACGAGACTTATGACGTAACGATTTCAGGAAATTCTGTTGTTCTTGAAGAGCAAATGGTCAAAGCAGGCAGAACACGTATGGATTTCATGTTAATGACCAGCCTTTACAGAAAACAGGGATCAATGATCAGAACGGCACTTGGACGTTCCGGCGGATAACAGGAGACAAAAATGGATATGTTAAGCGCAATGACGATTTCGGTTCACGGGATGAAAGTCCAGGGTGACCGGATTAATCTGATAGCACAGAATATCGCAAATGCAGGGTCTTTGCCCACGAATCCGAATGACCAGCCGTACAGGCGTCAGGTCATTTTCTTTGAAAATGATTTTGACCGCGAACTCGGACTGGAAGTGGTAAAAGTTGATAAGATCGATTTGGACGATTCTCCTTTCGGTCAGAGATATGAACCGGGTCATCCCGCTGCAAATGCAAACGGGTATGTTCAGACACCGAACGTCAAAACACTGATTGAAATGCAGGACATGAAGGAAGCGCGCCGTTCCTATGAGGCCAATCTCGGAATGATAACGCAGGCGACGCAGATGTATTCGAGAACTGTGGACTTGCTGAGCGGATGATACTTAAAGTATAATGAGTATATAAAGAAAGACGTTTTAAGATTATGATTAACTACGCGATTAATCCTTCCCAGGCCGCCAATATTTACCAGCAAAACTCAAATTTTGCACAAAGGCCGGGTGTTCCCGGAAATCAGGATGAAAGTTTTGCCCAGGTCCTTAAAGGTCAGACGGAAAAAGTCATTGATACCCTTCGGGCCGGGGAGCAGGCGACGGCAAAAGGAATTACGGGAGAGGCGAATATTGTTGATGTTGTGCAGGCGGTTAATAAGGCGGATATGACGTTACAGACTGTAATTTCATTCCGCGACCGGATTATTCAGGCCTATCAGGACATCATAAGCATGCCGATCTAGAGTGTGTTGATACTGCAGTGCCCGAACTTCCCGAAGTTGAAACTGTAAAGCGCGGACTTGCTCTGGCCCTTGACCTTCCGGCTTTTATTACGTCTGTCCGGCTCTTAAATCCGGCAATGCGTATTCCCGCCGCCAGCGATTTTCAGGATAAGCTGAATAATTCCATCGTAAAGACAATTACACGCAGGGGTAAATATATCCTCCTTTTCCTTGAAAAAGAAGGAGGGCAGGCAGGCATGCTTGTCATTCACCTCGGTATGTCCGGAAAGCTGTCCCTCATTCCATCCGCATTGCAAGATTACAAACCTGAAAAACATGACCATGTTCTTCTGGGGCTGAGTGAGACCAGCACGATGGTTTTTAATGATCAGCGCCGATTCGGATATCTGGCACATTACCCATTTACTTCGGAAACGGAGTTTGCGGCATTCAAAAACCTTGGTCCCGAACCTCTCTGTCCCGGCTTTACGCCGGATACTCTGACAGGGGCTTTGTCCGGGCGTACCGGGCCGATCAAAACCGTGCTTTTAAATCAGGAGATTATCGCAGGACTCGGTAATATATATGTCTGTGAGGCCCTTTACGAAGCAGGTATAAGCCCTAGACGCAAAGCCTTGACGGTAAAGGGAAGGCGTGCGGCGGCTCTGTGCGGTTCTATCAAGTCTGTTTTAAATCGCGCCATCACGGCCGGGGGCAGCACGCTGCGCAACTATAGAAGTCTGAGCGGGGAGGCGGGCTATTTTCAAACCTCCTTTTCCGTTTATGATCGGGAAGGGATGGCTTGTCCTTCATGTTCGTGCGGCGCCCGCAGCGACATGAAACTTCTTGATAAAGGGATCAAAAGGATTGTGCAAAGCGGCCGTTCAACATATTATTGTTCCATCAAACAAAGATAAACTGAGTATAGGACATGAACGGCAAGGTCATATCTTTCAAATGGAAAGGCCGGAAATCTCAGGCTCTGTCACGGCTTGTGATAATGCTGTGTTTCATTATCTTTCCGGCGGATGTTAATTCCGGCAATCTGCGTAATGCGGAGGTTCAGACCACCCCTTATTTCGAGGTTCTGCACGATATTCCGGTTATGGACGGGCTGGAGGTTATGCCCGGCAAAACCGTAAATTTTGACAAGCCGTCCGGGCGAATCGTTGAGGAGGCCGCATACCTTAAAAATAATTCATGGGGTTCGGTTCTGTCATATTATGACCGTGTATTGCCACAACTGGGCTGGGAAAAAGTTCTGGAAGGGAATTACACCAGGAATGATGAGCGTCTTGTTTTTGTTAAAGATTTCTCGGAGGGCAGCAGGCTTGTTGTTCTCAAAGTGATGCCGAAAAATGAAAAAGATTGGAATTAGGGAAACAGAATGCTTGACAAAAACTTTGTCAAAAAGGTAATAATCTTGGATCTGAAAAAAACGACAAATTAGGTTTAGGCAATGGCGAATACAAAATCCGCTGAAAAAAGAATTAGAAGAAATCAAAGATTCGAGGAAATCAACCGCGACAGGCGGTCTGCAATGCGCACATATATTAAGAAGGTACGTGCCGCAATTGAGGAAAAAAATCTGGAATCTGCGCAAAAGGAATATAATGTTTTAAAGCCTTATATGATGAGATGCGTTACCAAAAATATAATTCATAAAAAAACATGTTCGCGAACATTGTCCCGTTTGTCGAACCACATTAAAGCCTTAAAAGAGGCTACATAAAGACTGGCTAAAAATAATTCTCGTTCAAATAAAACGTTCAGTAGTCTGCATTTTTTTACTTGGATTTTGCAGACTATTACTCGTGGCGTAAATCAAAAGTCCGATAATTTCTTTTTTTTTATTTCCTGATTTGTTCTTATTGCCATTCTTATATTTCATGGTGTATTCTTAATTTTAGATTCAGGGGTACATAGAAAGTAGTAAAAATTGACTGGTAGAGTCAGTTTTTGCGAAGCGAGGATAAAGTAATCCTCTGTACTTAGGGTATAAAGATATTCCTGTAATGTGATTACAGGCTATTGGTTAAAATTCAGAGACTATTTTGACTGAGAAAAATCAAATGCAGACATGGTTTGTTTGCAGACCCCTAAGTATTGCCTTTGTTTTTACATTTTCCCGTTAAGTTTCGGGAGATTTATACTTGTATTTTGCTTTTCATTGTTTTGAAAAGTATTTGATAAATTGTTAACTGGTAAACATTAACTTTTAAAAAATGGAGAAACTGATAATGACGGATCTTGCTCGGAAAGGTGCTGTTGGTAAAAATCTTGAAAATGTACTGCCTGGAGATCCTCTTGAGCCAACAAAGGAAATAAAAGAAACCTGGGAAACTGTTTACCAGGCCATGCGAAAAGAATTCGGAGAAGCCGTTTTCAGAAGCTGGCTTAAGCATTTGACACTGCAGGCTTATTACCCGCAAAGCGGGACGCTTGAAGTGTCCGCTCCGACCCGGTTTATGCGTGAATGGGTTGAAAAACACTATGCGGGTCAGATTCTTGAAATGTGTAAAGGCATCAATGAAGAAATCAGGGAACTGAAAATTGTTGTTGTTGCAACGAATGTCATTAAATTTGATACAGAAGAAAAAGACAAGCCGGTTCAGTCGGTCGAGGCGCGGCAGCAAACACCTCAGCTTGACAAGGCAATTGAGGAGCTATCCTCGCCTCTTGATAAACGATTCACTTTTGAGAGCTTTGTTGTCGGTCAGCCGAATGCCCTTGCGCACGCTGCGGCCAGACGCGTTGTGGAAAGCGGCATGGTACCGTTTAATCCTTTGTTTCTTTATGGCGGCGTCGGTCTTGGAAAAACGCACCTTATGCAGGCGATCGCAGCTGCAATTTTACAGCGGGAAAGTAATAAAAAGCTTCTCTATCTTTCCGCTGAGAAATTTATGTATCATTTTGTCCGGTCCTTAAGACGGGATGAAATGATGAATTTCAAGGAAAGTCTGCGATCTGTTGATGTTCTTATGATCGATGACATTCAGTTCATAAGCGGCAAGGAAACCACGCAGGAGGAATTTTTCCATACCTTTAATGCGCTTGTTGATCAGAATAAACAGATTGTGATATCGGCAGACAAGTCGCCATCCGATCTTTCCGGGCTTGAGGAAAGGCTGCGCTCACGTCTTTCCTGGGGTCTGGTGGCCGATATTCATCCAACGACATATGATCTGCGCCTGGGCATCTTGCAATCCAAACGCGATCAGCTTGAAATCGAGGTACCGGATCCTGTGCTTGAATTTCTGGCCCTTAAAATCACATCCAGTATTCGTGAGCTGGAAGGCGCTTTAAACAGAATTGCTGCACATGCGGAAGTTTCCGGCCAGCCAATTGCACTCGAAACCACCCAGGAAGTTCTTCAGGATCTTCTAAGGGCGCACGACCGGCGCATAACCATTGACGAGATTCAAAGAAAAGTGGCCGAACACTATAATCTGAGAATGCAGGACATGCATTCTGTTCGCCGGTCAAGGAATGTTGCAAGACCAAGACAAATCGCGATGTATCTGTCAAAGCAGCTTACACCCAGGTCATTACCCGAAATCGGCCGGAAATTCGGAGGCAGGGATCATACGACAGTTATGCATGCCGTACGCAAGGTTGAAGAGCTGATGAATGACGATGCCCAGATATCCCAGGATGTCGATATCATTCGCCGGGCTCTGACCGGGTAACATCGGCTTCCTGGCTACAATTCACTTCAGGGATGACAGCTTTGCTTTTTGAAAGTTGTCATCCCTTATTTGATTGCAAAGCTCGAACCATTCGCACCCTTTACAGGCTTTTCGTATGTCGCCCCTATGAAAACGTATTCTTAAATTTGAAATCAGATCTTCAGAAAGCCTTACAATGTTTGATGCAACAAAGTTATGGCCGGGGAAAAATGTCTGAAGATCCAGCAGTGCAGTCTTATCCCGCCCGGTAATCCTGTCCTCCAGACAATGATGGTTTTGATTTGTTTCCAGAAGGCGCGGCCTGCATATATCGTCAGGACCTTCAACGATGATAATCTGCCTTTCGCCTTTATTAATCCGGTCGATAACCGCTTGATAATTTCTGACGAAATTTTGTGAATAGCCTTTGCCGATAAAGGTTAAAATACATAAAAAATGATGAGGTCTTAAGTGGATCATTAGTGTGAACCCTGGTTTGGGATTGTATGTTGTGAACAGGCAATTTTTGTGGAAAAAAGCCTAAAAAAACGGGTATAGTCCAATCAGAAGACTTTAACAAAGTGTTTTCTATGATAAAGTCTTACTATCTCATTTACTAGCACGGGTTTATGTCATGAAATTTTCAATTGATCGCACAGCTCTGCTCAGAGCTTTAAATCAAGTTCAAAGCGTTGTGGAAAGCAGGAATACAATTCCGATTCTGAGGAATGTATTAATGAATGCCAATGACGGGCAGCTTCAACTTACGACCACGGATATGGACCTTGAAATCAAGGTGGCGGTTCCGGCCAACATAACCGAAGGCGGAACGACGACAGTGCCTGCCAACACACTCCACGACATTATCAAAAAAATGCCCGAAGGTTCGGAAGTCACCATGGAGCTTGATTCGAACGCCTCGGCCATGGAAGTTAAGTCAGGACGGTCAAAATTCAGACTGAGCTGTTTGCCGAAAGATGATTTTCCCGAACTTGGCGGATCCGATCTGCCTGTTAATTTCTCTCTGGCGGCTGCAGATCTCAGGACGCTGATCAAGAGGACGAGTTTTGCAATATCAACCGAAGAAACCCGGTATTACCTGAACGGAATCTATCTGCATGCCGCGGAGACAAATGGTGTACCGGTTCTGCGTTCAGTGGCGACGGATGGTCATCGCCTGGCGCAATATGAAATGCCTCTTCCCGAGGGTGCGGCACAGATGTCGGGCATTATTATCCCGCGCAAGGCCGTGGCTGAAATCAAGAAATTGGTCGATGATGCTGCCGATCAGGTTCAGATTACACTTTCGGAAAGCAAAATCCGTTTCAGCATCGATCATATCATTTTGACTTCCAAACTTATTGATGGAACCTTCCCGGACTACCAGCGGGTAATTCCTGCAAACAATGATAAAGTGATTGAAGTGGACCCGAGGATTTTTAGCAGTGCAATCGACAGGGTTTCAACGATTTCAGATGACAAGACCCGTGCCGTCAAAATTATGCTAAACGGAAAAACGATGACTCTTTCGGCCAATTCTCCGGATGCGGGAAGTGCAACCGAAGATCTTGAAGTGAATTCGGACGTTGACGATATTGAAATCGGCTTTAATGCAAAGTATCTGATGGATATAACAGGACTTGTAAAGGAAGGATGTGTTATCCGGCTGGCAGACAGTGCGTCGCCGACAATTATAACGGATGCCGGCGATAATTCCTCCTTGTTTGTACTTATGCCCTTGCGTGTCTGAACTATGCGTTTTGCTGCGGCTTTATTGCAGCATTGTATATATGCTTATTACCGGTAATTTAAGATTCTAAAAAATGTCTAGACATGACGGTGACGAACAGCCGGGAAAACCCATACGACGCAGGAAGGCAAAAAACCCAGACTCTTCCATGAAACAGGGCGTAATAAGCGTGCGCAAACCGGGCAGAATCAGATCCCGTAAAGCGCATTTCTCCGCTTCACCAGCGGGGTATATTATTTTTTCGGCAGGGCTGATTATGGTTATCGGGGTTTTTGCCCTTGCTTATCTTCGTTTTTATTCCGGGGATACAAACACCATTCCGCCGCCCCGGACATCCCAAGGACAAGCGTCTTTTAAAACGGACCCTGAAAGGCGCCAGGAAGCAGAAACTGCACAAAGACGTGATAATAATGCCGCCGGCATTACCGGAAACGCTCTCACATCCGCTCAATCACTAAACGGATACTGGTCGGCGTATAACCCCCCGCATTATGCCGAATTTTATATTGAGAACGGCGTATACCAGATTATTTACGGTCATGATAAAAGCAGAATCCGTCGTTTTGAAAGAGGAGAGATGAAAAAGTCCGGGAACAGCTTCATACTGATGCCAAGAAAGGATATGGGCAAGCCCGGACAAGACGGTGGAAACTATATCTATCGTGAATTTGGCAGGGGAGAAAGTGCGATAAATGCCTATTTCTATGAAAATCAGGGGGAGCTTGTCTGGGGCAAAGGCAGTTACGCCAGACTGCCCGAAAATGCGACTGCCCATCCGATTTTCAATTATATGTATTCAGATGTGGTTCTCTGGTCTCCGGTTGCGGATTAAACTTCCTTTTATATACACTCTCTATAATCATATTTTTTTTGGGGCCTGTTACAACATGTTTGACGCAGAAACCGGAATTGTTTGTGAACGCATAATTGCTGTCGTAAACATCCGGCATGCAGTCATAATGGGCATGTCCGGTAAGGCCGTGCTCTGTTTGTGATAAGGGAATGTTCTGAAACAGCCGCTTTTTCTGATGATCGAAGTATATTTCAAGGTGCATGAGGTCCGGAAAAAAAACATATGTATAGTGCCGGAAATTTTCAAAACTCCCCTGCGGAAGAGAGAGAGTCCCACTTTCAGTATAAAAAAACACAAGTGCCTTTGGGATACTGAAATCGGCAGGCGTTAAAAAGGCATGCCCTGAATATATATTTTCTCCGTTTATAGTGCGGGAAATAAACCACTTGCCCGGGAGATTCTGTATGATGTCAAAAACGCAATAAGTCATGTATAATCCTGAATAATAAGATCTTCCAAATGCAGAATATCAAAACTTTATGCACCCCTGAAATCCGTAAATTCATTCGTGACAATGTTGATGTTGACACAGTGTCTCTGGCGAATAAAGCAATGCCGGATCCGTTATGGCCCAAACATGACATCCTGAACCAGATCAAGGCACGCCAGAAAGCCCGGGGGAAATTACCGGACCGGGCAGACAATTTCGATCTGATTATGCCCGGACCTGACCTTGTCGAGCAAGCCTCATCGGAAGCGACAGCCGGGTATAAAGCCTCTCTTGTCAAAGATCTTATGTCCGGTTCAGATCTGGGGAACAGTTTTGCCGATCTTACGGCCGGAGCCGGAATTGACACGGCCGCGTTTGCACGAAACTTTAAATCCGGGTTTGCGGTGGAGTGTGATGTGCTGACCTCAGAGGTTCTGAGGCACAATCTTGACGTTCTGGGAACCGGTTATGTCCAGGTTTTAAACTGCAGCGCGGAGAATTTTCTGTCCTCATTTAAAGGGCGGAAAATCGATTTTATCTATCTTGATCCCCAACGCCGGAGCGGATCAAGACGTGGCAGATTTGAATTCAAAGACTGCGAGCCTGATGTTTTGGCTGTCTTGCCGAAACTGTTGGGAAACGCCCATGTGGTCATGATCAAAACCTCGCCGATGCTTGATATCCAGAAAGCGGCCGAAGATCTGGGGCCGTCTGTTCAGGCATGTCATGTTGTGCAATGGCAGGGACAGGTTAAGGAACTTGTGCTTGTTTTACATTCAGACAAGATCATGGACAAAAACGCTTTGCCGGTAATTGTAAGTTCTATTGATGACATGGGACAGGCCAATGAAACATTTGTTTTTAAAAAAGAGGAAGAGGACGAAATTAAGGTCCGCTATTCCCGCCCTCTGGCATATCTTTACGAACCTTCCGCGGGAATTCTCAAAGCGGGGGGATTTAAAACGGTCGCGCATCGCCACTCTCTTTTCAAGCTGCACCCCGCCACGCATTTATATACATCGGCGACACCGGTTGAGAATTTCCCGGGACGTGTTTTTGAAGTACGGGACATTCTGCCCGTTAACAAAAAGAAACTTCAGGAGGTTCTTCCGGAAAGGCAGGCAAACCTGTCCACGCGCAATTTTCCGCAGAACAGTGATAATTTAAAAAAGAAGCTGGGCCTGAAAGACGGCGGCAAAATTTTTATATTTGCCTGCACATTACCAGACAAAGATCATGCCCTTATTTTATGTGAACGACACTTGCAAAAAGAGTAAGATGAAAAATATTAATTTGCATAATAAATAATTGATGAAATGGTTTTGATATAGAAAATATGACTAATGCTGTCCGGAATTCTGAAATCTATCCCTGCCTTATATTAAGCCGTAACACATATAATAAACTGCTCAGGCATTACAGCGGGACCATTACGGCTTTAGAGAAAAAATTTCACAAGCTTGTGGGTATTAATGAGTTGACATCTGTTGATATCGGGCCGGATTTTACATTGAATTCCGAGTTTCCCTATACCGGAAAAATCGAAAACTTCATGCAAACTATATTGGAAACCTTACTCGCAAACGGCTGCAGATCCGCTGATATAGTAATTGATGAAAGGCCCGGTCAATGCAACGCACCGGGCATCGAAAGTGCGCGGCATGTTAAAATTATAGTGCGTAATGTCTATCTTAATCCGGAAAAAAAGCCTTAAAGTGCTTCGCGGCCTGCGGTGGTTATTGGCTATCCTGCTTTTTTCTGTTCCAGGACGACAACACAGTCGCAGCGTCATCAGGCAAACTGATTTCAGTGTCGTATCTTTTTCAATCAGTCCGCCTTAATGCCGGAAACGGCACACACAATATTTTATATGAAAAATTAACACTTTTTTAAGTGCATAAAGGTTAACATTAAATTAACCAAAAAATGAAAGCAGACAGGATTTCTGCTAAAATGAAAGAAAAAGACTACTGAAAACAGGAGGTTTTGGAATGAATGACTTTGAAAAAATAGTAAAAGACTATCGGCTGACAACCGCCGAAATACTGTATCACATGCCGGATTATCCGGAATTTCTGCAAACATTTATATGGCAGGAATATGATATTGCACCCAAATATCCAGTTCTCAACAAGTTTTTAAAATTCTGGCACGATAACCTGGATGGCAAATTGCACTCTGTTACAATTGCCACACAGGAAATCATTACGCCCGGTGATTTTAAATCCTATGAATCCGAATACATGATTCATTAAAATCGCAGATTTAAAAATGCTGGATTTTTAACTGCCCATGCGCCATGGTATATCCATGCCGCGCCAGCAGAAAACAGAAGATAAAAAAGAAGATCATTCGGATAACAACACGCTTTATCTGGTTGACGGATCGGGATTTATTTTCCGGGCTTATCATGCAATCCCGCCATTAACCCGGCCGGACGGCACGCCTGTTAACGCGGTTTACGGTTTTACTGCAATGATGGTAAAACTTCTGACTGATTTTCATGCACCCTACATTGCAGTCATTTTTGATGCGGCACGCAAAAATTTCAGAAACGATATCTATGAGGATTACAAGGCCAACAGGACTGAGCCTCCTGAAGACCTGATTCCTCAGTTTCCGATGTTTCGGACGGCGACGGAGGCTTTTGAAATACCCTGCCTTGAACTGGAAGGCTATGAAGCGGACGATCTTATCGCGACATATGCCAGACTTGCAAAACAAGAAGGCAAGGATGTGGTTATCGTCGGCTCGGACAAGGATCTGATGCAGCTGGTTGACGACCACGTTCGTCTTTACGACCCGATCAAACAGAAATTTATAGGGCCTGCGGAGGTTGAGGAGAAATTCGGCGTCCCACCGCACAAGGTTATTGATGTACAGGCTCTGGCCGGAGACAGTATCGACAATATACCCGGCGTTCCGGGGATAGGGGTGAAAACTGCGGCACAGCTTATCAATGAGTACGAAAGTCTTGAAAATCTTCTGGATAATCTTGAGTCCGTAAAACAGAACAAGCGCCGGGAAACACTCAAGGAAAACAGGGACAATGCAATCATATCCAAAAAACTGGTAACGCTTGATACACATGTTGATGTTTCCGTTTCTTTATCCGGCATGAAAACACGCAACCCGGATACGCCAAAACTCGCTGCTTTTCTACAGGAACAGGGTTTCAAGACGATATATGCAAGACTTCGGAAAACGGTCGATATGCCAGATGTTCAGCCGGATTCCGCCAATGAAAACAGTAAAGACAAGGGCGTGACATGGATTGAGGAAAGACTCCCCTCAATTGAAAACAATGTGTACACACTCATCACAGACACACAAACTCTGAAACAATGGATGCAAAAAGCGGATGAAAAAGGCATCCTTGCCGTTGATACGGAAACGACAAGCCTTACACCGGCAAAGGCCGGGCTTGTCGGTATATCAATTGCCATAGAGCCTGGAGAAGCCGCCTATATACCATTGGGGCACACTAAACCCGACCAGGATCTGTTAACCGGTGATGACAGCCCGGATATTGAACAAATTCCACTTGACGAGGCTCTTTCCATTGTGAAGCCTGTGCTCGAAGATCCGGGCATCCTTAAAATCATGCACAATGCAAAATACGACTGGCAGATGCTGGCGGCCGCCGGGATCGAAGTCTCACCTGTTGATGACACGATACTGCTGTCATATGTCCTTGATGGTACGCGCCATGGACACGGTATGGATGAGCTGTCGGCGCTTTTTTTAGATCACACGCCGATCAGGTATACCGACATTGTAGGCAAGGGAAAAAGCCAGATCACCTTTGACAAAGTGCCGCCGCACCAGGCGCTTGACTATGCCGCCGAGGACGCGGAAATCACCCTGCGTTTTCACAATATCTTCAAACCGCGCCTTGCACAGGAGCAATGCGCCTCTGTATACGAAAACTGCGAACGCCCTCTCATACCCGTTATTGCAAGGATGGAGCTTACCGGGATCAAAATCGATACAGGCATACTCCAAGATCTGAGCAGAGATTTTGCCCGTCGGCTTGGATTGCTTGAAGAAGAAATTCATGACATGGCGGGGCACAGCTTTAACGTGGGTTCGCCCAAACAGATCGGTTCTGTTCTGTTCGATGAAATGGGACTTCAGGGCGGCAAGCGGACAAAAACCGGCGACTGGTCAACAACCGCATCCCTGCTTGAGGATCTGGCCGCACAAGGCCATGATATCGTGCAGAAAATACTGGATTGGCGACAGCTTGCAAAGCTGAAATCAACCTACACCGATGCTCTTCAGAACGAGATTAACCCCAAAACAGGACGGGTTCATACTTCCTATCATATGGCCCTGACCAATACAGGCCGCCTTTCGTCAAGTGATCCAAACCTGCAGAATATACCAATCCGGAGCGAAGATGGACGCAAAATCAGGACGGCATTCGTTGCCGAAGAGGGCTGGACGCTTTTATCGGCTGATTATTCGCAGGTGGAGTTGAGACTGGCGGCGGAGCTTGCCGGAGTCAAGGCGTTGCAGCAGGCGTTCCGGGACGGCGTTGATATTCATACCCATACGGCCGCCAAGGTATTCGCAATACCGGAAGAAGAAGTTACCCCCGAATTGCGGCGCCAGGCCAAGGCTATCAACTTCGGCATCATATACGGTATAAGCGCATACGGGCTTGCCAGCCAGCTTGGCTGCAGCCAGGGTGAGGCTTCAAGTTTTATCAAGCAGTATCTGACCAATTTTTCCGAGATACAGGATTATATGCAGCAGAAAAAGGAGGAGGCAAGGTCCTTCGGCTATGTCCGCACGTTATACGGCCGGAAATGTGTAATCAGCGGAATCAACGATAAAAATATGGCGAAGCGTAATTTCGCAGAACGCCAGGCGATCAATGCCCCGCTGCAGGGGACGGCCGCCGATATCATGAAACGCGCAATGATTAAAATCCCGCCCGTTCTTGAAAAGGAAAACCTGAGGGCCAGGATGTTGCTTCAGGTGCATGATGAACTGATTTTTGAAGTGCCGGATGATGAACTGGACGCCACGCGAGAGGCGGTTATAAAAACAATGCAGGATGTCAGCAGGCTGAGCGTCCCCCTGATTGCAGAAGCCGGTCACGGCAAAAACTGGGGTGAGGCGCATTAACCTCCTTACACGACTCCTAACGTCATCTGTCTTTTTTATAATTCCTTTTTAAACGCGATTATTATCGCGGCAATTCGATCACGACACGCAATCCCCCCCTGTTACTTGGTTCCAGCCATATTTTGCCCCCGTGACTGTGTACAATATCCATGGCAATGGGAAGGCCAAGCCCGGTTCCTTCGGATGCGCTGCGTGTTTTATCGCCTCGATAAAACGGTTTAAACACCTCTTCATATTCTGATGCGGGCAACCCGGGACCATTATCGTCGATAATTATCTGGAAGAAGTGGTCAGTGGGACGAAAGCTGATCCATATACTATCCGCATATTTACCTGCATTGTTCAGGATGTTTGAAAATGCCCGTTCGATTGCCACAGGGCGGACGGACAGCATGAGATTGTTTGAAGCGGCGGCCGTTTCTTTTTCGCCAGATTTGTCTTCGGTTCCCGGTTTGTCGATGTGAACCGTTTTGCCTTTTTGCTTGAGAGTATTGATCGGGTTCTCAAAAATTTTCACGATATTTTTGGTAACCGGGTTTTCGCCACCTTCTCCCCGGGCAAAGGCGAGATAGCCGTTGATCATACTTTCCATATCCCGCACATCTTCTTTCAGCGCCTCGGTATCCGGTGAATTACCAAGCATCGCAAGCTGCAGCTTTATCCGCGTGAGCGGTGTTCGCAAATCATGGGAAATACTGGCCAGCATTGCTGTACGCTGGCTGATCTGCCGCTTTATACGCTCCCGCATTTTAAGAAAGGCGGAGGCCGCCCGGCGGATTTCCGCTGCGCCTTCGGGTTTGAAGGTCTGCACGTCCCGGCCTTTGCCAAAACGCTCCGCGGCGATGGCCAGTCGCTTTATAGGTCTTATCTGATTTCGCATAAAAAGAATAGCAATAGCGAAAAG
The DNA here is from genome assembly GCA_964384335.1 of uncultured Pseudobdellovibrionaceae bacterium. GTDB lineage: Bacteria > Pseudomonadota > Alphaproteobacteria > Micavibrionales > Micavibrionaceae > JAUICS01. The sequence goes on from CAYLKN010000003.1 coordinate 87,451, forward strand.
GATGACAGTTGTAAAAACCATCCATAAAAGAAAAATATATCCGGATGAGGAGAACAGCCGACGTTGCGGAGAGGATATGCGCAAAACACCGTTTTCCAGCTGAACGCCGATTTCCACCCATTTTTCGCCAATATCAACGGTGATGGAAAATGATCTGCGGACTTTCCGTTCCAAGGATTTTGCAAGGGTTTCAGCGACAATTGAATTCCAGCTCTCTTTGCCGGTTTCCTCATCCGGCAGGGTCCGGCCTTCTTCAAATGCGATAAGAAGCTCCAGGCTTTGTGTAACTTTGCCTGAGAAATCATCAATATCCGCCCGGCCGCTTTCAATATGATTGGCTATAAGCGCAATTTCTCCGGCAACCGCATTGGCTAGCCGTTCCGACATTTTGCTCCAGTGACGGTCAACGAAAACAATGGCGGTTATAATCTGAACAAGAAAGACGGGCGTTACGATTATAAGCAACGAGCGTCCGAAAAGCGTCCGCGGAAGATAATTCTTCAGATTAAGTTTGGGTATCAGTCTCATAAACCTGTTTCCATGCGCAGAAGATAGCCCTGACCACGCACCGTCTGTATCAATTTCGGAAATTTCGGATCATCCTCAATTTTCTTGCGCAGGCGTGTAACCTGGACATCTATTGCCCGGCTGTCCGGTTGCAATCCGAATATCTCCCCAAGCATATACCGGTCCACCGTCGTATTCGGCTGTGAAATCATATGTCTTAAAAGCGTGGCCTCGGCAGTGGTCAGCATAATACGATCCTGGCTGTCTTCAAGAATATGACCGTGGGGATCGAAAGCCCATCTCCCGATTTTCACCGGGGAGTCATTCAGGGTTCCGGTTTTTTGCGGCCGTCGTTTAAGAATGGACTGTATTCTTAAAACAAGTTCTTTTGGTTCAAAGGGTTTGGGCAGATAATCATCCGCCCCGGCTTCAAGACCGTCAATTCTGTTCTGACTTTCCCCAAGGGCAGTCAGCATGATGATTGGCACATCGCTTTTCTGCCTGATCGATCCGGCCAGTGAAAGGCCATCTTCCTCCGGCATCATGCGGTCAAGAATAAGCATATCAAAGCAAATGATTTCCAGCATATTTCGTGCTTCCCCGGCATCGCCTGCCGTTAGGGCAATGAAGCCGTCATTCCAGAGGTAACGTGACAAAAGGCTCCGGATACGGTAATCATCATCGACCAAAAGAATGGCGGGTTTGTTTGTATCAAATTCCCGAAACTTCATTTTGCCTGTGGAGTATTTAAGCTTTGCAGCGTTTTTAAAATATGAATAATGATATACATCATAGGGATTTAAACCCCAATTGTGAAACAGATTAAAATCAGGATCGAGATGAAAAAATGAGTATTTTGCCTTTTGATGACAGAGACGGCTATATTTGGATGAACGGCCATATTGTTGAATGGCGTGAAGCAAAGCTGCACGTCCTTCATCACTCCCTGCATTACAGCGGGGCTGTATTTGAAGGAATACGGTCTTATAACGGCAAAATTTTCAAAATGGCCGAACATAATGAGCGTCTTGTATTATCTGCGGAACTCATTGGCTATACCCTTCCTTACAGTGTGGATGAACTTAACGCGCATACCAAGGCAATTGTTGAAAAAAACGGACTGAAAGATGCCTATATAAGACCCATTGCATGGCGTGGCGCGGAACAGATGGGACTTGGCGCACAAAAGAACAAGGTGCATGTTGCCATTGCATGCTGGGAATGGCCGAATTATTTTCCTGCTGAAATCCTGGAAAAAGGTCTGAAAATGCAGATTGCGAAATGGCGTCGCCCGGCTCCGGATACGGCTCCATACCGCAGCAAGACGTCGGGGCTTTATACAATATGCACCATGTCCAAACATGATGCTGAGGCCGCAGGATACCACGATGCATTGATGCTGGATTATCGCGGCCGTGTTGCGGAGGCAACAGGCGCAAACTTCTTTATGGTCAAAGACGGGGATATTTACACGCCGATCCCGGATTGTTTCCTTAACGGTATCACCCGTCAAACGGCCATCCAGCTGGCAAAGGATAATGGCATAACCGTACATGAAACCGTTATCATGCCTGAAGACCTTGCCGGGGCGGATGAGGTTTTTGTTACGGGGACCGCCTATGAAATTCTGCCGGTTGGCCAGATTGACGACCATGTTTTCGGGGTCGGCCCGATTGGCACAAAGCTTAGAAAGGCATACCATGAACTGGCCGGCGCAAAACCGTCATAAGCCCTTTTCTTTTTAGAATTTGCATACATACTTTTTCAACACTTTTAAATGCTGTGTATCTTCACGGCTGATCGTGGTAACCTCATGTTTATGTATTTGAACCGGGTTACCAGGAATTTCTTGGCGGATGAGGAAGCACTTATTACCTCATTTTCTGAAAAGCTGTGTTTTGATTCCGAAACACGGGAACGCATTACCAGGCTCTCTCGAGATATCACCGAAAAATTAAGACAGACAAAGCCGAAGGCCGTTGATTTTGACAGTTTTGTGCAGCAATACGGTCTTGAAACCAAGGAAGGGCTTGCGCTTATGACACTTGCCGAAGCCCTCCTTCGTATTCCTGACAGTGCAACGGCAAACGCGATGATAAGAGATAAAATCAAGGCGGCCAAATGGCTTGATGATATGGGGAAATCATCTGACTGGTTTATGAAAGCTGCCGGCATAGGGCTCGCGGTTTCAAAGCATCTTTACGCCAGTATTTTTGCACGCCTTGGTGAGCCTGTCATAAGGCAGGCAACGGTCCATGCCATGACTATGCTGGGCCATCATTTCGTTCTGGGCCGGAGTATTGAAGATGCTTTGCAAAGAGCAAAAAAGGACCGGAAAAATATCAATACAGGATATTCCTTTGACATGCTGGGAGAGGCTGCACGAACGATGGAGGTGGCGGATCAGTTTTTTAAAGGGTATCAGAATGCGCTGTCCAGGATTGCCCAGTCAAAAAAAGATCGGGATGGAATATCCAATGCCGGGCTGTCTGTCAAACTTTCCGCTTTACACCCCCGTTATGAATACAAGAAAGCGGAGATATGTGTGCCGTTTCTCAAGAATAAGGTTCTGGAACTGGCCAGGCAGGCAAAACATAACAATGTCAATCTGACTATAGATGCCGAAGAGAGCTGGCGCCTGGAATTATCTCTCGCCGTTTTTGAAGCGGTGTTTAAAGACCCATCTCTCAAAGATTGGGATGGGCTGGGGCTTGCCGTGCAGGCATATCAAAAACGGGCCCTGGATGTAATTGACTTTCTGGCAGGTTTGTCTGAAGAAACAGGAAAGGCCGTGCGTGTCCGGCTTGTAAAGGGCGCATACTGGGATACGGAGATCAGGCATGCACAGGTCAATGGACTTGCGGACTATCCCGTTTTTACCCGCAAGATCAACACGGATATCTGTTATCTGGCGTGTGCCAAACGTCTGCTGGACAGCCGGGACCGGTTTTATCCTATGCTGGCCACGCATAATGTCAGGACGATTTTTACGTGTCTTGAACTGGCCGGACCGGTTTGGGAAAAATTCGAGTTCCAACGCCTGCATGGTATGGGCGAGGCGTTGTATGAAGAATTCTCGAAATCCTTTGATATTCCCGTGACGATTTACGCCCCTGTCGGCACTTATGAAGACCTTCTTCCTTATCTTGTGCGGCGGCTTCTGGAAAACGGGGCAAACAGTTCTTTTGTGAATAAGATTGCTGATAAATCCGTTCCCCTGGAAACCCTTCTTGAAGATCCTGTTGAAAAATTTGGCACACTTTCGCAGAAGAGGCATCCGCATATTTCGCTTCCGCTTAACATATACGCGCCGGAACGTCAGAACTCAAAAGGCTATGATCTGCAGGACGATCCGACAGTCACCGGCCTTATCGATGACATTCGGAATGCGGTTTATAAGACATCGCAATTTTCCGCAGGCCCTGTTGTTAACGGAAAAACGCTTCAAACGGAAAAGAGTGTTTCAGTTTTAAATCCGGCCAAGACCGGGGATATTTTGGGCCGGTGTTTTTTTGCCGATGATAAGGGTATTGAAAAAGCCCTTAAGAGTGTAAGCGCCGGCCAAAAGAAATGGCAGGAAGTTAATGCGTCAAACCGGGCGCAGATCATAAATGCCATTGCCGATCACTACGAACGGGACTCGGCGCGCCTTATCGGACTGTTAATGCGTGAATGCGGAAAAACGCTTCAGGATTCAGTTCTTGAGCTTCGGGAAGCCGTTGACTTCTGCAGGTATTACGCAGCGCAGGGCGCACGGGATTGTGATGAGAACGGTATCGAATTGCCCGGTCCGACAGGGGAAAAAAATACACTTTATCTTCTGGGCAGGGGCGTTTTTGTATGTATAAGCCCGTGGAATTTTCCACTTGCCATATTTACAGGTCAGGTTATGGCAGCCCTAATGGCAGGAAATTCCGTTATTGCCAAACCATCGGAAGAATCATCTCTTACCGCATTTTATGCCGTTTCCCTAATGCTGAAAGCCGGTCTTCCAAAAGATGTCATTGCTCTTTTGCCCGGCGATGGGGAGATCGGGCGTAAACTGACTGAACATCCGGAGATAAGCGGTGTGGCCTTTACCGGATCCACCGGGACAGCCAGGGCCATTAACAAAACACTTGCCTCCAGAGAAGGCGCCATTATCCCCCTGATTGCCGAAACAGGGGGGCAGAATGCCATGATCGCGGATGCTTCAGCCTTGCCGGAGCAGCTTGTCGATGATGTCATAAACAGCGCATTTTATTCTGCGGGGCAACGGTGCTCGGCATGCCGTGTTTTGTACGTGCAATCGGATATTGCAGATAAAGTCATTGACTATCTTAAAGGGGCTATGATCCAGCTTTCTCTCGGCGATCCGCTGGAAATCGAAACCGATATCGGGCCTGTCATTTCACAAAGACAAAAAAACATGCTTGAGGCGCATCTGCAAAAGCTTCAGACATACGGCAGGGAAATTTACACCGTGCCCGTTTCGGACAGTCTGAAAAAACAGGGATATTTTTTCGGCCCGGCCGCTTATGAAATTCAGTCGATCAATCACCTGGAGGGTGAAATCTTCGGCCCTGTATTGCATGTCATCCGGTACAAAGCCGGAGAAGTTCATAAAATTACAGAGGCGGTTAACGCCACGGGTTACGGCCTGACATTCGGTGTGCACAGCCGGATCCAGTCCCGTGCAAAAAATATGGTTGGGCAGTCGAATGCCGGAAACTGTTATATAAACAGGTCGGTTGTGGGCTCCGTCGTAGGGACACAGCCCTTTGGCGGAAACGGACTTTCCGGGACCGGGCCAAAAGCGGGCGGCCCGTTTTATCTCCATCGTTTTGCAATTGAAAAAACAATTACGGATAATACTGCGGCGGCGGGCGGTAATGCATCTTTGCTGTCATTAAAAGAAGATTAAGGCCCGGGCGCTTTTAAATATTAAATAAGGCCTTCTTTTTTGGCGTCCTCTGTAATCGGTCCCTGTGCGGATCCGCTTATAAACTGATGAACGTAGGGATTTCCAGAGTTGTCCAGGCTATCGACAGGTCCCTGCCAGATGATCTTTCCTTTATAGATCATGGCCACTTCGTCGGCGATTTTACGCACAGAGCCCATGTCGTGCGTAATGGATAATGCAGTTACCCCCAGGTTGCGAACCGTTTCAACGATCAGGTCGTTGATGACGTCCGCCATGATCGGATCAAGACCGGTTGTAGGCTCGTCAAAGAAAATGATTTCCGGATTTGTCGCAATGGCGCGGGCAAGCGATACCCGTTTCTGCATACCGCCAGAGAGTTCGGAAGGCAGAAGCTCGCTTACCTTGCTGCTTAGGCCGACTGCGCGCAGCTTTTCAATGGCAATATCATGCGCATCTTTGCGGGGCATCTGCTGGCCGTGGATAAGACCGAATGCAACATTTTCCCAGATTTTTAAAGAGTCGAACAAAGCACCGCCCTGAAAAAGCATGCCGAATTTCTGAATTAACCGGTTCCGCTTTTTACCGCTGAGGTTCATGGTTTCCTCACCATCAACGCGTATGGATCCGCTATCCGGCGGAATAAGACCCAGAACGCATTTGATCATTACGGATTTACCAGATCCCGAGCCTCCGATAATCACGATGGATCGCGCCTTCGGGACGTTAAGGTCAATGCCCTGCAATACATGATTGGAACCGAAACGTTTTCTGACATTTTTTAAAGTCAGCTTTGCTTCACCCTTTGTGTCCGACAATTTATTCGCCGCCTGACCGTTTTCCTGTGCGTCCATTGTGTTCATTGTGTGCAGGGCCGTATCCTTCATTATTGGTTAAGAGAAAAAGATCTGGGTAAGGAAATAATTGCTTATCAGTATCAGGATCGAGGCAGAGACGACCGCATTTGTTGTGGCTGCACCAACGCCCTGCGCACCCCGGCGGGAGTTGTACCCGTGATAACATCCCATGATAGTTACCAGAAAACCGAAAACCGCAGCCTTGATAAGACCCGAAATTACATCCATGTGTTCGAGTGTTTCCCATGTCTGATCCAGATAACTGACCGGACTGAACCCCAGATTGTAAATACTGACGATATACCCGCCGAAAACGCCGACAATATCGCCGATCAGAACGAGTACGGGAAGCATGAGCGTGCCGACAATAACCCGCGGTGCGACCAGATATTTAAACGGGCTGACAGAGAGCGTAACCAGGGCATCAATCTGTTCTGTCACCCGCATTGTTCCGATTTCCGCTGCGATGGCCGCACCGACACGGCCCGCAACCATAAGACCGGCAAGAACCGGCGCAAGTTCCCGTGTGATGGACAGGACGACCACACCCGCAATTGCACTTTCCGCATTAAAGCGGGTAAACCCGGTATAGCTTTGCAGGGCAAGAACCATCCCTGTAAAAAGTGCGGTCATACCGACAACCGGCAGGGAGTAATACCCGATATCAACGACCTGCCGCATCATCTGCTTCCAGTAAAAGGGTGCGGAAAAACCGCGCCCCAGAGTCTCGATAATAAACAGAACAAGCTGGCCAACGAGGTTTAAAAATCCCAGAAATGTTTTGCCGATGGCATGGCAGAAATCCAAGACATATTCGACCGGGTTTTTGAACGAAAACCCGTTTTTTTTCATCCCGGTCTCATCCGGATCTTTGGCAGTCATATTTATATTTGCCATTATTGCATCGTATTTTTAAATTATATGTGATACTAAAAACCGCATTTAAACCGATAAAGCCTTTAAGGGCAAGCGGGAATCGCGTAATGCGGCAATCCGTAATGGAAAACATCATGACACAGGGCAAAAGCGGCAGCACACTCTTCCTCAAACCCGTGACATTTCTTTTAAGCGCGGCGGATGCGGACCAGTTTCCCCAAACGTCACTTCCTGAAATTGCCGTTATCGGACGCTCGAATGTCGGTAAATCTTCCCTGATCAACGCACTGTTTAATCGGAAAACCCTGGCCCGGACTTCAAAGACGCCGGGCCGCACACGCCAGATCAATTTTTTCGAGGCGGGCGGCAAGGCCGGGGATGGAGCGTTTATACTCTGTGATTTGCCCGGCTATGGCTACGCCAGGTTGTCAAAAACAGAGCACGCAAAATGGGACGCCCTGATGCACAGCTATTTTTCACACCGGACGCAACTCGTATTGTCCCTCGTTCTGGTGGACAGCCGTCACGGTCTTAAAGACAGCGATATGGAGATGCTTGCCTATCTGACGACAGGCAACCGGGACAGCGCAATTGTTCTGACAAAAACCGACAAACTCAAAAAGGATGAACTGGACAGGATTCAGGAATCGATACAAACCTGTATCGCGCCCATGCCGCACGTCAGCAGGACAATTATTCCGACCAGTGCAAGCAAAAAAAGGGGCATAGATAGCTTGCAGGCATTCATACAGGATACTCTGGCAGGATACCCTGGCAGGATACTCTGACTATCGCAGTATCAGGGGGCACCAGTATCAGGGGACACAATAAATTCATTGTGTCCCCCGCGCAGTAGTTGGGGCGTCCGGGG
>CAYLKN010000004.1:0-42402 GCA_964384335.1 uncultured Pseudobdellovibrionaceae bacterium
GCCGCTGCCTTTCACTCTGCTTTCGGTGACGATGGAACTGAAAGTGAATGATTAGAAAAAATTATTGACATAATAATATACCTGCATTAGTTTAAAAACAATTACAAGTATGTGGGGTAAAATATGACTGATGGGACTGACAATAATGATGGGCCTGTTGATAGTACTTTTATAGGTGTTTTTAATATATATGAAAGAACAATTTTTATGGCACCACAAAACTTTTCAAACACAAAAACTGATAGTGGTTGGTTTAGCTTAGGTTTTTTAAGTGGTGCATTTACTAATGCTGCTTTAACCTTTGTACCTCATCTTTTTACTAGCAGCTTTACTCTTTTAGAGGGTTTAGTGTTTGGGGGCGCAGCGTCTTTGCTGTGTATACTTCTCTGGGGACCCGTTTTAAAAGGCGTCTCAGAATTATTAGGTAATAACGACTATGATATAAAAGAGGAATTAAAGGACATAGCGGCTGGTATGTGCACATCCTTTTTAATATCTGGGTTCATGATTGGACTATATGAAGGATCAGAATATTTGGCACAATTTTCGGCAGGGGTTGCTGATATACCTGATGCTCTATATATTAATTCTTTATCACTAGGTTAGTTTGGAGTTATTTAAAATTTATCAGGCTTTTTAAGATTTTAGTTATGTGCCGGTGAATTTTAAGCAGAACACGTAGCTGAACACTATATTTCTTGATTTTCTACTCCCCTTTAAATTTTACAAGTCTTTCGAATAACTGGCTCTAATTCATAAGAAAGGAGACAATCATGGGTTCATTGACACCGGCTTCATTGATAACGACAGGGCTTGGCGCCCTGACCGGCGGATTAAGTCAGGGAATACTGCCTTTTGCCGCGGGTCTGGATGCTCAGGAGCAAAGGCGGCAGGCCATTCGCCAGTCCCAGGATATGGCCCTTCAACAGCTTAAGGCGCAGCAGAAACTGCAGTCCCGGGAGTTACAGCAGCGCGCGGAGCTGGACCGGAACCGTCTTGACCTGGAAAGCGCGCAACAGGATAACCAAAGGCGCAGGGCTCTGAAACGGGCCGTTGCCAGACAGAATGTGCGTTTCGGTTCCGGCGGGATCAGCCGTGACGGCGGATCGGCGGAAGCCGTCCTGCTCGGTCTTTTTGAGGAATCGGAAGAGGACCGCAGGGAGCGCGAACGTCTGGATACACTCCGCAGCCGGGCCATAGATCTGGATATCAGCACGGACAGAAGCCGCAACGTCCTTGAGGCAACACAGTTGGCGCAACAACAGCAGCTGGAGCGTCTTTCAGGGTTTTGATTATTACCCTTCATTGCGTGGTTAATTAACCAGGACCACTTTTTTTAAATTAAGAATAAGGAACTGCCGTATGACCGAGCATATCAAAATGCCGGCGATTGAGCCTGTCGTGCGCTATCTTGCCAACGGGCAGCAAAGCGTTTTTGAATATCCTTTCCCCATATTTGCCAGTGAGGATATCCAGGTTTTTCTGAACGGCGCGATGCAGTTCGGCGGATTTACTGTTGCGGGGTCGGGAAACACGGAAGGCGGCACTGTAACTTTCGACACACCGCCGGCGGAGGGAATGCGGGTCACGATCAAGCGCCAGATGCCTTACGAACGGATAACAGATTTTCTGGAAGGCGGTGACTTTGCGGCAGACGCGATTAATGGTGAGCTTGACTATCTCACCGGCGGTTTGCAGCAACTTGCAAGAGATCAGAAACTTATGCTGCAATACGAATTGACTGAGGGTGACGTGACCAACGTCCTGCCCGGCAGGGATATACGGGCCAATCATGTTCTGGGTTTTGACGGCGACGGCAGACCGGTTGCCGTAAGCACGGAAGGCACAATGGCGGCCCCGGACTATACCGCGGTCGGTACGGGGGCGGTGACCCGCACCACGCATGATAAATTTGCCGAAACTGTATCTGTAAAGGATTTCGGCGCGTCCGGCGACGGCCTTGCCGACGATACCCCGGCGATCCAGAAGGCGATTGCGGCAAGTAATGCCGTCTTCATTCCCGAGGGAACCTATGTCATCTCTTCGCCTATTCGGCTGACGGCGAGGCAGGCCCTGTTCGGTGCCGGACACAAATCCGTAATCAAATGCAATGCCGATACGTTTTCTGCGATCGAGGTTGTTGAGGATTACATCACCCTGCGCAATTTCAGGATCGAAGGCGGAAAAACCGGAATTCATCTTTACGGCCTCAACCGTCCCTGCGTCCAGAATTCAGTGAGCGATATTCATCTTATCGCACCGCAAACAGGGATTCTTCTGGATGGATACAATGATACAAATTATCCGTGTTACTGGAATAATTTCACCCGCGTTCTGATTGAACAACCCTCTGTGAACGGCGTTCACCTGACCAGAACCGGGGGCGGGGACACACCAAACGCAAACAAGTTTCACGACGTGCGGGTACAGTCCAAAAGCGCCCCCATAAGCGGCAGCGGGTTTTATATTGAACACGGTGCGTTTAACAACTCCCTCATCGACTGCGAAGCCAACGTTGACGGCACGGCGCAGGCCTGTTTCCGGATCGGGGCCAATTCCAACAAGACAGTATTAATAAATCCGTACGCGGAGAGCTTTAATGTGGTTCCGAACATCAGGCTTGAAAGCGGCTCTGTTGAAACCGCGGTTATCAATCTGCTTTCGGCCAGTGACGGCGCGGCGATATGGGATCTGTCTGGCGGGGAGTATATCGCCCTTAATGCCGGGTTTCCAACCAAAAACAGGTTGAATAAAACAAGTGTGACGGATCTGACTGCCACACTGATGCGGTATGATACGGAATTTGTCGATACTCCCGGTCTGACTGAGGTGGATCTGTCACATACCGTGCATATCGTAAACGCAGTAAACGGGGCGGTTGAAATGCGTCTGCCTTCGGCGGGGACGGCACCGGGCGTCACCGTCATGATAAAAAAAATCGATAACGCACCCAATCTCGTTTCCATTACCGAGGCGGGCCAGGGCCCGGGGCCGGACAGACGCACACTGGAACTCGGCGGATACAACGATTACGCAGTTATGATTTCCAACGGGGCGGAATGGTTTATCGTTTCCTCAAACCGCATGGCCGGGAACACTCGGTTTTTCGACGGCACGGGGATTTTTGACATCGATATGACGGTTGACGTTTACCTGCTTTCCGCATTCGGGGGCGCCCTGACTGCGCGCCTTCCTCCGGCGGATGCGGCAAATGCGGCGGGGCGGCAGGTCACGGTTAAGAAAACAGATAGCTCGGCCAATGTGATTACCGTCTCCGAACAGGGAGGAAGCGGACCGGATCAGTACAGCCAGCCTCTGAACAGCCAGTATGACGCAATCACAGTTGTATCCGACGGGAACAGCTGGTTTATCGTTTCCCGGTTCGAAGCCGGATAAAAATTTTTAGAACATATCGGTATAACTCATAATTCTGAGTGCAATTTAAAATTGTCACCGCCTGCAGGAAAGAGACGAACTCTAGGGCATATCGTGTTCAAATATAATCACTTTGCGATTTTTGATCGCGATTTGCTCTAGAAACGTATCCTGAGGCAATACCGCGAAACACTTGATAAATTCCAATCAATACTTCAAAAAAAGGCGGCTTATGAACAAACATGTCCGTGATGAGACGCGGCGGCAGATTCTGCGATTTCTGCCGTCTGCACTGCGCCAGGCCCTGGCATCTTATCATACGTTTTCCGGCAATGAGATACCGGAAGATTCCAAAGGATTTTCAGCCCACCACAATGCATGCAAAGTGGCCGTTGCGCACATTGAACTGCTGCTTAAACTCGCCAACTGGGCCTTTCGCGAACATGAAGAGGAGATGGAGGGCGAACACAAAAAAGCTTTTCAGATCATGCTTCAAAATGCGGAGGAGGAAGTTGCCGCCTACCGTGAAAAAAATACAGAATGAAAACAATCTTTAAGGAGATTTTATGTTTGATAATTCCGGAACCGTTCCGTTTCCGGTTTTCATCGTACTGTGGAACCGGATGCAGAATATGGGAACGCCCGATATTCATTTCCGCATGGCACACTGGCTGGAAGAAAGCGGAAAGGAAAACCGGAATCACCGTCTTCTCATGGCTTTCCGGTCAAGCGGCAAATCAACGATTGTCGGGCTTTACTGCGCATGGCGTCTGTTGCGCGATCCGGACCAGCGGATACTTGTTCTGGCGGCCGACAGCATTCTGGCCCGGAAAATGGTCCGCAATGTAAAAAGAATAATCGAAAAACATCCCTTAACCCGCCATCTTGTACCCGGCAAAATTGATCAATGGGCAAATGACAGGTTTACAGTGAACCGGGGGAGGGAGCTGCGCGATCCCTCAATGCTTGCCAAAGGTATAACGTCAAATATCACCGGATGCCGTGCGGACATTATCATCTGTGACGACGTCGAAGTACCGAATACCTGCGACAGTGCAGAAAAAAGGGAGGATTTGCGGCAGAAACTTTTTGAAACCGATTACGTCCGGGTGCCGGGCGGCCTTCAGCTTTATGTGGGAACGCCCCACACATATTATACGATCTATGAAGTTGACAGGAAGCAAGCGGATGTGTTCCCGTCGGATGATAATGACGATGAAACGCCTTTTCTGGCCGGTTATGACCTTCTGAAAATACCGCTTCTGGATTTGAACGGCCGGCCGGCCTGGCCGGAAAAATTTGATATTCATGAAATCCGGAGGATCCGGACAGGAACAGGCCCGAACAAATTCGCCAGCCAGATGATGCTGACCCCGGTGAACATTGCCGAAGGGCGACTGGATCCCGAAAATCTTAAAATCTATGATCATGAACTGTCTTACTCTGAAAGTTTGATGAAACCCGTTCTTAAGCTTGGGGACAAAAAACTCGTATCCGCATCGGCCTGGTGGGATCCGTCTTTTGGAGGAGCCCGGTCGGACAGCAGCGTTGCGGCCGCGGTCTATACAGATGAGGATGGCAACTACAGGGCACATCAAATTCTTTATATCCCGTCTTCCACGGAACACAGGAGTGATGAGGACGAAGCCACACGGCAATGCCGTCTTGTCGCCCGTTTTGCGGCGGCGCTATACCTGCCGTCCATCGCACTCGAGATCAACGGGATAGGTCGTTTTCTGCCGGGTGTTCTGAGGCGGGTTCTGGCTGAGGAAGGTGTTGCCTGTGCGGTTTTGGAAAAAAGCAGCCGCAGGCCCAAGGATCTCAGAATTATAGAGGCGTTCGATACGGTTCTTGCCGCCCGCGCCCTGTATGTTCACAAACGTGTTTTACAAACGCCTTTCCTTCGGGAAATGCGGGAATGGCGGCCAGGTTCCAGCAATGCCGCAGATGACGGACTGGACGCTCTGGCCGGGGCCTTGTCTCTTGAACCTTTGCGTTTCGGCGCAATGCCTCCACGACCGGGCGGGCGGGTATGGACTGGCATTGACGGGCATCACATTGCCAAAACAGATTTTGACGTTTGAAAAAAGAGATGCCGCGTCCCGATTCTTCCCGATCCCTTTCCGGTTAGGGACGGGGAAACAGAATTGCGGTCCCGGCTTCGGCAGATAAATAAAAAAGGAGTTTCCCACGATGTTTGACAATGACCTGTTCCTCTGGATCACGGCTGTTGATATTCCGATTATAGGCAGTCTGTTTTTCCTGATCTGGAGGGTGAAGCGGGAAACCGAGAGCCGGGCGCAGCATTTGTCCTCCATGCTGGATACGCGCAGTTCCCAGCTTCGTGAAAGTCTGGCTGCTTACAAGCTGGAGGTGGCAAAATCCTATGCCGCGGGTTCCGAGGTCAAAGACCTTGAAAACCGGTTGATCGGCCATCTTCTCAGAATTGAGGCAAAGCTTGATACAACTGCGCTTAAAACCGAGGCCCTGCGCGCTGAAACAAAATCTCATCAATAAGTAAAGAAAGGGAAATACAATGGTTACATCAAAAACACTTGTTCCCGGTCCACCATCATGCAGACAAAATTCACGGAATGATTTTGAATCCGATACCATCGATATTCTTGCCCGGACCATATGGGGCGAGGCGAGGGGTGAAGGCACTTACGGCATGCATGCCGTGGCCAGTGTTATCGTGAACCGTTTTCATATTTCCCGCAAGATGGGAAGTTACTGGTGGGGAAACACAATTTCGGGGATATGCAGGAAACCCTTTCAGTTCAGCTGTTGGAATGCCGATGATCCGAATCTTCACAAACTTCTTAACGTTGACGATAAAGATCTGGCTTTTCAGACTGCAAAGCGTCTGGCGCGGAGAGCCATGCACGGTGTTTTGGCCGATATAACCGGCGGCGCAACGCATTACCATGCCCGGTCGGTCAGGCCGTATTGGGTAGGCGAGGCCAGACCCTCAAGAGAAATCGGCAATCATATTTTTTACAAACTGGTGGAGGTGTAAATGCTGGCATCCGTCCTCGCCAAATTCGGAATACCCTTTCTGGCGGATATTTTGTCCGGCTCCCTTGAGAAAGTAAATCATCCGGCGGCTGAAGCCGCATCCAACTCCCTCAAGGATGTCAGAAAGGCAATCCTGGAACAAAAAATAACGGCGGAGGATTTGCGCGAAGCCAATCGCCATATTGAAACAATGGAATACATAAAAAGCCGGGAACACAAGACGGCCTTGCGTCAAATCAACCGCAGCCTGCGCACGGAAGTAATGTCCGATGATCCATATGTCCGGCGGATGCGACCGACCTTCGGCTATCTGATGGCCATGACCTGGACAGCGCAGATGCTTGCCATTGCCTATGTCATCGTATTTAAAACAGGCCAGTCCGGCCAGATTATCGCCGCCATGGAATCCATGGGCCTGATCTGGACGATCGGTCTTTCCGTTCTGGGCATTTATGTTTACAAACGAAGCGAGGACAAAAAGATTATTTCCAATATTAAAGAACTGAGCGGGGAGTCCTGAGTTCACGCGCTTAAACCTGCTCCTTCCGGATTGCCAACCCGAACATCTTTTTCCGCAAACTTCCGGCGCAAACTCTTACCGTAAACCCATGGCTTGTTTCATAAAAAACCGCTTGGCCGGCGGCAGTTTTTCAACTACGCGGATACCCAATTTCCGTACAAGCGAAAGCGGAGGAAATCCGTTTGAGAACAGTCGGTTAAGGTTTTCCGTGGCGGCCAGCATGGTCATGGTGTCAAATCGCCTTTGTCTCTGGAATGTTTCCAGCATTTTCCGGCTGCCGGTATCCCCTCCTTCCTTGCGAACCTGATCGATAAGATTACCAAGGCAGGATACGTCGCGTAAACTTATATTAAGTCCTTGTCCGGCAATGGGGTGCATGACGTGAGCCGCCTCTGCGATTATGGCCACTCTGTCCCCGGTATAGTGTTCGGCATGTTGGAAACTGAGAGGATACACGGCACGTCCGCCAAGCAGCTTTATGGCACCGTAATGGTCCGGAAAGCGTTCCCGGATTGCCGCCTCGAAAGTTATATCGTTCATATGCCCGGAACGGCCCGGGTTTTTATGATCGGACCAGACAACCGCGGATCGATGCTCACCCTTTGCGGTATCGATCATGGGCAGGATGGCAAACGGCCCCTCCGTCCTGAAATGCTCATAAGCCGCAAAAAAATGGGGATTTTCATGTGCAATCTGGGCAATCTGTGCACACTGGCTGTATTGCCATTCCCGGGTGCGCAGTCCCAAAAGCTTTCTTACTTTCGAATTTTTTCCATCCGCCCCGATCAGGAGTTTTGCACTTATTCGCTCTCCGTTTTCCAGAACGGCCTGAACAGAGTCTTCCCTTACATCGAAATCAAAAACCGAATTGCTGTCTTTTATCTCTGCCGCGCTGCTTTTTTCAATCCGGTCTATAAGCGCTTTCCGCAAAACATAATTCTCAATAATCCAGCCGAAAGGATTATCGCCGACATCCCTGGATAAAAAAGACAGCAGAACGGGGCTGTTTCCGTCCAGTATGCGTATATCCTTGATGGGGCAGGCCCGGCCCTCAAGCTCTTTCCATACACCCGCCGCCTTCAAAACCAGATGCGAGCCATAGGAAATGGCGGTCGTGCGCATATCCATTGCGGGTTTTGCCAGACCCTTTAAATCCGACTTTTCAATGCACAGCGACGGAATACCCTTTTCGGCCAGCAAAGCGGTCATGGTAAGTCCGGCGAGACCTCCGCCTGCAATAACGCATTCTGTTTTTAAAATTTCAGACATAACCGGATGTAAGATTTTATAGTATGGTCCTTATAAAAAATAAACTATGCCGGGACTTTAAAAATCCAAAGTATAAAGTAAACAAAATATCTTGCACGGACGTATAATTTGATTAACTCTAATCCTGTGTTTGGATAACGTATATTTTCTTAATCCACAAAAACAATAACGGAGAGTATTTCAATGAAAATGATTATGGCCGTGATCAAGCCCTTCAAACTCGACGATGTTCGGGAAGCCCTGACCCAGCTTGGAATTGAAGGGTTAACCGTAACCGAAGTCAAAGGGTTCGGGCGTCAGAAAGGGCAAACTGAAATTTACCGTGGTGCCGAATATTCGGTAAGTTTTCTGCCGAAAGTAAAAATAGAGCTGGCAATCACTGAAGATATGGAAGACCAGGTGGTCGAGGCAATACAAAGCTCCGCCAACACGGGCCGTATCGGAGACGGCAAGATTTTTGTCTATGACATTACACGCTGCCTGCGTATCAGGACCGGAGAAACAGGAAAAGAAGCCCTGTGAACAGCAAAGTAAACGGCAAATTCTTTTAAATACGTACTATTTATTTTTTTAGAGTGAGGGTCATTTTATGAAGCCATTATATTTCGCAGTCGCTTTTCTTGTTACGTTAAGTTTCCTCTCAATCAGTGATGCTATGGCTCATCAGGAAGCCGCGGTGCGTGTCAGCATGGAAACAGGATATGTTCTCAATACATTCATGTTTTTAGTCTGCGGTGTGCTTGTAATGTGGATGGCTGCGGGATTTACAATGTTAGAGGCCGGACTTGTCAGAACCAAAAACACAACGGCTATTTGCCTGAAAAATGTTGTCCTGTATGCGATTGCCGGAATACTGTATTACCTTATTGGTTACAACCTGATGTACACGGGTGTACCCGAAGGCGGATGGATAGGTTCATTCTCGCTTTTTACAAATCCGGGTACAGCGGAGGCTGCGTTAATTGCGGCGGATGCGGAAAGCGAATTCGCCATAAGCCGGGCAACGGGAACAGTCCTTGAAGAGTCAAGCTACAGCCAGATGTCGGACTGGTTTTTCCAGATGGTCTTTGTGGCTACGGCCGCATCAATTGTTTCCGGAACGATTGCGGAGCGCATGAAGCTTCTTCCTTTTCTTATCTTTGTGGTTATTTTAACCGGTTTGATTTACCCTGTGCAGGGCGCCTGGAGCTGGGGTGGCGGCTGGCTTGCGGAAATGGGTTTTTCCGATTTCGCCGGATCGACCATTGTTCACTCCGTTGGCGGGTGGGCGGCGTTAACGGGTGCCATCATCCTTGGGCCCCGGTACGATAAATACACGCCGGACGGTGCAGTTAAAGCTCTGCCAGGAGCAAATTTGCCGCTTGCAACCCTGGGAACGCTTATTCTCTGGATGGGCTGGTTCGGTTTTAACGGCGGTTCCGTTCTTGCGTTAGATTCGGCGCAGGCCGCATCTTCAATGGCTCTTGTTTTTGCAAATACAAATCTTGCAGCTGCTGCCGGTGCGGTTGCGGCGATGATTTATGCGCTCCTGCGGTTTGGAAAACCGGATCTGACCATCGTTTTGAACGGTGCCATATCCGGACTGGTGGCCATCACGGCCGGGCCGGATATCGGGCATCCCGGACTTGCAATTGTTATCGGGGGCATTGGCGGATTGTTGTGTTCAATTGCCATTCCGCTCTGGGACAGGTTTAAAATTGACGACGTTGTGGGTGCTCTATCCGCGCATCTTGTTGCCGGAATATGGGGAACGCTTGCAGTTGCGATCTTTGGCGGTGATTTCGCAAACCAGATCGTGCCCCAGATTGTCGGAATACTTGCCGTTGGTGCGTATGTTTGCATCACAAGTGCGATTGTCTGGCTTGCCCTGAAATACACAATCGGCCTTCGTCTTGAAGAGCGAGAAGAACGCAACGGCATTGACCGGACGGAAATCGGCATGGAAGCCTACCCGGAATTTAATTCAAGGGCCGGGTAGATTATAAAGTCGTTATGTTAATGTATTTATGTTACGGGTCATTGACAAATGGCAAACCCTGCTTACCCTTCTTATATAGATGATTAGAATGAAGGATTGAAAAGGGCATGTTATGTTTATACAGGTTGAGCAGACACCAAACCCGGCAACGTTAAAATTTATTCCCGGCAAACCGGTCATGCAAAACGGGACGGCTGAATTCAGATCAATTGAGGAGGCTGGACGTTCTCCACTTGCAAAAAGGCTTTTTGATACCGGCCATGTGGACGGTGTTTTTTACGGCTCCGATTTTATTTCTGTGACAAAGACTGAGGACAAAGAATGGCTGCTTCTCAAGCCGCGGGTTCTCGGCGCCATTATGGAGCATTTCACGGGCGGTGCACCTTTGTTTGCCGGTGAGACGGATATGGACACTGATAGTGAAATTTCCGGTGAGCCGGATGACGAGCTGACAAAGCAGATAAAGGAGCTTCTGGATACCCGCGTGCGCCCGGCGGTTGCCATGGATGGCGGGGATATTGCCTTTGAACGCTTTGACAAGGGGATTTTGTATCTGCGCATGCACGGGGCCTGTTCCGGATGTCCAAGTTCGACCATAACTTTGAAAAACGGAATTGAGAGCATGATGCGTCATTTTGTTCCGGAAGTTCTGGAAGTCAGGGCGGTTGAAGGCTAGAGCAAATCGCGATCAATAAGAATCGCTTTGCGATTTTTGATCGCGTGAATTTGCTCGTCGATTCAATACGTCAGGGCAGATTCACGCTTTTCAGAAATAATCATAGTGATTATATCTGAACACGATCTGCCCTGGCCGCCGTCCGGTATCTATTCCTGCAGCACCATATCATTTTTACGCGTGAAATAAGGGATTGCAACCCACCGCAATGGCTTGCGGTTGTTTTCTGCGCCTTCACTGTCATCAGCCATCAGGCATTGAACGTATCCTTTTTCGTGCATTATGTTCTGTCTGAACCGTATTTCGACACGTTTTTGTCCGATAATGCCGGTGTTCAGTACCTGCCCCCCTGAGTCCCTGCACATTAATGAATTCTCGTTTGTCAAAGAAACCTCGTTAAGCGTAAAGCCGAAGACCGTATTTGTACCATTTGTAAACGGATCTTCAGGATGTACGTCAGATACCTTTAGCGGCAAGGCGTCGAGAAGGCCCTGAAAGCGTGTGATTTTTGCAGTGCTGTCATTCATAAGGAAACGTGGCAAAGCATAAAAATTGCTCCCTGCATAAAGGACCCCGGGATAATGGGAAAAGGCGGCCTCGAAACCGGATTGTTCAATAGTTCGGGCTGAATCTTTACTGAATATACCGTACGGATAAGATAAAAAGGCAGGATCCACGCCCAGTATTTCCCGGAAACGGCTTCGTGCACGGTTCAGCTCCGCCTTGATTTCTGTCGTGTCCCGGTCTGAAACGAGAGGGATATTGTCTGCGCCCATTATTCCAAAACCTGCCAGTCCCGTTTTTTGGAGGCTTCTGATTTCATCCCAGCTCAGGCGGTGTGAAATGCGCCTGTCTATAAAATTTGTCGGAAAAAACAGGGTATATGGCAATCCAAATCTTTCAAGTAAAGGAACGGCCTTTTGATACGCCGATCTGAATCCGCCGTCGAACGTGATGGCCACGGCCTTTGAAGGCAGGGGTTTGTCTGCTTTCAGTCGGCTGATGATGTAGGAAAGAGGAAGAACGTTGTAGTTTTCTTCGACCAGTGTGCGGATGTGTTTTTCAAAGAGATCCAAACGCATGCTGTCATGATTGTAACTATCTTCATCAATCTTCTTATAAACAAGAACGACCGCATGTGTCTGGCTCATGTCTTTACTGATTTCCGCCCCTGCTTTTAACGTAAGACCGGCGGTAAAAAGAAAAAACAAAGTAATAAGAAGTCCATAAAAACGCATTTCCGCGACGTGCCGTTACAGTTAAGTATGCTGGTTGACTAAGCAATAATATATCCTAAACTTTGTGACATCAAAAAATTCCAAAAGTTTTAAGGAGTGAGAAAATGGGACAACCGGCCTTTAAGGAAACAGAGCGCACAATAAATGAGGAGAGCAAAAATATACTTTTCCGTGATGCCAGGACATATAATGCATGGCAAAACCGAAATGTTGATGACGAAATTTTAAAGGAGCTTTTCGAGCTGGTTAAACTTGCACCGACAAGTGCCAACTGTTCACCCATGCGTGTTTTGTTTATCAAAAGCGAGAGTGAGAAAAACAGGTTAAAACCCTATCTTATGGAAGGCAATATCGATAAGACGATGTCCGCGCCGGTAACGGCCGTTATTGCCCATGACATGCGTTTTTATGAAAAGCTGCCGAAGTTGTTTCCTCACACTGATGCAAAAAGCTGGTTTGAAGGAAATGATTCGTTTATCAGAGAAACCGCGTTCAGAAACGGAAGTCTGCAGGGCGGATATTTTATCCTTGCTGCACGCGGGCTTGGTCTTGATTGCGGTCCGATGTCCGGATTTGATGCAGAAGGCACGAAAAGAGAATTCTTTCCCGATAAACCATATGAGGTTAATTTCCTTTGTAACATCGGGTATGGCAGTCCGGAAAATCTCTATCCACGAAGCCCCCGTTTCGAATTTGACGAGGTATGTGAAATTATTTAGGGCAAGGGAGGGTCTTTCGTTTTGAAGACCGAATACACTGCGCTTGCTTTTGACACGTGCATGCAGGGCATGTCCCTCGGTATCTGCGACTTGAAAAAAGGTGTTGCGGAAAACAGAATTTTTGAGCGCCCTTATGGTCAGGCTGAAATACTCGTATCCGAAATCAAGTCGATATTAAGGGATTTTGACCTGCGGTTTTCCGATCTTGATTTTATTGTAACCACCCGCGGTCCGGGAACGTTTACCGGGCTGCGCATCGGACTGTCTGTTGCAAATATGCTGGCAATTTCCCTTAAGATACCAGTTCTGGGTGTGAGCAGTCTCGAGGCTATGTCCGCTCAGGCACAGCAGCACATTCAAAAACAAAACAAAAATCTTAAAGAGAAATGTTTTTTTGCAGTAATACTTGAAACAAAGCGGAAAGATTTTTACTTTCAGATTTTTGATACCGATCTTTCGCCAGTTACGGAGTGCGCTTCTGTGGAAGGGGAGGTTATATCGGATACAATATCAGAATTTGATCCAAAAAATATCATTCTTGCCGGAGACGCAGTTAAAAGATTTTGTGAATCCTTTTCAAAACACTGTGACGAATTTAGATCGGTGTACGAATGTAACAATATTGACGGCACAGTATTAATTCAGCAGGGTCAAAAAATTCTTATGGAACACTATGATCAGGAAAGCGGCGAGATCTATACTCATAAACCTGAACCTCTGTATTTGCGCGGTGCCGATGTTTCAAGACCGAAAACTGGATTTCTCGAATTCTGAGCCTTAGTAAATATAGAAATGAAAATGAAATATTTTGATCTTGTTTACAAAAAGTTCATAAATGATAATTAGAATTAAAGTTGTTTTTATTGAATGCCTATAAATAAAGGTTAAGGAAATGACAGACGAAAGTGATCACTCTGAGTTACTATCATATACGGCGGAAATTGTGTCCTCGCATCTATCGAACAACAAATTGTCCGAAGATGAAATCGCAAAACTTATTGAGCGTGTTTACAGAACGCTGACAACACTTAATAAGGAAACCGTTTCCAATCAGGAAAAGCCGCAGCCGGCTGTGCCTGTGAAAAAATCACTAATGCCTGATTATATCATATGCCTTGAGGACGGCAAAAAGCTGAAAATGCTTAAGCGCCATCTGAAGACGGCTTACAATATGACACCTGAGGAATATAAGGAGAAATGGGATCTGCCCGCCGATTATCCAATGGTTGCGCCGAACTATGCAAAGCACAGAAGCCGCCTTGCAAAGGATATAGGGCTTGGAACCAAAAGCGGCAGGGAATCAAAAAAGACAAAATAAGACTAAGGGAGTTAATTCTTGCCGCCACCAAGATGCCGGCTTTTTTCAGCCGCGGCATGAACGGCATTTTTTACCAGCTGCTTCAATGCGTCTTTATCCATAAGGACTTTTAAGCCCTCTTCAGTCGTCCCTCCCGGTGATGTCACGTTTTCTCTCAACCGGGCTGCAGATATTTTCTCATCTGAAACGGCAAGCGCAGCCGCTCCGTATACGGTCTGGCGGGCCAGTTTGTCACAAATATCCAAAGGTAATCCTTCGGACTCCGCCGCTTCTGTCAAAGCCTCAATAAAGTGAAAGATATAGGCAGGACCGCTTCCCGATACTCCAGTAACCGCGTCCATATGTGTTTCGTCTTCAATCCACAAAACCTCGCCCAGTGGTTCCAGAAGGCGGATTGCATCCATTTTGAGGGCATCATTCAGAAAACCGTTACCGGTGGCGGCAGTTATGCCCTTTCCGATCGCGCCTGGCGTATTGGGCATGGCTCTGACAATCGGGCACTGCGTGTTGACTGCCTTTTCAAGGCTATTGAGCGGTATACCGGCGGCAATAGATATCAGTGTTGTATCACGCCTGATGAAAGGGCTCAGATTACTAAAAACAGTGGAAATTAACGCAGGCTTTACAGCCATAAAGATGCATGCCGGATTTTCCGCTTCATGGTTCAGCGTGTCAGTGTCCCGGACATGTCGTATACGGTTGCCGTTTTTTTCAGCCTCTGAAATAAGTGTTTCCAGTTTCTGCGGCAACAGCTCCGGATCAATGATTGTCAAAACAATATTGTTTAAAGACTTTAACCATCCGGTCACTATTGCTGTGCCCATACGGCCGCACCCCACCAGCCATAAATGATTCTCACGGGATGCTGGCTTACTCATTCGGGGGCCCTAACCTCAGGAATGCCCTTCCGCATCCATAACAAGAAACCGGATCTCATCTTCCCGGATGTCGCCGGCAAAGGCGTTTTCAGACAATCCTTTAAAAAGATTGTAAAACCTGTCGCATTCAAAAACAACAATGTTGATTATTTCTTCGATGTAGTGATTTTCGGAGCCGACAAACCCTCTGAACAAACATGTGTGTTGAAATGTAGGAAGACGCTGTTCGTCATCCATTAAAAAACAGCCAATCCAGCATTCTTTATTTGCCAGCATTAAAATGGTGGCGGCATCTGCCGATGCGGCTTCCGGAATGGAAAAATCATACTCTCCGCAAAACAGAAGCGCATTGATACTGCCATTCCAGATAAGGGAGATTGTATAATCAGCATAACGTCCGGAAATTTTCACCTTCAGTTCGTTGTCCTTAATTCTGTCGAACGACCATTCATATGCATGAAACATCTCCTCCATGCCATCGAGCGGATTGTGCGTATCGTTCAGTAATTCAAAATCATTAATCATTTTGCCGCTTTCGTTTTAGGGCCATGGCCTGTTTTTCCGGCTGTTTTCTCTTTTGACGCTGAAGTTTTTTTTGTTGTGGTTTTCTTTTTATCTGAAGCGGCTTCAAGCGCAGCAATTCTTTTTTCAAGCTCCTGATTTTTGATAAGGGACTGTTCCGCCATTTTTTCCACTTTCAGGAGATCATCGCGCGGGACGAGATCAAGATTTGAAATGACTTCGCCAATGCGCTCTTTAATATCGTTTTTAATCTGCTGCTGCACATGACTGGCAAGACCCACAACCCCCCCTGCAAGCTGAGCGAAATCATCCAGTATTTTTGAACCTGATTTTGTCATTATAACAGCACATAAAATTTTAAGATCACTAGCACGCCATGCAAACGGGCTCAACACTCCGGATCAAGGTTTTATGCCTTGTGAACAAGAAAATTATTCACGATCTTTACAAAAACTCCAAAAAAATAATACCTGTTTATGCGTTAACAATTTATTAATCTAAATGATATGTACTCGCGTAAGTTAAAAGGTAATTACAAAAGAAAGGAAAAAAAATGCGCATAAATTCAGGTATCGTATTTTCTCTGGCACTGGCGGTTTTGCTTGCACCTGTTGCGGCAAAAGCCGACAGTATGGCTAAAAAGGGCTTTTACGGATCATTTCATGGTGGTTACGTGGATGCGGATGATCATAATTTCCAATATTCACCCGGTAACGATGTGAGCACGGAGCTTGACGGCGGTTTCGGTATTGGTGCCGCCCTGGGCTATGATTTCGGACACTTTACACAGAACCTGGGTGTAAGGGCGGAAGCCGAAATCACATACCGTGATAACGAAGTTGACGGACACGATCTTAACGGTGCGGCTCAAACCGGTGCGGCTGGCGATTTGACATCACTGGCGTTCATGGCCAATGGTATTATCGATATTCACAACAAAAGCCGTTTTACACCCTATGCTGGTGCAGGTATTGGTTTTGCAAATGTTGAATATGACGGGTATGACATTGATGCCGTAAACGGTGTTCTGAGCGATGACGATACTGTTTTTGCATATCAGCTGATTGCCGGATTATCATTTGATATAAATGAGAAATTCGCCCTAACGGCTGATTACAGATACTTTGCAACTGAGGATCCTGATGTCACAACTGTTGTTAACAATGACACAAGCACGGAATATGACACACATAATTTCCTCGCAGGCATTCGTTACAAATTCTGAAATAAACAGCATTCAAGTAATTCCTGAATCTGTTGAAAAAGCCCGGTATCTTCCGGGCTTTTCTTGTGTTTGATATGAAGATCGATGCGCAGGTGGAATGCACGGTTGTCATGAACGGTATTTCATTACATTATAGTTTGTACAGATAATGGATAACGGGTATTTGAAAAAATGATTTTGATTACAGGCGGTGCAGGATTTGTGGGGTCCAATCTTCTTCACGGACTTGAACAGCGGGGCAGGCAGGATCTCGTTATATGCGATGTTTTCGGTCAGGATGACAAGTGGCAGAATATTAGAAAGCGTGAGCTATACGACGTCATTGCGCCGGAGGGATTGAAAGACTATCTGGATCAATACGGAAAAGAGATTGAGATCATTTTTCATTGTGCGGCGAAAGTTTCAACAACGGAACGCGACGCAGACAAAATGATTGAACATAATTTCAAACTTTCCCGTGACCTTGCCAAATGGGCCGCTGATAATGAGGTTCGATTTATCTACCTTTCTTCTTATTCAACATATGGTGACGGAAAAAACGGATTTGATGATTCAGATGATATTGAAAAATTGAAGCGTCTTGACCCTTTAAGCCCTTACGGCTGGTCCAAACATCTTTTTGACAAGTTTATGGTGCGCTGGCAAAAAAATACAAATGACGGTAAAGCGCAAAAGCTTCCCCCTCAATGGGTCGGTCTGAAGCTGTTCAATGTTTTCGGTCCGAACGAATATCATAAGGACGACCAGATGAGCGTTGTTTGCAAGCTGTATCCGCAGGCTATGGCCGGTGCGGCCGCACGGCTTTTCAAATCGCGCAACCCTGATTATGAAGACGGAGGCCAGTTAAGGGACTTTATTTATATTGATGATGTGATTGACGTAATTCTCTGGTTTTTTGACAATCCTGATAAAAACGGGCTTTACAATGTTGGTTCCGGAAAAGCCAGAAGTTTTAAGGATCTTGCCATGTCCGTTTTCAGGGCTGCAAAAATGGAGCCGAAAATAAATTATGTGGACATGTCGGAATCTTTAAGCAGGCGGTATCAGTATTACACGGAAGCCAACATAAAAAAACTAAGAGATGCGGGGTATACAAAATCGTTTATGGAGCTTGAGGACGGGGTTGAAGAGTTTGTAAATAAATATTTATCCGGCTCCGATCCTTATAAGTAAGTTTTCTGAAACTCTAAACCAACACCACATCCGGACATATGGCGATACAACATCCTGATATAGACCCTGTGGCAATATCCTTCGGACCCGTGGAAATAAGATGGTATGCATTATCCTATCTTGCCGGGTTTGTTCTGGCATGGGCATGGTGTTTTTTTCTTATTGCCAGATCCAGAAACGGTGAAGGATTTGGAACCATAACGCGCACAGATATTGATGATTTTTTCCCGTGGGCGGTTATTGGCGTCATACTTGGCGGACGGCTGGGATATGTTCTCTTTTA
Source organism: uncultured Pseudobdellovibrionaceae bacterium (assembly GCA_964384335.1). Taxonomy (GTDB): domain Bacteria; phylum Pseudomonadota; class Alphaproteobacteria; order Micavibrionales; family Micavibrionaceae; genus JAUICS01. The sequence goes on from CAYLKN010000004.1 coordinate 18,193, forward strand.
TAATGCCGGTTTTTATTTCTCAAACCCGCTTGAGATTGTCAAAGTCTGGCAGGGCGGTATGGCTTTTCACGGCGGTTTGATCGGCGCCGCTTTCGCAATGTTTCTCTACGCAAGGGTAAGCGGAGTGAGATTTTTGCATCTTGCGGATCTGATTGCATGCGCTGCGCCAATAGGGTTGTTTTTCGGACGTATCGCAAATTTTATCAATGCCGAACTGATCGGTCGCCATGCAAACGTTCCCTGGGCGGTTATATTTCCAGATGGCGGGATCCTGCCGCGTCATCCAAGCCAGATTTATGAAGCCCTGCTGGAAGGCCTTCTTCTTTTTATTATTCTGTCCTTGTGTGCGATATTTACCCGGTTTCCGTCACGGCCTGGCATGCTCTCCGGACTGTTCCTGACAGGGTACGGCCTGACCCGGTCTTTTGCCGAATTTTTCCGGGAACCCGATGCGCATATTGGCTATTTTATGGGTGTGCTGACGATGGGACAGATATTATGCGTTCCGATGATACTGCTTGGCCTGGTTTTAATTGTGTTGTCCTGTCGAAAGCGTGTCTGAAATGCAAGCCGCGTACGCCCGGGAGTATGACATGACTGCTTTTTCCCCGCTTGAAAATATTCTTTTCAAACTTATCCGGGATGAGGGGCCGATTTCTGTTGAAACATTTATGCGCCATGCTCTTTTGCATCCGGAACACGGGTATTACAGCAAGAATATAGCCATAGGCAGGGCAGGGGATTTTATAACTGCCCCTGAAATCTCACAGGTATTCGGTGAGCTTGTCGGTGCCTTTCTTTGCGATGTTTGGGTACAGATCGGCCGGCCGGATCCGTTTTGCCTTGTTGAGTTTGGCCCCGGTCGCGGCACGCTCATGGAGGACGCGCTACGCGCGGCACGAACCGCCCCCGGGTTTCTTAATGCCATGAATCTTCATTGCGTTGAGGCAAACAAGACCTTAAGAAAAATGCAAAGCCATAAGCTGGAAAACTACAGGCCCGTATTTCACGAATCTCTGGACACACTTCCGGAATACAGGCCCTTGCTATGCGTGGCAAATGAATTTCTGGATGCACTCCCGATAAGGCAGTATGAAGTCACAGATAAGGGGTTTGCCGAACGCCGTGTTTGTATAAATGAAAATTATGGGAAAGAGGAGGGGGCTTTGTTCAGAATAGCCCTTGAGCCCTGTTCTGCAGACGATATCAAGGGAAAATTGACTAATACGGCCGCTTTAAAGACGGGTGATATTATTGAAATTTCGCCTGAACAGACCGATTTCGTTGTCGGATTGTCCGAACGTCTGAAAGCACAGGGCGGTTTGGCTCTGTTTATTGATTACGGATATGACGTCCCGGCCGCGAAAGACACCCTGCAGGCTTTAAGCAGCCACAAATACGCGGATCCATTAACAAAGCCCGGGGAAAGAGACATGACCGCTCACGTTGATTTCCTTTCGTTGAGAATGACCGGTGTCCGTAACGGTATGTGCGTTTTTGGACCAAAGCCTCAGGGTGAATGGCTTGCCCTGCTTGGTATTGAACACAGACGCGCCAGACTTGTTCAAAACGCAAACAACGCCGATTCCCGAACGATTGAAAGCGGTATTGATCGCCTTATAAACCCCGGTGAAATGGGGTCCCTGTTTAAAGTTATGGTGATGACGGCCGATGAAACGATAAAACCCGCAGGACTGTAATGACACTGGATACGCCGCTTCCGATTCGCCCTTACCCATTTCCGCACGAAGGCAATGCTTGTGTTTCAGGTGGGTTCTTTGGGCGTGAAGGCGGGGTCAGTAAAGGGATTTATGAAAGTTTGAATTGCGGACGTGGTACGCAGGACATGCCGGACAATGTCTTGCAAAATCTTTCCCTTGTGAGGAACTCTCTGCGTGCAAACTCTCTTCACATACCTGTACAAACACACAGCAACGTGGCCATGTATTTGGATACGCAAGCAAAAGAGGACGAAAGGGTTAATGCCGATGCACTCGTTACCGATATTGCAGGTCTGGGTATTGGCATTCTGACCGCCGATTGCGCCCCTGTTCTGTTCGCAGGTAAAAAAGAAAACGGATCTGATATTATCGCGGCTGCACACGCCGGGTGGAGAGGGGCTTTAAACGGTATCCTTGAAAGTACAATTGATCTTATGAGAGCAAAGGATGCAGTCTCTGAAAGCATTACGGCTGCCATTGGTCCTGCCATTGCCAGCAAAAGCTATGAAGTCGGGGAAGAATTTTTCAGAGAGTTTGTGGAAACAGACGAGGAAAATGAAAATTTCTTTCAATCCGGAAGAAACGGAAAATATCATTTCGATTTACCCGGTTTTTGTGCGTTTCGTATCAAAGAGGCTGGTATCCGCAAAGTCATTCTGACAGATAAGGATACGTATTCGGAGGAAAACACATTTTTCAGCTACCGCCGCACATGTCACAGGAACGAAAGAGATTATGGCAGGCAAATTTCCGCACTTTGCATAAGATGAGTCAAAAAATTTTATCATAATGCGATTGGAATGCCTTGTACCTTGTGACTTTTATGCGTATTCTCCTGATCAGAAGAACAGGACGGGACGAATTAAGTCATGAAACTTATATCGGGTACTGCGAACCAAACGCTTTCAAAAGAAGTATCAAAATATCTCGATATGCCGTTAACCAAAACGGCGATCAGGCGCTTTCCGGATATGGAAGTTTTTTCGGAGATACTTGAAAATGTGAGGGGTGAGGACGTCTTTTTGATCCAGCCCACGTCGTATCCCGCAAATGATAATTTAATGGAGCTCTTGATTGTTCTTGACAGTCTGCGCCGTAGTTCTGCCCGCCGGATAACGGCTGTCGTACCTTATTTCGGGTACGCGCGCCAGGACCGCAAAACAGGCTCCAGAACACCTATATCTGCAAAACTTGTTGCAAACCTCCTGACAGTTGCCGGTTCCAGCCGCATTCTGACAATGGAACTGCACGCCGACCAGATACAGGGGTTTTTCGATATTCCGCTTGATAACCTTCACGCAACACCTGTCTTTATTCCGCATATTAAGAAGAATCTGGCCGATAAAAATATTGTTCTCGTATCCCCGGATGTTGGCGGGGTTGCGCGTGCCCGGCATTACGCCAAAAGACTCAATGCCGATCTGGCTATTATTGACAAAAGGCGTGAGAAGGCGGGCAGTTCCGAAGTCATGAACGTTATCGGGGAAATCAAGGGCAAAAGCTGTATTATTGTTGACGATATTGCCGATTCTGCCGGAACTTTATGCAATGCCGCTCAGGCTCTTATTGATAAGGGTGCGGAGGATGTTTACGCCTATATTGTGCATGGTGTTTTATCTGGCGGTGCCGTTGCGCGTATTGCCTCATCACCCATAAAATCAATGGTTATTACGGACAGTATTCAGGCAACAGAAGCCATGCGCGCTTCTGATAACATTGAACAGCTTTCGGTTGCTCCGCTCATAGGCGAAGCGATAAAACGGATTTCTGAGGAGAAATCGATTTCCGAGCTGTTCAATTAAAAAGTTTCCAGTTATTCAACCGTAACGGATTTTGCAAGGTTACGTGGCTGGTCAACATCTGTTCCTTTCCAAACTGCGACGTGATATGCCAGAAGCTGAACCGGGATTGTATACACTATCGGCGCAACAAAGGAATGAACCGTATCCAGTTCGACAATCCATCGGCTTTGTTCGTTCAGAATTTCTGCTCCTCCCGAATCCGTCAAAAGAAGAATAAGTCCGCCGCGTGCAAAGGTTTCCTGAATATTCGATACCATTTTTTCGAAAAGCGGCATGCCTGAAGGGGCAATAACCACAACAGGAACATGCTCATCGATAAGGGCAATCGGACCGTGTTTCAGTTCCCCTGCGGCATAGCCTTCCGCGTGGATATAGGATATTTCTTTCAGTTTAAGCGCGCCCTCAAGCGCAACCGGATACAGTGAGCCGCGCGAGAGATACAGCATATCCTGCACTTCAAAAACTTCCTGGGCGATCTGCCTTATATTGGCGTCGTGCTCAAGAATTTTTGAAACGGCATGAGGAACATGCCTGAGAGCGTCCGTATACTCTTTCTCTTCTTCATTCGATATCACATTTTTACGGAAGCTGACCGCAAGCGCCAGACAAGCCAGCGTCGTAAGCTGGGTAGTAAAGGCTTTTGTCGAGGCCACACCGATTTCAGGACCGGCCAGCGTATGCAGAACAAAGTCGGATTCACGCTCTATCGTGCTTTCGACAGTATTGACAATCGACAAAATGGCCTGCCCATTGCTTTTGCAGTATCTTAGTGCCTCAAGTGTATCGAGCGTTTCTCCGCTTTGGGACACAAAAACGGAAATCCCGTTTTGAGGCAAAGGGGCCTCGCGGTAGCGGAACTCGGATGCAATATCGACTTCGCACGGGACACGTGCCAGATTTTCGAACCAGTATTTTGCAATCATACAGCTGTAAAATGCCGTTCCGCAGGCAATTAAAGTGATGCGCGGTGTGGTGGCAACTTTTTCAACAATATTTTCCGGCATGCTGACATGGCCGGTTGAAGGGTGAATAAAGCTGTTCAGGGTATCTCCGATAACGGCCGGCTGCTCATAAATTTCTTTCTGCATGAAATGCCGGTATTCGCCTTTTCCGGTTGTCGCGCCGGATTGAGCAGTCATCCTTATTTTACGCTCCACAGGGTTACCGTCCTGATCTGTAATTTCCACATTCTCCTTTGAAACGGCAACACGGTCGCCGTCCTCAAGAAAACATATCCGGCGTGTCATCGGCGCAAGTGCATAGGAATCGGATGCCACAAAGATTTCATCTTCTCCGTATCCTACTGCCAGGGGTGTGCCCTGCCGTGCGCCGACAAGCAGGTTTTCTTCACCGGCAAATATCATGACAATTGCAAAGGCACCCTCAAGTTTCTCAAGAGACCGGAAAGCCGCATCCTTCATGGAAAAACCCTGGCGCATAAAATCCGATACAAGATGGATTACAACTTCCGTATCCGTATCCGTGTGAAAGGTGAACCCTCTGGTTTCAAGCTCTTTCTTAATCTCCAGATAGTTTTCAATAATGCCGTTATGAACAACGGCGACGTCATCATTTGCATGGGGATGTGCGTTTTTTTCGCAAGGCTTGCCGTGTGTGGCCCAGCGTGTGTGGCCGATGCCGGTTGACCCTTTTACGGGGTTATTTTTCAGTTTGTCTTCAAGATTGATGATTTTCCCTTCTGAACGCAGACGTACGATTTTTTCTTCATGAACTGTGGCCAGTCCGGCACTGTCATAACCTCTGTATTCGAGGCGTTTCAGGCCTTCAATAATCGCGTCTGAAACGTTCCGGTAAGACATAACGCCGATAATGCCGCACATAAAGTTTTCTCCCTGCCTGAAAATTAAATTCAAAAAAAGGATAGCATTCGGGTGTGCAGGCATACAGTGCCTTAGTAATAAAATAGTGTTTCAAATCGTAACAGTGCGAACAAAAATTGCTAATTTCTGTATCATAATGGTTTATCTGCATATAGTCTGGAGAGTGTTTCGGAATGCGAACTCAAAGAACAGAGGATAATCAATGTCATCACAAAAATGTTTCACGGATACGCCTGCAAAACCCAGAGGAGAAATATATGACAGCATTTTGAGTACGGTTGGCGGCACGCCTCTTGTCAGAATGCCGAAACTGACTGAAGAAGAAAATCTTGAGGTGGAAGTCCTGGCCAAGCTTGAGTTTTTTAATCCACTTGCCTCGGTCAAGGACCGAATTGCTTTTTCTATGATACAGGGCGCAGAAGATGCCGGGAAAATAACACCTGGAAAAACAACGCTCATCGAACCGACATCCGGGAACACCGGCGTCGGGCTCGCATTTATCGCTGCCGCCAAAGGATACCGGATCATTCTTACCATGCCGGAAAGCATGTCAATTGAGCGCCGGAAAATGCTTGCCTTTATGGGTGCCAAAGTTGTCCTGACAGATAAGCAATACGGCATGAAAGGGGCAATTGCAAAGGCTGAGGAACTTTTGCGCGAAACACCCGACAGTTTCTGTCCTTCCCAGTTTGACAATCCGGACAACCCCAGAATTCATCGTGAGACGACGGCGGAGGAGATATGGCAGGATACGGAAGGGAAGGCGGATATTCTGGTGGCGGGTGTTGCCACCGGCGGAACATTTTCAGGATGTGCCAGGGTGTTAAAGGAGCGTAAACCGGGATTCAGGGCCATTGCCGTTGAACCTGAAGAAACCCCGGTTCTATCTGGCGGTGAACCCGGGCTTCATAAAATACAGGGCATAGGGCCCGGTTTTATTGCCGAGAACACAGACACGTCCCTGATAGATGAAATCATCAAAGTGAATGCCGATACGGCCTTTAAAACCAGTCAGAGGATTGCCAGACTCGAAGGTATTCCATGCGGAATTTCAGCCGGGGCCGCTATTACGGCCACTATACAGGTTGCAAAAAGACCGGAAAACAAAGGGAAAATGATTGTTACCATTATCCCTTCATTTGCCGAGCGGTATCTGTCCACGCCATTGTTTGAAGGGCTGGATAACCAGACTTGGTGATACAAAACATTAGCGGGTCATGAAATGACAGATCTGATCAGATCCATACGGGAGAGAGATCCGGCAAAACCCGGGTTTTTTGAGGTTATATTTGCCTATCCCGGATATCATGCGGTTTCCATGCATGGTGTGTCCTCTTTTTTATGGCGGTATAATTTCAGGACGCCTGCCCGCATATGGGCTCATCTTGTCCGCCTGATCAGCGGCATAGAAATTCATCCGGCCGCTAAAATCGGTGAACGTCTTTTTATTGATCACGGGATGGGCGTTGTGATCGGGGAAACTTCAGAAATCGGAGATGACGTCACGCTTTATCACGGTGTCACGCTTGGCGGCCGAGGCGGCCGGGATGATAAAGGGAAAAGGCATCCGACACTTGAGAGTGAAGTTATGATAGGGGCCGGGGCCCAGGTTCTCGGTCCTGTTACAATCGGCCGCGGAGCAAGAGTGGGGGCGAATGCGGTTGTTATACGGGACGTGCCGCCCGGATGTACGGTTGTTGGCAATCCCGGCCGTCTCGTGAAGTGTCCGCAGCAAAAAGCCGCCTACGGCTTTCCCGACGAAACCGTTCCCGATCCGGTTGGGGAAACCATAACGGCCATGCTGGAGGATATCAAAGACATAAAGGCAAAATTAAACATTGTGGATGAGAAGACCTCACAGGATTCCCGCAGGTCAGATTACATTGATCTTTGGAAAGGGTCCGGGATCTGAACTGAAGGTCTTCTGGTATTCTTTAACGTGGAAATGGCCGGGTAAATCCATCCTGCATTTTAAGGCTGGACATGTGCGGCATATATCATAAACTGGTTAGAGTACTGGTCTATTAACATTCATATGTCCTGATTGTCTGTCATGAAAGAAATTGGTTCTTACGAAGCGAAAACTCATCTGCCTGAAATATTACGCGCCGTTGAAAAAGGAGAGACATATATTGTAACCCGCCGGGGCCGAGCCGTTGCACGGATTATCCCGCCCGAAGCCGAAGCGCCTGAAAAAGTACAGTATGTTATTGAGGGCATAAAATCCCGTCGCAAAGCCCTGCCGAAAATGAGTGCGCAGGAAATTACAACCGGCCTTTACGGCGGGGGATATTGATATGGCTTTTGTTGTGGATGCGACAATATTTGCGGCCTGGTGCTTTTCCGATGAAAGAACGCCTTATGCCGAAACAACGCTGAATGCGCTGATGCGTCAGAATGCGGTTGTCCCGACCTTATGGTGGTTTGAAACCCGTAACATTCTGATCGGGCATGAACTTCGCGGCAGGATCAGGGCCGATGACTCAAATTTCTTTATCCGCTATATGGATAAGCTGCCGATTCAGACCGATCACGATCTTCAAAATGATTCTGTTACCAGAATTGCCAGAAAAGGGGGGTTGTCCTATCTTGAAGCCTGCTATCTCGAACTTGCGCACAGGCGCGGAATTCCTATTGCCACACTGAACAAAAAACTGGCGCATGTGTCGGTGTCCGAAGGCGTCAGCCTGTTTACGGATAATACGATTGCCGCCTGATTAAGAGAAGGCGGAAATAAAGGCTTTAACCCGCTTTCTTTTTGTTCTGCCTGTTTTTTTCAGCCCAGCCCGGTTTTATTTGATTTTCTGAACGGGCAATGGCAAGGGCGTTGTCCGGCACATCATCCTTTATCGTGCTACCCGCCGCAAGGAAGGATCCTTTCCCGATTTTGACAGGCGAGATAAGGTTTACATTGCACCCGACCATGACATCATCACCGATTTCCGTTCTGTGTTTGAAAAACCCGTCATAGTTAACAATGATCGATCCTGCGCCGAAATTCACATTGCTGCCTACTGTCCCGTCACCAATATAGGAAAGGTGATTGGCTTTTGTGCCTTCGCCTATATGCGTATTTTTTATTTCAACAAAATTACCGATCCTGACATTTTTTGACAGATGCGTACCGGGACGAAGGCGGGCAAAGGGCCCAATGCAGCATCCTTTCTCGATTTTGACGCCTTCAATGTGGCTGAACGCGCGGATCTCGACATTATCGGCAATGTCAACACCGGGCCCGAAGACAACGTTCGGCTCAATCAACACATCCCGGCCCAGCCTTGTGTCGTGTGAAAAATAGGTTGTTGCCGGGTCCAGCAGAGTTGCACCCCATTCCATGGCTTTCCGGCGCAGCCGGTCTTGCAGTATGGCTTCACACAGGGACAGATCGGAACGGGAGTTGATACCGGACATTTCCTGAATATCGTTGCAAAGCGTAAAGGTAACGCGTCCGCCTTCGGATGCGGCGAGTTCGACAAGATCCGTTGCATAAAACTCCCCTTGCGCATTTTCGTTTCCTACTTTGTCGATCAGCCTGGATAAAGCCTCCGTACTGATGCAAAACGCGCCGGTGTTAATAAGACGTATCGATTTTTCCTCCGGATCCGCATCCTTTTCCTCGACGATTTTTTTCAAAAATCCTTCGGGACTGCTAACAAGGCGGCCATAACCCGTCGGATCAGCTGCCTCTGCCCCCAAAACGGCCAGAACCGTTTCCGGATTCTTCTGCTTCTCCTGAACAAGCTTCACAAGCGTTTCGGGTAATAAAAGCGGCATATCACCCAGAAGGATCAGGACATCGCCATCAAATCCTTTTAAGTTCGGTATAGCGGTTTTTACGGCGTGCCCGGTCCCTTTGGGATTTTTCTGAATTGCCGTTTCATGCGGGGAGGCCGCCTTTTCAAGCTCCGGTATATTATCACCGACAACAACCACCACTTTTTCCGGTTCAAGCAATACTGCATTATTGATGACCCATTTGATGGCTGGCAGACCTGCAAGTTTATGCAGGACCTTGGGAAGGGAAGAGTGCATGCGTTTCCCTTTTCCCGCGGCAAGAATGATACAGGCCAGTTTTTTTTCAGCCAGTTTTTTTGTGGTCGGTTTTTGTGTGGATTGTAATTGCGGTTCGGGCATAATCGCAATTTACGGTGTGATTATGCCTTTGTCTAGGGCGTGTTGACAGCCTTAATATCTCTTTCGTGCATAAACCCTGTTGGTCGGGGAAAACCTGTATTTCAAACCAAGACTGACGGAGTGATTCTGGTATTCCACGTCAATATCATTGTTTCCTGCGGCTGTCCGGACGTCCGCGTCCTGCGTGGCAAAATATCGGTATTCCGCGCCCAGTGTAAACTGATCCGTCAAATCGTAATCAAGTCCGGCCATAAGCTGATACGCCAAAACCCAGTCATCATCGCTTAACACCGTTGCCCCAGTGATACCGTAATCGTCATAGGCAACAGATGCGATCCCGAGCCCGCCGCCGACATAGGGCGTAAAGTTACTGGGGTTTGAATAATCATAATAGCCGTTAACCATAAAGGCGATGGATCTGTTTTCACCCCGGCTTCCCGGCGTGGGAAAGCCGGATGTATGGACATCTATTTCGTTATGACGGTATGAGACTTCGCCCTCCCCCCGAAAACTTCCGAAATCATATCCGAATCCTCCGAGGGCCACAAATCCCGGGTCAAGCTCACTTTCCACGGTGTTGACACCGACTTGAATATCCTGGTCGTTCACATAATTAAAACCGCCTCTGACGAATCCGTAACCGCCTTTTTTTTCGAATGCTGCTGCTTCCGATACAGACATTCCCAGAACACAGGCGGTCAAGGTAAAACAAAAAGCATTGCGCAAGGGTGACAAATCAAAATTTTTCATATCAGGCTCCGGAGTGGAAATAAGGAAAAGATAAATGTGAATAAAAGCTATTAAAATAGTAACGCGGTGGCCTGATATTGAAAAGACAGTGATTGTGAATATTCACGATATCCACAGACAGGGTCAAAGTTTCTTGCGGAAAACGCCTTGGCAGTGTATTGCATTGAGAATTGATATTGCCTCCCGGGCCCGTGGCGGAATCGGTAGACGCTGCGGACTTAAAATCCGTTTCCCGCAAGGGAGTGGGGGTTCAAGTCCCCCCGGGCCCACCAAAAGTGAGGGGTAAATAACTGTAATCTTTAATGCGTTATCTGCTTTCCCGTGCGCCGAAAATTGCGCTTCCGACCCTGATGTAAGTTGCCCCGGCGGCGATGGCTTTTTCGAAGTCGCCGCTCATCCCCATACTGAGTTCTTTCAGGCCAAGCCGGCGGGCATGTGAGGCCAGCAGGGCGAAATGCATGCCCGGAGGCTCATCCACAGGCGGAATACACATAAGACCGGTTATATCCAGGCCCGATCCATTCACGGCATAATCGACCAGTGCATCAAGGTCCGAAATACGCACCCCGGATTTTTGATCCTCGTCACCGGTATTGACCTGGATAAAGCAGGGAAGCGTTTTGCCCTGTTTCCGCACTTCCTTTGCAACTGCATCCGCAAGTTTCGGCCTGTCAATCGTTTCGATGCAATCGAAAAGGGCAACGGCGTCCCTGACCTTGTTTGTCTGAAGCGGCCCTATAAGATGAATTCGAAGCTCGGGATACCGGGCTTTCCGGGCGGACCATCTTTCTGTTGCCTCCTGCACCCGGTTTTCGCCGAACAGCCTGTGCCCGCAGGTAAGGGCAGCGTTTATGCGGTCATCGTTTTGTTTCTTGCTGACGGCCACAAGGTTAATCTCATCCGGTTTGCGGTCCCACCGGTTGCATGTCCTTTCGATTTTTTTCCGGATTGCCTCGAAATTGTGATGAACCTGATTATCCTGCATGCCGGGAAATGATCGTTACTTCAGGTAGTGCCAGCTTTGCAGACGGCGGCAGGCCTCTTCCATTTCTTCGGAAGAGCCGGCAAACGAAATGCGCATGGTTTTATGTCCGCGTTCCAGATCAAAATCCTGTCCCGGAGTCATGGCAACTTTAATATCGTCCAGCATTTTGAAGCAGAAATCATTACTGTTATCTGTGAGGTCAGAAATATCCGCGTAAAGGTAAAATGCGCCTTTCGTTTCGGACAGATTGGAAATTCCCGCTTTCGGCAATTCACGTTTCAGAATTTCAAGATTGTGTTTGTAACGTTTGACGTAACCGTCGAGTATTTCAGTATGCTCAAAAACTTTAACAGCCATGTGTTGCGCCAGTGTAGGCGGGGCCACGAACATGCTTTCTGCGATCGCTTTTATCCGCCGCGCCATATCGGGAGGCGTGATGATCCAGCCAAGCCGCCATCCGGTCATGGCAAAGTATTTGGAAAAGCTGTTTACCGCGACTGCCTGGTCGGAAAACCGCAGAACACTGTCCACCGACCCTTCAAAAACGACACCGTGATAAAGCTCGTCCGATATAACCCGTATACCCTTTGCCTCGCACCATTCAACAAGTGCCTTCAACTCTTCCTGTTTCAGGATTGTTCCGGCAGGATTCGAAGGGCTGGCGATTATAAGGCCGTCAATCGGACCTTCCAGTTCCTCCAGCCTTTGAATTGAAGGCTGGTAATTCTCCTCCTGTGTCGTCGGAATTTCCACGGGCTGTATTCCAAGTGTCTTGAGTATATTGCGGTAAGCGGGATAGCCCGGTGCGGCGAGAGCCACCCTGTCCCCGGGTTCAAAAACCGTAAGAAACGAAAATAAAAATCCGCCGGATGCGCCGATGGTTACGGTTACTCTCTCGGGTGCGATATCAAGACCGTACCGCTCCCTGTACCAGTGGGAAATACGTTCTTTAAGCAGGGGCATTCCGGAGGCCTCCGTATATCCCATCCTGGCATCGGAATCGAGCATCTGTTTAGCGTGGGCGATAACAGGCCATGGCGCCCCATCCTGCGGCTGGCCCGCTTCCATATGAATGATATCGTCGCCTGCCCGTTCGCGCTCATTTGCGATACGAAGCAGATCAAGGACACGGAAAACCTCAACGTCTGAGCGGCCGGAAACTTTGTATACCAATGAAGAACTCCTTTATTCAGTTAAATGCAAGTCTTAATCGGACGGGAAAAGCCCGTCAATAAGGCGAAGGGAAATCCGGTTGTTTTCGAGAAAGCTTTTAAGCGGATGCAGGGACGGGTTTGCGGAACTCAGCTGTTCAACCCATGCCGTCAGCCTTGGCAGATGTTTCACATACCTTGTTTTGCCGTCTATTCGGGCAAGTTTGATGAACAGGCCGATAACCCGGCAATGAAAAAGACAGGCCAGAAAGGGAAGCCACATTTTAATGCTTTCCTGCTCTTCTTTCGTGAAATGTGCACAATACCTTTCAATCAAAGCTTCGCGCAACACGTCACCGATATCCCGCCTGGCATCGTAAAGAATATTGGCAAGATCATAGGCAACAGGTCCGCGGCAAGCGCCCTGAAAGTCAAGGATTCCAATGGCATTTTGCTTAAGAACCATAAGGTTCTGCGCGTGGTAATCGCCATGGACGAAACCGTATACGGGATCGGGAAGGGATTGCACGATGTCTTCCCGCAGTTTCTGAAACTGTATGATCAGGTTTTGACTGTCCAGTCCGTCATCAATGCATTGACAGTACCAGTGAATAAAAGCATCAGTATCCGTGTAAACATGGTCGTCAAAAAAATTACGCAGACCAGTGCCTTCCATTTTATTAACGGGGACCAGGGACTCGATTGCGTTTTCATACAAATTTTTTTTAGAAGTCATGTCCGATGCCGCTTCAGAAAGCATCAGATCGCCAAAATCCTCAATGATGGCGTAGCCGTTTTTAATGTCATGCGCATATATTTCAGGAACACGAATGCCCTTTTCGCGCATAAGTGCAGCGAGTCTGACAAAGTCGGAAAGTTTATGTCCCTTTGACAGACGCGGGTCATCATCGGTGAGTGTATCCAGTAAGACAGCAGTCTCCTGACCTTTGCACAGACGGAGGTAGTGGCGTGTGCCGCAATCTTCATTCAGCGGTTCCGGCGGAGCCGAATCCAGCCAGCCCGAAGATTTCAGAAAATTTTTTAAGGCCTTATCTCTGGCGGCGATAGATCCGTTTTCTTCCTTTTCCAGAACTTCCATAACCGTCATATTTTTAATTATCTCCGGGTTTTTTATTTTTTTCGACCTTGTCGGCAATAAGGCGCATTGTATTGGCATGTCTTTTTGATGCCGCGGTTTTTTTCAACGGGCGGGATGTTTCCGTTTCATGCCCGAACATGGCGGGCTCCCCGGTTGCAATGGCCTTAAGCAAGGCAATGCCGAAACCATCATCCTTTTCCTCATCAGGCAGATCGCCAAGCCAGGAAAGATCCTCTTCCGATCCACCTTCGGTTCCTGCCGGTTTTTTTTCTTTTTTTTGCGCCTCTGCTCTTTTATTTGCCTCTGCCGCTGCCTCTGCGTCCTTTCTCTGAACATGCGATACGGCGTAGCCGATAATACCGCTCAGATGCGGTTTGGCAAGTTCATGAAGCAGCTTGGGATCCTCATAAGTCCAGGCGATAATCTGCTGTCTGACTTTCAGAATATTGTTGTTATGGAGCTTTAATGCCTGTCTTATTCTGTTTTCAGCGTATTGTCGAGCCATTGTATTATCGCCACTAAGATATAGTTAACAGGATGCCACGAAATCATGGAAAAACAAAATATCTTTGATCTTTCTTCCTCTTCAATTTGCGTGTGCCGGAAAGAAATTTTTTAATGCCTCGGGAAATTATCATTCTGCGCAGACTGGCTGTGTACCGAAAGTTCAAGCATTGTCATGAACAATTCCGCCCTTTCCTGGCATGTCCTGGCTTCCAGTAAGGCCTGCTTCTCACACGCATCAAGAGGGCATATCATGGCAAGTGCGGTAATGAGTTTTTCATTTGGCGTGCTTCTGATCGACTCCCAGCTGCATGACAGGCCGTGTATTTCAAAATATCTTTCAAGAAATCCAAAAAGTTTTTCCCGGTCAAGGTCCATGCATCTGTCTGTGGAAAGATCATCCAGAAACCCGTTCCACTGCGGCTTCACCAGGCGGTATGATTTTTCGCGGGTCATTTCCTTTGCAATTTCAAACCGGCACACTCCGGTAAGATTAATAACCACACGGCGGTCCTCGGTTTCAGAGAAAGAGGTTATGCGCCCCGCACATCCGATAGTAAAATTTTTGGATTGATTTTCGCCGTTTTCATTATCCGATGCGGATTTGTTGGGCTGGACCATGCCGATAAGGCGGCTGTCTTTCAAAGCATCATCAATCATTTCCAGATAACGGTCTTCGAAAATATTCAGCGGCAGGTTACCGCCGGGCAGAAGGAGAACGCCGTAGAGAGGGAAAATCGGCAGATTCTCCGGCAGGCGCTCATGTTTTGTTTCAAAAAATCCTGTTTTTTCGGTCATAAGCAGTTTGTTCACCGCATCTGTTTTGATTTTTTTTAAGTACCGAAAATAAACTAAGTCCAAAATCTATGAGAACAATATCCCGGACAGTTTTCTTCGTCCTGCAAGCGTTGCAGGATCGCTGTGCCCAAGGGCGTCAAAAAACTTTAAAAGCTGATCTCTGGCTTTGCCGTCCTCCCAATCCCTGTTTTTCCGGATGATTTCCAATAACGTATCTATGGCGTTTTCCGTTTTTCCATCTGCAAACAGGGCGCATGCGTAATCATAAGATATCTGTGGATCATCCGGGTTTTCCGCCAGGGCTTTCTCAAACTTGTGCACCGGGGTGTCCGGTTTTTGGCCGGCAAGTTCAACGGCGACTCTGGCCTCCCCAAACGCGGCGGATTTTTTGATTTCTTCAGGTGCATTTTCAAGAAAGTGTTCCGCCTGGCCTACCTGGCCCGCGGCGAGAAAGGTTCTGACTATCCCGGCGAAGGCCTTTGCGTTTGTTTCATCATGCTGAAGAACGGCGGCATAAATCTTTTGGGCCTCCTGCAGTTTTTTGTCCGCAAGAAGGGCGGCCGCCTGGCTCAGGGCCTCTTCAATGTCAATTCCGCCCGGCTGGTTTTGCCGCGCCATCTGGATAATGTTACGGACAAAGGTTTTGATTTCGCCCGGCGTTTTGTTCCCCTGAAACCCGTCAACTGGCTGCCCCTGAAAAAAGGCATATACGGTGGGCAGGGACTGTATGCGCATCGCCGTGGCCAGCTGCTGGTTTTCATCCGCATTGACCTTGGCCATTTTGACTTTTCCGCCCGCGGAGCGCACGGCCTCCTCAAGAACGGGTCCCAGAGATTTGCACGGGCCGCACCACGGCGCCCAGAAATCAACGATTACCGGTGTCTCCATCGAGGCTTTCATTACTTTTTCCTCAAAATCCGCAGTGCCGACATCAAAAACCAGAGCCTTCGTACCGGGTGTTTCCGGATTTCTGGGGCCGGTGGCCGATTCCTGCTCTGCCGCCTGTCCCTTCTGCCGTGATTGTCCTAAACCGAATAGCATATTTGTCCTCTATAATTGTTCAGTGTTATGCATTGCCATGATCTTCAAAATCTATGATGTGTGGCGTATGTCCGCAAAAGTCAATAAATTTGAGAAGGTCGTCCGGCGAAAGTCCGACAGTCATCCTGTTATCAAGAGGATGATAATTCACCTGTTTCTTTTGCATCATGGCCTTGTCCAGTATGAGTCGCACATGCCGGTCCGGATCGTTTATGATCGAAAAAGGGCAGACCGAGCCGGGCCGGACGCCCAGAAATTCGAAAAGCCGTTCCGCGGAGCCGAAAGACAGGCGGTCCGATTCGATCTCTGCCTGCAAAGCCTTTAAATCAACGGTGGTTTCGTTGAGCGCAACCACCAGGAAGTTTTTCTTCTTCTTATCACGCAGATACAGGTTTCGGCAATGCGCGCCGGGAATGTCCTTTTCAATCAGCTCGCTTTCCTTGACAGTGAAAACCGCCGGATGATGGTGAACGGTGTATGCAATTTCAAGTTTGTCAAGAACGCGGAACAGATCATCCGGTTTTGTTGGAAGGTCAAAAACCGGATCGTCGTTTCCGGGATTGTTTGTCTGCTGATTTGCCTGCCCGGTCATATCTTTTACCCGCATCGTGTTCTTAAATTTGTCTTATAGTAATGCCCCCGTGTTAAAATATCAATGAGCAAAATATGGAAATTTTCAAAGTGCTGCCGGGTTTTGTTAAGGAATTGGTAACGCTTTGACGTTATGCTCATTCTAAAGAGTAAGGTGAAAGAATTAAATGACCACGTCAGGTCCACATATGTATCGTTTGGATCCTTTGCACGGGGTAGGTGTAAATGTGAAGGAGTGCATAATTCCTTTGAATTACTGTTGTACTCCTAATCTGCCTAGAGCATCTGATATTTTTAGAGAAATGGTAAAAATCTATCCAACAAATGGGGGTGGTAGTGTCCCCAATGGCCCAAGCTTTTAAATTCATCAGTTGGAAAATTTCCAGTAAAGCATATCAGAACTATTTCCCATCCAAATCAATGAATGCCCATGGAATATGGATTATCACTTTTGTTAGAAGATTGTTTTGCCGTTATTTTATGATAGCGTTTTATCATGAACATAGAACTTGCAAAACTTCCAAACGGAGATCTGGCAATTGTTTGTGATACGGAGTTCGAAAAACCCGTGCGCCGTGTTGAATATTACCGGGATCAAAGATTGTTTATGCTGATTTACGACGATCCGGACCATGAAGGGGATCTTCTCGAGCATGAAATTTCAGAGGAATCCGCACAAATCGTTAAGAACAGTGCCAATGATATCGTTATTTTCGAGGCCCCCGACCCAAGCAATCCCAAACATTACAAAGTTCCTCTTATCCAGATAGGGATATAATGGTCAAGTGAGGGAACAAAATACTTGAAAAATAATTGCCTGTGCATTACTAAGAATGTTGCTTTTTTATGTACAGGTTATAAGATCATAGTTAATTCTGTCCTGTCGCGAGTGTAGCTCAGGGGTAGAGCGTCACCTTGCCAAGGTGAAAGTCGAGGGTTCGAATCCCTTCACTCGCTCCATTATCATAAAAAACAAATATCTTTGGTTGTATTTTTAATATCAAGTAGTGCTTAAGTTGTTTATGCCCTGTCCTAAAGTATTTATCCTGAATAATAGGTCTGGAAAGTATTTTTGTTTTTAAATTTGTAAGCGATTATTTGTTTACTTTATATTAATATTTTGAAACGTATAGTGAGAATTACGCTGCATAGCAATAAATGAAGGGTCACACACTTACATAGTCGTTCTGGTTAATTATGGTTTCGAACACGATTACAGCTTTAAATCCTCTGCAAGGTCTCTCTGAGACAAGGGATAAGAGAAATTCAAAAGGCGAAAACGCCAGCGCCTCCGTTGCTTCAGGGTCAGGTTTCCCCGTTCCGTTTGCATTATTTATAGGACCCCAGCGCGCGGGCACATCATGGGTTGATAAATATTTGCGCGCACGGGGCGATATCTGTCTTCCACACTCTGTTAAGGAAATTTACTTCTTTGACCGCTACTACAACAAAGGTCCGAAGTTCTACAGGTCCCACTTCAGCATAAAGCCGGATCACAGAATTGCTTCGGAAATCACCACAAAGTCTTTTGCGGATCCGCTCAGCCCGAAACGTATTTTTCAGTTTTTCGGTAAAAATGTTTCTCTGATCTGTCCACTGCGTGAGCCTGTAAGGCGGTCCTTTTCTCTTTACCTGCACTACAGGCAATATGGCATGGTGAAGGGAGATCTGCGGGAGGCGGTTCGGCAAAGGCCGGACATTATTGAAACAAGCCGCTATGCGGAGCATCTGGAAAGATGGTTTGATGTTTTCGGGCAGGATCAGATTTCAATATGTTTTCAGGAAGAGCTTGAAAAAGATCAGGATGAATATGGACGTAAAATCTGTAACGCTTTAAACATTCCGTTTAATATGCCTTCAAAGTTCAATCTCGGCCGTCAGAATTATGCCACCCGGGCCCCATCCTACCATCTTGCGAAATACGGACTTATGGGTGCGGAATGGCTGCGTGAAAAAAACCTTTACAGTGTTGTTAATATGGCCAAAAAACTTGGTCTGAAGAAATTGTTCTTTGGATCGGAAAAGGTTGAAAACGGAAAAGCAACGATGACCGATCAGGACGCAGATTTACTCAATAACGCCCTGCAGGGGGAAAAAGAGAAGCTTCAGGATATTCTGGGCCGGGATATCCCGTTTTGGAAATAAAATTGTTGAAATAAACCCTTTTTCCTGCACTCTTCAGATCAGTTCCAGAATGACCGGCACGTGATCGCTTGTTTTTTCCCAATCCCGAACATCGGTTAATACCTTGTGCTCCTTAAGCCCTTTTTTTAAAGGCTGCGTTACCCATATATGGTCCAGCCTGCGCCCGCGGTTTGATTTTTTCCAGTCGCGATTCCGGTAAGACCACCATGTGTAACATTTCTCCTTCTCCGGAATGAAATGGCGCGCAGTATCTATCCAGCCAAGCGCCTTCTGCATTTCATCCAGACGGCGGATTTCGGGTTCCGTGTGGGAAACGACATTAAGCATTTGTTTGTGTGACCAGACATCGTTTTCAAGCGGGGCGATGTTAAAATCACCCAGGGCCACAACTGTGTCATTTGCCGCATGGGTTTTCGGGAACCATTCGGTCATTTCCTCAACAAATTCAAGCTTGTGTCTGAATTTGTCATTCTGGACAGGGTCGGGCTCGTAACCGCCGGCAGGAATGTAAAGACAGTGAACGTTTAATGTGCCGTCCCTGACGCCATGGCTTTCTTTTTTCAGCTGAACACTGATGTGGCGGCAGTCTTCCTTACCGGTATGGTGATGTACATATGTCTTCTCAAAAGGCACTTTGGAAAGGATGGCAACGCCGTTATATCCTTTCATCCCGTTGAAATGGATATAAGGGTATCCCGCATCGACAATCTGAGTTTCCGGGAAAAACATATCCTCGGTTTTGGTTTCCTGCAGGCAGATTATTTCAGGACTCTCCGTCTTCATAAGGGTTAGAAGATGATGGATACGCAGCCTGACCGAATTGATGTTCCATGTCATAAATCTCATCGTCTTACGCCGCCTTACCAACGGGTTCGAATTCCTTAAGGCAGACAAATCCATCTCTTGCGGCGACGGCGATTTCCCGGTCAAGAACGGAAACGATCGATCCCGGCGTGAATGTATGATTTTCATGCCAGTAAGCGTATTGAAAAACCCAGTATGCCTGTCCCTGTAATTCGCACATCCAGCCAAGACGGCTGAAAGCCCGCCCGATTTTACCGATTTCCTCCATGCTCATATCCCATGACACATACCGCATGGTATCAGGCGGGTAAGGAAAATGTGTCGCTTCCGCTTCGTTTTGAGCCCGGGCGTTTTGCCAGAATGTTTTGATATTGTCCATACATTCGGACAGGCAGCCAGGCGCATGCATTACAATTTTGCATGTCAGGGTTTCCATGTCTTCGTTGTCGTTTAATGCAATCGGTTTTTGGTACAGGATATCGCCTGCATCAATGTTTTTGCTCAGCTTGTGGATGGTTATGCCGGCCCCGTCTCTGTGTTCAAGTAAGATAAAGGGTAAAGGGAATTTTCCGCGTCCTTTCGGAAGTAATGTAGGATGGATGTTTATTCCGTATGCCGTCTTTGGTATTTCCGGAATTTTGTATGCATAGGCGGCCGAGATAAAAATCTCGCAACCTCTTTGTGCAAGATCCTCCAGCTCTTCTTTTTTCGGTTTTGAAAAGGAAACAGAAATATTATGCGCCGCCGCCAGGTTCAGGATGCGGCGGTTAAAATCATAACGTCCGTCTGTGAAAAAGCTGAAAATCTGCATTGGCTGGTGCCCGTCCGAAAGCAGTCTTTCAAGACAGGGCGCCAGGGCATCAAAACCGAAATATGCGAATTTCATAATTTTGAACGGGTACCTTAAAACGGCAGCTGCATATTTGAAGGCAGCCCCATTTCCTCCATCATTTTTTGCGTTTCAGCGGTCATGGTCTGGTCGGCTTTTGATCGGGCGTCATTACAAGCCGCAACAATCAGATCTTCCAGCATTTCCTTTTCATCAGGCGCAATCAGTGAATCCGCAATTTTTATGGATTCAAGCGTGCCTTTGCAGGTCATCTGGACCGCGACAGAACCGCCGCCGGATGTCCCTTCAACGACCATATTACCAATTCTTTCCTGCATGGATTTCAGTTTTTCCTGCATCTGCTGGGCTTGTTGCATCATTTGCTGTATGTTTATGCTCATTTTCTCTCCTTTTTTACTCAGACTGCTCTGTTTTCTTGGAAATTGAAATAATTTCCGCATCCGGAAAAGTCTCCATGACGTTTTTGACAAGAGGATCTTGCCGGAACCTGTCTTCAATTTCCTTTTGTTCAAGGCGTTTCTGGCTGTTCAGTGTCGGGGTTTCTGTTTTGTTAGTGACGCTGACGATCCAGCGTGTATTCGTGATCCGGCCCAGAGTTTTACCAAGCTCCCCGGCAAGGCCGGAAGGGGCGTTTTCTGAGAGCCCGATTTCAATGCGGCCCTGTTTTATGCCGACCGGGTGGATATACTCGCGCACATTTTCGGCGAGGCGTATTTCACGGTTTTGTTCAAGGCATTCGGCGATATCTTCGATTGTATGAAGAAAATAGCTGTTTTGAACCGCATTTTCGACATCTTCCTCATGACGAACCGCATATCCCGTGCCTTGCATCGAAATGCCGGAACAGGCTGTATGTCCGTGGCCTGTTTGCATATCTCCCCGGGCATAAGTGCCGGAGGCTGTAGGAGGTCCGCCATTTGCAGTCCCGGGCGGGCTGTCCTGAAAAGATTTTACAAGTTTTGCAGGATCCGGAAGCTCCGCAGCATAAGCAAGCTTGATAATGGTCATTTCTGCCGCAGCCTGGGGATCGGGGGACTTTCCCGCCTCATCAAGACCTTTCAGCATAATCTGCCAGGCCCGGCCGAGGGAAGGGATTGAAAGCTGCGTACTTGTCTCAACCAGATCATCCAGGTGTTCACTTCCGGCATTAATATTATCTTTTGCATTACTGGCGCCGAGCGCCTTGATTTTGGTGAGTATATGAACAGTCTCAAGACAATCCTGCAAAATCAGGACGGGGTCGTTTCCGGATTTGTATAGTGCGTTAAGTAAGTCCAGTGCCTTCGGGCAATCGCCTTTAAGTGCGCTTTTCAAAAGGGAGAGAACCTGGCCCATGTTGGCAAGTCCAAGCATATCCTCCACGTTCCGGGCGGTTATTTTTTCATCGGCCTGGGCGATTGCCTGATCGAGAAGACTTAATCCGTCCCGTACGGAACCGTCAGCCGCCCTTGCAATTGCAGCCAGGGCCTCATCCTCGATTTCAACGCCTTCCTTGTCGCATATAGCCCTGTAATGCCGGATCAGCACGTCCGGCTCTATCCTGCGCAGATCAAAACGCTGACACCGCGAAAGCACGGTAACCGGAACTTTTCGGATTTCGGTTGTGGCAAAAATGAAAATAATATGTGGCGGGGGTTCCTCAAGCGTTTTCAGAAGGGCATTAAACGCCTGTTTCGAAAGCATATGGACTTCGTCGATGATAAATATCTTGTAACGTGCCGTTGAAGGGGCATAACGCACATTTTCAATAATTTCCCGAACGTCGTCAACCCCCGTGCGGCTTGCCGCGTCCATCTCAAGAACGTCTGGATGGCGGTCGGCCGCAATGGCTTTGCAGATTTCGCAGTCACTGGTATCTCCGGCCGTCGGTCCGGCCTTTCCGTCCGGGCCGGTGTAATTCAGTGCTTTGGCAATGATTCGTGCGGTGGTCGTTTTTCCCACCCCGCGCACTCCGGTAAGCATATAGGCGTGGGCGATCCGATTGCGTTCGATGGCATTCTTAAGGGTGCGCACAAGGGCATCCTGTCCAATAAGCTCGTCAAAATTCTGTGGACGGTATTTTCGGGCCAGAACCAGATAGGGTTTTTCAGCAATATCATTCATACTCCCTATCAATAAAGGCTTTTGCGTGTTTGTGCAAACCCGATTTTAGGGCAACGCTTTCTATCCAGACAATGCGGTAGCTTGCAAAAACCCCTGTTTTTCAGGGGATTAACTCAAAATTAAGCCGTGTCATGCAAAATTGAAACTCTTTTCAACACTATGGTAATATTAAATAAAGCTGAAAAAAGACAAAATTTTATATAAATTAGGTAAAATTTTTAAGTGAACAAGCGCAACACAGGTAAACCCGGGATAAAACCCGATGATGAGGAAAGGCTTTTCAGGCGCCCCAGCGGCGCCGCGGTTGCGCGTTACATATTACTTCCAGGCATTGTGCCGAGAATACAGCAGCTCTACCAAAACAGTTTCAGCAGTATCGCCTATCTTATCGCGGTCGTTTATCACAATCTCGGGTTGATACCGGCCGGGCATCCTTTTGCAAATCCCGGAAACATCGGACGTTATGGTGTACGGCATGTGGTTGCGCTGGCTGCGGACAATCTGGTTATCGACAAAAGAAATATGGACAAGATCATCCTTTTTCTCGCGACTCTGCTTGCGCTGGTACTGATCGCGTTTCAGGTGATCATACTGTTTATAACCATGACAACTTCTTTTGCGTGGGCCGGCCCCGGCGGAGGAACAGGCATAGTCCAGCAGATGAACAGTCTGTTTATAACCGAAAACCCGGATCAGGATATCGCTTTCCGCCTTCTGGACCAGGTTTTTGCCATTCCGGGGCTTTTCAATTCGGCCGATGCGCCTCCGCCTGGCGGCATTCCCCCGATCAATTCCGCCATGCACGAGATGTTCGAGCTGTATAATTACGGCGTGCTTTTTGTCGGCGGTATTATCTTTTTATACTACATCATGGTGGTGGTTTTTGAAACCGCCCAGACCGGCGTTCCATTCGGTCGTCGCTTTGACAATGTTTGGGTTCCGATCCGGCTGGTGGTTGCCATCGGTCTCCTGCTGCCCATCAATTACGGGCTTAACTCCGCCCAGTACATATCGCTCTATGTGGCCAAGCTGGGGTCCAGCTTCGCCACGAATACCTGGTTTCAGTTTAATCAGGCTATAAATGAAAGCTTCGCCAATGCCTCACCGCTTGGATATATGAGTGCGGAAGGTGAGGAACTTAAATTCAAGTACGATAACATCACAACACAGATTACAGCGGAACAAACGTCCATCAGGCCACTTGTGGCACAACCAGAGGTCCCGTTTTCACTTGACGCAACACGTTTCGGACTTATTACCGCAGCCTGTATAGAGGTATATGATGAGATCAAATTTGGAGGATCAAGAGGTGTCAGAGCGTACTTCAAAACAGGAGATGGATATTTACCTGTCGAGGATGTGTTTTCTGCGAGTGCCGGAACGATTGGCGGCGGTTCAGCTGCGGCATGGAGAAATCTGGTTGTTAATGAGCTTCAGGGGAACGTTGTGGTGCGTATTGGTTATGATGAGGATACAGAGCCTGGTGAAGACGATTCAGATGTTGACAATGTTATGCCCGTTTGCGGTGAGTGGAATTTTCCGCTTCCCGCGTTCGGTAGTGCGAATATACAGGAAGGCGCACCGGATCCCATCTTTTTTCTGCATCAATCTTTTTTTACCGCATTTTACACAACATATATAAATGACAGCCTCGCGGGTTTTGGGTCATTTGACATACCGCGAGCGATTGGCAGCTATCTGTATACGGCTTTTAATGATGATCCAAATGATTGCGATGAAACCGGTATTCAAGTGCTTAGAACACTGGCTCTTCAGGGGGCTAATCTTACAGGAAACCAGGCGCGAAATGCGGAGCTTGCAGCAGTACTTAACGCAATTCATCCTAATCCGGCGAATTGCGATTTACCCTCGAAACACATTGTCAGCGGAA
>CAYLKN010000004.1:42502-45240 GCA_964384335.1 uncultured Pseudobdellovibrionaceae bacterium
ATTCATCCTAATCCGGCGAATTGCGATTTACCCTCGAAACACATTGTCAGCGGAATTTCGCAGTGGGATAACTTCAAAATCGCAGGTTATCTTAAAACCACTTTCGAACAATACCTGGAAAGTACGGATGCCTCGCTTTCAGAAAGGATTTTAGGATACGGATGGGGCGGTGCAGGGATCTGGTACAATAAAATTGCTGAAATTAATGGTAATCTGATCTCTGCAGCCCGGGCGGTACCCGAAGCAAAAATGATGCCGGCCCTTATGGAAGGCGCGGCATCGGATAACATGTCCCAGGAAGAAAACGTTTCAGCCGAAGATGTTTATTGTATTAAATCCGAGAATTTTGCGAAAAACAAAGATGACGATACGATTTCCGAAGAAGACAGATATAAGATTGCGAAAGTGTTATGCGGCGCTTACAAATTTGTGCAGCAGCCAGACATTGATGTAACGGCGCATAGTTCCGGTTTCGGACAAATCGCAGAATTTGTTGACTGGCTAGTCGGCGGCAGTTTTTCGCAGCTGTATGATATCCGAAAAAATGCTGTCACCCACCCTCTTGCACAGGTCAGCGCAGCCGGAAAATCGCTGATTGAAGCATCAATGGCAAGTTTAAAGACATCTGTGATTCTTGGTTTTGGAGGAGGAGTAATACAAGGTTTATTGGGTAAAAATGCTGATAATTATGCATTTTTTAGTCGTATGGCAAGCGGGATGTCCGGGTTTTTCACCGGTCTTGTTTTTATAACACTGACGGGTGGTGTTATTTTGTATTTTATTGTGCCGTTAATGCCATTCCTTTACTTCTTTTTTGCAGTCGCGGCCTGGGTAATGAGCATTTTTGAGGCAATGGTCGGCGTTCCGTTATGGGCACTTGCGCATCTCAGGCTTGAGGGAAAGGGTTTTATACCGCAAGACGCGTCGCAGGGGTATTTGATGTTGATGGAAATACTGCTCCGCCCTGTGTTAATTGTTTTCGGTCTGGTGGCAACCTCTATTATTTTCTTTACCCAACTGGCGATCCTGCACTCATTGTGGGATCTGGTAATATCCAATGCAGGCGGCGCGTATTCGGAAGGTTCGGAAGGCGGTTATATTTTGCAGAGAGGTCCAATAGACAAAATGTTTTTTACCGTAATGTATATTATTGTTATTTTCCTTATCGCCACCACCAGTTTTAAACTGATTGATGCGATTCCAAACCAGATTATGCGCTGGTTCGGAGCCGGCGTGACGTCTTTTGCAGAACAGGCCAAGCTGACCCAGGCTATTGAGCAGACTCCGGGTAAATTTGCAGTGGCTTCATTTTTCGCAACCCAACAACTGACGAGTTCTCTGCCAAATTTTGCAACTAAAGCCGGTTCCGGCTTTGGTAGTGGTGTGGGATCCTTAGGAGGAGCTGCTTATAATAGGTTTATGGCAGGCGCTAAAGGAGGGTCTTAGGCTGAATACCAACGGAATTTAATGATTGATATGGAATATTAAAATGATAAGAGAGAATACGGGAAAGATCTTAAAATATGCCGCCTTGCCCGGAATTGTGCCAAGGGTTAAGGAGCTGTTCGGCAGCGGCTTTGACCAGCTTGCGTATCTTATGGCGGTTATCTATGCCATGGTGCGTCTGCTTCCGCCCGCGCATCCTTATCTTAATCCCGCTAATGTAGGCCGCTACGGGATCGTCAATGTCATTGCCGAAGCCGCAAACAATCTCGTTATCAGCCGGGATAATATCGACAAAATAATCATTTTTATTATCCTGCTTCTCGGTATCATATTACTTGTTTTCCAGTTCTTCACACTGCTTTTGGTCATGGCCGCGGGCGCGGGCGTGGCGCAGGCGAGCCCGGGCGGCGGCAATCCCGCGCCACCCGCCGGTTTCGGGGAATTGTTTGACACGCCAAGCAAGGCGACGGATCTGGCCCACATTGCGCTTGATATGATCTTTGGAGTAACCCGCGACGGAGGACAGCCGTTTTTTGAATCCTGTGTCGGAACCGGCCAGCCATGCGTGCAGGCAGGAGGGGACGATACGAGCCTTAATTTTGCCGGGGTTAATTTCCCCTGGCCGTTCCATGAGGCACTGCATACGATGTTCCAGCTTTACAGCATAGGATTGCTTGTTATAGGCGTTATAATATTTCTGTATTTCATCATAACGATTGTTGCGGAAACGGCACAAAGCGGTACGCCGTTTGGCAAGCGTTTCAACACGGTATGGGCGCCCATCCGCATGATTGTGGCTTTCGGCCTGCTTATTCCGATGGCAAGCGGCCTGAATACGGCCCAATATATTACCCTTTACGCTGCAAAGTGGGGGTCCGGTTTTGCAACGAACGCGTGGGAACGTTTTCACATCACACTTGGTACAAGAGATATCTTTTCCGGTGAAAACGCAAAGCTTATCGCGCGGGGCGCGACACCCTCCATGTCAGACTTAGCCATGTTTATGCATTTTGTTTATGCCTGTAAGGAAATGCAGATACGTAATTCTCAGGGCCGTGGTTTTGGTACACCGGGCCAGGGTGTCTTCGGTGCATGGATGAAGACGCCGGGTAAAAACCGGCAACGATTAAGCGATTCAGCAGCGGCGGTTGATTATTTTGACGGCAAGACTGTTACGGTGGTTTTCGGAAAAACGAAACGAGGTCTACAGACCGTTACACCTGATTGCGGATCAGTACAAATCCCTGTTCAGGGGCGGTTGTCAGATGATGCTGACGGCCCTAATCCGCCGG
>CAYLKN010000004.1:45340-82739 GCA_964384335.1 uncultured Pseudobdellovibrionaceae bacterium
TCTTCCATGTTGCTTACTTTTGCCTCGGTTGGGCTTGCGGCAGGGTTTATTCTTTTCTACATACTTGCTTTCATGCCTTTTCTATACTTTTTCTTTGCATTTTCCGGCTGGCTTAAATCAATTTTCGAAGCGATGGTTGGTGTTCCTCTCTGGGCACTGGCACATATTCGTATTGACGGGGACGGCCTTCCGGGTGATGCAGGTGCAAACGGATATTACCTTCTTCTGGAAGTATTCCTGCGCCCTATTCTTATCTTGTTCGGCCTGCTGCTCAGTATTGTTAGTTTTACGGCCCTGGCGGACATTCTGAACGAAATCTTTGATCTGGTGGTCAATAACGTTTCCGGGACGACTATAGCCGCCGACGCTGATCCCTCGAATGCATACAAGAAAGGACCGATAGATCAGCTCTTCTTTACTGTTATGTATGCCGTTGTTCTCTATCTTCTTGCGACCTCAACGTTCAAGGCAATTGATCTTGTGCCGAAAAGCATATTGCGCTGGATCGGTCAGAAAGATCTGCAATCCTTCGGTGATATGCAACAGGATCCATTGGAAAACGTTGTTCAGTATGCAGGTATCGGCGGTCAGCAGGCCTTTGGACAGTTAACAGGGGGCCTGCAAGGCTTTAACAATATAAAATAATACGGAATAAAGCCGGTCCTACATCTCCGCCAGTTTCTTTTCGAGCCAGTGGATGTTGTAGTCCCCGCTGATAAAGGCCGGATCGTCGATAATATCGAGATAGAGGGGCAGGGTTGTTTTGATGCCCTCGATCACGGTTTCGTTGATGGCGCGTTTCAGACGGCTTAAGCACTCTTCCCGGTTGCGCCCGTGAACAATAAGCTTTCCGATCATCGAGTCATAGGATGAAGGGATGCGGTACCCTGAATAAATTGCACTGTCAAACCGTACGCCAATCCCGCCGGGGGCATGGAATTGCCTGACTTCACCGGGGCAAGGGATAAAAGTGCGTGGATCTTCCGCGTTTATCCTGACTTCAACCGCATGGCCTCTGAAATGTGTTTTTTCCTGTTTTATGCTCAGTTCTTCACCCGCAGCCACCCGGATCTGCTCCGCAATTAAATCATAGCCCGTGGTCATTTCCGTGACCGGATGTTCAACCTGGATCCGCGTATTCATTTCCATGAAAAAGAAACGGCCGTCCTCATAAAGAAACTCGATGGTTCCTGCACCTTCATACCCAAGTTCCCGAACGGTTTTTGAGGATAAAAGGCCGATTTCCTGTCGTAACGAGTCCGTCAGAACGGGTGAGGGGGCTTCTTCGATCAGTTTCTGATGACGCCTCTGGATCGAGCAATCCCGCTCGCCGAGATGAACGGCATTGCCGTGTGAGTCTCCAAAAATCTGAAATTCAATGTGCCGCGGATTACTGAGGAATTTCTCAATATATACGGAATCGTCACCGAAATTGGCCTTGGCTTCGTTTCTTGCGGTTTTATAGGCCTCCTCAAAATCCTTTTCCTCGTGGACAACTTTCATTCCTTTTCCGCCGCCGCCGGAGGATGCCTTGATAAGGACGGGGTATCCGATATCCCGGGCAATACTTCTGCCCTCTTCGGCATCCTTTAGAATGCCTTCCGAGCCCGGAACAACGGGGAGTCCTGATTTCTGCACTGTCTTTTTTGCGGTTGCCTTATCCCCCATCGTTTCGATGATTTCAGGAGAGGGTCCAATGAACTTGAATCCGTGCTCTTTAACCATTCGGGCAAACTGCGCATTTTCAGAAAGAAAGCCGTATCCGGGATGTATGGCATCCGCATTGGTGATGGTTGCGGCGCTCAAAATGCTGGGAATATTGAGATAGCTCTGCGGTGAGGGGGCTGCGCCGATACACACGCTTTCATCCGCAAGGCGCACAGCCATTGAATTGGCGTCAATGGTTGAATGCACGGCAACTGTTTCAATGCCCATTTCCCGGCAGGCCCTTATGATCCGGAGGGAAATTTCACCGCGGTTTGCTATCAGAACTTTTTTAAACATATAAGAATCTCGAAATCACAGATTAATTAATGGTTACTCGACAACCATTAATACATCACCGAATTCAACAGGTTGTCCGTTTTCTATCAAAATCCGCGTAACTGTGCCGCTTTTTTCTGATTTGATCGGGTTCATAACCTTCATGGCCTCTATAATAACAATTGTGTCGCCTGCCTTTATGCTGTCCCCTTTCTGGACAAACGGTGCAGCACCCGGCTCGGGCTGAAGATATGCGGTCCCGACCATAGGAGATGTTATCGCGCCCGGATGCTCACCCGCAGACAGGTTCGGCGCATCTGTCGAGGCGACCTGGGGCGTTGTCGGATCGGAAGACATACCTGTCGCATCCATCACATTTACCGGCTGGGCCTGAGCGCCGCCGAAAGTCATAACTGCTCCCGATTTACTAACCCTTATGGAGCGGTCGCCGTCCGCAACCTCGATTTCTGCAAGACCGGTTTCATCAAGCAGGGCTGCAAGTTGTTTAATACTGTCCGAATCGATTTTCATGACACTGTTATCCGTCGTTTTTATTCTGCCAAAATAGTGTTGAGCGCCTGTAAAGCCAAAGTGTAACTTTCCGCCCCGAACCCGGCGATAATACCTTTTGCCAGAGGTGAAATAAAGGATGTTTTTCTGAAATGCTCACGCGCATGGGGGTTTGACATATGCACTTCGATGACTGGTATATCAAGCATCTTCAGAGCATCGTGAATAGCCACCGAAGTATGCGTATAGGCCGCGGCATTGATGATCAACCCGTCATAGTTTTCCATTGCGTCATGAACCCATTCAATTATCTCTGACTCTGCGTTGCTTTGCCTGACCTCAACCTTCATATCAAAACCGGCTCCGGCTTCCTGCAAGTCCTTTGTCAGGTTCTCCAGTGTCTGGCTTCCGTAAAACTGACTCTCCCGTTTGCCAAGCATATTGAAATTCGGGCCTTTTATGATGAGGACAGTTTTCATGAATTCTTTATCCGGTTTTTTTATCGGGCAGGCAAAATACCGGAATTGTCCGATTTGTTATCTCCTTCATTACACGCACAGCTGCATTTCCATGCATCACTGTAACGGTCATATATTGAAGGTTTGACTGATTGTTCCGTGATTACGGTTTTTACCAGAACCGGGCCGGTTTTTTCAAATTCAAGCACAAGTGGAAAACTGTCACCGGTTTCGAGCTTTTCCTGAAGACCGATGAGCATGACATGAAGTCCCATCGGTTCCAGAGATACTTTGCCGCCTGCCGGGATGTCTATGGATGGAACCGGCCGCATCTGCATAATGCCTTCTGCCATTTTGTGCGTATGAAGCTCGACTTTTCCGGCAACTTTCGTGCGGGCCGCAATGATACTGTCATCCTCGGTTGAAAGATTGTGAATCTCCATAAACACCGCGCCATTTCGGCCTTTGAGGGAAGGGTGTCCGTATGGCTGCAGGATTTCGATATTGTTGATATGCGTGACCTGGAAAACCCTGTCACCTCCTTCGTTTGCAGAGACAGATGTTCCTGCAAAGATAACGGCAAACAACAAGAGAAAAAGAAACGGTGTTTTATATTTCAAAGCCATATCAGCCGGCCTCTTTTTTTGACTGCTCAACAGGCTCGCCGCTTTCCTGATCGACACGTTGCATGGAAAGCTTTATCTTGCCGCGTTCATCAAAACCGATAACCATAACCTTTACGGTATCGCCTTCTTTAACGATATCCGTTGTTTTACCGACCCTGTAATCGGCCAGCTCGGATATATGAACAAGGCCGTCGTATCCGCCAAGGAAATTGACAAACGCGCCAAAATCCATGGTTTTGACAACTTTTCCGGTGTAGATTTTATTCAGTTCCGGTTCTTCGGTAATATCGAATATCCGTTTTTTGGCTTTCTCTATGGCTTCGGCATCGGCACCGGCAATCTTGACACTGCCGTCATCGTCGATATCGATTTTGGTTCCAGTCTGTTCAATAATTTCACGGATAACCTTCCCGCCGGTTCCAATAACATCGCGGATTTTATCCTGTGGTATGGTAATGGAAACGATTTGCGGAGCGTAAGAACTTATCTCATTACGGGATGTCGTAAGGGCTTCCGCCATTCTGTCGAGTATATGCAAACGGCCCTCTTTTGCCTGTTCGAGGGCAATACGCATGATTTCTTCAGTGATGGAGGTAATTTTAATATCCATCTGAAGGGCGGTGATCCCGTTCCCGGTTCCCGCAACCTTGAAATCCATATCTCCCAGAAAATCCTCATCACCCAGAATATCGCTAAGGACTGCGAATTTTTCATTCTCCTTAATAAGACCCATGGCAATTCCCGCGATTGGACGGGCCAACGGTGCGCCTGCATCCATCAATGAAAGGGAAGTTCCGCAAACAGTAGCCATCGACGTTGAACCGTTTGACTCCGTGATTTCGGCCACAGTCCGCATTGTGTAAGGGAATTCTTCTGCAGAAGGCAAAATGGGACGCACGGCCCGCTTTGCAAGATTGCCGTGCCCTATTTCACGTCTGCCCGGGGATCCGACCCGTCCGCATTCCCCAACAGAGTAAGGCGGGAAGTTATAGTGCAACATGAAACGGTCCCTGAATTCGCCGGCCAGTGCGTCGATGATTTGTTCATCCTGGCCCGTACCGAGCGTTGTGACAACGAGTGCCTGGGTCTCTCCCCGTGTGAAAAGTGCGGATCCGTGTGCTCTTGGCAATATTCCAACTTCTGCGGTAATCGGCCTGACGGTTTTTGTATCACGGCCGTCAATACGTTCACCTTTGTCCAGAACGTTATTCCGCACGATATATTTTTCCAGTTTCTTGAAAAGTGCGCCCAGAACCTCTTTGGTTATGCCGTCCTCTTCGCTGATATGCTCTTCCTCAATTTTGGACTTGACTGCGCTGACCGCTTCCTGTCTTTGCTGTTTTTCGGCTATGACATAGGCGTCGGCAACGTTTTTGCTGTATTTCTTTTTGATCTGTTCAAACAACTTGTCCAGTTTTTCGTCTTTCTCAGGAAGGCTCCATGGCTCCTTCGCACATTCCTCGGCCAGGTCGATGATTGTATCGATAACCGGCTGGAAAGCCTTCCATCCGGCCATAACTGCCTTCAGCATGACTTCTTCCGGCAATTCTGAGGCTTCCGATTCAACCATCAGAACGCCTTCACGCGTTCCGGCGACGACCAGATCCAGTTCGGACTCTTTAAGCTCGGCCAGTGTGGGGTTGATGATATAATTGCCGTCATTGTACCCGACGCGGCAGGCAGAAACCGGTCCCATGAAAGGAATGCCGGAAAGCGTTAATGCGGCGGAACACCCGATGATAGCGACAACGTCCGGATCATTCTCAAGATCGTGCGAAAGAACGTGCGCAATGACCTGGGTTTCATTCAGGAAATTATCGACGAACAAAGGACGGATCGGGCGGTCAATCAGTCTTGAAACGAGGGTTTCATTATCGGATGGGCGGCCTTCTCTTTTCAGATAGCCGCCGGGTATGCGTCCGGCAGCATATGATTTTTCAATATAATTCACTGTCAGCGGGAAAAAATCCTGGCTTTCCCTGACTTCACGGGCAGCGACGACGGTACATAAAACACTTGTGCCGCCGAGTGTCGCAACCACCGCCCCATCGGCCTGGCGGGCAATTTTTCCGGTCTCAAGTGTCAGCGTTTTTCCGGCGAATTCGATTTGACGTTTATATTCATTAAACATGATATGTCCTCTTTTATGGTTATAATAGTTTACAAGTATAGTTGAGGATATACCCGCTTCCCTGGCGGTGGACGATCAAAAGCAATAAAATGAATGTCTGCGGTTTATTGCGCTTGACAGTCAACCGTCGGATTTTGGTATATCTTCAAACAGCATCATTTAATTGCATTATTGAGCAAAGTTGTCAAAGTCTTTATCAACAGTAATGAAACGAAAGGTATGAAAGACATGAAAGGCATGAAAGGCATGGGCAAACAATTTCTGGTACTTTTAAGACACGGGCAGAGCTTATGGAATTTGGAAAACCGTTTCACGGGATTTGTTGACCAGCCTTTAAGCCATAACGGGATAAGGGAAGCGGAAGAGGCAGGTAATAAAATCCGTAAAGCCGGTATAGAATTCGATTATGTTTTTACAAGCACGCTTGAGCGCGCATATAAAACTGCCGAAATTGCACTTGAAAAGGCCGGATACAGTGCACTTGTGCCTCACATGACAAAGCATGACGATCTGAGAGAGCGTGACTACGGCGATCTGACAGGCCAAAACAAAGACGAGGCCAGGGCCCGGTTTGGGGAAGAACAGGTCCAGATATGGCGGCGGTCCTATGATGTCAGTCCGCCAGGGGGTGAGAGCCTGAAAGACGTTGTGGAGAAAAGGGTCAGGCCGTATTTCGAGCATACGATCAAGCCGTTTCTTGATGAAGGCAAAAACGTTCTGATTGCGGCGCATGGGAATTCGTTAAGGGCGATGCTTATAATTCTGGATCAGGAAACCCCGGAAACAATCAATGGAGCTGAAATTCCAACAGGTGTGCCTCTGGTTTTTGAGATTTCTGACAAAGAAATAACCGCCCGCTATTTTCTCGATGATAAGGAAGATGATCCTCTCGCCAACCGGGGATGACGAGGTTTTAATTCAATTTGACAGTTCCTGCAGTTCTGATTGGATGTAATAAACGGGTCCTGAGCCCTGAGTCGCATTGAAATTATCACAAACGGTTTTTAGAATGGGAACAGGATATCATAAATCTGCTGTCCGTATCTCGGTTGCTGGACATCAGTCAAAATGCCTTCCCCGCCATAGTGTATGCGTGCTTCTGCAATCTTGTCATAGTTGATTGTATTGTCGCGGTTGATATCTTCCGGCCTTATTATCCCCTGGATACTTAAGAGACGTTTTTCGAAATTCACCACCACTTCCTGGCGTCCGTAGATGGCTAGATTACCGTTCGGTAAAATCTGGCTGACGATTGCTGCAAGGCGCAGCTCAATTTCTTCTTCCCTCTCGGTTGAAGCCGAACCGGAATGATTGGAATCGGAATCAAAATCAATAAGACTTCCGGGTGAAATGGCCTGGGGCAGGATTTTTCCGAGACTGGCTTCATATCCGAGCAGTCGGTCGAGGCCGGCTTCTTCGCCGTTTGTCCGCTGCCGTGATGTTTCGTTTTCAATTTCAGCCTCGTCATCAATATCAATCAATACGGTAAGAATATCGCCGACTTCGTCTGCGCGCTGATCTTCAAAGAAATTGCGCCGGCTTGGCTGCCAAAGGGAATTCGGACCGGGCCGGGCGGTTTTCGGCGTGGGCATAGGCATGCTGATAGGCTTGTAATCTCTTGATTCAATTGGATTTTCTATCTGGCTCATCTTCGGTGCTTTGCCTACATTTTCGATACGGTCCAGCGTGTTGCCGCACCCTGCCAGAATCAGAGTGATCCCGATACACAAAAAAGAAAAATAAAAGATATTAGCCATTATACACCTCCACAACGCCATTGTTTTGGACAATGCCCTGCACGAACCGGTTGCTGTCCAGATTCATGATTCTGATCAGATCTCCTTCCGATCCATTCTGCATTGCCTTGCCTTTGGTAGTCAGTTTAAGAACATTTGAGGTGTAAACGAGTGTTACAGACTCCCCCCTTTCAACAAGCAGAGGCTTTTGGATTGTACCCTGGATCACGGGCCTTCCAGGAAGAATGATACGTTTTGGTGTCATGCCAATCAGATCCTCCTTTTTGACGAGAATGTCGGATTCAAGTGCACTGTGACGGACTTCCATCATTACGACATCATTAAAACCGATAATGTCCCCGTTTTGCATTCTCTCTGCCAGAACCGGAATCTCGACAATCTGTTCAACGGCTCCTTTAACCGAAATTTTTTGCAGGGGTTTTTCGAGCGAAGGGGCGGCCAGTGTGGCATGAAAGCGCCCGGTTCTGTAATCATATTCAAAATCTTTGATTTCAGCTGACGGTTTGTGTTTTCCGGGCAGGATGATTTCCGGAACCTTGCCCAGAAAAGTTATATTTATTTTTTCTGAATGCCCTTTTTCACGCAGATGTTTTTCAATCAGTTCAGTAATATTTTTAAGGCCGATAACGGAAGCCGACCGTTTGATCACGACCTGCTCAAACCCTCCCGGGCGCCAGTTGATGCCGTAACTTTCGGCAAGTCTTGCCAGAGCCTGCGTGCCAATAATCATCTCTTCCCCTGGCGAAGGGGCATAGCCAAGGACAATATCCGCCTTGCCTTCAATATCGTCAAAAATATCACCAAGATGAACGGTGTTTCTTTCAATAACAGTGATATCCCTGACAGAAGATACGGCGAAAGCCTGCCGGATGTTCAGCAGAATGAAAGTCAGTGCAAGAAACAGAACGATGCTGAAAAGCATAAGCTTCATACTGACATCGTGTCTGTTCCAGAAATGTTTTAAAGCATTAATCATGTTTCCCTTCCCGGTTTTTGGTCAGATCCTACCGGAGCTGGCCAGCTTCACGCATCATCTCATCCGAGGTGCTGATAATGTTCGAATTCATCTCATATGCCCGCTGGGCGGTGATCAGTTTCGTGATTTCGTCAACCACCTCGACATTTGACGCCTCAAGTGCGCCTTGTTCAATTTCGCCGAAATTATCCTGGCCCGGCGTTCCGACTATGGGTGTCCCGGACGCTTCTGTTTCAACGAAAAGATTGTTTCCAATGGCTTCAAGACCTGCCGGATTTATAAATGTAACTGTTTGTATGGTTCCAACATTCTGCAGCACGGGCTCGCCCTGTATTTTCACAAATACGCCGCCATTTCTGTTAATTTCAATATCCACGGCTTCCTGGGGAATGTTTATGCCTGGCTCAATGGGGTTTCCCCGTGCCGTAACCAGCTCGCCGTTTTCATTAACCTGGAACGTTCCGTCCCTGGTGTATGCAATTTCGCCGTCCGGCTTTTGGATCTGGAAATATCCGTTGCCGTTTAATGCAAGATCAAGCGGGTTATCTGTGATCTGCAATGCGCCCTGTTCATGCAGACGGTTAATGGCAATTGGCCTTACGCCAAGCCCGACCTGGACTCCTGTCGGTACAACGTTACCGTTTTCGGAGGCAACAGTTCCCGGGCGTGTTCTGTTCTGGTACAGCAGGTCATGGAACTGTGCGCTCTGTCGTTTATAGCCTGTCGTGGTCATGTTGGCGATGTTGTTGGAAATGACATCAACATTCATTTGTTGTGCCTGCATGCCCGTTGCGCCGATGCTTAATGACAGTAACATTTTATATCACCCTTTTTCTCATAGTTTGCATTGTTTATCGCTCATTACTGCTCGCTAAGGAGTCGCCTGATGGCCGTTCTTTGCCTTTCATCCTCATCATTCACCAAAGAAGATACGCCTTGATACTGTCTAAGGCCCGCGATCATCTTTGTCATCTCGGAAATCATGTTTACATTTGAACCTTCCAGAAAACCCTGGCGGACAACTGTATCCGTGGCCGGCAGTGGATCTTCCTGCGTTGTATAGGCCACTTTTCCAAAAGGCGTAAGAGATTGCGGGTTTTCAAATTCAACGATCATCAGCTGTCCGATTTCGCCTTCGTCTGATGCTATGGTTCCGTTTTCAGTTATTCGGATTGCGCCTGCGTCCTCCGGGATCGTAATCGCCCCTCCGTCTGCAGACATCACGGGATCGCCGGCCGGGGTTGTCAACTGCCCATTCGGCGAGATGACAAAATTGCCTGCACGCGTGTAAACGGTCTGATCACCGGACTGGATACCCATAAAGCCAGGCCCGACTAGTGCGACATCAAGCGGATTCGATGTTTTCTGAAGCGGCCCCGGGTCGGTATTGTCGTACTGTCCAAAATCAACGACGTAGGAGTAATCACGATCATGACCTGTCGGTTTTTCAAGAAACTCCCTGAACATCAGATTCTGACCTCGATAGCCGACGGTATTCCCGTTTGCCACATTGTTGGCAATCACATCCATATTGCTGCGTAAGGCAACCTGTTTTGATAATCCTATGAATAATGCGTTTTCCATGTCTATCCGGTTCTTTCCAAAATTCTATACATTTGTCCATAAACATATGTGCAGGAGACGTGCCAGATTATTCTTGAATAAAAACAATGGTTTGGGTTGATTCCGGATGGGGGGGAAGGGAAGGGAGGTAAAGTTTGCAGAGCGTTTAAGGAAAGTTTTGCCTGTGGAAAACGTTCCTCAAGCGCCCTTGTTGCAAAAAAAAGAAGTGGTGTGGCTGTAGAGCAAATCGCGATCAAAAAGAATCGTTTTGCGATTTTTGATTGCGTGAATCTGTACTAGTTCAGCTTTGCGCTTTTGCCTAACTCTGTCTGCAAGGCATCCAGGGCGTTTTCCAGTTTTGGCCGGGATACGGCGAAACACAGGCGCACATATCCCGCCGCAGCATCGCCGAAGGCGCAGCCGGGCGCAAGACACAGCTTTGCATTCTCTATCAGGCGGAAGCAAAGCTCAAAGCAGTTAGGCTCACCCTCCACTTTAAAGAAACCGTAAAACCCGGACATGGGTATGCATCCTTCAATACCAGGCGTTGACTTGAAAAACTGATCAAGAAGCGTGCGGTTAATTCGCCATTCGGAAAGTTGATCCGCAATAAATTCCTCGCCATGCCTCAATGCGGCGATGCCTCCAAACTGGTTGAAACTGACAGGGCACATCTGGTTATACAACGCAATATCGTAAATAGAGTCTTCCGAGCTTTCGGGTCCGACCAGCCATCCCAGACGCCATCCGGTCATGGCCCAGGATTTGGAAAAGCTGTTCACAACAAACAGGCGGTCGTCAGGGGCGGCAATATTCAGAAAACTGGGCGCGGGTTTGCCGTCATAGGTTATGCGGCCGTAAACTTCATCCGATATAATCCACAAATTCCTTGCACGGGCAAAGTCAAGGATTGCCTGCATATCCTGAATATCCATGACCCACCCGGTGGGGTTTGAGGGTGAATTAATCAGAAGAACCCGCGTTTCCGGGCGGCAGGCTGCAAAAAGGCGGTCAAGATCAAGAGACCATTCTCCTTCGTATTCAGTCATGGGAACTTCCGTTGTGTTTGCCTGCGCCAGCCGCACGGCACCGAGAAGATTTTTCCAGATCGGTGTGACGGCAACAACGTGATCTCCCTTATCCAGAACGGCCGTTAGGGCGTAATGCATTGCACTGGTTCCCGATCCTGTAACAAATATGCGGCTTTCCGGGACATCAAGCCCGTATATGCGTTTGTAATAATCGCTTGTTTCCCGGCGCAGTTCGGGAATGCCCAGCACGGGCGTATAATTAGTTTTGCCTTCTTTTGCGGCCTGCATTGCCGCATCCGTAATAAAATCCGGTGTGGGACGGTCGCCCTGGCCCTGGGCGAGGGTGGTCACATTTCCTTTTTCCCGGGCATAACGCATAAGGGCATTGCCGGGGTTGGAGGGGAGATCATGTATTGTGGAGCGGACCGGGCATTTTACATTTTGTTTTTTCACGATTTTGTTACCGCTGCTGTTCTGAACACCTAATTCTTCATATGGTATATACATTGTACCGCCTGTCTTTTTATAAAATCTTAAATTTTTTGAAATAATGTGTGGGGGAAATCAGATATTGCGCGGCCAGGCCGCCGCCATGAACGTGGGACAGAAACACCCTTCAGCGTCTTCGCATAAGAAATTATGATAAATTATCTGCATAATATTAATGCATAAACGCTTGTCCGGGTTTTGGCAATAAAAAAGTGCGGAGTTTCCTGCATTCGCAGGAAAAACGCTTGTAAGGTAAGGGCGGAAGGGTTTTCTCTGTCGGGCTTAACCGTTTTGTCCGTAAAGCTGCTG
This sequence comes from uncultured Pseudobdellovibrionaceae bacterium, assembly GCA_964384335.1. GTDB lineage: Bacteria > Pseudomonadota > Alphaproteobacteria > Micavibrionales > Micavibrionaceae > JAUICS01. The sequence continues at coordinate 57,174 of CAYLKN010000004.1, forward strand.
AAAGCCTCTGGTGATTTTATTGACAAAGCCCGGATCTTTCTTTTGCCAGTAACGCGGGTCCTGCATCATTGTGAAAAGCTCTTCCTCGGTCAGGGCCGCGGTGCCTGCATCGTCTTTTGTGGCAAAGGCGGACTGCGTCCCCTGCATCATACGGTACAGTGCCATAATCCCTTCGTAGGATCCAGACAGCCCGTTCAGAACATCGGGAGGAAGATTTTTCCGGCCAAAGGCCAGAAGCTGGCGGGAGACCTCCTGCCATTTTTCCGGGCCGCCGAATTTCTGGACAAGCCGCTCGACTTCGCGGTCGGCTTCAAACTCGCCTGCCATTTCCAGGATCATGGGAACCAGTTTCTCCGCCGCCATGTCATAAACAAGCTGGGCCTGATCCTTTGTAAATCCCATTGCGTGCATTTTACGGTTGATTTCCTCATCGGGTTCAAAAAGGCCGTGCGCCATGGTGAACTGATAGTCCTCAGGCGTGTCAGGCATGCCCATCATGCGACAGATGCGAAATTTGTCTTCTTCAGTTTCCGGTACCGGTACGGATTTGGAAAGACGCTTTTCAAGTTCGAGATAGGATTGAATAAGCTCCTGAAGCCGTATGGTCCCTTTTGCCGCATCCCAGAATTTATCAGGCAGAGTGGCGGGTTTTTCGGAAACTGTATTCTCAACTTCCGCTTTCGCGACTTCCGCTTTCGCGGGTGCGTCGGCTTCGGTTGTGTGTTCAAGCAGATTGTCGGTCATGGTCTTTCTCCTTTAAGTGATGGTTAAGTGAATGTGGTGTGATGGAAACTTTGATACATGGTTTATGGTTATGGTTCATGGTTTAACGGATCTGCCGGCCCCGTTCGATAAGCCGCAGGATATTTGCAACCAGTGCCCTCTGGCCTTCCATGTAATGAAAGGCGCAGTCCGGCGCATCCGGCCCGAGAGCCTTTTGAAAGGTGGTGAGTTGAAGCCAGGCCAGAACTTTCCGGCCATCCTCGGTTGCAAAAAGACGGGCAAAGGTTTTATGAACGTCCCGGGTCATTTCTGAAGGCATTGGCGGGGGGCAGTAAGCCATGCGTTGGCGATACGGATCGGGATCGGGTTTATGTGATTTGGAAAGAAAATTAAACATTGGATGAAGTCTCCGTGTTTTGAGTGGATGGATCGTGAGGTGCCGTGCCCTGTACGGGCAGCTCTTCCCGGATCAGATTGCTGGGTACCCCCAGGGCCTGGCCGAGATAGGTGGCCGCCCGGCGCATATCGACTGCCTCAATCGCCTCTCCGCCAATGGAAAGAACCGTATTGATCCAGGTCAGCGTATTCTGGATATCCTTTTGTCCCTGCGCCCTGGCGAGAGGGGACCGGAAATCAATCTGTACCGTTCGCCCGTCCAGCGATATGTCCGGAATTTCGCCGCGGCGTTTCAAAATGGAAAAGGCTTTTTCAACAAGGGGTATCAAAAGCTCGGTCTGCAGTCGTCCGTAAGTGGCGCCAAGCAGGAGGGCCATTTCAGCCGACCGCTCCAGAACTTCCGTTGCCGTCATTGATCGCCCGTCGATCTGGGTCAGGCGGTCAACAAGCATGGAGTGGCGAATGCGTGAGCGCAGATCGTCCAGAACAATCTGGGAAATATCGAACTTGCCGGGCATGTCAAGCGGCTGTAACCCTCTTGATCCAATGGCTTTCGGTATAATTGATCCGGGTGTCAGCTCGATTGTGGAGGGGTTCAGGACGCCGTCATCATCGGCCTGCCATATGCCGGTGACCGCGATCGATGCATTTTTCAGGATAAGTTCGACAACCTTGTTGGCAGTTTTTATATCCGGCAATGCCTTCATAACCGGGGAACGCCCGTATATTTCGCCCGGCGATTTGACCCAGCGGAAATTGATAAACGGCGAAACATCAAGCCTTTCATAATGTATCAGATGCGGCGCGGAAAAGCTTTGCCCGCTGTCGTCCCCGGTGATAAAGGCGTAATAATCATGACTGATTTCCGACGGCACAAGGGCCTCGATTACGGAGACCTGTAAATCGTTTGCGTTCCTGTTATGTCCGGTGATGCCGTGAGGCAGAACCGCATCCGGAAACCGTTCCCGCAGATGGGCAAGGCTTAACTCCGACAGGCGGAAAGACCCGTCCAGAAGCCCTGTCACTCCCTCCTCAAGCACGATTTGCCGGAGAGGGATTGAGGTAAAGCGGAAAGCCGATATATGCCCGGGATCATTTTCCTCAAAATAAAGGCAGGCTGTCCCTCCGATAACAAGATCCAGAAAACACTGATGAATTTCAACGGCAAAATTCGAGCGGTCGAAATGGGATTGTATTGTTCTGGCCGCATTTTCAAGAACGGGTGACAACGCTTCTTTTTGCTCTGCGCTTAAATCCGGCCCGGGTTTTAGGCCGAACCATTGCGACCAGGGCGGGGTCAGGTTGCCGAGCAGACTTGCGGCCAGCTGCTCCACCGCGTCCATTGCGGTGGCGTCATAAATCTTGTCTCCTTTCCGTGCGCCCGGCATTGTGCCGCCGTGGAACTCGCCGCGGCAGGGCATGGTGTAATCATAGGCTTCCTGCCAGTGGTTCTGCCAGTTTTGATGGCGTTCCCGCGCTTTTTCAAAGCGCTTGAGAAGGCGCGGCAGGATAAGGTCGTGCAGCATTTCCTCTTCTTGCGTATTAAAAAAGGCAACCTTGCCGCTGTGATCGAAAGATGTGTTCAGGCCTGTCATGATTTACTCTCCCAAAAGGGTTTTGCGTCTGGGTTCGGCATTTTCCGGTGCAAGAAGACCGGTAAATCCTGTCAGAACAGTTCCGGTACGGCCTCTGTTACGGCGCAGAAGGTTTTCCGCCCGGGCTGCGGACTGGTCCTGATCTGTCTTGTTCTCATCCGTTTTGTTTTCGCCCGTTTTGTTTTCGCCCGTTTTGTTCTGTTCAGTATTTTCGGTGATATCTGCGGAGCTTTGCTGCATTTGAGTTTGGGATGTCACTTTTTGTCCCGCAGATTCGCGGATAACAATTTTCGGCGGGGCCGGAATTTTAGGCCGGGATATCAAACTTCCCATAGCGTTTCTCCTTTATCTGGTGTTGATGAAAGTGTGGTCGGTGACTGTATGGTCCGGGCAAGCGGGGTATGGTGAAGGTATTTGTAAAGCTGCCAGGGTGTAAGGACATGCCGCGCGTGAATGCCCAGAATACGCTTCACGGCCTCAACGCATGTGAAAAGCATCAAAGGGGCGGGCTTGACGCTGTCTCTGTTCAATCTGGCGGGCACGACAGTATAACCCCGCCCCCGAAGCCATTGCGGCAGATCGAAGGAAAGCGGGATTTCATGATTGACCACTTCCGTGTATGGAAACAGAGGGTCAATGGTCATCCATTGCCGGTTGTCTTTCAAGACAATGTAGCAGTGCCGGAACCCGGGTTTCAGAATTTTCAGCCAGGCGTAATCGGTATGGCCTGAAAAAACGACCCACGCTAGTGAGGGATGAATGATGGTTTGGGGCGCCGGTTTCGTCATGCGTGCTCTCCATTTTCAAAAGGCACGCTGCGAATACCGGGAACGGTACACCTTGCATGGATAATGGCCTTGCGGATAAAAACATCCTCTAAAATGCGCAGGGCTTCTTTCCAGAGAGTGTGCGCCCGCACTTCCTTAAGGCGTGAGGGATCGGGCGGGATCTGCCGTTTTCCGTAATGACGGAGAACAAGCACATGATCTCTTAACAGGCGACGGTTCCGGTAAAGTTTTTCAAGTATGACAAGAATATCAACAGGTTCGCACGGGCGGGCAATGGCGCCCGCATCGGCAGTGATTTTGGCCCCGTCATGCCGGGCGGTATAAGCCTGAATAAACCAGAACCAGGCATCTTCGGCAGTTTCAAAAGGTTCGGGCTCAATTTCGGCCCGGGTTTTCGGAACGTGAGTGTGTGTGCGGGGCATGGGCTTTTTTCCTTTTCGGTGTGGCGTGATGTTTTTTTATTGCCATGAACACATGTTCACTTTATGTTCTTATTCATGCCGCAAATTTCGGACCCCGTCAAGAAAAAAATTAAGAAAATAATCCTATTTATTTTCATGGTAATGCATGGGAGACTATTCCTATGTTCAGGCATGATGAAATCTGGAACGCCATTGACGGACTGGCCAGGGCCCGGGGATATTCGACATCCGGCCTTGCCAGAAAAGCCGGGCTTGATCCCACAACGTTTAACAAAAGCAAGCGTCATGGACCGGAAGGCAAGCTGCGCTGGCCGTCCACAGAAAGCATTTCCAAAATTCTGGCCGTGACCGGAACGTCCATGGTGGAATTCCTGGAGTATATGAATGCGCGGCAGGGTGGTGTTCCTGCAAAAATTCCGGTGACCGAATTCGGGCGGGATATTTCTGCCTCTTCCCTGTTCATGAAAAACGACAGCGATGAGCACTGGTCCAGTCTGGAATTTCCGGATCTTGACAAAAATGAATTCGGGAATGTCTTTGCCTTGAAGGTCAAAGGCGATTTTATGGAACCGTTATACAGGGAGAACGATATATTAATCGTCTGGCGCACGCCCCGGTGGGCCGATCATATTCATCGCGGCGACCGTGCAGTTATTGTGACAAAAGGGGGTGCAATGATTGTCCAGGAACTGTCCAGACGGGACGAGGACAGATATGTGTTTTATGCACTGAACCCGGAAATGGATGATTATACCCTGCGTGAGGACGAGATCGAGTGGATGGCAAAAATCATCTGGGTAAGTCAGTAGCCCGTGTAAGATGTAAAAGGAAAACGGCAGGCAATGATGCGCGGGTATTTCGGTATTGGGGTTGAAGGGATCAGCAAGGCGCACAACCTGGGTAATCTTATGCGGTCCGCCCACGCATTCGGCGCGGAATTTTTCTTTACGGTGGGATCCGAGCTCAGAATGCAGGATGTTCATCAAAGCGATACGGCCCGCTCCGAAATCCATGTTCCGTTTTATCCGTATGAGACCATTGACAGGCTTGTCCTGCCGAAAGGCTGCGTCCTTGTGGGTGTTGAGTTTATCGAGGATGCTATTGAACTGCCCAGTTTCCGGCATCCGGCACAGGCAGCCTATATTTTCGGGCCGGAGATGGGCAGCCTGTCCGATGCCGCGCTGGACCGGTGCAGCCATATTCTCAAAATTCCGCTCAAATTCTGTGTCAATGTTGGCGTGGCCGGCGCGCTTGTCATGTATGACCGCATGCTGTCAATGGGCCGTTTCGCCCCGCGCCCGGTCAAGCACGGCGGGCCGGACGAACCGCTGGAAAAGGCGAAATCTCACCCGCGGCGCGTGTCAAGGCGTTAAGGTAAGGAATTACTGCTGTTTGTTCTGATTTTCATAGGCTCTGGCGCGCTTCGCCTTTTGCCGCATGCGTTCTGCGATAATGGCGAGGATAGCGGCGGGCAGAAAGGGTACCAGGAGAATTACCGGTGTTTTGGGATTTTTCAAGGATTCGATAAGTTGTCCTTCAAAATAATTATAGTACAGAATGGTAAAAACAATGATACCTGCGGCCGCGAAGATATATGCGAAAAGCTGGTAAAAATTTGTCTGGAGCGCCAGGCGGTCCGCCTCTCCATCTTTAAATTCTTCCGTTTGTTTTGCCGGTTTTTTCTTTTTTGCCAAAATAAGTCCTTGCTTGTCTTTTGTTTGACGGGAGTTCGGGATGCGTAGTCAATATGTCAGTAAGTCAGTAAATCTGTTTCCACATTTTCTTCTTAACAACGTACATGAGCCCGCCAAAGACGAAAAGAAATAAAATGATTTGTATGCCCGCTTTTTTTCGGTCTTCCATATACGGGGCAGAAGACCAGGCGAGGAAAGTGGTAACATCCTTTGCCATCTGTTCGGGGGTGGCTTCCGTTCCGTCCTGATATTCAACCAGACCTTCAATCAAAGGCGGGGCCATGGCAATTTTGTAGCCGGGGTAATACGGATTGTAATAAAGCCCGTCGCGCAGTTCGATATCCGAAGGCGGATCAGTGTACCCTGTCAGAAGCGCATAAATGTAATCCGCACCGCCGGGCCGGGCCTTGACAATCAGCGACTGATCGGGCGGGTAGGCTCCGTTGTTCACGGCCATGGCCTGCTGTCTGTTGGCAAACGGGGATTTGAACTGATCGGAAGGCCGGCCCGGCCGTTCGTACATTTCACCGGTTTCATCCGGGCCGTCCGTAATCAGGTACTGGCTTGCAATGGCTTTTACTTCCTCATCGCTGTACCCTATTTCGGCAAGATTGCGGTAGTGCAGATGCTCCATCGCATGGCACGAGGCGCAAACCTGTTTATATACCTGAAAACCTCTCTGAAGTGCGGCACGGTCGTAAGTCCCGAAAGGTCCTTCATATGACCAGTCCTGTTCAGGCGGGGTTTTGGCCTCGCCCGCCGCATGGGCAGCAGGAGGGTAAAAAGCCAGAATAGATATGAGGCATATAAGGCAGAGGACAGGGGACAATATACCCTCACCGGCCATGACTGAACTCCTGAATGGTTTCATTCCGCAGCCTCCGGTGCAGGATTTCCGGCTATCTTTTCTGCCTTTCCGCCCTGTTTCTTTTTCTTTTCTTCAAGTACGGCGTCATGAATGCTGGCAGGCATGGGTAGTGCTTTTTCATAACGGCTGAGCAACGGCACGATAATCAGGAAAAAAGCAAAATAATAGAATGTGGCGATCTGTCCGATTAACACCCATGGCTGTTCAACCGGTTTGGCGCCAACGTAACCAAGTGCGAGGATCGAGGCAAGCAAGGCAAAGATTGCCATTCTGTAATACGGGCGGTAGCGGGCACTGCGTACCGGATGCGTATCAAGCCATGGCATAAAGGCCAGAATCGCGACAGAGGCAACAAGGGCAATGACACCGCCAAGTTTTGCCGATATCAGAACGACATCCGTAAACGGAATTCCAATATCGAATGTGATGGCCCTTAAAATGGCATAAAACGGCAGAAAGTACCATTCGGGAACAATATGCGGCGGCGTGACAAGGGGCTGGAACTCAACAAAATGATCGGCATGCGTAAGCATCGTGGGCGCGAAAAAAGTAACGCCGAAATACAGAACCAGAAAGACGGACAGGCCGAACAGATCCTTCATCGTATAATAGGGATGAAAAGGTATTGTGTCCTGCGGCCCTTTGACATCCAGTCCTGTGGGATTGTTGGAACCGCTTACATGCAGGGCCCATACATGCAGGAAGACGACACCGACAATGACGAACGGCAGAACGTAGTGCAGGGCAAAAAACTTTTTCAGTGTCGGGTTATCAACCGTAAAGCCGCCCAGAATCCAGGTGTGAATTGTATCACCGACAAAGGGAATGGCGGTTACGAAACCGGTTATCACTTTTGCCCCCCAGCCTGACATCTGGCTCCAGGGAAGGGTGTATCCCATAAAGGCCGTTGCCATCATCAGGAAAAGAATGGTAACACCCAATATCCATAATAATTCGCGCGGCTTTTTAAACGATCCGTAATAAAGCCCGCGGAAAATATGGATATACACGGCAATAAAGAAAAAGCTGGCCCCGTTCATGTGCAGATAGCGCAGAGCCCAGCCGTTGTTAACATCCCGCATTATATATTCAACGCTGTCAAAAGCGTAATCTTCATGGGGTACATAATGCATGGCAAGCAAAATGCCTGTAATGATCATGGTTACAAGCATGAACATGGCTATCGCCCCGAAATTCCAGAAATAGTTGAAATTCTTGGGCACGGGGAAGGAGCCGTATTCCTTGCTCATAAGTGTAAATATGGGAAGACGCTCGTCGATCCAGTCAACGACCTTGTTATCAAACTGCACTCTGTTTCCTGATCCCATTACTTTATGTCCTCCCGTTATCCGATTTTTATCCTGGTGTCGTCAACGAAGGTATATTCCGGTACGGCCAGATTTGTTGGAGCCGGACCTTTGCGAATACGTCCCGAAGTATCATAGTGCGAACCGTGGCAGGGACAGAACCAGCCACCGTAATCCCCTTTTATGTCGGCGTCCTTCTGACCAAGCGGCACGCAGCCAAGATGGGTGCAGACGCCGATTACAACAAGCCATTCCGGCCGCTCTTCCTTCACCCGTTCTGCATCGGTCTGCTTATCCCTTAGTTTCGGTATCTCGACGTTTCGCGCCATCTCTACTTCTTCTTTGGTCCGGTGCCGGATAAAAACAGGCTGGCCGCGCCATTGAACCGTGATTGCCTGACCGGGCTGAAGCGAACTGATATCCACTTCCGTTGTTGCAAGGGCCAGTGTGTCGGCGGCCGGGTTCATGGAATCAATGAAAGGCCAGATTGCCGCCGCAGCGCCGATGGCACCGACTGCGGACGCCGTCAGATACAGGAAATCTCTGCGGTTTTCGTTTTCAGGATCAGTGTCGTTATCTTTGGTATTTTGAGTGCTGTCGGTCATATGAGAATATTGTTTTGAGCTTGCCTTATTTTTTCAATACCGATTATAACCTGATATTACAATATATTTAACAACATAGAGTGTAAATTCATGAATATGGGCCTATGCGCTAAATTGTCGCCTGAACTGCCGTGACTTTAACGTCCGCGACTTCCGCTTCCGCACTATCGCTGGCACTATTCGAGCCCGATATACCCCAGAATGTTGGTGCGGCCATGCGCCTGACTGCCTGTCTTGGGCTGCCTCTTAACATTATTGAGCCTTGCGGTTTTCCCTGGGATATGAAAAAAATTCGTCAATCGGGTATGGACTATACCGATATTGCACATATACACAGACATGTGGATTGGCGGCATTTTAAAACGGAGACACAGGATAAGGCGGGGCGGGTCGTACTTATGACGACGAAAGCCGAGTTGCCGTATACCGCATTTGAATTCCGGCCTGGCGACAGACTTCTGGCCGGGCGTGAAAGTGCAGGTGTACCGGATGACGTCTACAGGGAGGCTGATGCGCAGATCCGCATTCCTATGCAGAAGACGGCGCGCTCCCTCAACGTTGTAAATGCGTCAGCCATGATTTTGGGAGAGGCTTTGCGTCAGCTTGCAAAGCCATAAAGTTAATCGGACTGGAAAGAGTTGACTGGTATGAGTAAGAACGCGCAGGATATCACCGGGGATACGAACATGCAGGACCGCGCCGCAGATTGGTTTTCCGAATTGCAGGACAAAATCTGTGCGGAATTCGAGGCACTGGAAGACGAATTGGCCGGGGGGCCGCATATCGGCAAAAAACCGGGACGGTTTGAAAAGACGCAATGGTCGCGTGACGACGATCCGGAAAGCGGACTGAAAGGGGGCGGTAGGATGGCCGTAATGAAGGGGCGGGTCTTTGAAAAAGTTGGCGTCAATGTGTCCAATGTATACGGGATGTTTTCGGAAAAGTTCCGCTCGGAAATCCGGGGTGGAGAGGACTCGGGAGGCGCGTTTCGCGCGGCGGGAATTTCCATTGTGGCGCATATGCACTCCCCGCACGTACCCGCCGTTCATATGAACACGCGCCGTATTGAAACGTCCAAAGCCTGGTTTGGCGGCGGAGCGGACCTGACACCGATGGTGTTTGACAATCATAAACAGGACGGCGCAGACTTTCATGCCGCTTTCAAAGAGTGTTGCGACAGATACGATCCAGGCTGTTACCCAAAATTCAAAAAATGGTGCGACGACTATTTTTACCTGCCGCACAGGAAGGAACCCAGGGGCCTTGGAGGGATATTCTACGACTATCTGGACAGCGGTGATACTGAACGGGACTTTGTTTTCACCAAAGATGTCGGGGAGACGTTTCTCACAGCTTATCCACCAATTGTACGCAGGAATATGCACAGGCCCTGGACGGCGGCCGAGCGTGAGCATCAGCTTTTCCGGCGGGGCCGCTATGTTGAATTTAACCTGCTTTACGACCGTGGAACGCGGTTCGGGATCCAGACCGGCGGCAACACGGACGCGATCCTTATGTCCATGCCGCCGGAAGCAAAATGGCCGTGAAAAGCAAATAGTTTACATAATGGTTGATTTTTACGATTTCTGATTGTAAACCTTACTGTTATGGTAAGAAGACATCGAATAAAATGGCCGCGCAGAAAAGTATCTGCAGATAAAGTATCTGGAGATTATAAGGAAGTCGCCGATCCCGCTTCCCCTTACTCCGAATATGGGATTCGTGCCTATCTGATGGCAAGATTTAAATGCATGGGCGTTGAGATTTATCCATCATACGACCCTCATTCTGTTGGGCAGCGGATTATGGATAATTTCGATAAATTTCCTGACTGGCTTAAAATTCTGCGTATTGAATATTGGGATTCAAACTACATTGCGAATTTAGAGAGGATTCAAGAAGAACTTGAAGTAAAGGCTTCTGGATTTCATGTCTGCGATAGCAGAGAAATATGGTTCAAAATCCCGATAGAAGATAAAGATCTATCAATTTTAGCGCATGAGATTGGACATAATATTTCAAGGTTGCTTGGAATTTTGGAAAAGCGGGAAGTATATTCAGATAATACCGAATGGAGGTTGGCGGTTCAAAAAGATTTAGAACGCTCCCCTGGCCGGCAATTGCGAAACGAATCGCGCCCTGCCGGCTACATGATGTTACATGAGCACTTATATGCCACTTACATGGAAATATCTCAAGACGGCGGTAAAATTAGAAAACAATACTACAATGAGCATGAACATGAAGAGGAGGCATTTGCAGTATTCATAGCGAATTATCTGATTTTATACAATATACATAATGGCAATCATGCCACTATTTTCAAATATCTTGAACAGGATATGCCGCATCTTTCTGCACTGTTCGAGAAAGACGTACTTCCTGTCCTTAAAAAACATGCCGCCGATCTTCTTGAAAATAGAAAGGAAAAAATCGACAAAATAAATCAAACAATGACCTGTATTGAAGGCTTTGGCTTTAATATAGCAGCCAGCATAATTGACAAAACAAAAGCCGGGTCAGGGTCAATTATCATTTCGCCGGAGGATCTGGAACCGGTCTCTGAAGAGCGGGCCGCGGAAATACTGCTGGCGGGCTATGGTCCCGATAGTGGTAAACGACTTGCCAGTCTGGTGAGTTACGTTTTGCGTCTGCGTAGTTTTTTTAAAGAGGAAGGGCATAAAGGTTTATTGGATCCACGTGGAGAGTTCGAAGCGTTATTAGATGAATTTCTCGACCCATTAAGTACCAATACATACAAAAACTTTGTGGAATTTTCAGAAACATACGGTCTTCGTGACAGATTAAAATCTGTTTTCGAAAAAGCCATGCGTGGTTATTTTGAAAGTTTCAAGTTTCTTCACGAAGTCGGCAAGACTAATGCATCTGATTATGTTAGAAACGAGATCCGTAAAAACATGGAATTTTTGAACGTTTCATATCCTTTAAATGATACTGATGAACATAAAATAGAAACATTAAAAGGTAAATTTAACTCTATTTTTACAAATATAGGTTTTTACAAACGTCACGAATACCTGAGCAGGAAACTAAAAACATTGCTGGATCGCGCATTATCACAGACAGAATTAGAGGATTGGGATCTTTCACAATTGAGTTTAGCAAGCTATCAAAATATTGTTTCTGTTTTTGGGGATCTTAAATCAAAAAAGCCTTTTACTGAATTTGATGATGATGGTCTTTTGAGAGCCCTGGAGTGTTGTTTAAACTCAGAAGTTGTAAAAGATAATATTAAGTCAAGGCTAAGTGAATTCAACGATCGCGATCAAAAATACAAGAGTAAGACGCAGTTATTAGAGATTGTCATAGGAAATATTTTATTCGACTTTTTCCCAAAATATGTAAATAATAATGAAAATCCGGTTATCCGGGAAAAGGCTTTGCCCGGATTTATGGCTTTGGCGGCATGATTACCGTCTTCTCTTTTTTAAGGGACACCGAAAATCCAGCCTTCCTGAAGTGCGGCTTCCGGGCTCATGTTTTCGGGATTTGAAAAATTCTCCGGAACGTATGGACGTGAGCCGCAGACATCGTACAAACCGGCGGCCGCGATGACCGCATCAGCCTCGTGATCGGAAACTTCGGCCCCCAGATTGTCAATATCCGCACCAAAGTGGGAAAGAATACTATATACATCTTTATTATCCGTTATTTTCTTTGTACCGTAGCCTGCCTTGCGGATGAAAAAACGCGGATAAATCTCCGTAATCACAAGGGTTGCGCCGTCCGTATCATTTTCAAACGGCCATATGGCAAGGTCATTGCCAAGAATTGCCTTTAAATGCATGAGCATCCGCATTCCAGCCAGTCCGCCTTTTCCAACCTGTTTTGCCCCAATAAGTTTGAACGGGCTTTCAGGCGTACCGTATCCGGTTTTGTGGCAGGCGTGCTCGGTTTCCCTTTTTGGCATGGTAAAGCCTTTGGGCATCTTTCCTGTGGTCCAGAAGGCGGAGGAATAGCGCGGATTTTCCCAAAATCCGCCGGCGAAGAAATTATTATTCTGTAGATTGGCGTTTTCAACCGCCCGCCAGAGATCACGATAGGTATAGTTTCGTCCAAATTGTTTTTGCCCGACGGACCGGGCATAGCCGAAATTACAGTCTATTCCGACCAGAAGACGTTTGTTTTTAACCGCCTGCTCAACCAGCCATTGTAAGACGGCTTCCCGGCTCCATGCCGTGTCTGCGTTTTTTACAAGCTTTGGAGACGGGTTTTCCCTATCACAAATGGCAACTGCAATATTTAAGGTTCGGACCGGATTTTTAGCCCCCGACCAGTCAACACCGACAAATCCGTCAAAGTTTTTCATAAAGTATCTTTCCCGTCTTGTATCCCCTGCCGTGTATTCTGTATTGTCTTTATATCCGAAATGTAGATAAGTGTTTTAAACAACAACACAAAAATTCAAAAATGTTCGACATTATCTTTTTGCCCTCAATAATCGCAATGGGACTTCTTTCCGGCTTTCTTGCCGGCCTTCTGGGGATAGGCGGAGGAATCGTTCTGGTTCCGGGGCTTTATTACATTTTTACACTGGCCGGTTATGAGTCGGAATACCTTATGCACATTGCGGTTGGTACATCTCTGGCAGTTATTGTGCCGACAGGATTAAGCTCGGTCCGTGCACACTGGAAACGGGGGTCGGTAAGACCTGATATTCTGGCGCGGATTGGCCCGGGGATTATACTTGGTGCTGGGGCCGGCACGGTAACAGCCGGATTTATTGAAGGCGCCCAGATCAAGCTTATATTTGCAGTGGCTATTGCATTGCTCTCTCTTCTGATGATTTCCGATCCCTCGAAATACAAAATCTGGAATGATGTTCCCGGAAGGGTCGTTTCCGGTTTGACAGGCATCGGAATTGGGACGCTTTCCGTTTTAATCGGCGTTGGCGGGGCAACTATGAGTGTTCCTTATATGAGGCTCAGTAACGTTAAAATGACGGAGGCGGTTGGAACTGCGTCCGCTTTGGGCTTGCTGATTTCCGTACCGGGAGCTGCAGGCTTTTTGATTCTGGGGCTTGTAACCGGGGTTAACGATCCCATGGCGGACGGCCTGCCGCCATTGACATTCGGATATGTCAGTCTGTTGTCCTGGCTGGTTATCGTGCCTTTAACCATTCTGGCCGCACCTTTCGGCGCACGTGCGGCGCATGCCGTCTCTCTTGACATGCTTCGGCGCATATTTGCCGGATTTATGGTTATTGTTGCCATCAATATGATGGCGGATGTCTTGTTCCGATGAGTGTGACGGCAGCCTTTAAAAATACCCGTTTATCCTTTCTTTTGCTTACGGCCGCCTGTTTTATATATGGCCTTGCCGGTGCGCCCACACCCGCAAGGATATATTATCCTGAACTTGCCATTGCCTTTTGTTTGGGTTTACTGGTTTTGATCGGGCACGGATTCGGCAATGTAACGTTTTTCTCCGTTTCTGAAAAAATTGAACGCTGGAAGGGTTTTGGCCTTCTTCTTCTGGTTTACGGCCTCACCGTTCCCTTGATTCAGGGAAATCTTTACGGCCATGGGGAAACTGCAATTTTGCGTGATCTTATCGGCTTTGCTTTTCTGCTTCTGCCTATGCTTTTCGTAAAACATTTTCGAAAGATTGAGGGCTCGGAAAACATGATCGTTGCCATCCTGACGGTAACAGGGATCTTTTTCGCCCTCCGCTTCATATACAGCGTTTATAAGGCGGATCCAACACTGGCTTTTGCCTCATCCCTTGTGGATGAGCATCCGGTGCACATCATGCTTGCCAATGCACCCACTGTTCTGTTCAGCGGCATAATCCTTATAAGCATGGCCCTCAAAAGTTTTGGAGCGGGCCTTGTTTCCCTGCTTAAAACAGTTTTGTGCGCAGGTCTGGCGGGGATCGCGGTTTTGTCTGCCATGCTCGCTTTGCAGAGGGCGAGTCTTGTCGGGATCGCGCTCTCATTTCTGGTGACTTTATGTATTGTGAGCATAAAAAAACCTGGCAAGGGATCGTTTCTGATTGCGGGCAGTATAGCACTGGCAATAATTCTATTTCCTCAGATCCTAATTCTGGCGCAACAGATTGTTCAGAAAACGGTGGATGTCGGCTTTAACAGTCGTATAGCGGAGCTTTTGGCGGTTACAGAAAATCTTGGCGGGTATTGGGGTGGCCATTTCTTCGGGCGTGGGTGGGGCGCCTCTTTTTTGTCTCCCGCCGCGGGGTATCAGGAGGTAACCTATACCCATAATCTGTTTTCCGCCATGTGGCTCAAGATGGGTATACCGGGTGTGATTTTAACGCTTGGGTACTGTGTCAGCCTCTCCGGCTATCTTTTCAAAAGCCGCTTGATATTTGAGCATCCGGCGATATGGTGCGCCCTTTTTTTTCCGCTTATTATCAACGTTTTGTTTTATGCCAATCACAAGTCTCTGGATTTTGGTTTGATCCTGCTGTTGATATCGATTTATAAACAGCGATATGATCCTCGGATTAATTATAAGCCTGATATAAAAAAACGTGACGACGACATGTGCAAGTAACTTGACAAAACATGGATGATATAATCAAAGCCAAACCGTCAATTTTGTTTATAAACCGGGTCTATCCGCCTGATCACGGTGCAACCGGCCGTCTTCTGGAAGATCTGGCAAATGCCTTTCTCCAGGATGGATGGCATGTCTCCGTTGTTACGACAGGACCGAAATCACAGCCCCCCTTTGAGGGGCAGGGTGTGCGTGTTCACCGCGTCAGGGCGCGAGCACCCAGGACAGGATCAAAAGGAATCGGGCGGGTTTTACAGACATGCTTTATATGGCTCAAACTTCTGTTTGAAGGACTTGGCCTGCAAAGTCATGACATTGTTGTTACTTTGAGCGATCCGCCGATGCTTGTTTCCGCAGGCCGTATTATTGCAAAGGCAAAAGGAAGCAAGCACGTAAACTGGACTCACGATCTGTATCCCGACCTCTTGCCCGTGCTTGGCGTGAACCTCCCGCGGTGGCTTTATACGTTTTTGTTAAAGGCCTCCCGAAAAGCCATGAAAAGTTGTGACAAAGTGGTTGTGGTAGGCCGGTGCATGGCAAAACATCTGATTCACAGCGGGATGGACGCACATCTGATAACCGTTATTCCCAACTGGCCGGACCCTGAATTGTATCAGGAAAACCCGGATTATGCTCTTAAGGAAAATAAAGTTGCCGAAGCCGGTGAGCCAATGGATCAAATGAGTGATCGGCAGGATACGGCTCAGGACGTCAAAAATCAGGAGAATGAGGCGCAGGAGCCGTTTAAGCTCGACGATACCAAATTCCGGATTTTATATGCCGGAAATCTGGGGCTTGCCCATCCTTATGCAACACTTCTGGAAACAGCCGAAATTCTGATGAATACAAACCCGGAAATCGAAATTTTATTTGTCGGTGATCATTCCGTTTTCGCCGGCATGCTTGCCGAGAAAAAGAAAAGGAGTCTCGAAAATATCCGGTTTCTGCCTTATCAGCCTGCAGCTAAACTGAAATCCCTGATGGAAAGTGGTGATGTGCATCTTATAAGCATGAAAACGGAGGCAGCCGGGCTTGTCGTGCCTTCAAAACTTTATTCTGCGCTGGCGGTCGGACGTCCTGTTATTTTCGTCGGTCCGGAAGGCAACGAAACGGCCCAGGTGATTCGCGATTTTAAAACCGGAACGGTTGTACCCCAAGGCGATGCCGAACAGCTTGCGAATGCCATCCGGAAATTCCGCTACGACAGTCAGGTCTGGTTTAATGCGCAGCAGGGCTCACATGAGGCAGGGCGAATATTTACGCCGGAGCAATCCTGTGCGGTATGGGTTGAGCGCATTCGGAGATTGTTGCGATGACAGCGGAAAAACAGGGAAGTCTGGAAATGGATGACTGGGATCCCTCTCTTCTGGATTTCCTGAAATCAATCTGGGAAGCCAGACTGGAAATACTCACAGGGGTTATTCTCTGCACTGTTCTTACAACAGGCTTTATTCTTGCGGCACCCAAATATTATACGGCGGAGGTTATTGTCGCCCCGCCGTACGATCCGCTTCAGGTTATATCCTCAGAGCAGGTGCCGCATAACGCCGGGAAAGATAATGCCTACGGTGCTGTTTTTAACCGCAGGGATGCGCTGTATTCAAACTATGCCACGTTTCAGAACGGCCTTCGGGGGAATGCGATTGCGGAAATCCTCGCAAAAGATCCGGATATCTTTAATGGAATAGAACAGGCGATATGGCCGAAACTGCTGCCTTATGATTATGCTGGAAAAGAAGGTGATTTTGTCAGAAGTCACCTGGAAAAGGCGGTCATAATAACAATCGTGCCAAATACGGATTTACGCCGGATTACCTATGCGCATCCAGATCCCGGGACTGCGCTCCGCTTTCTCGAAACAATAATCGGGGCGACGGATCAAATTATAAAGGACAGGGATTACCTCATGTTAAAAAGCAGAACAGAATTTCTGGAAGACAGTCTGGCAAAAACAGTTGATCCGCAAAGACGGCAATCGCTTGCCTTTCTTATGACTTTGGTTGAGCAGAAGCGTCTTACCATGCAACTGGATGAATCCTATTCAATCCGGATTATAGAACCGCCATTTACACGGGCCAAACCCTCGTGGCCCGGTAAAAGCCTGTTTTTTGCCACGGCGGTTTTGGTTGGCGTGATTTGCGGGTACGGTTTTCACATTTTGAGAAATGCTTAAAATCCAATGAACGGTATTCCCGTCTCGGTAATCGTCGTAACGCGGAATGAGGAAAAAAGAATCGGCAAGTGCCTTTCCTGCCTCCGCGGCTACAGCGAAGTCTTTGTTGTGGATTCAGGCAGTACTGACAAAACCTGTGAGATTGCCGACAGTTACGGCGCAAGACTGTTCCGTTTTGAATGGAACGGACAATATCCGAAAAAACGGCAATGGTGTCTTGAAAATCTGCCGCTTGGTAACGACTGGGTTTTTTTTGTGGATGCGGACGAAGAGGTTCCTGTATCCCTGAATAATGAGATAGAAATTTTTGTAAAAGAAAACGGTCAAAATTACGGCGGTGTTTTTATTCAGTCTGATTACGTGATTGACGGAAAACGTACTTGTTTTGGTATGAAGAATACAAAACTCTGCCTGTTTGACAAAAACAGCTTTTATTTTCCGGTTGTTGACGATCTTGACTGCCCGGGGATGGGTGAAATTGAAGGCCATTACCAGCCTGTCCTTAAAAATCATGCATGTAAAAAGAGCATAAAGAGGCTCCGGAAAAATAGTCTTCATAAAATATCAACTGACGTGGCCTGGATCAGAAAACATAAAAATTATGCGCAATGGCAATGGTGTGTGGAAAAGAAAGATGCGTTGCCTGATGATGTGTCGTCAATGCGGCGGCTGGCGAAGATGATTTTCAGGCGCTTACCTTGCAGACCCGTTTTCGCATTTGTGCACAGCTATTTTTTAAAGCTGGGATTTCTGGATGGGGCGGCGGGTTATAAACTTGCGAAAAGCAGATATGATTATTATGTTATGGTTGAAAAGGTAAAAAATACACAAAAAACCTAGAGCAAATCGCGATCAAAAGGATCGCTTTGCGATGTTTGATCGCGTGAATTTTCCCGTCGATTCAATAAGTCAGGGCAGATTCATGCTTTTTAAATATAATCATAGTGACTATATTTGAACACGATCTGCCCTAATGGGCGTGAAAATTAACATAATGCATGATGTTTCGCCCGTCCTCCATGCGTGTAACAAGCAAAATCCTTTTCAGGCTTTGGTAAAGTTCAATGTCTTTTTTCGGAACGGGTGGCTTGATCTCAAGAGATTCACCGTCTGCCAAAACGATACTCACGCTGTTTCGGTCCATATCCCATTCAACCCAGTTCGGGATATCCAGAAGAACCTGCTCAACAACTATAACCCCTCTGTCTTCCTGGCGTATGAAAAGGGCCTTGTCGATCACGTTTTTCGCATAGCTGGGCTGGTTTTGTTCAAATTCTATGGTGTCTTCATCGAACTCGGGGTCACCATAATCCACATCGTCTTCCGGCGCAGCGGAATATACTCCTTTTTCATTATTGTAGGTAAAAAAGGAAACGAACCATTGTCCGAGACTGCCTAAACCTTTTGAAAACGAACTGATAATACCCATGAGGAACTAGGTTGAAGAAATTTATGTACAATTCAATAGTTTACATCAGGGAATAAGAAAATACATCATCAACAATATCGAATCTCCACGCCTGGGGACAACTTCAGCCAGGATGGTAATGATCAGGAATGCCCGAACTTACTTGTCAGAGTTGTCGGAAGACTTCGTTTTTCCGTTCTTGCCGTTTGTTGTCGCAATACTTCCCGGGGGCTGGGTGGACATTCCGGGCATTCCGGGCGAAGGCGGCGCAAGGTCCATGGATAAGGATAATTCGTGCCGCATCTCACGCGTTGCTTCAATTATTTCAGAAACTGTTTCCGCGTAACTGTTTCCTTTTTGCGTTTGCACCTCACCGACATCATGCCCGTCAATATTGAGGCGGTATGTTGCATTGCGCTTGCAAGTCTCATTTGCAACGTTCTTGGGGAGGATTTTTCCTTCATTCGGCACGTCGTCCCCGTGATCGAGTGAGTAAAGACCAATCATAAGCTCATCTTCGTTTTTCGCCTTTATTTCGGGGAGATGTATTGAACCTGTCATTGCAAAGCTCCTTAATTCAACTTGCCTTTATAATCACTTTAGTAAAACGCCTTTGTGTATTGCAAATTTTTACTCTAATGACAATGGTAATCGCAAAACCTTAATAATCACTTAAAAAGGCCTTAAACTGCTTTCATTTGCTTATTTCGATATGGTTCTTTATACATTGTGTTATTAAAACTGTAATTTTAACCGTATCAGAGATCATATTTAATGTTTGAGGCAATCACCCTGTTTGCAGGATATTTGGCCGGTTCTGTCCCGTTCGGGCTGGTCCTGTGCTATCTGGCCGGATATGGAGATATTCGCAAAATCGGTTCCGGAAATATTGGTGCCACAAACGTTCTGCGAACCGGTAACACGCCTCTTGCCTTTTTAACGCTTGTCCTGGACAGTGCCAAGGGCGCGGCCGTGGTTCTGGTTTTAAAGTACTTTTTCGGATGGGAACTGGCTGTGGTGGGCGCTTTCGGCGCTGTTTTGGGTCATCTTTTCCCGGTTTGGCTGCTTTTCAAAGGGGGGAAAGGCGTTGCAACGACGTTTGGAACATTGCTTGCCCTGTCTCCGCTTGTTGGTGGCGTGACATGTTTGATCTGGCTGGGTGTTGCGGCATTGTTTCGCTACTCCTCCCTTGCTGCGCTGGTTTCCGTGGTCTCAAGTCCGTTTCTGGCGTATTTTCTCACAGCTGATGATCTGTTCGCCGCGTACTGTTCATTCATCGCGGTTTTGATATATGTCAAGCACAGAGATAATATCAAGCGCCTGTTTTCCGGCACTGAATCAAAAATCGGTGAAAAAAAAGGAATAGAAAAGGAAGCCGACGGGAAAACGGACGTTCAAAAAGATGCGGAGCCTGCATCTGAAAAAGAGGATCAGGCAAAAAGGAATTAAGAATGAAATTATTCAGTGTAAAAAAGTCCGGCCTCAACCCTTCCCAGACGGAAAGGCTGAATTTGCTCCGGCTGGCTCGGACAACTTCAATCGGTCCGATTACCTTTCACCATATGATTGACCGTTTTCAGAGTGCCGGTAAGGCGCTTGAGGCTCTTCCGGAGTTGTCAAGACGTGGAGGGCGCAAGAAACCTTTAATTCCCCCGCCTGTTCATGAGATTGAAAAAGAACTGGAAATGATAACAAAACTGGGAGGGGAGCTGATTACATGTCTCGATGAGGCGTATCCTTTTTCATTGTCCGCTACGGAAGACGCGCCTCCCGTTATCACGGTTTTGGGGCATGCGCATTTGCTTAAGAAGCCGTGCCTTGCCATTGTCGGGGCAAGAAATGCCTCTTTGAACGGTAAGCGTTTTGCGGAAAAGATAGCCGTTGACTGCGGTAAGTCGGACCTTGTTATTGTATCCGGAATGGCAAGGGGAATCGATACACATGCTCATTCGGGTTCCCTTGAAACGGGAACGGTTGCTGTGCTTGCCGGGGGGGCGGATGTGATTTATCCACGCGAAAATGATGCGCTTTACTGGCAAATTGCCGAAGCGGGTGCAGTCGTTTCCGAAAATCCGGTGGGAGCGCAGCCGCGATCCCAGGATTTCCCGAGACGGAACAGGATTATATCCGGGCTTTCCCTTGGTGTTGTCGTTGTTGAGGCTTCGCTGCGCTCGGGCTCTCTTATAACCGCGAGGCTTGCGGCGGAGCAGGGGAGGGATGTTTTCGCAGTTCCCGGTTTCCCGGGTGATCCAAGAGCCCAGGGCCCGAACACTTTGATCAGGGACGGCGCATGGCTGGTACAGGATGCGCAGGATATTGTCAGAAATCTGCGTCCGTTTACCGAACAGAGTTTTTATGACAGTGCCCCTGAACAGGATAACAGCCTGCTTGCCTTATCCGCTGCCAATGCGGGGGAAGAGGAAATTGAAACGCAAAACCCTTCGGAGGACCTGCGGTCCGTTGTGATTGAAAATTTATCCTATGCGCCGACAGCTGTTGACGATTTGATTGAGGCGTGCAGTGCGTCTTACAAGGATATTCAGATAATAATTCTGGAACTTGAGCTTGCCGGTCGCCTTCAAAGGCATCCGGGAAATAAAGTTAATCTGATTGACAACCCCGGCGAATAATCTAGAAAATAAACGTCCATTTTATTGGATAACCGAACAAACAAGAGAAGTAAGCGTGGCCGCACAAAATCTCGTAATCGTAGAATCCCCTGCAAAAGCAAAAACAATTAATAAATATCTGGGCCCGGATTATGAGGTTCTTGCATCCTATGGGCATGTCAGGGATCTTCCGCCAAAAGACGGTTCCGTCCGGCCGGAGGAAGACTTTGCCATGTCCTGGCAAATGAATGAAAAAGCCGGAAAAAATGTCAAGGCGATTGCGGATGCCGCAAAGAAAGCGAAAGCGGTGTATCTGGCTACAGACCCCGACAGGGAGGGTGAAGCCATTTCCTGGCATATCAAAGAAATTCTCAAGGAAAAAAAAGCGTCGAAAGATACTGATTTCTTTCGGGTCACTTTTACGGAGATTACAAAAAAAGCCGTTCAGGAAGCGTTCCAAAAAGCCCGTGAGCTGGACTCTCATTTGATTGAGGCTTATCTCGCCCGCCGGGCTCTGGATTATCTTGTTGGTTTTAATCTCTCTCCCGTTTTATGGAGAAAACTTCCCGGGTCGAAATCGGCAGGACGTGTTCAATCGGTTGCATTGCGTCTTATTTGCGAACGTGAAGAGGAAATTGAGAAGTTCAGGCCGCAGGAATACTGGTCCGTTCATGCAACAATGCAGAACGGTCAGGGTGACGAATTCAAAGCCAGGCTGACCCATCTTGACGGCAAAAAGCTAGATAAATTCGACCTTGCAAGTGAACAGGATGCCACCAGGGCAGTTGAGAAAATAAAATCAAGGACTTATCAGATTGATTCGGTTGAGGCAAAGCAGATCAAGCGGAACCCTGCGCCTCCTTTCATAACATCCTCTCTGCAGCAGGAGTCGGCAAGGAAGCTGGGTTTTGCCGCCGGGCAGACAATGCGCCTTGCCCAGAAGCTTTACGAAGGTGTTGAAATTGATGGAGAGACTGTGGGGCTGATAACCTACATGCGGACGGATGGCACAAACATCTCTGAAGATGCTGTTATGGCCTGCCGGGAAGTTATAAATACTAAATATGGTGCAAATTATCTGCCGTCCCAGCCGCGGCTTTACAAATCAAAAGCCAAAAATGCCCAAGAAGCGCATGAGGCGATCCGCCCGACAGATGTCGGCCGCTTCCCCGAAGGTTTGAAACATACCCTGGATGATCAGTTGCTCAAGCTTTACACACTGATCTGGAAGCGGACAATGGCGTCCCAGATGGCGTCGGCCCTTTTGGACAGTGTGACGGCGATAATTACAGACGGACAGAATGATGTCACATTGAGGGCGACAGGGAACACGATTGGATTTGACGGCTTTCTGACTTTGTATCAGGAAGGAAGGGATGATGCGGATGACGATGAGGATGAAAACCGTCTTCCCCCGTTGAAAAAGGGCGAGAAGCCAAAGCTTGGCGAAACCGTTCCGGATCAGCATTTTACGCAGCCGCCGCCGCGATACACCGAAGCCTCACTGGTAAAAAAGCTGGAAGAGCTTGGTATTGGTCGCCCGTCAACTTATGCCAGTATTCTTCAGGTCCTGCAGGACAGGAATTATGTCAGGCTGGACAAAAAACGTTTTTATCCGGAAGATCGCGGGCGCATTGTCACAACGTTCCTGATTAAGTTCTTTGAAAAATACGTTGATTATGACTTCACGGCCAATCTTGAAGATGAACTTGATGCAATTTCGGCCGGAAAGCTGAACTGGAAACAGGCCTTACGGGAATTCTGGACTTCTTTTCACAAAGTGGTTGAGGAGACCAAGGGCCTGACCCTGACGGAAGTTATTGATCACCTGGATGCGGAGCTTGGCCCTCATTTCTTCCCGCAGGATGAAAACGGTAATGATCCGCGGTCCTGTAAGGCCTGCGATACCGGAAGGCTTTCTCTCAAACTCGGCAAATACGGGGCGTTTATCGGATGTTCGAATTATCCGGAATGCAAATTTACAAAACCTCTCATTGCGCCAAATGATAATGACGAGAACAGCGATGATCAGGATGCAGCGGCCAAACTTGCCAACGAACCGAAAAATCTTGGAAACGATCCCCAGACCGGACGGAAAATAACCCTTCGCCGCGGTCCTTACGGTCCTTATGTTCAGCTCGATCCTCAGGAAGGCAGTAAGGAAAAGCCGAAACGTCAGGGTATACCGAAAGGGTTTAACCCGGAACTGGTCACCCTGGACGATGCGGTGAAACTGTTGTCCCTGCCGCGCCATGTCGGCGATCATCCTGAAACTGGCGAGAAAATTGAGGCCGGAATTGGTCGGTACGGGCCTTATCTGAAGTATCAGGGGAAATTCAAGTCTCTGCCTGCCGGCGATGATGTTTTGTCTATCGGTATGAACCGGGCCGTAGAACTACTTGCACAACAAAACGAGAAGAAGAAATTCTCCGGGAAAACATCGGGTGGTAAAGCCTCAAGTGCTAAAGCATCGGGCGGAAAGGCCTCAAAGCCAGGTAAAAAAAGAGCCTGACGAAGATTTAGGCAAACAAAAACGAAAACTCTTCCATTTTTTCTGCGCTTTGTGGTAATCTCCTTCCCTCAATCTTACGAAAATGATATTGTAATTATATGTCAAAAACTAATGAAGGAGAGAAATAATGAACCCTCTTGATGCACCGGGCAAGTCCGATTGCGCCACCGAAAACCAGATGAAACCCCTTACTATGACGGGTTCTGAGGTTGTGGTGCGGGCACTTGTGGATCAGGGGGTGGATGTGATTTTCGGATATCCCGGCGGGGCCGTGTTGCCGATTTATGACTCCCTGTTTAGTGAAGAAAAAATCCGTCACTTCCTTGTCCGGCACGAACAGGGCGCCGCCCATGCGGCCGAAGGATACGCAAGGTCTTCCAATAAGGTTGGCGTATTTCTTGTGACCAGCGGCCCGGGGGCGACAAATGCTGTAACCGGACTGACAGACGCAATGATGGATTCCATACCTCTGGTCTGTATTACCGGGCAGGTCCCAACATTCATGATCGGAACCGACGCCTTTCAGGAAGCGGATACAACGGGCATAACAAGGGCCTGTACAAAACATAATTATCTGGTCAAGGATCCTTCGAAACTGGCCAACATAATCCACGAAGCCTTTCATGTTGCCCGGACGGGACGGCCCGGCCCGGTTCTGATCGATATTCCGAAGGACGTTCAGTTTATGGAATGCCCTTATTACGGTCCTGAAGAGGCGGGGCGCAAAACTCACTATTTCCCGCGTACCATGCCTAAGCCTCATCTGATTGAGGAGGCGGTCGAGCTTATCGCGGCAGCGAAAAAACCTGTGTTTTATACAGGTGGCGGGGTTATTAACGCCGGCCCGGAAGCAAGCGAAAAACTGATTGAATTTGTTCGCATGACCGGATATCCGATTACAAGTACACTCATGGGTCTTGGTGCATTTCCGGCAAATGACAGCCAGTTTCTGGGAATGCTTGGTATGCACGGCACGTATGAAGCCAACCTTGCCATGCATGACTGCGATGTCATGATTAATATCGGGGCCCGTTTTGACGACCGTGTCACTGGTAATCTTGCCAAGTTTTCCCCCAATTCCAGAAAAATTCATGTTGATATTGATCCAAGTTCCATCAATAAAAACGTCAGAGTGGATATCGGTATTGTCGCAGACGCTGCGGAAGCTCTGGATGCAATGATAACTGTGTGGAACCGGAAAGAGTGCAAGCCTGACGGAAACGCATTGAAAGACTGGTGGAAACAGATTGAAAAATGGAAATCGATTAACTGTCTTGCCTATAAAAAAAGCGACAGCATAATAAAACCGCAATATGCCCTGGAACGTCTGCGTGATCTGACTGCAAACCGGGATGATGTTTATATAACGACCGAAGTCGGGCAACATCAGATGTGGGCCGCACAGTTTCTGCCGTTTAACAAGCCCAACCGGTGGATGACATCAGGCGGGCTTGGCACCATGGGGTACGGTTTTCCGGCTGCAATCGGAACGCAGATTGCACATCCGGATGCACTCGTTATCGATGTTGCGGGCGAGGCTTCCATACTTATGAATATTCAGGAAATGTCCACGGCGGTGCAGTATAATCTTCCGGTCAAGATTTTTATTCTGAACAACCAGTGGATGGGTATGGTTCGTCAATGGCAGGAACTTCTGCACGGTGAGCGTTACTCACAAAGCTATACCGAGTCCCTGCCTGATTTCGTTAGACTGGCCGAGGCTTACGGAGGTATCGGACTCCGTGCATCCACACCTGACGAGCTGGATGACGTGATAATTGAAATGATGAAAACCGATAAGGTCACAATCGTTGACGTGATGGTTGATCCGAAGGAAAACTGTTTTCCCATGATCCCGTCAGGCAAAGGCCATAATGAGATCCTGCTTGCTCCGGATGCGGCGAAATTTGCCAAAAACCTGGTGTGA
>CAYLKN010000005.1:0-82499 GCA_964384335.1 uncultured Pseudobdellovibrionaceae bacterium
CTCTAGATCAACGGGTCCTCACCAAGGCCCTGCGTCTGTTTGGCTTGCGGTTTTTTCTCAAGAATATTCTGGTACATTTCACTTTGTGCGCCGGCCAGTTCGGACGCCAGTTTTTCTAAGCCCATTTTTCTGCTTCCTCCTTTGAAAACGATAATAATCCGCTTTCTTTATAAATTTTTTCCCCATCATAGCCTTTTTTAACTGTATAAAACAAAATTTGTTCCGGATTATCTTTGTCCGAACGAACTCCCAGCCTCTGAAAGGCAACATGCTGGCGTCCCCCTGTGTATATCCGGCGTTTTTCAGGCGGCGCATTCAGCAGTTTCTGTATAAGTGCAACTTTTCTGTTTGTGATTTCGGCGGTCTCGTTCTTATCCATAACAACGTATTCCCCGACAGGCAGGGCCTCTTTCCCTTTTTGCTGCTTCATGATCTGGAATGCTTTCGCGTGCAGGGGGTGTTTTCGCAGAAAATAGGTCTTGATTTCCGGTATGTCTTCTGTTTCAGCCGTCTCGGGATCCATCGCTATTTTTTCCTTGCATACAAATAATGATAGCATAACATTAGCGCGCAAGAGTAAAGAAATTCTAAACGAAACAGCAAGGCAGGAAGGAGCGCCTATGACAGCTGAACTACAGGCCATCGGCCAGGATTACAAAGTAAAGGATATTTCTCAGGCCGAATGGGGACGCATGGAAATAGCCATCGCCGAAACCGAAATGCCGGGTCTTATTGCCTTAAGGGAAGAATATGGCCCGTCACAGCCTCTTAAGGGCGCGAAAATTGCCGGATGTCTTCATATGACCATTCAGACTGCCGTGCTTATTGAGACTCTGACAGCACTGGGTGCTGAAGTCCGCTGGTCCTCCTGCAACATTTTCTCAACACAGGATCACGCCGCGGCCGCAATTGCGGCAAGTGGCGTTCCCGTTTTTGCATGGAAAGGCGAGACGGAGGAAGAATATGACTGGTGTATTCGCCAGACGATAGAAGGAATGGAAGGCTGGCGCCCGAATATGATCCTTGACGACGGCGGTGACTTGACAAAAATCATGCATGATGAATACCAGAACCTGTTCGAGGATATCCGGGGTATATCCGAAGAAACCACGACAGGTGTTTTGCGTCTCAAGGACATGGAGCGGAAAGGTCAGCTTCTCTGCCCTGCCATTAACGTAAATGACAGCGTGACAAAATCCAAATTTGACAACAAATACGGCTGCCGCGAAAGCCTGGTGGACGGTATCCGCCGGGCAACAGACGTGATGATGGCCGGAAAGCTTGCAGTTGTGGCCGGTTTCGGTGATGTCGGGAAAGGATCCGCAGAATCCCTGCGTAATGCCGGATGCCGCGTGATGGTTACGGAAATCGACCCTATTTGCGCACTTCAGGCGGCGATGGAGGGATACGAAGTCGTAACAATGGATGACGCCGCACCACGAGCCGATATCTTTGTAACCGCGACAGGAAACAAGGACGTGATCACGGTCGATCATATGCGCGAAATGAAAGACAGAGCCATTGTTTGCAACATCGGTCATTTTGATAACGAAATCCAGATCGAACCTTTGCGCAATATGAAATGGCATAATGTCAAACCGCAGGTGGATGAAATTGAGTTCCCTGACGGAAAACGCATTATCATGCTGGCCGAAGGTCGCCTGGTGAACCTGGGATGCGGTACCGGTCACCCCAGCTTTGTTATGAGCGCCTCCTTCACAAACCAGACACTGGCCCAGATCGAGTTATGGACGAACCATTCCGCCTATGACAACAAGGTCTATGTTTTACCCAAACATCTTGATGAAAAGGTGGCCGAGCTTCATCTCAGGAAACTGGGAATAAATCTTACGAAACTGACCCGTGATCAGTCCGAGTATATCGGCGTGTCTGAAAAAGGACCGTTCAAGGATGACAGTTACAGGTACTGAGAGATTTTAAAATTGGTAAGCTCAAAGTGTACTGATAGCAAGGTGTACTGATAGGCAGTGCTCAGATAGGCAGTGCTCAGATAGGCAGTGCTAAGGGTATGCTCACACTTTGGCACACCCGGATAAATTTCTGACTTTCACCAGGCTATAAAGATTAGACAGTAAAAGCAGGGTAACAAAGATAAAATGACTTACAAACCAGAAACAGTTCTCATAACAGGTGCGACAGGGGGTTTCGGCAAGGCGCTCTGTAAACGTTTTGACTCAATGGGATGCCGTCTTCTTCTATGGGGCCGGTCCGGTGAGAAACTTAATGCTCTTCAGGCGGAACTCAAATCCGAGTCATATACAGTTGCCTGTAACATGCGGGATATGGAGGCTATAAAAACCGCATGGCAGAGCGTACCCGAAGAGTGGAAAGAGATTGATCTCCTGGTCAATAATGCCGGCGGCGCGCACGGACAGGAACCTGCATTTGACGCGCAGGTCAATGACTGGGAAGAAATGATCGACGTCAACGTAAAGGCACTGGCGGTACTGACTCACTGCATTCTTCCCGGCATGGCCAGCCGCGAAAAAGGGCATATCATAAATATCGGATCAATCGCCGGTGTATATCCTTACCCCGGCGGCCATGTCTATTGCGCGTGCAAAGCCTTTGTAAAACAATTCTCGCTTTCTTTGCGTGCAGATCTGATCGGCAAAAATGTCCGTGTTACGGATATCGAGCCGGGAATGGTGGAAACGCCTTTCTCTCTTGTGCGATTTAAAGGGGATAAGGAGAAAGCCGATGCAGTCTATGCAGACACCGCACCTTTGCAGGCACAGGATGTGGCCGAATGCGTTGGCTGGGCGGCCACCCTGCCCGAACACGTCAATATTAATGTGATAGAAGTAATGCCCACAACACAAGGCCCGGGACCGCTTGCAGTGAAGCGGTTTTCCTGAGACGGAGCGCCGCAAGGATACAACACAGGTAAAATAAGTTCGTCCTAGGGCAAATCGCGATCAAAAAGAATCGCTTTGCGATTTTTGATCGCGTGAATTTGCTCGTCGATTCAATAAGTGAGGGCAGATTCACGCTTTTCAGATATAATCATAGTGATTATATTTGAACACGATCTGCCCTAGTCTTTGGCCGGCATTTTATCACTGTCTCCCCAGAAAAGTTTTCTGAATATTCCGGGGGTGAATACGGAAAGAGGATTCACAACAACTTCAGGATCATCCGCCTGGCCTTTTATTCTGTAATTGGCGGCAAAAACACCTTCGCCCGGATCCCCAGCCAGAAGCTGACCGATAAGAGGAATATTACTGACAAGGGCATTGATTTCTGAAGCCGGAACAATAGTGCCACTTATATCGATCGTATCTGATCCGCTTTCATATTTTCCGTCAAACGTAAGACCCAGAGAATTTCCAGTTGTCCGCCCGTTACTAAAAACGTAAACGTCGCCATCGGGGTTATTGATCCAGTCGAACTGGGAATTGAGTTCGGTAAAACGCAGACCGTCCGAATTCAGAAGCTCGATTATGCCCGGCAGGCTTAATGCCCCTAAAAGACGCGCCAGAACAGGCGTTCTTACGGCCTTGAAATCCTGCAATGTGGCGCGGCCTTTCAAATCACCGTCAAGGGCTTTGCCCACCGGCTCGGCAAAAATTATAAGCTTGCCCCCCTCAACATTGTCATAAATGTCAAAGGCCCGGAGTGTCGCGCCCGCATCATCAGCCTCCAGGTGCAGGGTCAACCGCCCTTCATCGTTTGGTTTGTAACGCAGATATATATCCCCGCTGCCGGCTTTGCCGTCCATTTCCAGCTGGCGCATTTCCCCGGCTCTATCAAGTTCCATGTAAAGCTTTGTGTTTTGAATGCGGTGCTCCGGATCTGCGATCATCGTTTCAAATTCCCCGGACATCCGGATAGACGGCCCCGTATAAGGCGTTTTATCCGATTCGAGGAAAGGCCTTGCATCAAGGGTTTTACCTGAAAGTTTCATTTTCAGAATATCCGCCTCATGCTGAAATTCCATGGAAAACTGATTCTGATCCAGAACTGCGTTTCTGATAAATCCGCTTTGCAGTTTTGTTTCCGCCGCATCCTGAATGAATACAAGCTCACCGTCTTCAATACTTGAAGTTTCCGAATCAAGACTGAGATTCGTTATTTTTTGCAGGGTGTCATTCTGCAAATGGCCTTTAAGTCTGATTTTCCCACGAACGCCTTTCGGTTTCCTGTATCCAAAAGAGTCTTCATGCAAAATTGTGTCCGTGACATTCATGGTTATGTCCGCAACGGCCCTTCCATCCTTATATTCCGTGTAATCCAGGCGGGTGGGCGCAGTTCCGGTTAAATATTCGCTGATATCGATTTCAAGCCTTTCCCGGATGTAAAGATTACTCTGAAACTCGGCCTCCGCCTTTACGGCAAAAGGCGCACTATCAAGTGCGGATTCAAAATAATCCGTGTAGCTTAACGTAACCGGAACGCCGTCCATCGCGCCCGATCCTGAAACTTTAAATCGTTGTGTCTTGATATCGACATCAAAGGGACCGCCCGACAGGGCAAGGTTTTTTAACACTTTAGGAACAAATATATCCTGGGCCTTGCCTTTGACGGCGAATTGGAAGGCTTCCTCCGGAATGTCCTCAAGTGTCGGGAAGGAGAGCATAAGCTCGAATTCCGTCCGGCCTTTAAGTTGCGAAGCCTCGATATTTTTGGAATTGTCAAAACCGATCGGCTCCCGCTGGATATAATCAAATACGGTTTTAAGCGGGCCTTGCATATCGGCAATAATCTCTGCCTTGCCAATCGCGTCTCCGATAACTTCCGTTATTACAATATATGCGCGTTTGATATCGATTTCATCGATTTTGCCGGAATTCAAAGTAATGGCGAGCGTATTGTCTGTAAAATCAAGAGAGCCTTTACTTTCCGTAATCGGAATCAGCGGCGGTTCATAGTCAATGGTCAGATTTTCAAAATCGAATCCCCCTTTTATGTCCCCGATATCAAAAAACCAGTCATCCTTAAAACTGGCGGATGTTTCTTCATCGTTTGGCGCTGCCTGATTTTTGCTGGCCAATACCTGCATGCCCACTTCAAGATTACTGATTGTTCCCTTGGGCAGTTTGCGCTTGATCCAGCGTTCAAGCTTGGGTTCGTTAACCCCCTCCGGCCAGAAGTCAGACATGCGAGAAAGATCAAGTGTATCCATACGGACCGACAGGGGACCGGATATGACGTTATTGACAAAGCGCAGATCCGATCCGAAATCAAAGGTTTGATCATGCATCTCAAAGCTGAGAGTCTCCAACTGCAGTCTTGCTTGTTCGAGACTGGCCTTCGCTTTAATCTGAAGATCCTTGTAAAACAAGGCCTTGTCATAAATTCCGGGAACGTTTATTTCTCCGGACTCACTTTCAAGATCAATGCTTACGGTCGAAAGATTTTCCCGGGGCCCCAGTTTGAAACTTACAATGCCGTTAACAGGCACAAATTGATTAGCCAGTTCTTCCAGATCCATAAATTTGCGGGCCAGTCCGGTAATATTTGCATTGCCAAAGAAAATATCAACCGCAACCATCTGGCTGGCGGGTGTATAAATGGCTTTACTGGAAATCGTTGTCATTTTTTGATAACCCGGGATTTCAAGTGATGCCTGAATCATCAGATCGGCATTCCGGCGGCGAAGGGAAAATGCAGCGTCAGGAATATGCCAGGACCGCGATAAAACCCTGTCTTCAATGATAATAACGGCGGATCTGATCGCAATTGAACGCAGATTGTTAAGAATGGCGTGCGTGTCGGTATTTTTATCGGCGCCAAACAGGTCGGAAACAATATCCAGGAACGAATGCGTTCTGTCCCCGGAGATAGCATCATATGTTTCCCCGGAATTATTGAAATCAAATGCCAGGGTATTATCCTTGCTCCTGATTACCTTTATCCGCGGCTTTACTATAGTTAGGCTTTTGGGTCTGATTTTACCAAAGATCAGGTTTCTCTTGGAAAGATCCATCTCCAGAGAGAGGATTTCCAAAAGTATGCGATCATCTCTGGAGAGTGTCAGATCCCTTAATTCCAGATTCACAGGGGCTTTAAAAGAGGACCAGACGAGTTTTGCTTCCTTAAAGTCTATTTCATAATCCCTGCTTTCCGTCTGAATTGCATCCTCGATGTAGGTTTTTGCAAACGACAGGTCGATCGGACCAGTGGTCAGCCTCCACATCAGCAATCCTCCGGCAATTCCGGCAACCAGAAGAATGATAACCATAATCTCTATGAATATGACGAGAGGCCGTCTGCAAATTCCGCCAAGCCTGCAAATCAGATTATACAGCAACCACGTTCCCCGTATTTTAAGTCCGGGCTTAAACCCAAGTTTAAATTTAATTTATGAAACATAGGCCCAAGGGCTCATCGCAATTGTCCAGTTCTGTTTTAAGAAAACCATGAAGATACAGTGAAGGCAAGCGCATGACGCCACGTTCACCTTATCTGTCTGCCTGAGTCATCAGATTTATGGATCCTGCCAAAAACAGCCTTGCCATTTATCAAAAGCATATTAGCTTAAAACATGTTTCGTTTAACTAATATATATCAGGAGATTTCCAATGTCATTACAGGAAGGCGATGCCGCACCCGACTTTACACTGCCCGCCGACGGCGGCAAAAATATCAGTCTTTCCGATTACAAAGGCCGGAAAGTTATTTTATATTTTTATCCCAAGGATGATACGCCCGGCTGCACAAAAGAAGCCTGCGCCTTTCGCGACAGCCTTGAAAGACTGAACGGCATTAATGCAAGCGTTATCGGTGTTTCAAAAGACACTGTAGGCAAGCACGAAAAATTCAAAACAAAGCATAGTCTTAATTTCCCACTTGTTTCGGACGAAGACGGTACACTTTGCGAAAAATACGGAACATGGGTCGAAAAATCCATGTACGGAAAAAAATACATGGGTATCGACCGTGCAACTTTTCTGATTGGAGAGGACGGTAACATTTTACGGATCTGGCGCAAAGTCAAGGTTCCCGGCCACGTTGATGAGGTTGTTCAGGCCGTTGAAGCCGGACGGGAAGCGGCCTGAATCCATAGAACGATCCATTATGCCTAAAAGCTTTAAAAACAGCCTTGTCTATTGGCATGCACATGGTTAAAATCGGGTAAAATCAGTTAGTAACATGACAAATACCCAAAAAGCCAAGCGCCCTCTTTCTCCTCATCTGCAGGTCTACCGCCCTCAGATGACATCGATGCTGTCAATCCTGCACAGGATGACGGGGATTGCAAATATGCTTGGGCTGATCGTGCTAACTGCCTGGCTGTTCTGCATCAGTGCCGGCCCGCAAATGTACCAGAGTTTTGCCGGATTTATGGGATCCGTGGCAGGCCAGTTTCTTCTGATCGGGTGGTCATTTTCTGTTTTTTATCATTTGTTTAACGGAATCCGGCATCTTATCTGGGACACCGGTCGCCTGTTCAAGATCGAAAATGCAACAAAGGCAGGATATATTGTATTTTATGGTGCAATACTGGTAACAACCGCAACCTGGGCATGCATTTACGTTTACGGATAAGCCTTGAAAAGATGAATGAATAATGAGTATGAAATGGGAAGATAAAGGTTTAAAAACGCCTCTGGCGCGCGCAAAAGGTCTTGGTGCGGCACGCGACGGAACGACGCACTGGATGCATCAGCGGTTAACTGCGATTGCCAATGTTTTTCTTGTCCTCTGGCTTGTATGGTCACTATTGTCCTTGGAACTTGGCAATTACGATGAGGTGCGGAGCTGGCTTTCTCAACCTTTAAATTCCATTTTGATGATACTGACGGTGATCTCAACCTTTTATCACGCCGTATTGGGTTCACAGGTTGTTGTTGAAGACTATATACATAATGAAGGTTTGAAATTGGTTAAGCTGATCAGTCACCGGCTTATTTATTTCGGTCTTGGTGTTGCATGTATTTTTTCTGTATTAACGGTGGCACTTTAAAACAAGGGGCGTATTACGAAGATGCTTGAATCCTATGAAGTTACAGACCACGAATATGACGTAGTTGTTGTCGGCGGGGGTGGCGCCGGTCTGCGTGCAGTTATGGGTATGGCTGAAAAAGGGCTTCACGCCGCGTGTCTGACAAAAGTATTTCCAACCCGTTCACACACCGTCGCGGCGCAGGGCGGTATCTCGGCCGCACTCGGCAACATCGACGAGGACGATTGGCGCTGGCACATGTATGATACGGTTAAAGGGTCAGACTGG
Source organism: uncultured Pseudobdellovibrionaceae bacterium (assembly GCA_964384335.1). Taxonomy (GTDB): domain Bacteria; phylum Pseudomonadota; class Alphaproteobacteria; order Micavibrionales; family Micavibrionaceae; genus JAUICS01. Next base: position 8,198 of record CAYLKN010000005.1, read on the forward strand.
CTGGGCGACCAGGATGCTATTGAGTATATGTGTAAGGAAGCCATTCCTGCCGTTATTGAGCTTGAACGTTACGGTGTGCCGTTTAGCCGGACTAAAGACGGTAAAATCTATCAAAGACCTTTTGGGGGCATGACCACGCATTTTGGAAAAGGCACCGCAACGCGAACATGCGCCGCTGCGGATCGCACAGGTCATGCAATTCTGCATACGCTTTACCAGCAGGCGCTGAAAAACAAGGTTGAATTTTTTATCGAATATTTTGCCCTTGACCTGATTATGGGTGATGACGGTGAATGTCTTGGCGTAATGGCATGGGACCTGAACGACGGATCTATACACCGGTTCCGCGCACATCAGACCGTTCTGGCAACAGGCGGGTACGGACGTGCCTATTTCTCCTGTACATCCGCACACACATGCACTGGTGACGGCAATGCAATGGTATTGCGGGCCGGCCTGCCTTTACAGGATATGGAATTTGTTCAGTTTCATCCGACCGGAGTTTACGGGGCGGGTTGCCTGATTACAGAGGGTGTCCGTGGCGAAGGCGGGTATCTTACAAACGCAGAAGGTGAGCGTTTTATGGAACGGTATGCGCCTTCTGCCAAAGATCTGGCGAGCCGGGATGTGGTCAGCCGCTCAATGACCATTGAAATCAATGAAGGCCGAGGTGTTGGTCCGAATAAAGACCACATATATTTGCACCTGGAACATCTGGATCCTGAAGTTATCCGGTCAAAACTGCCGGGCATTGCAGAAACCGCCAAAATTTTTGCAGGTGTGGATGTGACCAAAGATCCGATCCCGGTTTTGCCGACTGTCCATTACAATATGGGTGGCATTCCGACAAATTACAAAACGGAGGTTTTAAATCCGTCTAAAGATGACCCGGGAAGAGTAGTGCCCGGCCTTATGGCTATTGGTGAGGCGGGCTGCGTTTCCGTTCATGGCGCAAACCGGCTCGGGTCAAATTCCCTTCTTGATCTGGTTGTATTCGGCCGGGCAGCCGCCATCCGGGCCGCGGAAACTGTCTCACCGGGATCGCCGCACAAACCGCTCGGACATGACAACGGAAGCCGGGCAATCGAAAGGCTTGATCACTTCCGAAATGCTGACGGGGACACCAGGGCGGCTCATATCCGCGCAAATATGCAAAACACCATGCAAAATCACGCGGCCGTCTTCCGGACCGGGGAAACCCTTGAAGAAGGATGTCACAAAATGGATGAGGTTTTCCGAAGCCGCGACAGCATGCTTGTTTCCGATCGCTCAATGATTTTCAATACCGACCTTGTTGAAGCCCTGGAACTCGATAATCTGATCGTTCAGTCGCTTTCCACAATCTATTCCGCGATAAACAGGACAGAATCTCGCGGCGCACACGCCCGTGAAGATTATACAGAGCGCGATGACGACAACTGGCTCAAACATTCCATATCGTGGGTGGACAATGAAACAGGGAAGGTTACGATGGGCGACAGGCCGGTTGTTCTGCGTACACTGACAAATGAAGTGGAACCTATACCTCCAAAGGCACGGGTATATTGATTTAAATTTCCCGATTTGAGATTACAATTTCGCACAGTTATTCAAATATTTCAAAAGAAAACCAGGCAAAACCCGGAAGCCCGGCAGCCGCCCCGATAAATTTAAAAAGAAGAAGATGACCGACATAAATTCCCAAACTGTGCCGTCCGGCAAGCTGAAGGGCCTGAACACCTGTTCTGGGAACGGTTTTGCTTAATTTTGAGACAATACGGGGTTTAAAAAAATAGAGAATAAAAAAAGAAAAGCCGGTTGTCACGGTCATTACCATTGCTTCATCCTTTGAGAAATCAAAAACCAGAAACTGTGAAATCAGATAACTAAAAAATGCAAAAAACCCGAAACCCAGAATGTTTTGAGCCGGAATGCCGCTTTCCTGCTGATGTCTAAGAAAATAGCCATAAAGGGCAAGGATTAATCCCATTGTACCGTATTCCAGAATTAAAAAACTCGGCAGATAAAGGACCGCCATAATTATGGAGATTGCAAAAAGATAGCGGGTATTGTGCATTGCCGGTTCCGCAACATAATCTATCAAAAGCCTGACAAAAATTATTGTACCCAGAATATTCACCGCAAATATCGGCATCCCGACAATCACATTTGCAACTATCAAACTTCCTGCTCCGGCCAATATCGGCCATGTCAAATCGCGGGAACGGGCATAGCCAATTAAAAAAAACCAGATCGGTACGCATGATCTTCCGATTGCCCGGAACATCATTTCCTCCGGGAAAAAATAATAACCGATGTGATCAATGATCATGATGATCACGGCTGAGGTTTTCAGTAAATCGTATGATGTCAGATGAGCAGGAAGTGAGTTGGAATTATGCTGTACTGACACTTTAGAGAAAATATCCTGTCCCTGTTATTCGTGGGAGGATGAGGAAGACGTTTTCCGGCCGGAATACCGTTTCCGTGGCGCCGGTGATTTTGATCCGTTTCCCTGATTGTTATCACTGCCGCCACCGCTGTTCAGGTTGTCATTGCCATTGTTATTGCCAGTTCCGTTATCGCCTTTGTTTCTTGCCGCCCTGTGAGAAGGAATGGGAATAGGGCGTTCGGCACGGTCGGATTTTTCGCTGATAGCGATTTCAATTTCAAAACGGGCGGCAACTTTGCGCAGTTCATGGATCGCATCCTGAAGCTGCTCCCTCTTGTCGCTGTCTTTTTCATCTTTACGCCATTCTTCATATGCCTTGATGCAATTATCAGCCATTTCGCGCATACGTTTATTACTATCGTCCATTTATCCAACCCTTATTATTTTTACAATACACTATACAGCTTCCAAGTTGAGGTCAATCATTCCCGAAGACAGAATTCACCTGCTGTGATACCCGGATAAAGGTCGTCCGCTTTGACAGCTCCTTCAGCCTCCTGGCTCCGACATAGGTACAGGCCGAACGCAATCCGCCCTGAATCTGCTGAAGTGTGCCGCTAACAGGTCCGCGATAAGGCACTTTCACAGTTTTACCTTCACTTGCCCTGTATTCCGCAACGCCCCCGGAATGTTTTTTCATGGCTGTCTCACTGCTCATACCGTAAAAAATCACATATTGTTTTCCATCCTCTTCAGTAATGACGTCAAATTCCGATTCGTCATGCCCGGCCAGCATGCCTCCAAGCATAACAAAGTCCGCACCTGCTCCGAAAGCCTTGGCAATATCGCCCGGAACCGTGCACCCTCCATCGGCGCAGACATGGCCACCAAGGCCGTGCGCCGCATCAGCGCATTCGATTATGGCTGACAACTGTGGATATCCGACGCCCGCCACTTTCCGAGTTGTGCATACACTTCCGGGCCCGATGCCGATTTTAACAATATCGGCACCACTGAGAACAAGCTCCTCCGTCATTTCTCCTGTCACCACATTGCCTGCCATAATTGTCAGATTAGCGTATTTGTCCCGGATTTTCCGTACAAAATCGACAAAAGCCTCACTGTATCCGTTGGCCACGTCAATACAGATGCGTGTTAGCCTGTCCTTGCCGAGTTTTTTTAAAACCGCCTTAAGCTTTTCCTCATCGTCGGCATTCATGCCCAGGCTGTACCAGACATTCGATGCAGGCCCGGATTTATAGAATTCGGCAAGATCATCCACACTGTAATGTTTGGTCAGGGCAACGCTCATACCGCTGCCGTCCTGATGAAATGCCCGCGCCATTGCAAAGGTGCCAATACCATCCATATTTGCAGCGATCACCGGCAATCCTTTAAAAGGATTTTCGCTCCAGCGGAATGTGAATTCCCGGCTTATACCGACCTCTTTCCGCGTATTCAATGTGGAGCGTTTGGGCCGGATCAGAACATCCTTAAAATCAAGCTTGATATCGTTATCTATATGCATGCCGGGAGAGTCTCTCTGTGTCTGGTTTATATTTACTGATCTGAAGTCATTGCGCGGTCCAGCCGCCATCGATAGGCAGAATGGCGCCGTTGACGTTGCATCCGGATTCGGAACACAGGAAAACGGCCATATCCCCAATATGCTCCACTTCTGTAAATTTCTTTGTCGGCTGGGCCGCCAGAAGAATATCTTTAACGACGGCATCCTCACTGATGCCCCGGGCTTTCGCAGTATCGGAAATCTGGTTTTCAACCAGAGGCGTCTTGACATAGCCGGGACAAATAGCATTACAGGTGATATTGTCCTGTGCAACCTCAAGTGCGGTTACCTTTGTCAAACCTGCCATACCGTGTTTGGCGGCAACATAGGCTGACTTGAAAGGAGACGCCACCAGTGCGTGGGCCGAGGCAAGATTGATGATGCGCCCCCATTTCCGTTTCCGCATCAGAGGAATCGAGCGCTTGGACATATGAAAAGATGAAGAGAGCACAATCGCAATAATGGCATCCCATTTCGCATCCGGGAAATCCTCCATTTTTTCAACATGCTGTATACCGGCATTATTGACGATAATATCAACAGATCCTGCTTTTTGATAAGTTTCATCAACAAGCGCTTTTATCTGATCCGGCTTTGTCATGTCCGCACCATTGTAAAACACATCTGTATTGAATGTATCGGCCATTGTTTTGCGGGTATTTTCAACCTGCTCAGCATCGCCCAGACCGTTCAGCATGATTTTTGCCCCGTGCGCCGCAAGACGTTCGGCTATACCATGACCAATACCGCTTGTTGATCCTGTGATAATGGCCGTTTTTCCTTTAAGTGACGTTTCCATTTGAAGGACTCCTTTTTACTTTCGTGATTTTCTTAAAACAGAACCGGGCATAAATCATGAATCCTGAGCCCGGGATTTGAAGACTGAATCTGCGGCGTTGCGTGATGCTTCTTTACGCTTGATTTCATGACTTGCCCGTGCGGATTCATCCTCAAGAAATGTAATGTAGTTACGCAGTTCCTCAACCGATAAGGGTTCGAGATTCCGGGGATTTAGCCCGGTTTCCTTTACTGGTTTGCGATCATCATCCTCATCAAACATGGGAAGGAGAGTAACATGATCTTTAAAACGGGAAAAGATGGTTTAAAAAAAGCCCAAGGTCAGGCTAAAACGCTTGTTAGCGTTATCTGTTTTGCATTCATTTTTCCTCTTTTTTCCCGCGGCCGGAAGGCAAGATAATCAGTGAAGAAAAAACACATCACAACAAAATCCGTAAGCAATTGAAAATAAATGTAAATCAAAAATTTGCAATATCAGATGCGGTATTTATAGGATCAAGGTAAGGGTACCAACTTAATAATAAAAAATGAACGCTTATGCTGCTATCGCTTTACCCCGTTTCATGAATTCGGGCGATCCTTTTCAGGATTTCTCAGCAAATTGGAAAAGGGAGAATTCCTCAACCGGACTTCCAGCGGCTCATCAAGACACGAGCATGCCAAATGAGGGTAATGATAAAGAAGGGTCCAGTGAAAGGTTCCTCTCACTCGAAGAACCGTGGAGTAAGGAATATGATGAGATTCATCTGGAGCCCGAGCTTTCCGACTGGTTCAGTTCACCATTACAGGCTGTATTCCTGGGCCTTGCAAAAAATCCGGACTGGCTTTGTGTGTCCGATTACGGCATTTATCTTGAGGGTTTGGAATACGTTCCGAACGGAACGGATATGAACCGGCTGCTTAAAATATCAAACGTCATTGCGGATCCGGGAAAAGGTATTGAAACCCTGTCTGATGACGATATGGGTTTTCTAAGGCAACTGGGTTTCAGGCATCCGGCACTTGATAATGAAATGCCCCGCATTTCCTGGGGAACATATGTATCACCAGATTCCATGGGAATATCCGGAGCTTCCGTTAGTGCGCAGATGGTTCCAAAACCGCCTTTAGACATTGAGGCCATGCAAAATGGTCCGAAGTTTGGATCGGGCAGAACCAGAAAATGTGAGATGGACTCACATCCGGAATCAGGATTTTATCCGCAAACTCCTGTTTTTGTTTTCAGCGGCGGGCTGCCTCAGCCCCCCCCTCCTGTTTAGCAAGCATGCAGCTTTAACGGCTGATTTGCATTAACCGGTGGCTGCTTCAGGGCTGTCGGAAGAGCCATCATTCTGGACATCCTCGCCTGACTGATCCGTAATGGCGGCGGCGTCCTGCATCAACTCGTTTTCCTGTTGCTGCGCGGCCATGGCAATTTTATCCCGCTCTGCCGCTATATCCTGCAGCTTGTTGGTGTAATCACCGGTACCGGCCGGAATAAGGCGTCCGACAATGACGTTTTCCTTAAGACCAAGAAGATTATCAACCTTACCCTGAACCGCAGCCTCGGTCAGGACACGGGTTGTTTCCTGGAAGGAGGCCGCCGAGATAAAGGAGCGTGTCTGCAGCGATGCCTTGGTAATACCCTGCAACACCGGCCGTCCCTCAGCGGGTCTTTTACCCTCGTCGGTAAACTTTTGGTTCATCATTTCAAATTCATTCCTGTCAACCAGATCACCAACAAGATGGGTAGTGTCGCCCGCGGCCATTACCTCAACTTTTTGCAGCATCTGGCGAACAACCACTTCAATATGTTTGTCATTGATCTTCACACCCTGAAGTCTGTAAACATCCTGAACCTCGTTAATAAGATATTCGGCAAGAGCCTCAACACCCAGAACGTTCAGAATATCGTGCGGCACCAGCGCACCGTCAAGAAGCGGATCCCCTTTACGGACGTAATCGCCTTCCTGAACCGCCAGATGGCGACCTTTCGGTATAAGGTATTCTATTGGCTCGCCTTCTTCAGAATTGACGGGCTTCACAATGATACGGCGCTTGGATTTGTAATCCTTACCGAATTCAACATAGCCTTCAATATCAGAGATAATGGCATAATCCTTCGGGCGGCGGGCTTCGAAAAGCTCCGCAACGCGAGGCAGACCACCGGTAATGTCGCGTGTCTTTGAGGTTTCCCTCGGAATACGTGCGATAATGTCACCGGCTTTAACATCCTGGCCGTTTTCAACGGAAAGAATTGAGTCAACGGACATGTAATAGTTTGCGGGCAAACCGTTCGGAAGTGTAATGACTTCACCCTTCTTATCAAGAAGAGATATACGCGGCTTCAGATCGCCCGTCTTCGGCTGTGATCGCCAGTCAACCACGACCTTTGCAGAAATTCCCGTGGTCTCATCCAGCTGTTCGACCATGGAAACACCTTCGGTAAGATCAAAGTAATGGGCCACTCCGTCTTTTTCGGTTATGATCGGCATTGTATATGGATCCCATTCGGCAAGCTTATCGCCCGGTTTGACTTTCTGATCGTTTTTCACAAGAAGCTTTGCACCATAAGGCAGGCGGTATGCCGCTTTTTCATTGCCTTGACCGTCAACAATTGCAATTTCCGTATTCCGGCTCATTATGATTGTGACGCCTTCGGAGTTCTGAACTGTATTCTCGTTGCGCACTTCAATTGTACCGGTAATAGTGGCTTCCACCATTGAGCGTTCCGCGCCTCTTTGCGCCGCACCGCCGATGTGGAATGTTCTCATCGTCAGCTGCGTGCCCGGCTCGCCAATTGACTGGGCGGCCATAACACCTATTGCCTCACCCTGATTGACAGCCGTGCCGCGGCCAAGGTCCCTTCCGTAACACTTGGCACAAATTCCCGCCGTTTCTTCACATGTAAGAACGGATCGCACCTGAACTTGATCGATACCCGCGGTTTCAATCTCGGCCGCCTTGATTTCATCAATTTCCTCACCGGCTTTGACAATAACATCGCCGTTCAGTGGATTGATAGTGTCTTCGGCGGATGTCCGGCCAAGAATACGTTCAGCCAGTGATACGATAACATCGGCACCGTTCATAACAGCTTTTTGCGTAATGCCACGCTTTGTAAAGCAATCTTCACTTGTAATAACGGCATCTTGAGCAACGTCAACAAGGCGGCGTGTGAGATAGCCGGAGTTTGCCGTCTTGAGAGCCGTGTCGGCAAGACCTTTCCGTGCCCCGTGTGTGGAGTTAAAGTATTCCAGGACGGTCAGACCTTCCTTGAAGTTGGATATAATCGGTGCTTCAATAATTTCACCGGACGGCTTGGCCATCAGACCGCGCATGCCGGCAAGCTGTCTGATCTGTGCGGGTGAACCACGGGCGCCTGAATGCGCCATCATGTAAACGGAATTCAGTCCCGATTTTTTGATGTCTGAAATTTCTTTCATCATTTCATCGGCAACATCGTCCGTACATTTTGACCAGATATCAACGACCTTGTTGTATTTTTCACCGCGTGTAATGAGACCGTCCAGGTACTGGTTTTCAAATTCCTTGACCTTGGCTTCGGCCTGATCGACCAGCTCATGCTTGGCCTTGGGGATAATCAGGTCGTCCTTACCAAACGAAATTCCCGCCATTCCGGCCTGACGGAAACCGAGTTTCATCATTCTGTCACAGAAAATGACGGCTTCTTTCTGACCACAGTGTTTATAAACTGTTTCAATAATATTGGACATTTCCTTTTTTGTCAGAACCTGATTGATCATCGTGAAAGGAACTTCGGGATGGCGCGGCAAAAGATCGGAAAGCAACATGCGTCCGGGGGTGGTTTCAACAATTTCTGTTATTGGATTGCCGTCCTCATCCACGGTATGATAACGCGACTTTATTTTGGCGTGAAGAGCCACGTGCCCTTCATGCAGTGCGTGCTGGATCTCACCCGGTCCCCGGAAAACCATGCCTTCACCTTTCTGGTTGTCAAGTGCAATCGTCAGATAGTAAAGGCCAAGAACTATATCCTGGGAAGGCACAATAATCGGCTTACCGTTGGCAGGGGAAAGAATGTTGTTAGTGGACATCATCAAAACCCTGGCTTCAAGCTGAGCTTCAATCGAAAGCGGTACGTGAACAGCCATCTGGTCACCGTCAAAGTCTGCGTTGAAAGCCGTACAGACAAGAGGATGAAGCTGAATTGCCTTTCCTTCGATAAGAACGGGTTCAAAAGCCTGGATTCCGAGACGGTGAAGTGTTGGCGCACGGTTCAGCAATACCGGATGCTCGCGGATGACTTCCTCAAGGATATCCCAAACCTCGGGACGTTCCTTTTCGACCATACGTTTGGCGGCCTTGACCGTTGTCGCCATGCCATAGGTTTCAAGCTTGTGATAGATAAACGGCTTGAACAGTTCCAAAGCCATCTTTTTAGGCAGCCCGCATTGATGCAGTTTTAATTCAGGACCGACAACGATAACCGAGCGGCCGGAATAATCCACACGCTTGCCGAGAAGGTTCTGACGGAAACGGCCCTGTTTTCCTTTCAGCATATCAGAAAGGGATTTCAAAGGACGTTTGTTTGCACCGGTTATAACCCGGCCGCGGCGACCATTGTCAAACAGGGCATCCACAGATTCCTGCAGCATTCTTTTTTCATTTCTTATTATGATGTCAGGCGCACGCAGTTCCATAAGGCGCTTGAGACGGTTATTACGGTTGATTACGCGGCGGTACAGATCATTCAGATCCGAAGTTGCAAACCGGCCTCCGTCAAGCGGGACCAATGGGCGAAGCTCAGGCGGAAGAACCGGCATGGCATCCAGTATCATCCATTCCGGACGCGTACCTGATGAAATGAAGGAGTCAACGAGATTTAGACGCTTGATAAGTTTCTTCCGCTTGGCTTCAGAAGATGTTTCACGCAGTTCTTCCTCGATTTTTTCTTTCTCGGTTTCCAGATCGATTTCAGATAAAATGCGCTTCATCGCTTCAGCGCCAATCATAGCTTCGAATGCTTCCTCTCCGTATTCATCCTGTGCATCCAGATACTCCTCTTCAGAAAGAAGCTGGTACGGCTTAAGCGGTGTCATGCCGGGCTCAACTACGATATAGGCCTCGAAATACAGAACTTTTTCAAGTTCTTTGAGAGTCATGTCCATCATCAGACCGATACGGCTCGGCAGTGATTTGAGAAACCAGATATGGGCAACAGGACTTGCAAGATCAATATGGCCCATACGTTCCCGTCGTACTTTGGTAAGGGTCACTTCTACGCCACATTTTTCACAGATAATGCCTTTGTATTTCATACGTTTATATTTACCGCACAAACATTCATAATCCTTGATCGGTCCGAAAATTTTGGCACAGAAAAGACCGTCACGCTCTGGTTTGAACGTCCTGTAATTAATTGTTTCCGGCTTTTTCACCTCACCGTAAGACCAGCTCATGATCTGTTCCGGAGACGCAATCGATATCCGGATTGAATCAAAACTCTGGGGCCCGCTTGGCTGGCCAAAAAGATTCATCAACTCACTCATATTTTCCTGCCCTTTCATTTAATTCGTTTAAAGTCCTGTTTTTCAGGGGACTTTTATACGTCTATACCACTTGTAATTACTTTGCCGGGGTTTTTTCAGGCTTTTTGTTTCAAGTCCAGATTCAACCCAAGCGCTTTAAGTTCCTTAACCAGAACATTGAACGATTCCGGGATACCGATTTCGAACGTATCGTCACCGCGCACAATCGATTCATAAACTTTTGATCGCCCGGCGACATCATCGGATTTAACGGTCAGCATTTCCTGAAGCGTATAAGCCGCCCCGTAAGCCTGAAGCGCCCAGACCTCCATCTCGCCGAAACGCTGTCCGCCGAACTGGGCTTTTCCGCCAAGCGGCTGCTGAGTAACCAGAGAATAGGGTCCGATAGAACGGGCGTGAATTTTGTCATCAACCAGATGATGCAGTTTGAGCATATACATATATCCGACCGTGACTTTCCGGTCGAATTTCTGGCCCGTAACACCATCGGTCAGGTAAACCTGTCCGCTTCTGTCCAGCCCGGCAAGCTCAAGCAGATCAGACACCTCCTCCTCGGGCACACCGTCGAAAACTGGTGTAGCCATCGGTATGCCTTTCCGGATATTCCCGGCCATTTCAAGGATCTCATTGTCATTAAGGCCTGCGATGCTGTTTTCATACTCTCTGTCTCCATAAAACGTCTTGAGTCTTTCCCTGAGTGCATCAAGCTCTTTCTTTTTAATGTCTTCCCGGTCAAAAGTATTCAGCATATCCGAAACCTGGCGGCCAAGATTGGAAGCAGCCCATCCAAGATGGGTCTCAAGAATCTGGCCGACATTCATCCGGCTTGGCACACCAAGGGGATTAAGAACGATATCAACCGGAGTTCCGTCATCAAGATAGGGCATGTCCTCAATCGGCATGATCTTGGAGACGACCCCTTTGTTACCGTGCCGTCCGGCCATTTTATCACCGGGCTGCATTTTACGTTTAACAGCCACGAAAACCTTAACCATTTTCATTACACCCGGCGGAAGCTCATCGCCGCGCTGAAGTTTTTCAACTTTAGTTTCAAAACGGTCTTTCAGGGCGTCAACAGCATCGTCGAATGTGGCCCCTGTTGCCTCAATCTCGCCCATACGATCCTCGTTTTCGATCGTAATCTGACGCCATTGGCCTCTTTTCTCAATCGCTTCAAGATGCTCTTTTGTGATGACATCGCCTTTTTTAAGGCCGGTTCCTTTAGGCGAACTGACCACTTTCTGTCCAACCAGAAGATCTTCAAGACGACCGTAGAAACCTTCCTCCAGGATCTTACGCTCATCATCACGGTCTTTTGCAAGACGCTCAATCTCTTCCTGCTCTATTGAAAGGGCCCGGGCATCCTTATCGATACCGCGCCTGTTAAACACGCGCACTTCAACAATCGTTCCGGCAACCCCGGGCGGCAGGCGCAGCGAGGTATCCTTTACGTCCGCTGCCTTTTCTCCAAAAATGGCGCGCAAGAGCTTTTCTTCGGGGGTCATCGGACTTTCCCCCTTTGGTGTGACTTTTCCAACGAGGATGTCTCCGGGCTGAACCTCAGCGCCGATATGCACAATTCCTGCTTCATCAAGGTGTTTCAGTGCCTCTTCACCGACATTCGGAATGTCACGGGAAATTTCTTCCTGACCCAGCTTTGTATCACGGGCCATAATTTCAAATTCCTCGATATGAATTGAGGTAAAGACATCGTCGCGGACAATACGCTCGGAAATCAGAATTGAGTCCTCAAAGTTATATCCGTTCCACGGCATGAAAGCCACCAGTATGTTGCGCCCCAGTGCCAGTTCCCCCATGTCCGTACTTTGACCGTCGGCAATGATATCGCCTTTTCTGATAACATCACCGACTTTGACCAGCGGACGCTGGGTTATACAGGTGTTCTGGTTCGAGCGCTGGAATTTTGAAAGTTTATAAATATCGACAATTGGGTCACGTGGATTTTCGATTTCAGTAGCACGGATAACGATACGCTGGGCATCGACCTTATCCACTATACCGGACCGGCGGGCACTGATCGTCGCACCCGAATCCGCGGCAACAACCGCCTCCATACCTGTCCCAACCAGCGGAGCATCCGCCTGTATCAAAGGGACGGCCTGACGTTGCATGTTGGATCCCATAAGGGCGCGGTTCGCATCGTCGTTTTCCAGAAACGGAATAAGGGATGCGGCAACGGAAACAATCTGTTTTGGCGACACATCGATCATATCAATCTGCTCTTTCGGAACCATTGTGTTTTCACCCGCCTGGCGGCATGAAATCAGATCCTCAACAAATCGGCCGTTTTCATCAAGCTCCGCGTTGGCCTGCGCAACAGTATATTTAGCCTCTTCCATAGCCGATACGTAAATAACTTCATCGGTAACCTGACCGTTCACAACACGTCTGTAGGGGCTTTCAATAAAACCATAACGGTTCACACGTGCAAATGAGGAAAGGGAGTTAATCAATCCGATATTCGGACCTTCCGGCGTTTCAATCGGACAGATCCGGCCGTAATGCGTAGGATGAACGTCGCGCACCTCAAACCCGGCCCGCTCCCGTGTCAAACCGCCCGGCCCCAGTGCCGAAAGGCGTCTTTTATGTGTGATTTCAGACAACGGATTTGTCTGGTCCATAAACTGGGAAAGCTGTGAAGATCCAAAAAATTCGCGGACAGCGGCAGCGGCAGGCTTTGAGTTGATAAGATCGTGCGGCATGTAGCTGTCGATATCAACAGAGCTCATCCTTTCGCGAATAGCGCGCTCCATGCGCAAAAGACCGATACGCATCTGGTTTTCAAGCAATTCACCAACAGAACGCACACGACGATTGCCGAGGTTGTCGATATCGTCGATCTCGCCCAGTCCGTCCTTCAGACCGTGAAGATACTGTATGATTTTGAGAATATCATCCTTTGACAGGATACGGAACTGGTCATCCGCCTCAAGATCAAGACGCATATTCATTTTAACGCGGCCCACCGGCGAAAGGTCGTAACGCTCCGGATCGAAGAAAAGACTGTTAAAAAGAGCTTCCGCCGATTCAACGGTCGGGGGTTCGCCGGGTCTCATAACGCGGTATATATCTAAAAGCGCCTCTTCCCTGGTATCGCATTTATCGCTTATCAGGGTGTTGCGAATATACGGTCCGACATTCAGGTGATCGATATTCAGCACGCTGATCTCTTTGATACCAAGATCATCAAAAACCGGCAGATCGTCGGGTGTTATTTCATGGCCGGCTGCAAAAATAAGCTGGCCGTTTTCATCATTAATGATGTCTGTCGCAAGATAGTTTCCGGTAATATCACTGTCCTGAACAAAAATGCTTTTAAGCCCTTCTTCCTCAAGCTTTTTCAGTTTGCGCGGAGTCATTTTTGTCCCGGCCTCGACAACAACCTTGCCATCCTTGGCATTCACCAGATCTGAAGAGAGTTTCACACCGCGGTAACGATCGGCACTGAAAGGCGTTTCCCACCCTTTTTTATTTTTTGCGTATGTAAAACTTGAATAAAAACAGGACAAGATTTCTTCGTTACTCATACCCTGGACGAAAAGCGGATCAACAGGTTCATCCTTCTCTTCCTGCTGTTTTCTGTGTGCAGCCGTTAACTCAGAATCAAGAGCCCTCAACAGGGTTGTTACCGGGAGTTTGCGCCTCCGGTCAATACGCACATTAATGTGATCTTTCGCATCAAATTCAAAATCAAGCCATGAACCGCGATAGGGTATAATCCGGGCGGCAAACAAATACTTTCCCGAAGAGTGAGTCTTCCCGCCGTCATGATCGAAAAACACACCGGGGGATCTGTGCATCTGGGATACAATTACCCGCTCTGTCCCGTTGACGATAAACGTACCGTGCTCCGTCATAAGAGGGATATCCACCATGTAGACATCCTGTTCTTTAATATCCCGAATGGAGCGAAGACCTGTATTTTCATCAACATCAAAAACAGAAAGCCTGAGCGTAACACGCAAAGGCGCAGAATATGTCATTCCGCGCTGAATACATTCGTCTACATCATACTTCGGATCTTCAAACTCATATTTAACAAAATCAATCTCGGCACGATCCGAAAAATCCTTGATAGGAAAAACGGAAACGAAAACTTCCTGCATGCCGGACATTTCTCTTTGATCGCTTGGAATACCGGCCTGTAAAAACTGTTCATAAGAGTTTTTCTGAACCTCAATAAGGTTTGGCATATCGCCAACCTCGCGGATATGACCGAAATTACGCCGGACTCTTTTCTTTGTTGTGAAACTGGTATGCTTGGATTCAGTTGATTGTGTTTTCTTTTTAGCTGCGGCCTGAGACATTCCAGATTATCCTTCTCCCAATATAGATTTTCCAATAAATAATGAATTCAAACTGCCACATTTAAGGCTTTTTGATTTCAAAATCAACACGTTATACGTTGTCTTCAAATTGTGTTGCCAACATTTGCCCCGATTTCGCGTAGTGCTTATATCGCGCATTAAATATTATCTGTCAATACCTGTGAAATAAAAAAAGGAACCCGTCTTGCAAAATGCTTTACAAGACAGTGTTCGTTTTCCCTAAAGCAGCCCTGGTTAAGGGCAGCCTTGCGGAGATATTGATGATTACTTAAGTTCGACTTTACCGCCCGCAGCCTCGATTTTGGCTTTGAGCTCTTCAGCCTCTTCCTTGGCCACGCCTTCCTTGACAGGCTTTGGTGCGCCCTCAACAAGGTCTTTGGCTTCTTTCAGACCAAGACCTGTAATCGCGCGAACTTCTTTAATTACTGCGATTTTGTTTGAGCCTGCCTCTGCAAGAACAACCTCGAACTCGGTTTGCTCTTCAGCAGCCGCACCGGCTTCACCGCCTGCACCGCCGACTGCGGCAACAGCAACGGGAGCGGCAGCAGCAGAAACGCCCCATTTATCTTCAAGCATTTTTGAAAGCTCAGCAGCCTCCAAAACGGTGAGGTTGGATAGATCCTCAACTAGTTTTTCCAAATCAGCAGCCATATTGTCTCTCCTTTTTTGTTCAGCCTGTTTTAATTGGAACCTGTTTCTCCGTAAGCTTTGGTCACACCAACAAGCTGCTGGGCCGGCGTCTGAATAACGCGGGCAAGCTTGGAAGCCGGAGCCTGAAGCAGACCAATAATTTTAGCACGGAGTTCATCAAGCGATGGCAGTTTTGCCAGTTGCTCAATCTGTTTTGCATCAAGAACGGTGGCGCCCATGGCACCACCGATAATGACAAATTTTTCATTATCTTTTGCGTAATCATTTGCAACTTTTGCGGCAGACACCGGATCTGACGAAGTCGCAACACCTGTCTGGCCTTCGAAAAGATTTTCAATGTTCTCGTAAACCGTTCCTTTAAGGGCAATTTTAGTTAAAGTATTTTTGGTCACTTTGAACTTGGCGCCCGATTCACCCAGTTTTTTCCTGAGCGCTTCAATTTGCAGAACTGTCAGGCCCTCAAATTTTGAAACCACAACAATCTCGCTTTCCTCAAATCTGCTGTTGAGGTCTTTTATTTCCTGCTGTTTTCTTTCTTTGCTCAAAGGCATTTTTATTCTCCGAAATTATTCCAATAAAAAAGGATGCCAAATGCATCCTGTCCAAAACAATAAGCGCCCGGAACTAATCCGATAAATTCATTTATGCTTACGTCTATGCAGGGTTTATTACACTTTAAAGAGATACCTGCAGTCCTGGACAGTAAGGGAGGGGTATTACCAAAAGAAAAAAATGTCAAGACAATTTTTATGTATGTCAAAAATTTTCTTCGTGGCGCGTATCACTTGTTCTCAATTTTCGTCAATATATTGACGAAATAGTCTTGACAACACACAATATATAGATGAGAATGATTTGCAACATCAATATGGAGTTCCCCATGCTAAATCATCTTCTTGACCTCAACTTATATTTTCCCTTCCCTGAAAACGCCCTGTACGAAGAGGACCTTATATCACAATTCGGTCTTGAGAAAGTCAACTCGGCCATTAAAGACGGCTATCTCGAGCATGCCTGGATACCCTGTGCCACCGGACGGCGGCGATGCGTGATCAAACTGTCTGAAAAAGGCATAAAACAGGCATCCGGCTTTGCCGAGACGCGTCACTGACCGGGATCGCATTCAAGACCGGGAAATCGTTCGCATATTTTCCGCGCAACTTTGCTAGAATCATTAAGCGGAGTATATGTTCTGTTCTCCAGAATGCCTTCAAAAGGAAGGCAGGCATTCCGGTTTTCCAGGTGTTTGTGAAAATTTTCCAGTCTTTTTGATCCCCTGCCTGGCACGGCCAGCCTGTAAACCGGCTTGCCCGTTGTGCATGCATCTGAAAGCATTGAAACACTGTCTCCGGTAACCAGTATAAAATCGGCCCAGGCCAGAAAGGCAAAGTAAGGATTACGTCCCTCTCCATCCCACATAAAACAATTTGTATTCGTCGTGAAGTAGGCTTTGAGAACGGCCCTGACATCCTCTCCCGATCGCCGTGAAGCCGTCATCATCAGAGAGCATCCATAATCCCGCCGTAATGATTCCAAACTGGTAACAAGATTTTTCGCCCAGGTTTTATCAGGTTTGTATGCCTTGCTTTTGCCGCCGATCATAACTGCAACTTTCGGTCCGGGCAACGCACCCAGAGTTTTAACAAAAAGACCACCTTCCTCCTTGAGTTTTTCACTGGTAATTCTGTTTGGGGCACCGCATGTCACAATAACGTTCTCTCCCCTTGGACTGTCGTGATGCGGTACGGCAACAAGATCAAAGCAGCCCGGATGTATTCGGGGATTCTGAAGCTGGACCGTAAATGTTTTTCCTTTACTCTGTTTCTTTATATAAAGCGATGCGGGAACACTTTTCCGGCCGGCCGCAATCAGAAGATCAGGCCACGGGGGCTTTAGATCAGGTATAAATGAAAACGAGACAGTTTTTAAAACCTGTGGCGGCAGTATGTTCCACGGAAATCGTAACCCGACCCTTTTGATATCTGGATTCACGCCCAGTGCCTCGGCAACACCCAGACACTGATTTTCTGTTCCGGCAATTCCTTCGGTTAAAATCCATGAGGTTAAAGAATACATATTGATTTTCTAATATATTTACATTTTAGTATTGTTGTTTGTTTATTTGTATATCATGTTTTTGGAAATTATATATTTTACGAAAGTACTTGCCTAAGATCTTCATAATCTTTATATCAGAACTGAATAAATCAAATAACCTATTATTATAAAATAAAAAAAATAAAGGATAGAGAAGGGTAATGCGTCGGGTCAAGCTGGATAAAATCGATTTAAGAATTCTGAAAGATCTTCAGGAAAACGGAAGAATTACAAATGCCAGACTTGCCCGTAATGCGGGAATTTCCGCACCGCCTTGTCTAAGGCGTGTAAAGGCCCTGGAAGAATCCGGATATATTAAAGGATACAGCGCCGAGGTGGATTGCGGCATGCTCGGGTATAACGTTACCGTTTGGGCGATGGTAACATTGAAAAGTCAGAATGACTCCGATCTGAAAGAATTCGAACAATGGATTTCAAAATGGGATTCTATCCGTGAATGTTACATGATTTCAGGCGAAATCGATTTTCTTCTAAAAATACTAGCAAGAGACTGGGACAGCTATCAACAGTTTCTGACCGATCACCTTACATCGGCACCGCATGTCGGCAAGGTGAAATCATCCCTTGCCATACGTCCAACAAAAATGAAGGCCGGGGCACCCATACAGGTTGATTAACCTCAAAAATGCTTAAGCTCTGCTTGTTTAAGACGATTTGAAAAGGCGGTTGAATACGACATCCATGTTTTTTAAATAGGCTTGCGGATCGAAGATTTTGTCAAGGATTTCAGCGGAAAGATTATCCCTGACTTCCGGATCCTCGGAAAGAAGCTCCTTAAAGGTTACCTTCCCAATGTTATCCCACACTTTCATGGCATTTCTTTGAACGATTTTATACGCATCCTCCCTCGTAATTCCGGCTTGTGTCAGACCCAGAAGTGTCTTCTGGGAGTAAACAAGCCCTCCCAGGCGATCCAGATTGGCTTGCATTGCCTCCGGATAAACCACCAGCTTTTCGATCACGCCGGCTAGTCTGGCCAGTGCGAAATCAAGTGTCACAAGGCAATCGGGCAAAACGGTTCTTTCGACCGAGGAATGGGAAATATCCCTTTCATGCCACAGTGCCACATTCTCAAGTGCAGGAATAACTGCCGAACGGACAACGCGTGCAAGACCTGTCAGATTTTCGGTCAGAACCGGATTGCGTTTATGCGGCATGGCCGAGGACCCTTTCTGGCCGGGCGCAAAATACTCTTCCGCCTCCCTGACCTCCGTCCGCTGAAGATGACGAATCTCAACCGCCAGATTCTCGACAGAAGATGCAATAATACCAAGAACAGATACAAAATAGGCGTGTCTGTCCCGCGGTATAATCTGTGTCGAAACGCTTTCCACATTCAGGCCAAGCTTTTCGGCGACATAGGCTTCAACCGCAGGATCAATGGTCGCATATGTGCCAACAGCTCCGGATATGGCGCATACTGCAATATCCGCACGTGCGGCCCGGAGCCTTTCCAGACCACGTGTAAAAGCGGCATAATGACCGGCAAGTTTAAGGCCGAAAGTGGTCGGTTCAGCGTGAATACCATGGGAACGGCCGACACATAATGTGTGTTTATGCTCGAATGCGCGTTTTTTAAGGGCTTCCTGCAAGCGTTCAAGATCTTTTATTAAAAGATCTGCAGATTGTTTCATCTGAACCGCCATCGCCGTATCCAGAACATCCGAGGATGTCATGCCCTGATGTACATACTTTGAGTCATCGGGACCAATGTATTCTGCGACAGACGTCAGAAACGCAATGACGTCATGCTTGACTTCTTTTTCAATTTCATCAATACGGCAGACATCAAAATTGCCCTTTTTGCGCAAGGTTTCGGGTACGCTCTGCGGGATAATGCCAAGCTCTGCCATTTTCTCGCATGCCAGGGTTTCGATCTCGAGCCAGATACGGAACTTATTTTCAGGCTCCCAGATTTTGACCATTTCCTGACGGGAATAACGGGGAATCATTCAAACCTCCAAATATACGGCACTTGTTTTTATGCGTTACTCAATTGACTCAAAAGATGTAAAAAGATCTTTGAGTTTTTGTTCCATACGGCGTGCATTATAAGCCGCATCAATATCATCGATCAGGGGCTTCGCTTTTTCTAAGGCTTGGTCGTCAAGTGATTGCAGTGTGTTCAGGGCGGCCTGGTAATCAGATTTGTTAAGGTCTTGTTTTGCCCGGTTTATTATTTTCTGCGTTTGTGTTCCTGTAATAAGCTCACCGTTCTTTTCGACGGTCAGTATCGCATTCAGTGATGCCTGTGCCTTGTCTTTCAACGTTTGTCCCTCTTGCTGCAAAGACGCATTCACAATTTCCTCACGCATGTCTTCAAGCTTTTGAAGAATCCTATCGGACGTATTTACACCTTGCGATGCGACAGGTTCAAGAGACTCTGCCAGTGTATTCAGCTCACCGTCCATATTTCCGCCGAATTGTCTTATAACGGCAAGTGCGTGTTCAAAGGGCTGTCCGTTTCGGACAGAGGCGGTATATTGTGCAGCCGCAGCGGATAAGGCCGCACGGTCAAAATCCTGCGGACTGATCCCTTTAAAGACTTCGGAAACCGGGCCTGTCGCCTGCTGAATTGTCTGGCTAAAATTATCCGTCCCGTTACCCTGCTGTGTCAGGGAATCAAGTTCACGGAGAGCGCCTGACAAGGCATTCCGGCCGCTTTCGGTTAACGCCATGGTTTGAAAACGGGCATATAAATCCGTATCATTCCCCTCAGGTGCCTGAGCGCCCGTCAGATCACCAACGATCTCATCCATACGCATTTCAAGTGAGCCCAGTCTTTCGGTAAGCTCCTGCGCTTCAGGTACGAGCGTATTGTTCCGCAACTTCTCCTCAAAATCCTCTCGAAGCCTGTTTGCACGGTCCTGAAGGTTTTTGACAGTCGTGTCCAGCCTGGATGTCTGATCCTTCAGACTGTTGAGGCTCTCACTCAGATTTCCGGGGACAAGACCCTTGAATCCTGACGGATCAATTTTCTCTACTTCCTGTATGCGCCCTTCAAGATTTGTGACTTCGGTTTCAAGCGATTCAAGCCTGTAAACATTTCTGTCAATCGTACTGATGTAGTCTTCCGCCTTTGGCATGATGTAATAAATTCCAGCTGCGGCTATTAAAAGAAACAGAATCAAGGAAATCCAGAAACTTATGAAAACGATTTTCCAGTCGCTTGCGGGCTTCCCTTTTCGAACTGGTTTTGAAGCCTGTGTCCGGACATTCTCCTCACCCGTGTTATAATCCGCATTCCGGGAAGATATCCCAGAATTTCCGGTTTCCGGTGATCCGGAAAGGTTATCCGGGTTGCCTGAATTTGCAAATTCCTGCTTTTCCCCGGAATATGATTGTACATCCGGCTTCAAAACATTCGGGATTTTATTCATATCAATGTCGCCGGAACCTGTATTCTGGTTATTGTCAGATTCGTCAGGCTTCTCATTACCGGAATCCTCAAGCAGATCATCCAGCTTAATATTTTCCTCACCTGCGCGCTTTACAATCAGTTCGCGCCGGCTGCCCGGAATCACGCCGCGCTTGTTCCATCCCTGAACAGTGGTTGCAGGCACATCAATAATGCGTGCCATTGGACGAATGCCCCCAAAGCGTTCAATGATGCTGCGCGCATTTTCAATACTTCCCGAATTGTTCTTTTGCGATGTCATATTTTAGGTACTGCGGTTTATTGTATTGAGCAGTTTGAGTAACGAAATGTAATTTGGTTCGTCGGATACATCTGTTTTTTTGCAATCAAACTTATCAACAATATTTTTTATTCTCCTACTCATACACAAGAAACGCGTGTTTTGTACAGCCCCTTTAAGATATTTTTGAGGCACAATATCAAAAAAAACACTGGCCGCATGAGCAGAGGTGAAAAGCACATAATCCGGACTTGAACTTTGAAAGCACAATTCCGCATGTTCAGGCAGGCTCTTACACGGAATCATTTCATAAACCATCCTGTGTTCAACGGTAAATCCGTGTTGTCGAAGCACGTCTGTAAGGGGGTAAGCCGTATCCCTGCCGCTGAAATATATCAGGTCATTATTTATATGTGCTTTGTTCTCTTTTATCCATCCTGCCAGGTTTTCAGAATTCCGCCCGATTTTCAGAATTGGCATATCTCTTCGCACAGTATTTAAATACTCGGCTGTTTTCTGACCGACGCAGAAAATCTTGTTTTCATCCGTTAAATGCGCAAATAGGTTCCCCTGCCATGACTGAAGGGCCTGCACAGCGCGGAAGCTTGTAAATATCAGGCCTTTATTCCGGAGATTGTCTTTAGTGAATGAAGCAGAGTACGCACCGGAATATATTTTCAATGTCAAAAGGGGAAGGGGAACAGCGGCAAATCCGGCTTGCTCAAGTGCAGATACGGTATCCATACATTCAGGCTCCGGACGGGTTACAATAACCGATGGTTTTTTATTTGTCATACATGGCCTTCCAGACCGATTTCCGCCATCTGTTCCGCGCTAATCTCCGAAATGATTTTCCGGGCCAGCGCGTTACCGGCATTTTCTGCGTCAACCGGCGTAAAACAGTCTGATGTTATGGTATGCCTGATATGCCATGTCCCTTGCGGACTGCCAAGAAAACAGTGCATGCTGATGGTGTTTGCCCCCCCATCGTAACTGGCAAAGACGCCGACTGGCGTATGGCACGACCCTTTCAGAACCTGAAGGAACGTTCTCTCCGCCGCAGCCCGGATATAAGTGCTTCGGCAGGAAATGACATCCAGGAAATTTTGGATGTCTTCATCGTCTTTTCTTGTTTCGACTGCAATAATCCCCTGACCGCAGGCAGGCACAAACCCTTCGGTATCGAAATCATGGTTAATGTGATCTCTCATACCGAGACGATCCAGCCCGGCCGCACTTAAAATTATGGCGTCATACCCGCCTTTTGACAGTTTCTGGATTCGGGTGGGGACATTTCCCCTGATGTTCATGACCTCCAGATCCGGTCTCTGCGTTTTGATTATGGCTCTCCTTCTGGGACTGGTCGAGCCGACGACCGTTCCCGGCGGCATGTCTGAAAACCTCTTGTAGCGTCTGCTGATAAAGCAATCCTGAGGTGGGCCGGCCTTCAGGAAATGGTTCAGTGCCAGACCTTCGGGCAGAAAAGACGGAACGTCTTTAAGGGAATGGACGCCGATATCCACGGCATGTTTTTTTATTTCTTTTTCAATGGCCGAAACGAAAAGTCCTTTTCCGCCTTCGTGACGGCTTAACGGGATTTCTCCCGTACCGGGCACCCATTCCCCTGCCGTCCTGATTTCAATAATCTCTGTTTCCAGGTCCGGGAACTTTTGTTTTAATGCGGATTCAACATTTTTTGCCTGAACAATGGCAAGTGTTGAGCCGCGGGTACCAATTTTTATTCTGCGTGACATTTTTTTGTCCTGAGCCTAATTTAAAAGACAAACCTATAGACGCCTATACACTTTTTAGAAACGTTTTTAAACATGATGAAAGTTCTGGGTATAGAAACATCCTGTGACGATACGGCTGCGGGTATTGTTACGGAAGACAAAACCATACTCTCAAATTCAGTTTTCAGCCAAATCAGGGCGCATGAACTGCATGGCGGTGTGGTACCCGAAATCGCCGCACGCGAACATCTGAAAGCGCTTGAACCGGTTTTGGAAAAAGCGCTGGAAGACTCGGGCCTTACACTCGGGGATTTCGATGCCGTCGCGGCAACGTGCGGTCCGGGACTGATCGGCGGCGTTATCATCGGCATGATGGCAGGAAAAACACTGTCCGCCGTCTATGACGTGCCTTTTATCGGGGTCAATCATCTGGAAGCACATGCACTGTCCCCCCGGCTTGTTGAAGATGTGGAGTTTCCTTATCTGTTGTTACTCGTTTCCGGCGGACATACCCAGATTTTAAGTGTTGAGGATGTTGGAAGATATAAACTTCTGGGAACAACGCAGGATGACGCCCTGGGTGAAGCTTTTGACAAATGTGCCAAAATGATGGGCTTTCCCTATCCGGGCGCACCGAGCCTGGAAAAAGCGGCCGGTATGTGTGCGGATCCAAAAGCCGCAGTGGCCCGTTTTCCTTTACCGCGCCCGATGAAGGGCCGCCAGGGATGCGATTTTTCATTTTCGGGCCTGAAATCTGCTGTTCGAAAAATACTGGAAGACAACAGGGACTCTTTCAGAATGGCAAACCGGGAAGGCGGATTTTTTCATCCGATGTTTTGTGATCTTGCGTACGCCTTCCAGTACAGCGTCAAGGAGGTTCTGGAAGACCGGCTGCACAACGCATTCAGGATGATTGAAACACTGCACCCGGAAATGGCGAATTTAAAAGAAAGATATTTTGTTGTTGCCGGCGGTGTTGCATCCAATCAATTTATAAGGCAATCTCTTTTAACCAAATCAGGAGAAGAAGGGTACCGGTTTTGTGTTCCGCCCGCGAAATTATGTACGGATAACGGCGCAATGGTAGCCTGGGCAGGGGTTGAAAGAATGAAACGCAATATGACATCGCCTTTAACGATAGCCGCCCGGCCAAGATGGCCGCTGGATGATACTGTGTCTAACAACCGGTTGTAAACGCGCAATCAATAATTACTTTTCATAAACATAATCAAAGAAATGAGGTTTTCATGAAGAAAATTGGTATCATTGGTGCAGGCGCATGGGGAACGGCACTTGCGAATATCATAAGACGCTCGGAAAACGAGGTCGTGATATGGGCGAGGGAGCATGAAGTTGTGACAACGATTAATGAAACACACGAAAATCCCTATTTCCTTAAAGATATAAAGCTGGATAAGGAGATCAGGGCCACAAACAGTCTGAGTGAAGTTACGGATGCGGATATTCTTTTCCTTGTCACTCCGGCCCAGCATGTCCGGAAAAGTTTACAGGCGCTTGAAGCCCTCCCGCCCGAAAAGCCGCTTGTTATCTGTTCCAAGGGTGTTGAGCTGGAAACAGGCAATCTGATGACGCAGATCGCCCAGGAAGAGCTTCCCGGAAGCAAAGTCGGCGTAATGACCGGGCCGACATTCGCCGAAGAGCTGGGTCGCGGTCTGCCCAGTGCGGTGACCCTGGCTTTCAGTGACAAGGATACGGCCCAGTTCATAATCGACACAGTGGCCAGCAAGACTTTCAGGCTTTACCACAACGAAGATGTTATAGGCGCACAAATTGGCGGGGCGGTTAAAAACATAATTGCGATTGCGTGTGGTGCCGCATACGGTATGCAGCTTGGCGAAAGTGCGCGGGCCGCGCTTATGACGCGCGGACTGGCCGAAATGGCCCGCCTGGCCTCTGCGATGGGTGCCTCACGGACAACATTACTGGGTATGTGCGGGGTTGGTGATTTAATGCTGACCTGCAACAGTATGAAATCAAGGAACTTTTCCCTTGGAGCGGCGCTGGGCGAAGGCCGGATGCTCGATGAAATTCTTACTGAACGGGAAGGCAAAGCCGTTACGGAAGGTGTGGACACGGCCAGGGCTGTAAAAGTGATGATTGATGCACAGGCCGTCAGCATGCCAATCAGCGAAATCGT
The DNA here is from genome assembly GCA_964384335.1 of uncultured Pseudobdellovibrionaceae bacterium. Taxonomy (GTDB): domain Bacteria; phylum Pseudomonadota; class Alphaproteobacteria; order Micavibrionales; family Micavibrionaceae; genus JAUICS01. The sequence continues at coordinate 33,094 of CAYLKN010000005.1, forward strand.
ATATGAGGTCCTTACGCAGTCACTTCCGATCAGGGATGCACTTGATAAACTCCTGCAACGGCCGCTTGAACAAACTAAAGATTAGGATTGATATTTTCCTGATAAGAAAAAGGGTAGAAAATGGCATACTGGCTCGTGAAATCTGAACCCGGAACCTGGTCATGGGATGATCATGTAAATGACGGCGTGGCGGAATGGGACGGCGTCAGAAATTACCAGGCACGCAATAATCTGAAAGCAATGCAAATTGGCGACAAAGCCTTTTTTTATCATTCCGTGAATGAAAAACGGATTGTCGGCACTCTGGAAGTTGTCAGGGATTATTATCCGGATCCCACTGATGAAAAAGGCCGTTTCGGCATGGTTGATTTCAAGGCGGTTCAGCAGTTACCCAAGCCGGTTACCCTCGCGGAAATAAAGGAAACTCCGGACTTGCAGAATATGCCTTTGATTAAACAATCCAGATTGTCTGTTATGCCCGTTCATGAAAAAGAATGGGCGCTGATCTGCAAAATGGGCGGATTGACAAAAGGTTAGTAGCCGCTTTACCGGGCATATTGATATTGAAATGGAAACTTACCGTATGCGGTGAAGGAAGCGCATATGGCGTTCCAGCTGGGAAAGGGCGTCGCTCATGATCTGCTCTTCAGCATAGCCATAGACGTCATAGTGCTGGCCGCCCTCACGCAGATGGACTTCGGCATGGCAATAACTTTCCCCTTCTTCCTTGGTCCCCGGCCTGACTCCGCCGCCAAAGGCAAAAAACGGCTTTTTGTACTCGCGGATATGAATGCCGTAGGTAAAGTCACGTTCCTCCCCATGCATAATGGCAATCCGGGCATAATCGTCACCCTCCGTTACCTGTACGTCCATATGCCCTCTTTTTTCAAGCTCAGCGGCCAGATTATTCAAGGCCGGCACAACAGTCTCCTTAAGAAAACGAAGAGCCTCATTCCTTGACGGCTGGCTGATGATTGTTTTCAGGCGATCCTGCCAGGGAACAGAAGCGCCGCGGATTGGTGGCGCAGCCGGGATGTCCATGGCAACGACATTAAATTTCTCCAGCCGCAACCCCCGAAACAGGCCATAGCAGACAAGAAGCATGATAAAGCTAAAGGGAAGGGCCGCCGTTATCGATGCGGTCTGAAGAGCGGACAACCCGCCTGCCGCTAGCAGGATTGCGGCAACGCAGCCTTCACTCACCGCCCAGAAAATACGCTGCCATACAGGGGGGTCGTCCCGCCCACCCGATGCAATAATATCGATAACAAGGGAGCCTGAATCAGAAGACGTTACAAAAAATGTAATCACAAGAACAACCGCAACCAGTGACGCAATGCCACTAAAAGGCAGGTATTCCAGCATTTTAAAAATCGCCGTCGCAAGGGAACCGGAAACGGCCTCTCCAAGCGCCCCGTCGGCAATGCCCATATCAAGCCATATGGCCGTATTGCCAAAAACCGTGAGCCATATTGTGCTGAAACCCACCGGTACAAACAAAACACCAATAACAAATTCACGGATAGTTCGTCCGCGCGATACACGCGCAATAAACATACCGACAAAAGGCGACCACGCTATCCACCAGGCCCAGTAGAATAATGTCCAGTCGCCCATCCATTCCTGCGCCTTATCACTTGAATAAGCATGCATGTTGAAACTCATATCGATCAGGGAGCTGAAATAGCTCCCCAGATTCTGTATCCATGAATTAAACAAAAACAGCGTTGGCCCGGCAAGCAGCACGAAAACAAGCAAAAAAGCCGCCAGAATAAGATTAAGATCACTGATCCGCTTGATCCCGCCTTTCAAACCAAGCACGACAGAGATCGTTGCAAATCCGGTTATAACCGCGATCAGACCGATCTGGGAAGCGATCCCGACAGGCAGGCCGAAAAGATAGTTCAGGCCCGCATTTACCTGCACCACGCCGAAGCCCAGAGACGTTGCAACACCGAACATGGTTCCAAGAATTGCAAAAATATCAACCACATGCCCGACAGGACCGTTTGCCCGTTCGCCGATAATGGGATACAAAGCGGAACGGATCGTGAGCGGCAGGTTATACCGGTAACCGAAATAAGCCAGCGCCATGCCGACCACCGCATAGATCGCCCAGGCATGAATGCCCCAGTGGAAAAACGTCAGGCGCAATGACTCTTTGGCGGCCTCCATCGTGCCGCCCTCACCAAGCGGAGGATTGTAATAATGCATCATGGGTTCGGCCACGCTGAAAAACATCAGTCCAATTCCCATCCCCGCGCTGAAGAGCATGGCAAACCACGACACATAGCTGAAATCCGGTTTTGAATCATCGGGTCCAAGCTTCACCTTGCCGAGCGAACTGGATGCAAAAAAAGTGCACAGAACCAGGAAAAGAACAACGCCCAGAAGATAGAACCAGCCAAAGGTGCGCAATATCCAGTCCTGTATTACAGTAAAGATCTGTTCCAGCGTTTCAGGGAACGTTGCGCCAAGAACAACAAATACAATAATAAGAAAAGCGGAGGTATAAAAAACGGGAACACAGATGTGTTCATGCATTCTGTCAATGAGATTACGGTCTTTGCCAACGTTTCGCGAAGTGTTCATAGGATATCACTATCTTTTTTCACATTCATTCCCAATCCTGCCACTAATAAGAAGGGTATGGAACGTTCCGGCACCATCTGCCCACATTATTCTTTGGCAGTCGTATATTAAAACTCATGCTCATAGCCCAGGCCTTGGCATGCTTCGCCGCACAACAGAAAATATTTGCGTGATCATTGCCAAAACAGCACAGTAAATATTGAAATTTCATAAACTTCGGGAGATTCAGGTATGAGCTGTAAAACGTGCATTCTTGATACGATCGGTAACACACCCTTAATGCATATCGATGATGACATATACGCAAAATGTGAGTTTCTTAATCCCTCAGGATCTATCAAGGCCCGCATGGCCAAATACATGATTGAGAAAGCGGAAGAAGAAGGCCTGCTCAGGCCCGGCGATACAATTGTTGAGGCAACGAGTGGTAATACGGGCAATGCCCTGAGTATGGTGGCCGCAGCAAAAGGATATAAAATGATTGTGATGATTCCGCACGGCTATACTTCGGAGAGGGTCCAGATTTCAATGGGATACGGAGCGGAAATCCGCTTTATCGGGAACTTTCAGGTCAATGAGGCCCGCGAAGCGGCAATCCGCCTTGGCCAGGAAGACGGCTATTACTGTCCGGCGCAATTTGACAATGAATGGAATGTCGAGGAAAACGAAATCTGGCTGGGACGTGAGATTATGCAAGACCTCCCCGATGGTCTGAAAATCGATGCCATTGTGCAGGGTGTCGGAACAGGCGGAACGCTTATGGGTGTCGCCAAGGCCCTTAAACAAAATCATAATCCTGATATAAAAGTTGTGGCTATGGAACCTTCGGAATCGCGGACTCTTGAATGCTGCATTGTCTGCGATCACAAAATCGAAGGGATTTCAGACGGTTTCGTTCCGACGATTTACGAACGCTACGCCGATCTTATTGATGAAATCATCAGTGTGGACAGTGACGTGGCGATTGAAGAGGCGAAAAAACTTGCGACAGACAAAGGTCTTTTTGTCGGGCCCAGTGCGGGCGCCAATTACTGGGCCTCACGTGAACTGAAACGTCGTCATCCGGATGTAAAAACCGTTCTGACGTTTATGTGTGACAAGGCGGAAAAATACCTTTCCCTGTATAAATTCGATGCGGATAGCTTCACAGCATCAGTTTCTGATCATTAGAGCAATCTGCCCTAGTAAATAATATTACTTAAGGTGTTCCGCATGCCACTTAATATGATCACCGATAAAAGTGGCTATAGTGTAATAACTGTGATCATAGCCTTCCTGAGTGCGCAGATTAAGCTTAACACCTGCTTCTTCGCATGCTTTTGCAAAAACGTGAGGCTGGAGCTGTTCATCAAGAAACTCATCGGCCGTTCCCTGATCGATCAGGACGGGTTTTTTCCAGTCTGAGTTTCCGACCAGACGCGTTGCGTCATATTTCTCCCAGTTTTCCTCGTTCCTTCCGAGATATCCCCTAAACGCCTTTTGACCCCATGGCACGTCCGATGGATTGACAATCGGTGCAAATGCGGAAACGGATGTATAAATATGCGGGTTTTTAAGGGCACAAATCAGCGCGCCGTGACCGCCCATTGAGTGTCCGCTAATAGCCATGGAATCGTCTTTTACCGCAAAGTTTTTCGCAACAGTATCAACCAGTTCCTGTGTAATATAACTGTCCATATTATAATGCCGCCGCCAAGGGTCGATAATGGCGTCGAGATAAAATCCCGCGCCACTGCCGAAATCGTAACTGTCATGTTCACCCGGGAGATCAAGCCCTCGCGGGCTGGTGTCCGGGGCAACAAGGATCAGGCCGTGTTCTGCGGCATGACGCTGGGCGCCTGATTTGGCCGTAAAATTCTCCCACGTGCAGCTAAGGCCGGAAAGCCAGTATAAAACCGGGCAGTTTTTTTCACCGGCCTGGGGTGGAAGGTAAACCGAGAATTCCATATCTGTCTGGGTAGATTCCGAAAAGTGACTGTATACATTCTGAAAGCCACCGAAACATTTCCAGGATTTAAGCTTCTTAAGATCAGTCATAGCGGATAACTGTTCTGACACCCTGTCCTTCATGCATCATATCAAAAGCCGTATTGATTTCTTCAAGCGGCAGGGTGGCCGTAATCATGCTGTCAATATCAATAAGGCCCTGCATATACCAGTCAACAATTTTGGGAACATCCGTGCGCCCGCGCGCACCGCCGAAGGCCGTACCGACCCAGCGGCGGCCGGTGACCAGCTGGACCGGTCTTGTTGCAATTTCCTCCCCCGATCCTGCCACACCGATAATACAACTCATACCCCATCCCTTGTGTGCACTTTCAAGAGCCTGCCGCATAACATTGACATTCCCGATACATTCGAACGTGTAATCTCCGCCCCCGTTGGTCATTTCAACAAGATGCGAGGTCAGATCGCCTTTGATTTCATTTGGATTAACGAAATCGGTCATGCCGTATTTTTCAGCCAGCTCCTTCTTGCCCGGATTGATATCGACACCGATAATGCGGCCCGCGCCGACCATACGCAAACCCTGAATAACATTCAGACCTATTCCGCCAAGACCGAACACGATACCCGTACTTCCCGGCTCCACCCTGGCTGTATTTACAACCGCGCCGATACCGGTGGTAACGCCGCATCCGATATAGCAGACTTTATCGAAAGGCGCATCCTTGCGAATCCTGGCCACTGCAATTTCCGGCAGAACCGTGTATTTTGAAAAAGTTGACGTACCCATGTAATGGAATATGGGGCTCCCGTTTTTTGAAAACCGGGACGTGCCGTCAGGCATAACACCTTTTCCCTGGGTCGCACGCACGGCCTGGCATAAATTTGTTTTCGGGTTAAGGCAATACGCACACTCCCTGCATTCGGGAACATATAAAGGAATAACGTGATCGCCGACATCGACATCTTTAACATCCGCGCCTTTTTCAACAACGACGCCTGCACCTTCATGACCTAAAATAGAGGGAAAAACACCTTCCGGATCCGCCCCTGATAATGTGTAGGCATCCGTATGACAAACACCGGTGGCTTTGAGCTCAATCAGAACTTCATTGCTTTTAGGGCCTTCAAGATCAACATCTTCAATTTCAAGAGGTTTTCCGGCTTCAAATGCAATTGCTGCTGTTGTTTTCATGAGGACCCCGGCGTGTTTAAAATCAACTTTTGAAAAAGTAACACAAATGGTGAGCGTAAACCAGAGGGACCGGAGATCTTTATATACTGTTTGCGCCAATGCTGAGCCGGAAAGGACGTAAACAGAGTTTTGATTTTGGCCGATTTCAAATTACTCTGTATTTTAGAACAATTAAATTATGAGGACATGGAATGCTGCACACGCAAACACAAAAAAAGAACATTCAGGAATTTATTAAAAACGCCTCTCTTGAAATTACGCCCGGGATGCGGCGGTCCTTTTCCTCTTTCTCAGAAATTATAAATCCGGGCCGCAGGGTGTTTGTAACCTACCTTCCCTACTCCGACCCGAATGAGATGATTGAAACCGCCACTGAACTGCGCCAGAACGGGATGGAACCTGTACCGCACCTGGCCGCACGCACTATGGAAGGGCCGGATCAGCTTTACGCAATTCTGCAACGTCTTAGAAATGAGGCCGATGTCAGAGACGTTCTTATTATTGGCGGCGGCGGAAAAAAACCAAAGGGGGATTTTGAATCCACAATTGATATGCTGAAAACAGGTATGTTTGAAGACTTCGGTCTCCGCTCCATAGGTGTTGCCGGCCACCCCGAAGGCAACACAGATATCCCGGAGGAAGAAATACGCAAAGCCCTTGAGTTTAAAAACAATTACGCCAGAACCCATAATATCCATATGTATATCGTAACGCAGTTTGTGCTTGAATCTGCCCCGGTTTTCAAATGGCTTGAAACGCTTGAGGAATGGGGCAACGAGCTTCCCGTCAATATCGGTTTGCCCGGACCTGCAACGCTTAAGGCCCTTTTAAAATACGCAAATATGTGCGGTGTAAACGCATCATTAAGTTTTCTGAGAAAACAGGGATTACGCGCATTCAGACTGGCTTCCGTTAGTATGCCTGACAGACAGCTTTCCCGCCTGGCCCAATATTATGCGGAAACCGAAGATTGCCCGATCACCCGGGTGCATTTTTTCAATTTCGGCGGTCTGAAACGCACGATGCAGTTTATCCAGGCCGTTGAAAACGGAAATTTCGAGATGAAACGTTTCGGACGCGGCTTTAATCTGGAAGACAAAATTTAATATACAGTTTACTCCCGCTCGACCTGTGCACGCTCTTCCCGCGGTGAACGCCCGTACATTTCCTTATAGGTTTTTGAAAAATGAGATGCGGAAACAAAACCCGAGGCCAGCGCAATATCAAGAATGGACATGTCACTTTGATATAAAAGATGACGGGCATGCTGCAGTCGGAGATCAAGATAATATCTGGCCGGGGAGCGACCGGCATGCTGCGCAAAAACACGTTCCATCTGGCGTCTTGAAAAACCGGCGCGGGCGGCAAGTTCGTCCATATCAAGAGGATCGTGGATACTGGCTTCCATCGTTTCGATAATGCCTATCACCTTGTTGTTCTGGATTCCGAGCCTTGCCTGAACCGGCAACCTCTGCTGGTCATTCGGATTTCGCATCCTGTCAACCAGGCATTGCTCAGAAACGGCCCAGGCCAGATCCTTGCCGTGCTCCTCTCTTATCATATAGAGCATGAGATCAAGCGAAGCAGTCCCGCCGCCGCATGTCAGACGGTTGTTATCAACTTCATAAAGATCGGATGAAGATTCAATATCAGGAAATGTTTCCTGAAATCCGGCCAGATTTTCCCAGTGTATGACGCATTTATGTCCGTTAAGCAATCCGGCGGACGCCAGAACGTATGAACCGGTACACAATGATCCTATCTTACATTCCTGAAGCGCCTGGACACGGAGCCAGCTTTCAGCCGTGCGGTCTCTGAATTTCTCAACCCCAAGGCCGCTGCATACAAATACGTAATCATACGGTTTATCCTTGCCCGGAATAATTTTTGTTTCGGCGGCAGATTGATCGACCTGGATAACAACGCCGTTGCTGGCCTTTATGTTTCCGCCATCCGTACTGATCAGAGTCCATTTATAAAGCTCCTTCATTGAAACCCGGTTGGCCAGACGGATCGCTTCGATTGCCGTTGAAAACGCAATCATCGAAAAACTGGGATAAAGGTAGAAGGCAATATATTTTGCGTCACTCAGTCTGAATTGATTCGTAGCAACAGGAATATTCATCTTTCCAAATAATAACCATACATAATAAAATCAGTATGGCGCAAAATGAATAAAGTCGCAAACAGGAAAGAGTATGTCGTCTTGTAAAGGCCCTGAAATTATGCGTTAGGTAACATGAAAGACTATATGCATAAAATTAAACAGCGAGACAGTCATGCCTGATAAATTCGAAAGTGATATTGAAATTGCCCGCAAAGCCGACAAAAAACCGATCACGGATATCGCCAAAGCGCTTGATATCAAAGAAAGCGCATTGCACCCGTACGGACATTATATTGCAAAAATCGACGGTGAATTTATAAGCTCCATTCAGGATAGACCGAGCGGAAAGCTCATCCTTGTAACGGCGATAACGCCCACCCCGGCTGGTGAGGGCAAAACAACAACGACGGTCGGGCTTGGGGACGGCCTGTCCCGCATTGGCAAGAAATCCCTGATCTGCATCAGGGAGCCAAGTCTGGGGCCATGTTTTGGTATGAAGGGCGGTGCCGCCGGCGGAGGCAAGGCACAGGTCGTGCCCATGGAAAATATCAATCTGCATTTCACAGGGGATTTTCATGCCATCGGTATCGCCCATAATCTTTTGTCCGCAATGATGGACAATCATATTTACTGGGGCAACGATCTTGACATCGATGTGCGTCGCATTCCCTGGAAAAGGGTAATGGATATGAACGACAGGAATCTGCGCCAGATAACAACCGGTCTGGGCAGTCCGGGGAACGGATTTCCGCGTGAAGACGGATTTGATATAACCGTTGCATCCGAAATCATGGCCATATTCTGTCTGTCCAAAACCATTAAGGATCTTGAAGAGAGACTGGGTAATATTGTCGTGGCTTACACCCGGGATAAAAAACCCGTTACCGCAAGGGAGTTGAAGGCGCACAGTGCAATGGCCGTTTTGCTTAAAGATGCGTTTATGCCGAATCTTGTACAGACACTCGAAAACACTCCGGCCTTTATCCACGGCGGGCCTTTCGCAAACATCGCGCACGGCTGCAATTCACTGGTTGCGACCGATACAGCTCTAAAACTTGCGGATTATGTGGTGACAGAGGCCGGATTTGGCGCAGATCTTGGCGCTGAAAAATTCTTCGATATCAAATGCCGTAAAGGTGACCTTAAACCCAGTGCCGCCGTCGTGGTGGCAACTATCAGGGCTCTTAAAATGCATGGCGGTGTTTCAGTCAAGAATCTTGACCAGCCGAATGTCGATGCCGTCAGACTCGGTCTTGAAAACCTTAACCGTCACCTTGAAAATCTTTCAAAATTCAATATACCCGCAGTTGTGGCCTTAAATCATTTCGTCAAAGATACGGATGAGGAAATTGAGGAGGTACAGACATTCTGCAAACAAAAAGGCGTGAGTGCTTTTGTCTGCATGCACTGGGCAAAAGGAAGCGAAGGGATCGAGGCACTTGCCAGACACGTTGTGAAGATTTCAGAAAACCGGGAAAGTGAATTCAGATTTCTTTACGACGAAAACCTGCCGCTTCTTGAAAAGGTTCGCAAGATCAGCTCCGAACTATACCGTGCGGATCATGTAAGTGCCTCATCGAATATTATCAACCAGCTTCAGACGTGGGAGGATCAGGGCTATGGCAATCTTCCGGTTTGTATGGCTAAGACGCAGTACAGTTTTTCAACGGACCCCAATCTCAAAGGCGCACCGGTTAATCACAGTCTGGAAATCCGGGAAGTGCGTCTAAGCGCAGGGGCGGGATTTGTCGTCGTCGTCTGCGGAAGCATTATGACCATGCCCGGCCTTCCCCGTGAACCGGCAGCAAATATAATAAGACTGAATGACGCAGGCGAGATAGAAGGTTTATTTTAATCGGATTCCGTACTAGGTTATTTTTATGAACAGATATTCGATCTTTTCCCTGGCCCTTAATGCACTTACGGGTCATAAAGACTGGCAAAAAGCCTGGCGGTCGCCGGAGCCCAGAAAAGAATACGATGCCTTGATTATCGGCGGCGGCGGGCACGGGCTGGGCACGGCCTATTACCTCGCCAAAAAATTCGGCATGAACAATATTGCCGTCCTTGAGAAAGGATGGCTTGGCGGAGGGAACACGGGGCGCAACACCACCATTATCCGGTCAAACTATCAGGAAGACGAAAGTGCCAGGCTTTACGACCATGCTCTCGATTTATGGCAGAACCTGTCTCAGGAGTTGAATTACAATGTCATGTATTCCGCACGGGGGCTTATCAACCTTGCGCACGAACAGAACGAGGCGCGCGATATAAAGCGGCGGGTTCATGCAAACCGCCTTAACGGGCTTGACTGCCGATGGATCACCCCGGAAGAGATTAAGGCAATGTGTCCGATTATCAATACATCCAGAAATATACGCTATCCTGTCTGGGGCGGGATTTACCAGCCAAAGGGCGGCGTAAACCGCCATGACGCGGTGGCCTGGGGTTATGCCCGGGCCGCGGATGCGCTTGGCGTGGATATTATCCAGCAATGCGAGGTAAAATCGCTTTTAATCAAGGACGGAAAAATAACCGGTGTTGATACCACAAAAGGCCGGATAAAAGCACCGAAAGTCGGGGTGGCAGTTGCCGGACATGCCTCGGTTCTGGGCGATATGGCAGGCCTGCGCCTTCCCATTGAAACACATCCTCTGCAGGCGCTTGTATCAGAGCCGGTAAAGCCGGTGATGCCGACAACCATCATGTCCAATCTCGTTCATGTGTATTTAAGTCAGTCCGATAAGGGGGAACTCGTAATCGGGGCCGGAATCGATCCTTACAATTCCTATACGCAGCGTGGCCATATTGATGTTGTCGAGGAGCAGATCAGAGCCTTAAAAGAAATGTACCCGATTATCAGCCGTCTTCGCATGTTGCGCAAATGGGCGGGCATGGTCGATATATGCCCGGACGCCTCTCCAATTATTTCGAAAACGCCGGTACAAGGAATGTATATCAACTGCGGATGGGGGACCGGCGGCTGGAAAGCCACGCCCGGTTCCGCCGACGTGTTTGCGCATACAATTGCAAAGGACGAGCCGCATGAAATTAACGCACCCTTTTCACTTGACCGTTTTACAAGCGGACGTGTCATACCGGAGCATGGTGCGGCAGCGGTCGCCCATTAGGAGGTAAAATGAAAGCACATAACACGTTATTAAAACAAAAGAGGCTTGAAACATGTTTTTGATAAAATGCCCATGGTGCGGGGAACGGGATCAGAGTGAATTTAAATATGGCGGTGAAGCCCATATCGTTCGCCCGACAAACAGTGATAAAATGACAGATGCGCAATGGGCAGATTACCTGTTTATGCGCAAAAATCCCAAAGGCATTCATTATGAGCGCTGGGTCCATGCACATGGCTGCGGCCAGTGGTTTAATGCCGCACGCAACACAGCCACAGATGAATGGATCAGGTTTTATAAAATTGGTGAACAACCGCCTGAAACAACCGGGAAAGAACAAGCGAAGCAATGACGGGACAAGCCAACCGACTGGAACAAGGAGGACGGATTAACAGACAGTCAACACTGTCTTTCCGGTTTAACGGAAAACCATATGAGGGGTATGAAGGAGATACGCTTGCCAGTGCCCTGCTCGCCAATAATGTAAAACTTGTCGGAAGAAGCTTTAAATATCACCGGCCCCGCGGCATAACTAGTGCAGGTGTGGAAGAACAGACAGGGCTTGTCCAGCTTGGAGACCACAAGGCCATGACTGAACCAAATCTGCGTGCGCCGCAAATTGAGCTTTATGAAGGGCTTGATGCCAGAAGTCAGAATGTAAATCCATCAGTTGAATTCGACATCATGGCGCTGAATGATTTGTTGTGGCCGCTGTTTCCGGCCGGTTTTTATTACAAAACGTTTATGTGGCCCGCCAGTTTCTGGGAGCCGGTATATGAAAAAATCATCCGTAATGCTGCAGGTATGGGCCAAGCTCCGGAAAAGCCGGATCCGGAGCGTTATGATCAACGTAACGAATATTGCGATGTACTTGTTATCGGCGGCGGGGCCGCCGGTCTGGCCGCCGCTTACGCCGCATCACAATCCGGCGCCCGTGTTATTCTGGCTGACGAACAATCCGAATTCGGCGGCTATGCCCTGAGCGAAGCGCGGGATAACGTCTGGATTGAACAGATGCTGAAAGATATCCGTGAAAATCCGGATGTGGTTCTGCTTCCAAGAACCACTGTTTTCGGAGCCTACGCTCAGAATTTTTACGCGCTTGCCGAACGCGTTACCGATCATGTTGCCCCAGAAAGACGCGGGGCGCACAAACCCCGTCAGAGACTATGGCATGTCAGGGCAAAAAAGGTGATTCTGGCCAGCGGCATGATCGAAAGACACATGGCGTTTCACCAGAACGACCGGCCCGGAATTATGCAGGCCGGGGCCGTAAGAACCTATCTCAACCGATATGGCGTTGCAGCCGGGAAAAATCCCGTTTTCCTGACGAACAACAATTCCGCCTATCTTTCGGCTTTTGACGCGGCACGGGCGGGCCTAAATGTGAAAGCAATTGTCGATATCCGTCACGCGCCGCCTGAAAACCTGGTTAAAACAGCCCGGGAACTGGAGATCGAGGTATTCACATCCTTCAGTGCGGTAAACACGGAAGGGCGCAAAGCTATTTCCGCGCTGCATATCCAGCCGACAGACAGCGAGGGGCGGCTTTATGCAGAGGAAAGCAAGATTGTTGAATGTGATCTCCTCGCCGTTTCTGGAGGATGGAACCCTGTCGTGCATCTTCTGTCACAGAAAAAAGGGCCGCTTGAATACGATAAAAATCTCGCCTCTTTCAAACCGAAGGAGAAAGAGTTCGATGACATGATTGTGGCCGGAGGGGTAAACGGAACGCTTAAATTTTCCGATGCCCTGAAAGACGGGTTGGAGGCCGGGAAAAAAGCCGTTTCCGATCTGGGCATGAAATCCCCTAAGCTTTCTCTTCCTGAAACTGTCAAAAACGATGAGAACGACCTTTCAGGGCTGGATATCATGGATCTTTGGGAGTTGCCTTCCGGAAGGAAGTCTTTCAAAACACGTGCATTTGTCGATCTGCAGAACGATGTCACGACAAAGGATCTCAAACTTGCACTACAGGAAGGATACAGCTCGGTTGAACATGTCAAACGGTACACCACAACCGGCATGGGAACGGATCAGGGCAAGACCGGTAACGTTATCTCGCTCGGCATCCTGGCAAATGAGCAGGGACTGAGTGTGCCCGAGGTTGGCTACACCACTTTCCGTGCGCCTTACTCACCAACCTGTTTCGGCATATTTGCCGGACGAAATAACGGGGAACTGTTCGAACCCGTACGAAAAACACCAATGCATCCCTGGCATGAAAAACACGGTGCCGTCTTTGAGGATGTCGGGCAATGGAAACGGCCATTGTATTTCCGGCAGGGATCGGAATCGATGGAAGAAGCCGTGCAGCGTGAGGCCAAAGCCGTACGCAATTCCGTGGGTGTTCTGGACGCCTCAACCCTTGGAAAAATTGATATCCAGGGACCGGATGCGGCCGAATTCCTGAACCGCATCTATACCAACGCCTGGAGCAAGCTACCGATCGGCAAGGCCCGTTACGGCCTGATGCTGAAAGAAGACGGCATGGTTATGGATGACGGCGTAACCGCACGGATCGCCGAAAACCATTTTCACATGACAACAACAACGGGCGGAGCAGCCGGTGTCATGGCCTGGCTCGAAGAATGGCACCTGACGGAATGGCCGGATCTGAAAATTCAGATGACGTCCGTCACCGATCAGTGGGCAGTCGCCAGCATCGCCGGACCCAATGCCCGGAAAGTGGTTGAAAATCTGGTTGACAACCTTGACGTCTCCGCCGAGGCTTTACCCTTTATGCATTTCAGGGAATGCAGCGTCTGTAACGGTATTCCGGCGCGGATTTTCCGCATAAGCTTTACCGGGGAATCCAGTTTTGAAATCAACGTGCCTTCGGATTACGGTTTGTCTTTGTGGACCTCCGTTATGGAAGCCGGCAGGGAGTTTGAAATTACCCCTTACGGAACGGAGGTTATGCACCTTCTGCGTGCCGAAAAAGGTTTTATAATTGTCGGTCAGGATACAGACGGAACGGTTACGCCAATTGATCTTGGAATGGACTGGATCGTGAGCACAAAAAAAGATTTTATAGGCAAACGTTCTCTTTCCCAGTCGGATCTCGCACGCGAAGGGCGGAAACAACTGGTCGGCCTGTTACCCGACAATCCGCTACTGGTCCTGGAGGAAGGAGCACACATGGTCGAACCCGATGCACCGTACAAACCTCCCGTCCCCATGCTTGGACATGTAACATCCAGTTATTACAGCCCGACCCTCGACCGTTCTTTTGCACTTGCGCTGCTTAAAAACGGGAAAAACCGGATCAATGATACGGTCATGGTTGATATGGGCGACCAGGGACGGATATCGGCCAAGGTCGTCAAACCTGCATTTGTTGATCCGGAAGGGAAGAAATTTCATGAATAAGAACAGAGCATTACAATTCAGAATAAAAAATGAAACCTGAAATGGAAATAAAACAGACGAGTATCCTTGAACAGACTCTCAAAGAACTGGAGCTGCAGACTGCAGGTTCGGACTACAATGTCAGTCTTGAAGAAATTCCGTTTCAGGGACAGTTTGTTATTCGTTCCCTCGATACTCTGAAAGATCTCAATGCCGCCCTTGAACCGGTAACAGGCATAAAGATGACAAACAAGCCAAACACGACAGAAACAGGTAAAAAGGGCAAGATATTCTGGCTTCGTGAGGGACAATGGCTTTTTGTTACACCGGCAAAAACAAGCGCAGCAATCGGTGAAAAGCTTATCGCGGCTGTTGCTGATCTGGACAGTTCGGTTGTTGACAATTCAAGCGGATATACGATGCTGCGGATATCCGGAGAAAAAGCAAGAGACACGATCAAGAAAGGCTGCCCGCTTGATATATATCCCAAGGTTTTCGGGCCCGGATCAATGGCACTGACCCGTATAATGCATGCGGATGTTTTGCTGCACCATCCCGAAGACAAATTGTACGATTTGTATATCCGCAAATCCTTTGCCGAATATTTGCTGCGCTTTGTTCATGATGCTGCATTGGAATTCGGTGTGGAGGTTAAGAAATGACACTTATGTTTAAAACTGTCGTTAAGTTAAAACCGCAGGCTGAATATTAGAACCGCAAAATATAAGGAGAAAATAATGAGAGATACAGCCAGAGTAGTCGTTATCGGAGGAGGCGTTGTGGGAGTGAGTACACTGTACCATCTTACAAAAAAAGGATGGTCAGATGTGCTTTTGATTGAACGGAAGGAGCTTGCCTCTGGCTCGACCTGGCATGCGGCCGGATTGCTTCCCCTTTTTAACATGAGCTACAGCGTGGGTCAGATCCATAAATACTCCGTCAAGTTCTATCAGGACCTGGAAAAAGAAACCGGTCAGAATGTCGGCTTTGCAAATGTTTCCAATATCCGTCTTGCCATGACACAGGACCGCATGGATGAGTACAGACAATATGCAGGCGTTGCGGAAACAATCGGGGTGAATGTGAAATTTCTGACCCCGGATGAAGTCGTGGAAATCTGGCCGCTGGCTGTCAAGGACGGACTTGTAGGCGCAATCCAGAACCCCGACGACGGTTATATCCAGCCTTCGGATCTGACACAGGCCCTGGCCAAAGGGGCACGCGCAGGCGGAGCCGAAATACAAAGAAATACTACCGTTACAGCAATTGAGCGTACAAAGGACGGCGAATGGCTTGTCAAAACCGATAAGGGTGATATCAGATGTGAGCACATTGTCTCCGCCAGCGGAAACTTCGCCCGGCAGACGGGAAAAATGGTTGGTCTTGATGTGCCCGTTATTCCGGTTGAACACCAGTATATCGTTACGGAACCACACCCGGAGATCGTCAAACGGCGCGAACAGGGTCTGCCGGAAATGGGTGTTCTGAGAGAGTCCGACGGGGCCTGGTATATGCGTGAGGAAAACGGCGGCCTTATTCTCGGGCCCTATGAAAAAGGCGCGCCTGCCTGTTACGTGCACGGGCCGGATGACAATTCGGAATACGAACTTTTCCAGGAAGATCTCGAAAGGCTTGAGCCCCATATTGAATCTGCACTTCATCGCGTGCCCGCATTCGGCGAAGTCGGTGTCAAAAAAGTTTATAACGGTGCAATAGCATACACTCCGGACGGTAGCCCCATTATCGGTCCGGCCTGGGACGTTCCGAATTTCTGGCTTAGTGAAGGTCATTCCTTTGGTGTGACTGCCGCCGGAGGTGCGGGATGGCAACTGGCGGAGTGGATTGTTGAAGGTGAGCCGTCGATTGATATGCTGGGCGTTGATCCGCGCCGTTTCGGAGATTACGCATCGCGTAATTATCTGATCCGTAAAAATGAGGAAGCTTACGAAAATGTCTTTACAGTGCATTATCCGGATGAAGAGCGGGAGAAAGCCAGACCCCTGCGCACTTCTCCCTGTTATGACCGGATGAAAGACCGCGGCGCAGTTTTCGGGCAATTGTTCGGATGGGAACGTCCGAACTGGTTTGCACCAGAAGGCGTGCCCCAGGAAGATCACTGGTCGTTCCGCCGATCCCGATGGTTCGAACATGTCGGAAACGAAGTCAGAAATGTTACTGAAAATGTCGGTCTTCTGGATATGACAGCGTTTGCAAAATGTCGGGTTTCAGGACCGGGTGCCCGGGACTTTCTGGATATGTTTGTTGTAAGCAATCTCCCGAAAACTGACGGGCGGCTTAACCTTGCATATTCCCTGAGTAAAAGCGGGGGTGTGCATTCCGAATTCACCATTCATAAGGAATCCGACACCAGTTATTATCTTGTCTCGGCCGGTGCGTTCAAACGCCTCGATCACGACTGGCTGCAAAGACATATGCCAAAAGACGGTTCAGTCAGATATGATGATCTGACGACGCAGAAAGGCGTCTTTGTACTGGCCGGGCCGAATGCACGCAGGGTTTTGGATAAAGTTTCCGGAGATGACGTTTCAAATGATGCGTTTAAGTGGCTTACGGGCCGGGATATCTGCGTTGGTATGGCGAATGTCAAGGCGCTGCGCGTGAACTTTGTGGGTGAACTTGGATGGGAACTTCACCATCCTATTGAACTGCAGAACCACATTTTCGATACACTAATGGAAGCCGGAGAGGAATTCGGTATCAAACCGTTCGGTATACGCGCCATGAATTCCATGCGGCTTGAAAAATCATACCGTCTTCCAGGGGCAGAGCTTTCAATTGAATATGCGGCCCTTGAGTCGGGGCTTGACCGTTTCATCAATCTTGAAAAAACCGGTGCCCTTAATATCAAAGGACTTCTGGAATGGAAAGACAAAGGCTTCACGTATGAATTTGTTACGCTTGAAATTCATGACGTTACGGATGCTGATCCGATCGGAAACAATCCGATATACCAGGATGGCAAACTGGTCGGCCGTGCAACAAGCGGGGGCTATGGTTTCCGAATTGGCAAGTCCCTGGCCCTGGCCATGGTCAGTCCCGATCTGGCAAAGGAAGGAAAAGAGCTTGAAATGGACATACTCGGCACAAACCACAAAGTTACAGTTATTGCCGACTGCCCTTTTGATCCGGAAAACAAAAGATTACGGGATGTACAATAAAACAAGAGGCAACCCGTGTTGAAGGCAGGACGCCCTAAACCATTGCCATACCGCCATTGACGTGAATGGTTGCGCCTGTAACATACGCGGCTTCGTCACTGGCGAGATAGACGGCGGCAGCGGCGATCTCTTCAGGCTCACCCATACGGGCAAGCGGAATGGCGGCGTTTATTTTAGTCTTTTGATCATCGGTCAGAGCATCTGTCATTGCGCTGCGTATAAACCCCGGTGCAATACAGTTCACGGTTATGCCGCGCGCCGCAACCTCCTGTGCCATCGCTTTTGACCAGCCGATCATGCCGGATTTTGTTGCAACATAATTACATTGTCCCGGGTTGCCGGTAACCCCAACAACTGAAGAAATATTGATAATTCTTCCCTGACGCCGCTTCATCATGAATTTCTGAACTGCCCTCGCCAGCTTGAAAGGAACGTTCAGGTTAATATTAATAACCTCATCCCATTCCTCGTCTTTCATGCGCAAGGAAAGATTGTCGCGCGTTATACCGGCATTATTGACAAGTATGTCTATGCCGCTGACTTTCTCTTCCGTTTCTTTGATCAGCGAGGTAACAGACTCCGTATCTTTGAGATCGGCAATGGCAGTAATTCCGGTTTGATTCATTTCGGCATTGAGAGCATTCAGTTTTTCACCGTTTCTGCCGGATATTACAACGGTGGCGCCCTGTCTATAGAGGGCAAGGGCAATAGCTTTACCGATTCCACCGGTCGCGCCGGTCACAAGAGCATTTTTGCCAGTCAGATCAAACATGGCTGTCCTTTCCTTATTGTTACCGGCCCTGACATTATGGGTCAGGGCTTATTTCTGATTTATAAAGACACTATTGTATAGCCTGCATGAGGCTGTCAATCTGCTCGGTTGAAGAAACAGGTTCGCAGGAAACCTCCTTGTTGATTTTTTTCACGAGGCCAGTCAGAACCTTACCCGGACCGATCTCGTAAAATCTTTCTGCCCCCTGGCTTACAATCCATTCGATGCTTTCCCGCCAGCGCACAGTATATGTAATCTGATCAACCAGAAGCCGTCTGATCACATTCGGATCGGTTTCAGCCCTTGCAGTAACATTGCTGACTACGGGTACGATCGGTGGACGAATATTTATATCCGCGAGCGCGTTTGCCATTTTCTGTGCGGCAGGGGCCATAAGACTGCAATGAAACGGTGCGCTTACAGGCAATAAAACCGCTTTGCGGGCGCCCTTTTCACCGGCCAGTGCAACCGCGCGGTCCACAGCACCCGCATGACCGCTGACAACCACCTGACCCGGGGAATTGTCATTCGCCGCCTGGCATATTTCATGATTGGAAACGGATCCGGCAATTTCCTTTACGGCCTGATAATCAAGACCCAGCACTGCCGCCATGGCCCCTTTACCAAATGGCACCGCAGCCTGCATGGCCTGACCCCTGATCTTGAGAAGCTTTGCCGTTTGCGAAAGTTCAAGCGCGCCTGTTGCGCATAAAGCCGAATATTCACCCAGAGAGTGCCCGGCGGCAAAGGAAATTTTTGATCTGATATCCAAACCGCCATGAACTTTCAGAATATTAAAAATGGCCATTGACATGGCCATGAGAGCAGGTTGGGTGTTTTCAGTCATGTTCAGATCTTTGTCAGGACCTTCAAACATGATTTTGGTCAGATTCTGGCCCAGGGCATCATTGACTTCCTCGAAAGTAAGTCTGGCTTCCTTGAAATTTTCCGCCAGCTCTCTGCCCATGCCAACGTATTGCGATCCCTGTCCGGGGAATACAAAAACACTGCTCATACCAACCCTCATATCATTATTGTTGTGATTATTAACACATACATTTACTCTATTTATGACTAAAAAACAATCAAACTTTCGGATGGTTTGAGTTCCATCTTAAAATGGCAAGGAAAGAGTTCATGAACGACAAGAAAAGGGCACTTGAAGTCGCAAAAATTCTGATTGAAACAGAATCGGTCCTGATTAACACAAAAAAGCCCTTTACCTTTACTTCCGGTAAACAAGCCCCCGTTTATGTCGATTGCCGGCGACTCATCTCTTTCCCCTCCGAGAGGACGGTTTTAATGGATATGGCCGCATCCGTGCTGCGGGAAAAGATTGGGATTAAAAATATTGATTTTGTAGCGGGCGGTGAAACGGCCGGTATACCCTACGCTGCATTCGTTGCAGAACGGCTTGATAAACCCATGCTTTACGTCCGTAAGAAACCTAAAGGGTTCGGCCGTATGGCCCAGATTGAAGGTAATCTTCCGGATGAAGATAAAAATGTGGTCCTGATCGAGGATCTTCAGACAGACGGGGGAAGTAAAAAAGTTTTTATTGATGCACTCCGGGAGGCCGGAGCAAATATCAACCATACCCTTGTGATTTTTCATTACGGTATTTACAAGGCCAGTGAAAACAATATGAAATCAATGGGTCTGACACTGCATGCCCTGACCACATGGTGGGATGTTCTTGCATACATAAAAGACAATAGCGTTTTTGATGGAGAAACCGTCGAGAATCTGGAAAATTATCTTAAAAATCCGGAAAGCTGGGCACCCTGATATACACAAACCCTTTCAAATCGATGGCGATATATATTTAAAACCTGCACAGGCCCCCATACCCATGCCGACGCCAGATCCATAAATGCTTTTATCATAGTAAATGAACTTTTTTATGTCCTCCATAAGACCCTCGCCATCAAAACTGTCGCGCGGCATGTGATAAACGGCATAACCTCCTTTATAGGCATAATCGACGCGTGTTTCGTCGTCTGAAATAAATAATCCGTCACCAGGCGATGATATATCAGATTTTTCTTTAAGATTGCACAAAAGTATTTCATACCAGTCAGAAGATGACATATTGGCCGGTATTTTCCCAAGACCAAAATTAATCAGGTAATCTGACTGAATATCAAGTGGTTTTGTTTCAAACAGACACTCAAATGCGGTATTCCAGATCTGGATCGTATTTCTGACATCTTTCTGCCGGGCAAGATATCGAATATTGATATCCGCACCCTTTTCCTCCTTATAATCGCGCTGAAGCCTGCCAAGTGCCGCAAGAAAATGTTTTTCGTCTTCCGATATACTGGTATGGTTTAAGATGGTTTGATATGCCTCATCCCTTATTTCCAGTGCCTTCAATCTGATAGTATCCAAATCTTCGCGGTGTGAATTGGATTGAAGTGTTATGAGAAGTTCATCAAGAGCCTTATCCTGCTCCGGATGAAAGCAGAAGTCGGGAAAGCTTGCCATAAAATAACTCTCCTGATTTTCCGATAAATTCGGAAGGTGGAGCTTTTCCGCAAATGAATTCAATGCATACTGACGGGCAATTATGAAATTACCGGCTGTTCTTCCAAAACAAAGATGCTCGAACTTTCTTGTTGGAGCAAACAAAATAAGTTTATTTGTCATATTGTTTTAAGTCTTATTGCGCCGTTTTATAAAAGCGATTCTCTATTACCAACTTAATATAATACCACAAAAGAGATTTTTTTGTAATATTGCCTTATTTAAATCTCAATACTGTATTATAAGTGTTGGATGTTACATCTCTGACAAGAAGCCCGCAACAGAAATAAATGTTGCCGTCGTGTGTTTTGCCGGGGATATTTAAAATCAAGTTTGGATCAAAACCGGTGTTTTGTGAAACAGGACGATGACAAATTCCTTATTGCTTTACCGAAAGGCAGGATCCTGAAAGAGATCAGGCCGGTTTTCGAGCAATGCGGGATTAAAATCGAAGATGACTGTTTTGATGAAAATTCACGGCGTCTTCGTTTCGGCACAAATATCCACCGCCTCGACTGCATCCGCGTGCGCGCCTTTGATATCGCCACAATCGTTGCATATGGCGGAGCCCATATCGGTATTGCGGGGTCCGATGTAATTAATGAGTTCGATTATGATGTTCTTTTATCACCGCTTGATTTCGGCATTGGAAAATGCCGTCTCAGTGTTGCGGTGAAAGAAGGAGACGCCGACCAGGATCATCCGCAAAACTGGTCTTATATTAATGTTGCCACCAAATATCCCAATCTGACAAAGTGTTTTTTCAGGGAAAGGGGCGTAGAAGCGAACTGCATAAAATTAAACGGCGCCATGGAAATTGTGCCTGAAATCGGAATGGCCCGGAAAATTGTTGATCTTGTCTCGACAGGGGCAACGCTGAAAGCAAACAATCTGGTTGAAGTTGAAAAAATCATGGACGTTTCAACACGCCTCATCATTAATAAGGCGTGCGCAAAAACAATTCCGAAAGATCTTCTGGCGATTGTCGAGTCCTTTGAAAGAGTTTTGAATGCATGACAAAAACTCGTGACGATAAAACCCTTTCCGAAAAGGAATTCTGTCTTGAAAATGTCATTCTTGAAAGTACAGCCCCTGTCGTTAAAACCGATTTGATAGAAAAAGAAAAACAGAGTGCGTTGAGAGATTTGCATAAGGGCACGTTTTTTAAACCTTTGAATGGAAAGAAGGGACCTTACACTTTGACCATATCTCTGGACGGAAACAGACTGCTTATGCAAATAACAAATAATTCAGAAGATCAGTTTGAAGATATTTCTTTTTCCTTGCGGATCTTTAAACAAATAATAAAGGATTATTTTATAATCGTGGAAAGTTATGAGGACGCCTGGCGCAAGGGGAATATTAGCAGACTTGAAGCCATCGACATGGGACGCAGAGGGCTGCACAACGAAGGAGCCTCACGATTACAGGAAGTGCTGGAGACAAGACTAAAAGTGGATTTTTCAACGGCGCGCCGGCTGTTTACACTGATTTGCGTATTATGTGCGGGCCGGCGATCAAGCTGGCAGCAGCAGTCATAGGCTTGCAAGACTCCTTTTTCCTGTCAATCAAATAATCTCAGAGCTTGCGTTTACGCATAAAACTTGCTTAGTATGCAGCGATTAACTTTAAAATTTATGGAATCGCATGACAAAAGAAGACCTTATTGAGTTTAAAGGTGTGGTAACTGAAGTTCTTCCCAACGCAATGTTCAGGGTAAAGCTTGAAAACGACCACGAAATACTCGCCCATACAGCCGGAAAAATGCGGAAAAACAGAATACGCGTCCTTGAAGGCGACTCCGTTATTGTCGAAATGACCCCGTACGATCTTTCAAAAGGCCGCATTATTTACAGGGAGAAGTAGATACATGAACCGTGAGCTTGATGCCGTTGTATTTGATATCGGGAATGTCCTGCTCGACTGGAACCCTGAATATATTTTCAGAAAAATTCTTCCCTCAAACATTGATGTTCAGGATTTTTTTAAAGAAATCGACTATTTTGAGCGTAACTATGAAATGGATAAAGGTATTCCGCTAGAGCAAGCAAGGAAAGAGATGATTGCAGCTTTCCCCCATTATGCGGATGTATTCAATGCCTATTTCGACAGGTGGATTGAGTCTATTGGAGGTGAGATCGCAGGCACAACCAGACTCCTGAGGCAGCTTCATAAGATTGGCATTCCGCTATACTCCATAACGAATTTCCATCAGGATTTTTTTGAGATAACGTGTAAACATTATGATTTCCTAAAATTGTTTAACGGTATTGTTGTTTCAGGAACCGAGGGAATTCGCAAGCCTGATCAGGAAATCTATCAGCTGTTGCTCGATCGTTACGATCTTCGGCCTGAAAGGCTTATATTTATAGACGATAAACCTGAAAATGTGGAAACTTCCGAGAAACTCGGATTTCACGGACATGTGTTTGAGTCTGCGGAGGGGTTGAGAGACAGACTCGATACGTTCAACCTGCCTCTGGCTGCATGACAAAACAAAAACAGATACCGGAACTGATACTGGCATCTTCTTCCCCGCGGCGTCTTGACCTTCTTAAACAGATTGGCCTCACCCCTGACAAGGTGGTCAGCGGCAATATAGACGAAACGGCACTTAAAAACGAGTTACCCAAGGATCTTCCCGGACGCCTGGCCGAATTGAAGGCAAAAGCAGTGAAGAAAAAAGAAAAAAGCGGTGATTCAGCTTACATACTGGCTGCGGATACCGTGGTTGCCTGTGGCCGCCGCATTCTTGGAAAACCGGAAAACAGGGTTGAAGCGGAAAACTGCCTGAGCCTCCTTTCCGGACGCAGACACAGGGTTTATGGCGGAATCTCCCTTCTTTGTCCGGACGGACGGATTGTTTCCCGAACTGTTTTAACGATGGTTCAGTTTAAGCGGTTAAGCCGGGAGGAAATGGATTTTCTTCTCAGCACGGGAGAATGGGAAGGCAAGGCCGGCGGATATGCAATTCAGGGATTTTCAGGGGCCTTTGTAAAGTCAATTCAGGGATCTTACACCAATGTGGTGGGCTTGTCGCTGTACGATACGGCCAAGATCCTAACCGGAAACGGTTTCCACTGGATGCAGGCTTAAAAGGCGCTATACTCATTTGAGTACTTTTAAAACAGGGCTTTACGATGCCTGAAGGAGGATGTTCTGGACGTTCTGATCGAGGAATTCAGCGGCGGCCTGTGGGCTGCCGCACTTCAGAAAAACAGGCTGGAAGGGATCGAGATCGACCCACCGGACGAACTCGTGCGATGGGGTTCGGTATACAGAGGTATTGTCAGGCGTATCCACCCTTCCTCGGAAACGGCAGAAATCGAGATTAGCCCCGACCTGAAAGGCAGTCTTCACAACAGGGACGTTTTCGCCCCCGGCACAGAGCGCGGAAGCGGCATTGGCAAACGTTTGAAAACCGGCCAGACAGTAATCGTTCAGGCAAAAGAAAGTATATTATCCATGCGCGCCGGATCAGGTACAAACACATTGGAGATTAAATCGCCGCGCCTTACCATGCATATCGGACTACAGGGTCGGTATCTTGTGTATATGCCGCTGGCAGGTGAGAACAAGGTTTCGCAAAGGATTCGGGACAAAAAACTGCGCCGGCGGCTTCAAGACATGATGTCCGGCCAAATCAGTATGCAAGGGCTTATCCTGCGCTCGTCAGCAGCGGATATACAGACCGATATAATAGAAAAAGAAGCCGCTGTTCTGTACAAACAATGGGATGCAATAGAGAAACTGTCTACCGGTTCCGGTAAGCACTCCGCGCAATTACTTCAAGGCCCCAACGCAATCCAGCGTCTTTTAAGCAACCTTGCGGAAAAACCAATCGAGCGTATCGAGGTTGTCACTCTGGATCATCTTGAAGCCGTTCAGACATGGTGCAGGAATTTTGCGCCGGATATCAGTCCGCGGATTATCCCGGTTGAGATTTCCGGTGCAACAAATGACCTGCGTCTTTTCGAACACAGAGATATCTTGAAACAGATCGAAGCTTTGTTTTCAGCCTATACCCTTTTAAAGGGCGGCGGGAATTTGATTATCCAGGAAACGGCTGCACTTACGGCCATTGATATAAATCGCGGGAGTGATAACCAGTCAAACCTGAATCTAAATATCCATGCCGCAAAAGAAATTGCCCGCCAGCTTAGTCTGCGCAACATCGGGGGGATTATCGTGATCGACTTTTTGAAAATGAAATCGGCAGCCGACGAAAAAAAGTTGAAAGAAGCAATGACCGGATATTTTGATGATGACCAGTGTACGGTTCAGCTGCATGGCCTTACAAATCTCGGGCTTTACGAATTAACGCGGCAACAGCGCACACCGTCGCTACAGGACAGGATGAAAAGCGTTACGCTGGCGTAATCTTTACAAAAGCCTGTGTTCAATGCATAAAACAGATGGGGCTTTACCTGACTGAACAAATAACATAAAGCAGGCATTTTGTATCGGCAGACAACAATGCTGGACAAGCCGCACGCTTTGTTTTATAAGCTCATATTTAGGGCAATACTCTAAATTACAACATACGCGGTCAGGTAGCTCAGTCGGTAGAGCAAGGGACTGAAAATCCCTGTGTCGGCGGTTCGATTCCGCCCCTGACCACCACTTCAGAATGGTCCGGTCTGTATCTTAAATGAAGAAATTTCTCGACAACGGCGAATTCATTCTCTTTGCAACGCTCCTGATCTGGTGTTTCTTTCCGATTGTCAACAAGCTGAGTTTCAATACGGTTCCTCCTGTCCACGCGGCGGGCTATGCGAGCCTGATTGCCGGCGTGACCTTTCTGGTTGTTCTTGCACTGCGCGGGCAGTTGTATTTCTTCAAAACCTGCACCGTCTGGAAGGAAATAAGTCTTTCAACTCTGTTTATAGGCATTTTGTTCTACGGACTGGTTTTTTACGGCACATCTTTGACCACGGCTGGAAACGCCTCTGTTTTCACATTGTTCGAGGTTTTCTTTACTTATTTGATCCTCTCTGTTCTGACTAAAAACGAAGCCTTTGTAAAAGAGCATATTGCAGGCGCATGTCTTATGGTTGCGGGCGCCCTGATCATACTTGTGCCAAAGATGGAAGGCCAGATTGCATGGGGTGAAATTTTTATAATGACAGGATGCATGTTTACCCCGCTGGGCAACAAATATGCAAAGGCGGCAATTGCGTATGTCAGCCCGTTTTTCCTGATGACTGTAAGGAGTCTTATTTCCGGCGTTTTTCTTTTGGGTCTTGCCTTCCTGATCGAAACTCCGCCAGCGGCGGGCGGTTTTGTCGAAGGACTGCCTTATCTGATAATTAACGGCGTTCTGCTTCTCGGGTTTTCAAAAATTCTGTGGCTTGAGTCCATAAGGCGGATTACCATAACAAAAGCACAATCCATAAGCGTAATAACACCCGTACTCACGCTTTTTTTTGCCTGGCTGATTCTTGGCGAAAAACCAACGTTTTTTCAAATTACCGGTCTTTTGCCGGTTGCGGCGGGCGCCTTTCTGTTACTCCGCAAATAGCATGCAAAGCCTTCTTTCCTGAAAAAAGCATATTTTTTATCTCATGCATAAAAAAATCCTCTCCCGTAAGGGAGAGGATACGTTCAAAACAGCAGAGGATTTTATTGGCCTTCACCCGCAAAACTTCTGACCTGATCTTCGGACAGCCGGCCCCGGATCGTCCCGGTAAACATACCGTCCTCAAATACCTCCTCCCATGTGCCTTGCGTTGACGCACGGGAATACTCGGTTGCGCGGTTTTCAAAAAAGTTGGTATGCTCCGCACCATTCATCATTTCGTCCATCCACGGCAGAGGATTCTTATCCGCCCCGAATACAGGCTCCAGATTAAGCTGTTGCAGACGGCGGTCACCGATATAACGAATGTACTTTTTGACATCTTCCGGAGCCAGGCCCTCAATGCCGCCCATCTCGAAGGCCAGGTCAATGAAAGCATCCTCGAAGCCGACAATTTTACGGCATGATTCTGTGATTTCCTCTTTCAGGTCGTTATCCCAGATGTCCTTGTTCTCATTAATAAAGGCGTTGAAAAGCCGCATCATGGACAGGCAGTGCAAGGTCTCGTCCCGTACGGACCAGGCCACAATCTGCCCCATTCCCTTCATCTTGTTAAAGCGGGGGAAATTCATGAGGATAGCAAAGCTGGCAAAAAGCTGAAGCCCTTCGGTAAATGCACCAAACATGGCCATGGTCTTGGCAATATCCCGGCGGGAACTCATGGACGCTTCCTGCATGTAATCAAATTTGTCCTTCATTTCCTTGTATTTCAGGAACGCTTCGTATTCGACTTCAGGCATCCCGATTGTATCCAGCAAGTGAGAATACGCCGCGATATGAATTGTTTCGATATTTGAGAACGCGGACAGCATCATCTGGACTTCCACCGGACCGAATACCTGGGAATAATGTTTCATGTAACAGTTATTCACCTCCACATCGGACTGTGTAAAAAACCGGAAAATCTGTGTTACGAGATTTTTTTCGGAAGGGGTAAGATTTTTCTTCCAGTCCCTCACGTCTTCGGCCAACGGCACTTCCTCCGGCAGCCAGTGCAGCCTCTGCTGGGTCTGCCAGGCTTCGTAACACCATGGGTAAAGAAAAGGCTTGTAAACATGCCGCTCAACCAGAAGCGGCGAATGGTTTGCATTGGTGACGTCGTCAAGAACGGCTGCTTGTGCCATTTGATCCTCCTTATATAAAGGTTTGGGTTTTGGTTTGTGAACTTTGATTGAACTTAAACTATTTATGTGATTATAGATATATACCACAAATTGTGCATGTCTAATATTCAAAATACTATATATTGTGTTTTGTGCAATAGGGTCAAAGCAAAAATTTTTTGATCCGGCCCTATTCAAAAACGATTCGCGGAAAAGGCCTGGGTTTTTTTACTGCCAGACCCGCCATAACCGAGGAGGCAATTTCAAGAAATATGTCGGCATGGATGTTTTCCGGACCGGCGTATACAAGAGGCTGGCCACTGTCGGCCAATACTCTGATATCTGCATTTAACGGGATTTCACCCAGAAATTCATGATTTGCTTTCTGCGCTTCGTCTCGTCCGCCGCCGTGCCCGAAAATCTCGGACCTTTCGCCGCAATGCGGACACAAAAAATAACTCATATTTTCAATGATCCCAAGAATGGGGACGGCAACTTTCTCAAACATACCCACGGCTTTGCGTGCGTCGATAAGGGACAGGTCCTGGGGCGTTGTAACAATCACGGCTCCGGACATCGGGACTTTTTGCGCCATGGCAAGCTGGGCATCACCGGTTCCCGGGGGCATGTCCACAATCAGGTAATCCAGACCGCCCCAGTCCACATCACGAAGCATTTGCACAATCGCGGATTGCACCATAGGACCGCGCCAGATCATGGGAGTTTCACCATCAACCATAAAGCCGATGGACATGACTTTCAGACCGTGGGCCTCAAGCGGTACAATACGCTCGTCATCCTTCCTGAAATCCGGTTTCCGGCCTTGTAATCCTGACAGTAAGGGGACACTCGGCCCGTAAATATCGGCATCCAGAATTCCGGCTTTCCGGCCAAGTTTTGCAAGGGCAGCGGCAAGATTGATTGCCACCGTCGATTTGCCGACGCCGCCTTTGCCGGAAGCAACGGCAATGATGTGCTTTACATCCGGGGCAAGCGGCTTATCCTGTTTTAGACTCCCTCCGGTTTCCTTTGCCTTTTTCTCCGCAGTCAGAACGACAAGCGCTTTTGATACTCTGTCAATGCGTGCTATTGCCCCCTCCACCTGCTGACGCAGGTCTTCCATTGCCGTGCCGTATTCAGGCCGGACTTCCAGTACGCAGACGACCTCATATCCCTCCCCGGAATTCTGGATGTCTATCGACTGGACTATTCCAGCTTCAAGGATATTGCCGGAGCCGGCATCCGGACCCGGATGCGGAATGGTTTCCAGAATTCTGGTGATGTCGGCCTCTTTCAAATCTTTCATATACTTCATGTGATATTGTCGAGAATGTCTTGCTTTCCGTTTCGAATCGGATATTTTAAGCTATTAATAACATAAGTTATCAAACTGACGCATTAAAATGGATAGTAAATATGCCCTGGCAAAATCAATCTGGCGGAAACAACAATAATCCATGGGGACGCGGTTCAAACGGCGGCGGTCCCCGTAATCCTTGGGGAAACGGCGGTGGCGGCGGAAATGAGCCTCCCCCGGACCTGGATGATCTTATCAGAAAAGCCCAGGCCAATCTGAAGGACGTTCTTCCCGGAAATCTCGGTGGCGGAAAAATCATAGCCCTTCTTGTTCTGGTGATTGCCGCACTCTGGTTTGCCAGCGGATTTTATATTGTCCAGCCGGCTGAACATGCTGTTATCCAGAAATTTGGCGCGTTCGACCGCGTGCAAGTCGAGCCCGGACTGCATTATCATCTACCGTTTCCGATTGAACAGGTTACCAAAGTCAACGTAACGGAAATCAGAACAGCGCCGATCGGTTTTCGTGAGACCATCACACGCGCCGGGGAAGGGAAGCAGAACATTCCGGAAGAGAGCCTTATGCTTACCTCCGACGCCAATATTGTGGATCTTCAGCTTGTGGTTCAGTGGAATATCAAGGCTGCGGAAAATTATATTTTCAGAATCATTAATCCCGAAGACAACGTCAAGCAGATTGCCGAAAGCGCCATTCGTGAAGTTGTCGGACAAATGCCGATGTTTTCGATCATTACGCAGGAACGGGCGGAGGTTGCAAAGCGCGCCCGCGAAATCATGACCAAAACACTGGATGATTACCAGGCCGGCGTAAATGTGACCCAGGTTCTGATCCAGGCGGCTGAGATGCATCCGGACGTGCAGGGCGCGTTTCAGGACGTGCAGTCCGCAAAGCAGGATGCGATCGACAAGCAGAACAAGGCCGAAGCCTATCGCGAGGATATTCTGCCCAAGGCACGCGGTCAGGCAACGCAGATCTTAAACCAGGCGCGCGGGTATAAAGAAGCGGTGACGGCACGGGCCACAGGGGACGCGGATCGATTTTCTTCAATTTACGAATCCTATTCCAAAAGCAAGGATGTAACCCGGGAGAGAATGTATATTGAAACGATGGAGCGTATTTTTCAGAGGGCGAACAAAACGATTATTGATCAGCCCGGAGCGTCAGGCAGCGGCGTTGTTCCCTACCTTCCGCTTAACGAACTCAAACGCGTAAGGCCTGCGGCCGGAGGAAGCGGCAGCAGCCTCAAAAACTAGAACCCGTAAATACGACAAGAATACGATTACAAAGGCTAAAACCATGAAAACACATTATCTTATTGCTCTTGTTCTGCTCGCACTTGGCCTGATTACTGCTTCTCAGGCTGTTTTGATTGTCGATGAGAGGAAGCAGGGCGTTTTGCTACAGCTTGGACAGCCGGTCGGGGAAACACTCGGTCCCGGTTTTCATCTTAAAATTCCTTTTATCCAGCAAGTCAGGCTTTTTGAACGCCGGATTATCCCGGTTGATCCGCAGCCCGAGCAGATGGTCATTGCAAGCAGCCGCGACAACCCTTTGCTGCGCGGCGCCAATTCACAGCTTATTGAAAGCCAACCCGAACAGAATGGCGAAAACGGCAACTCCATCGGTGTGGTCAGCGGGGAACCGATTGTCGTTGATGTGTTTGCCCGGTTTATGATCGTTGACGCTTTGCGTTTTCTGAAATCGCTGAGAACTCTGAACGCGGCGCAGCAGCGCATTGAAAACATGGTCAATGATTCGACACGGGCCGTTCTGGGACAGACAACTCTGACCGAGCTTTTGTCCGAGCAGAGAAATGATGTGATGGGTCGGATCAGGGAGTCCGTAAACCGGAAAGTCACGAATGACCAGCTTGGTGTCGAAATCGTTGACGTCAGGATTGTCCGGGCCGACCTTACCCCTGACCTGCGCCAGTCAACCGTTCAGAGGATGATTTCCGAACTGCGGGAACGGGCAACCGAAACCCGGGCGAAAGGGGACGAGATTGCTCTTGAAATCCGGTCCAAGGCCGAAAAAGAACGTGAAATAATTTTGGCCGAGGCAAACCGGGAATCCCAGATTCTCCGTGGTCAGGGTGATAAAATCGCCATCCAGATTTATGGTGGCGCTTATAACCGCGATCCGGATTTCTTTGCGTTCTGGCGGTCACTTCAGGCCTATGACACCAGCATAGCGGATGAAAATACAAATCTTGTCGTCTCACCCGACAGTGAATTTTTCAGGTTTTTCAGTCCGATACCGAGCTCTGAAAGATAAAAAGTAACTGAACCCCATATAAGAATCGAAGTGGATTTTACACTCTATATACTCACGGCCGTCAGCCTTGTATTCGTGATTGAAGGTCTTTTTTATATGCTTTTCCCCCATGCCATGCGGAAATATATGGCGACTGCCCTTTCGTTCAGTAATGAAAAATTCCGCACAATGGGTATGATCGGGATCGGTATAGGTCTTGCTATACTCGGAATGCTGCAGATTTTTAATGGCCAGGGCTGAAACCTTTCTAAGGCGTTGACCCTGACTGCCATGCGCACTACATTACAGGAAATACGGCGTTTGCGCGCCCCGGCAATTTAAACCCTTGGAAGGCATTAATAATGCATACAATACGTTTTTCATCTTTTTTCAGGCCAGTCCCGGCGATTTGTTTTTCCGCGTTTTTAACCCTTGCTCTCTTCTCTGTTTCTTTTGAAGGCACGGGCATTCAGACGGCGAAGGCACAGACAATGAAAGGCCCGGCCAGCTTTGCCGATCTGGTTGAAGGGTTGATGCCGGCAGTGGTCAATATTTCTTCAACACAAAAAGCACGGGATCCTAAAGATATTCCCGGTCTTCCGGAATTTCCGCCCGGATCCTCCTTTGAGGATTTTTACGAGGAATTTATGAAACGCCGTGGTCTTGACGGCCCGGTTATTCCACCGTCTTCACTTGGCTCCGGTTTTGTTATAGACGCCGAAGAAGGATACATTGTTACAAATAATCACGTCATTCAGAACGCAGATGAAGTGAGGGTAACCTTTCACGACGACGAAACGATTGAAGCCGAGGTTATAGGCATGGATGAAAAAACCGATATTGCCATTCTCAAGGTCGATACGGATAAAAAACTGACAGAACTGAAATTCGGGGACAGCAATGATTTGCGTATCGGCGACTGGATTCTGGCCATCGGGAACCCTTTCGGACTTGGCGGCACCGTGACGGCCGGTATTGTTTCGGCACAAAGGCGGGACATAAACGCAGGCCCTTACGATAATTTTATCCAGACAGATGCCTCCATCAACCGCGGTAACTCAGGAGGTCCGATGTTTAATGTTAACGGCGAAGTCATCGGCATTAACACAGCAATATTTTCACCGACCGGCGGATCCGTCGGGATAGGATTTGCCATCCCCTCTTCAATTACCGAACCTGTTATCACCCAGCTTATAAAATACGGACGCACAAGACGCGGCTGGCTTGGCGTCCGGATCCAGGAAGTGACGGAAGAAATTGCGGAAAGTCTTGGCCTTGACGATCCTGAAGGCGCACTGGTCGCCAGCGTAATCGAAAACAGCCCGGCTGAGGATGCCGCTATAAAGCCGGGTGATATAATACTGGAATTTAACGGGCGGGACGTCCCTAAAATCCGGGATCTGCCGCTTATTGTTGCGGAAACCGAAATCGGATCCACGGTTGAGGTTGTTGTCTGGCGTGACGGAAAGGAAATAACCCGAAAGGTCGAAGTCGGCGAACTTGAAAAAGCGGAAGAGGAAGGCGCGCTCGAAAGCAAAGCCAAGAAAGCGGGCGAAGTCGAGGTGGAAGGCACAGGCATGACGCTTGCGCCTCTTGATCAGGATTACAGGGAAGAATTCGGTATCGCCGATAATATCGACGGCGTTCTTATAGTTGATATTGAGAATACGTCGGAGGCAGCTTCCAAACGTCTGACTCCCGGAACCATTATTCTTGAGATCAACCAGCAACAGGTAACCACGCCGAAAAATGCCGCAAACATCATTGAAGAGGCTGCTGCTGCCGGACGGTCTTCAGTCCTGCTTCTGGTGTCGCAGGAAGGCGATGACCGGTTTGTGGCTCTCCGGCTTAAATAGCTTCAGCGGTGCAGCATTTTGAACGATCTGCACGAAAAGACCGCTAAAAATCCGGACAGGAACAAAGTTATCATTATTGCCGGGCCGACGGCATCCGGAAAATCGGACCGGGCCGTTGCACTGGCCCGGGAAATGAACGGCGCAATTATTAATGCTGATTCTCAGCAGATTTATAAAGGTCTGCCTGTTCTAAGCGCCCAGCCGCCACCTGAAGATATGGCCGAAATCCCCCATCATCTTTATTCTTTTATGGACGGTAAGAAATGGTGTGACGCCCATTTCTGGAAAGAATGCGCCCTAAAAACAATCGAAAAGGTAGTCTCTCTGGGGCAGACACCGATTATTGCGGGCGGCACGGGTCTGTATATCAATGCCCTTGTTGACGGATTGTCGCCAATACCCGATATCCCGCAACCGGTCAGGGATGAAGCCGTAAGGCTTCTCAAAGATCTTGGCAACGAGAAGTTTTATGACCGACTTGTCAGGAAAGACCCCATTGCCGCCAAAACAATAACGCCGGGCAATTCAAAAATGATGGTCCGTTACTGGGAAACCGTTTCGCATACAGGAAAAAGTCTTGCCGAGTGGCAGAAAAAACCACTGGAGGGACCTCCCGGCAATCTGGCATTTTACATGACGGTTATTCTTCCTGCGCGGAAAGTTCTCATTGCCCGCTGCGAAAAACGATTTGACGCTATGCTTGCATCCGGAGCAATTGAGGAAGTCGAAACCGTTCTCGACAAAATTGAAAGGGGCGTACTGCCCAAAGATACGCCGGTTCAGAACGCACTTGGTTTTAAGGCCCTGTCCGCATACATAAGAGGGCAGATGTCACGTGATGAGGCGAGAGAGAAATCCGTTATACAGACACGGCAATATATAAAACGCCAGACAACCTGGTTCCGCCATCAGAAACCGGCTAACCTCGCATGCCATACAACTGAAAAAGACGAAATCCTTGCATAAACCTCTGCACTTTACTGTCATAACTATGCATGCTTATGTTTTTGAAAGAGGTTTTCATGTACACTATAATCTGCAGGTCAATTTACAGTTCGGTATAATCATGAGTTCAGAAAAAAAAGACAGTATTCCTCCCCTGAAAAGGCTCCTTTTTATCGATGATGACGAAGTCATGCTGGCTCTTGTTTACACGGCGTTTGAAAATGCCGCTTATGACTATGTAATCAAGACCACGTCAAAAGCTGAGGAGTTTCTATCGCTTAAGGAGAGTTTTGAACCCGATCTCCTTCTGCTTGATCTGAAAATGCCGGACCTGGACGGACCGGGTATTATTGCCAGGCTTGAAGACGCCGGAAATACGGTTCCGATCATTTTTGTGACCGGAAAATCACAGGTCAAAATGGAAGAGGAATACAAAAAAATTCATGTTATCGGTGTCGTCAACAAACCATTCGATGTTCAGGGACTGCCCCAGACTATCGAGAACATCTGGTCCGGCCATCATAAGAACATGGAGAATTAGCGGTTTAATTCAGCGGGCTGTTGAACACCGCCTAATCCTAAGGCTTCACCTTGTGCAGCATGGCCTGCGTCGCCTTATTATAAGCGGCGGCAATAACCACGATTGTGACACTTCCCGCAAGGATCGGCATGACAAGATAATCAAGACCGAATTCTCCTGCGGCCAGGAGAGCAAGCGGGTTGCCACCCGCAGGCGGATGAGTAAGCCTGAAAAACGCCATCATCGTAACGGATGCCCCGATTGCGATGGAAACGCTCCACCATTCCGCAGGCAGGAAGGCAAAGGTCAAAAGCCCGATGGCCGTGGTCAGAAGGTGACCGCCAATAACATTAACCGGCTTTGCGATCGGACTGTCTGGAAACGAGAAAAGCAGGACGCAACTGGCACCGAAAGAGGCAATAATAAATGTATGTCCCGAAAAATGAGTTATGGCACCGACGACCAGAATGGCAATGCACGCGCCGATTCCTTCCAGAACCGAATTCAGCGGCGGGGATTTCTCCTGATAACGGGCAAAGAAACTTCTGACAAGACGCGGAGCCCCCATAATTACACAATGCTTTTTTTAAAAGTTTTTTGAACACATATAAAATAATTATTACCATATATATTGGCTATTAGAAAATGATATCCTTATTATTATCAACTTTAAGCAATTACTGAATAAGTTGAAATAATTGAGAGGTTTTGTTAAGGGGCAAATTACAGATAAACAATATATCTGAAGGCGGTTAAGCCCCTTGGGGAACTTCGCCCTCACCGCCCAGATCGATGCCGCCGCTTTTTGGAACGGATGTCCCGGGCTTTGTTTGTTTTTCTTTCTCTTCCAGATCTTCACGAACTATTTTTTCACCTCGCAAAACAGCCTGGATTTCATCACCGCTAAGCAGTTCGTATTCAAGCAGGGCCTCAGCGATCATTTCGAGTTCCTTTGCATTATCCTGGATGATCGATTTGGCGCGGTCATAGGCTTCACTAACAATGCGTTTGATTTCCGAATCCACTTTGGATGCAGTTTCATCCGACATATTCTTAGACTGTGTGACAGAATGGCCAAGGAAAACCTCTTCCTGATTCGAGGTATACCGTAAAGGCCCGAGAAGCTCACTCATCCCCCATTCCGTAACCATGCGAAACGCCATATCCGTTGCCTGCTTGATATCGCTGGATGCGCCGGTCGTCACTTTTTCGGGGCCGAAAATAAGCTCTTCCGCAATGCGTCCGCCCATGGCAACGGCAAGATCGTCAAGAAGCTTTGCTTTCGAAATGGAAATCTTGTCTCCTTCGGGAAGGCGCATGACCATGCCAAGTGCCCGTCCGCGGGGAATAATTGTGGCTTTATGAATCGGATCGGAGTTGGGACAGTGCAGACTGACGACCGCATGACCCGCCTCATGATAAGCGGTCAGTTTCTTTTCTTCATCTGTCATGACCATGGATTTGCGTTCCGTTCCCATAAGCACTTTATCCTTGGCATCCTCAAGCTCCTCCATCCCGACAACCCGTTTGTTGCGGCGGGCGGCAAGCAAGGCCGCTTCGTTCACCAGATTGGCAAGGTCGGCCCCGGAAAACCCGGGAGTCCCGCGTGCGATTATTGCCGCATTTACAGTATTGGCAAGGGGCACTTTCTTCATGTGCACTCTCAGTATTTTTTCGCGGCCCTTTACGTCGGGATTGGGGACAACGATCTGCCTGTCAAAACGTCCGGGACGAAGTAATGCCGGGTCCAGAACATCAGGGCGGTTGGTTGCGGCAATCAGGATAACGCCTTCATTGGCTTCAAATCCGTCCATTTCAACAAGAAGCTGGTTCAGGGTCTGTTCCCGCTCATCATTGCCGCCGCCGAGCCCGGCGCCGCGGTGCCGGCCGACCGCATCAATTTCATCAATGAATATGATGCAGGGTGCATTTTTCTTGGCCTGTTCGAACATATCCCGGACACGGCTTGCGCCAACACCGACAAACATCTCAACAAAATCGGATCCGGAGATGGTAAAAAACGGCACATTGGCCTCACCCGCCACGGCCCTGGCAATAAGGGTTTTACCAGTTCCCGGCGGTCCGACAAGAAGTCCGCCTTTGGGAATTTTCCCGCCCAGGCGCTGGAATTTCTGCGGATCTTTCAAAAACTCGACAATTTCGACAAGCTCGCTTTTGGCTTCGTCAATGCCCGCCACGTCCTCGAAAGTAATACGCTCTGTTTTTTCTGTCAGCATACGCGCCCTGGACTTTCCAAAACCCATGGCTCCGCCGCCACCACGTCCCTGCATCTGGCGCATGAAAAAGATCCAGACACCGATAAGCAAAAGCATAGGAAACCAGGACAAAAGAACGTTCAGCAGACTGACTTTATTGCTGTCGTCAGGCTGGGCCTTTATCCGTACGCTCGTATCTTCAAGACGGTTTACGATATTTTCATTTTCAGGGACTGTTGTCCGGAACTGCTGCCCATTACTTGCGAAATGGCCTTTGACTTCCTGTCCCTGAATAACAATATCGGAAATATTGCCCTTCCTGGCCTCAGCCATAAAGTCACTGTAAGCCAGTTCCTCAACCTGGGATGCATTTTGCTGCACACCCTGAAAGATATTAAACAGGAATGCAAAAACGAGTACGATTGCGACCCAGAATATAAGATTACGTCCGAATGTGTTCACTTGAATTCGTCTTTGGTTATAATGGCTATAATGCTTTTAACATTATCTAATCCGGATCGCCATGCAAGCAAGTTTTTTATTTACCCTTTTCCCGATGAATGGTTAAAAGGCTTTTTTGAGGATCTCGTGCAATTACACACCCGCCAAGCGTCCGTTTTATAAACTTATCCGAATATATTAAAGACTGGCACATTGTCTCGACTTTTTCAAACCGCGGACCATAACCTTTGGCAATTTCTGGATTAATCAATTCCATGGCTTTTTGTACGGCACGGATAACAATTTCCTCAGGCCGGGACAGAAGACTCTGAAAATCAACAATAAGTTCGTTTTCTTTCTGGCTGACTATGGCAACTGAAAAAGCCTCCTGTGCCAGGGTTTCGAGGGCATCACAGGCCCTTTGCAGTCTCAGCCCCGTTTTACCCAGTCTTTCTGCGCTCAGCCCCTCCTTTTCAAGCACCGCCATTGATTCTCTGAGTCTCGGCCTTGAATAAGACAGGTCTTTGTTGGTTGGATCCTGTGCGTAAAAAATTTTATGAAGCGCGCAATAGTCAACCAGATCGCGCTTGGGTATGCGCAGAAAAGGGCGCACGATCTGTATCGTCCGGTCGGATGCTTTTGTGAGCGGGCTGAAAACCTTCATTCCGCATAAACCGTCAATACCGCTTCCTTTGGCCAGTCTGAACAGAATCGTCTCCGCCTGGTCATTCATATGATGGGCAAGAAAAAGAACATTCAGACCGTTATCAATACAGTAATTCTGAAGCAGGGTGAAACGGATCTCCCTTGCGGTCTCCTGAATCTTTGTTGTGGGTTTGTCACCTTCCCATTTCAAAATATGATGCGTGATACCGGACCAGTTTCCGATCTGGTGCCCGGCTTTTTCGGCTTCGCTTGCAGATTCCGCACGCAAACCGTGATCGACAGTCAGGGCCGTAACAGACTTGTTTTGAAAACGCGGGGCGTTCTGTGCAAGAAGATGGGCAAGCGCCATACTGTCAGGTCCCCCTGAAACGGCAACTGCGGGATTTATTGTCCCTTCGTGCCGGGTAAGAAAACACGCAAGCGTATCATCCAATGCCTTTTGTAAAACGGTCAGGTCAGGTGTCACAGCCAAGGCGACTGATTTCCTGATCCGCCCTGTTTGAAACAGGTCCGGCAGCATTCGGAAATTTCTGGTCAAGCTGGATTAAAGCGATGCAGGCATCCTCTCGGTTGCCCAGCCCGTTAAGGGAAAGACCGAGTTTAAGAAGGTTATCAGGAGCTTTATTACCTTCAGGAAAGTTTTTGTATCCGGTTGCAAACAGGCGGGCGGCCCTTTCATACTGTTCGCGGACATAATAGGTTTCACCGAGCCAGTAATAAGCGTTCTCAACCAGGTCATGTCCCGGGTATTGTTCAATGAACGCCCGGAACTGTCTTTCGGCCTGGTCATACTCCCTGTCTTTCATAAAGGCGAAGGCTTTATCGTAATGCGCTTCCGGTGATTGGGCAACCTGTTCAACCGCTCCGTCATCCGGACCGACATTACCGTTTTCCAGTTTGAGCGTCCCAAGATTTCCAACCGTTTCCGGAGTAATTGGAGCGGGTGCATCAAAATCCCTGTCATCCTGTTGACTGGTGCGGGACAGGGTACTTTCCGGAGATGCTGATGTGTTTGCAACTGTTTTATTATGCATGCCCTGAGGATCTCTCTGTATACTGCCGATCAGTCCGGAGGCGGCCCGGGGAGCGTTTGCAGCAATCCCGCCCTGTTCGAGATCGTCAATGCGGAGCTTTAAATCATCAAGTCTTTTTTGAAATCGCGTTTCCATCTGGTTCATAAGGAAAGACTGGCGTTCAATCTGACCGGTCAAACGGCGGATTTCACTTTCAAGCTGGGAAAGGCGGATCTCCATATTTGCCATGTTTCCCCCTGCGTCTGAGCGTACGCCGCCACCGCCGTAAATCTGACGGCTTAATGTTTCAAGCTGGCGTTCAATCTGACCCAGCCGGTTCTGCACAGAGGCATTGTCCTGAGATTGCGCGTGGGATGGAAAAGCGTATATTCCAAACAGAACGGCTGCTATTGGAACAAGCACTGTTTTTATAATGAAGGAGCAATTGTACATATTTAAGTAAAGCCGGTTTCTGTAAATTGTAAGCCGAGCCTTGCCGCCCGGCCTGAAATTTTTAAAAGTACAATTTTCAATTTACTTTTGTTACGCCTCGCCGGTTCTGTGCCCACGCAGAAGGATTGGATTCGGGAACGGCCGGTCTTTCCTTGCCGTAGCTGATCGTGGACAAGCGCGACGAATCGATTCCAAGAGCGACCATATAGCTTTTAACGGCATTTGCGCGTTTTGCACCGAGCGCAAGGTTGTATTCCCGCGTTCCGCGCTCATCGCAATGTCCTTCGATCGTAACGGAAAGATTTGGATACTGATTAAGCCAGGCTACCTGCCTTTCTATTGTGCGGCGCGCCTCTTCAGTCAGATTATACTGATCATAACCGAAAAACACACGGTCACCGACATTAACAACCAGATCCTGCTGGGTACCGGGCGCCGGCCCGGAAGGCTCGCCAAACGATCTGTCCCGGAATTCGTCCGGACCGCCGTCAAATGGACCGGGACTGATATCTTCCCGTTCACCGATACGAACATCCTCGCTCACACGTGTCTGCTTCTCATCAGAGGATGCACAGGCACCTAATGTGAAAATCAAACCGATAACCAAAAACCTTTTATAAAACCGCATTAAAGTCTCCTTTACTGAAGATTACACTAGAAAGCCACAAAATCTAGAAACTAACTTAGGTATAATTATTTCATTTAAAACCCGCAAGATTTAAATTCCACTCATCCCCCGGTCATCCTCGTGCTTTTAAAAAAACTCCGCAACACCGCATTTAAGATCAGGATATTTTCCTAGGGCAGATTCACGCGATCAAAAATCGCAAAGCGATTCTTTTTGATTGCGATTTGCTCTAATGGGTACTGAGCCTGAGCTGGTTAAGAATTTTTACGGCGTCATCCTTGTCACGCGCATGGGGTGTTTTGTCGATGTAACTTTCCAGTAAGGAGATTGCTTTTTTTGCCTGTCCGAGTTTTGCGTGTAAAACACCGGCATCAAAAAGAAGACGGTATTCCTCAGGATCAATGATCTGCATAATTTCAATGGTCTTTAAGGCCTCTTCATAATCTTCCATTTCAATCTGCCTGAATTTGATATTGTTCTCCAGCCGGATAAGAATATCTTTTATGTCAACCGCCTGATAATAATCTGCCCTGAGTTCCGCGTAAGGTCCTCGTGTTTTCTTCAAAAGCGTGCGCAGGCCTGCCGCGTCCATGATTTTGCATGTATTAAAAGGGTCGAAAATTATGCGTTCTCCACCATGATCCACCCTTATCACAAAATGATCCGGGAAATTCAGTCCTGAAACCACCCATTTCTGGGCCATCCCGCAACTGATATAAAGAATCGAAATGGCAACGGGCAGCCCTTTGCGCGTGTCTATAACCTGGGGCAGAAGGGCATTACCAATATTGTCATAGTTTTCCTGCGCACCTTCATAACCGTACTGATTGCACAAAACGTCTTTAAGTGCAGCAATGCGGGTGTTGGCATTGTTTTCCGCACCGGCGCGGACAAGTTTGTCAAACCGCTGGCCGACAAGGGCATGCAGAGTATATATGTGGTTGCGGTACCGTTCCACGGAATTGATCTCCCCTTTTGCCCGTGCGATTTGGATTGCGGCGATTGCAGGATCGATATTTTTACGGTTTTTTTCAAGATAGCGTTGCAGGATTCCGGGCTCAAATTCTTTTTGCGGAACAATCATTTTACACTCCTGCATTTTTCTTGTTACTCGGTTGCGTCCATCGCCTTTTCCCTGGTTTCGACAACCTCATCATCCGAAAGCCGGATGTAGGAGACAACCTGCCTTACATTGGGAATTGTGCGCGCGGTGGAAATAACCTTATTCAGTTCCGTCTGACTATAGGCGAGCCCAAGGATGTAAACAATGCCGCGCACAACCTCGATTGAATAGTTCAGAGACTGAATGTCCCTGTCCAGTGTAAATGCTGTACGAAGACGGCTGGCAATCCATTTATCATTCACGTAATCGGAAATTTTGCCTTCTTTATCGACATTGATTTCATTAATGACTTCCTCAACACCGTCCGCCTGCCAGGCAAGGCGCACAGCCTCGAGCCGGTCTTGCTGATACTGCACAATACCGGTAAGCAGAACACGTCCGCGTCTAACGGTAATATTGAGCTTGCTGAATGTCTCAAGATCGTATTTGAACCATTTGTCACTGATGTCCGCTTCAATCCTGGCATCCGTTAAGGTGCCGCTGATACCGCCTTCCCGTGCGGACGCAACCCCGGCCGCCGCCCCGGCGCCTGTTAACATGCCGACGGGGCTGCATGCGGCAAGACCCACAGCAACAACCAAAGATGACAGGACAATGACGGATAAAAAATAATGCATTCGGGACCCTTTATAATTTTGTTTTACAGTTTTGAAGCTGGCATCTTCACTTTATTCCTACCAGGCATTTTTAATATGCTTGATGCGGAAATATCTGTCTATCACAACCGCATCGATTTGAACACTTTGATTATATGATCTATATCCGGAGGCGGTTTCTGAAAGTTTCTTTGCATTGGCCTCATGCTTGCGGGCCTGTGCCGCGATATAATACTCTGCCGCCCTTGATATTCTGGTTTTGGCCAAGGCTGTTATGGACTCGCCTGCTGCGCCCTGACTTTCACGGTATTTGACTTCGAAGAAGACAATGTTGCTTCCTCTTTTGGCGATGATGTCGATTTCCCCAACCGGTGTTTTGTATCTTCTTTCAAGCGGGACATATCCTTTCAGAAGAAGGTAGGCACAGGCATAAAGCTCCGCAAAACGACCCTTATTATAGCTTGTCAGTGCGTTCATCTTTCAAACTCAGGGCTAGGTTATAAACTTTCGTTTTTGGCCAGCCGGATTGTTTTGCCAGATCCCGTGCAGCATCTTTTCCCGAAAGACCGCTTTCCAGTGCAGAGGCCAAAGCCGCTTTCACAGTCGTTTCTGTCCACGCCTCCTGTTTTTGAGGGGCGATGACAACCACAATTTCCCCCTTGACTGCCTGACTGGAAAAACGTTCAGCCAGATCGTGCAGCAAACCGGAAATGCGCTCCTCATACAATTTTGTTATTTCCCGGATAATAACGGCATCGCGGTTACCGAGTATCGCGGATGCTTCTGTCAGAGTACCGGAAAGACGCCGCGCCGATTCGTAAATAACGAGCGGACATGGATTGTTTGTGAATTCAGTCAGGATTTTTTCCCTTTCCCCGCGTTTACGGGGCAAAAAACCCAGAAAGGTAAAGCTGTCCGTCGCAAAGCCCGAAAGCTGGAGAGAAGGCAAAACGGCATTGGCCCCGGGTACAGGAATAACTTTTAGACCGTTCTCAAAACATGCGCGCACCAGTTTAAATCCGGGATCAGATATAAGCGGCGTACCCGCATCGCTGACCAGGGCATATGAATCACCTTCCCTGATACCCTGGATAATTTTATCCCTGTCTTTTTGATCGGAATGATCGTTATACTTCAAAAGAGGTTTTTTGATCCCGTAGTGATGAAGAAGCTTTCCGGTTACACGTTTGTCTTCACACAGAATTGAGTGTGCGGATGACAAAACATCCAGTGCCCGAAGAGTTATATCGCGCATGTTACCGACCGGCGTTGAAACAAGATAAAGGCCCTTTTCAGGATTATGCGGGCTCATCGATGATATATATTTGTCTGGGCACATAATGTGTTTTAAAAAATGATATGAAGTTATACAATACGTTTAAATCAAGTCCGGAAACATAAAGTGTATCAGTTCAGAGTAAATTCAGGCGCAATTCTTTCTTCCTTAATTCTGATCCTGACCCTGGCCGCATGCGGTTCGACACCAGTTCAGGATCAAAAACGAACAGCCGTTTGGGATACAGATCAAAGAACCGCAGAAGCGGGCCCGAACCCGCTGACCAAATATTTAAGACGCCAGGACACAACGCAAGGAAAAACCTATCCTCTTGCGGAGGATATAAACAACTATGGCCGGCGGGGACCTGGAAGCAGCGTCGGAAGTATTAACCCCGGACGTGCAAATGACGGTTTTTATAATGGCCAGACAAATATGCCGGATAATCCCTACGCGCAGCCCTACCCGGGCCGGCGGCAGCATAGTATTCCGGACAGCGGTTATTTTGCCGACCGTTTTACACAGCCCGGTTACAACAGGCAGAGAGCACAAGATGATACACAAGGCGGATATCTGCCGTATGGACAACCCGCGGGCCGGCAATCTGTAAAAGTAGGGCTTCTCGTTCCTTTATCAGGCCAATACGATCATATCGGCCAGGCCATGCTAAAAGCGTCGGAACTTGCCGCTTTCAAAGTCGGGGCACGCAATGTAACAATTTTGCCAAGAGACACAAAAGGGACGGCGGAAGGCGCAAGACAGGCCGTGCGTTCAGCCC
The DNA here is from genome assembly GCA_964384335.1 of uncultured Pseudobdellovibrionaceae bacterium. Taxonomy (GTDB): domain Bacteria; phylum Pseudomonadota; class Alphaproteobacteria; order Micavibrionales; family Micavibrionaceae; genus JAUICS01. The sequence continues at coordinate 76,657 of CAYLKN010000005.1, forward strand.
TGGATGAAGGGGCCGAACTTATTCTTGGACCGTTTACTTCCGGCTCCACAAAGGCGGTTGCCCCCCTTGCGCGGGAGGCAGATGTCAATGTGATTTCCTTTACCACGGACTGGAGTGCCGCAGGAGACGGCGTGTTTACAATGGGCTTTCTGCCGTTCTCGCAAGTGACGCATATTGTCAGACACGCCGCCGAAAATAACATGCGCAGAGTTGGGGTTCTGGCACCCGACACAGCCTACGCCCGGACAGTAATGCAGACATTCCAGAGAGAAGCCGACCGCTTCGGGGTCAATGTGGTCAAGAAAGCTTTTTTCCCGCCTTCAGATGAAAATATTGCACCGATTTTGCGCCAGTTTACGGAGTATGACCCGAGAGTGGAGGCTTTAAACCAGAAAATAAGACCTCTTAAGGCCAAAATCCAGACAATAGAAAACAATCCGGAACTGCAGGAAAGGATAAACGCCATTCAGTCTGGAGAAAGTGAAGGCACATTGCCGTTTGATGCGGTCTTCCTTCCCGTCGGCGGGGAAACTGCAAAATCTGTTGCCAATCTGCTTTCATTTTACGACATGGAATCCGATAAGGTTATCCGCCTTGGAACCGGTCTCTGGGATGATCGGGCACTGGCTACGGAAACAAATCTTGACGGCGCACGGTTTGCGGCCCCGAGCCCAAGAACGCGCACCGTTTTCGAACAGGATTACACCCGTTATTATGGCGCTGCACCTCCGCGACTGGCCAGTCTGGCATATGATGCAACCGCGCTTGCAATCGTTCTCGCAAATATCGGTCAGAGCTCCGGTCGAGGCCTGACTTACAACACAGAAGACATAACCAATCCAAACGGTTTCGAAGGTGTTGACGGAATTTTCAGATTTCGGCCCGACGGCCTTATCGACAGGGCGCTTGCCATACTGATTTACGAAGACAAACAGATTAAAATTCTGGAACGGGCTCCGACCACCTTTCAGATGAACAGATATTAACCGAAGGCCTTATGAATTATGTTCATTCTCGTTTGCCGCAGACTCTAAAAGAAAGTCTCTGAAAATACCGATTTTTTTTGAGTTCCTTCGTTCCTCGTGATAAACAAAATACATATCCACAGCTTCCCTTTTTAATTCAGGGACAAGTATCTCAAGCCGTTTTATATTTTGTGCAATATAATCAGGCAGGCAGGCAATACCCGCGCCATGTTCCACAGCTTTGGCGATTCCGCAAATTGAATTTATATACAGGATATTACTTTCCTTGCCCGACATCCCGCAAATCTGTAAAAGCCAGTTTGGATTGGGAAAGGGAGGCGGACAGTTTTCAGGAAAGCCTATAAGCGTGTGGTTTCTCAGGTCTTCGCGGGCAACTGGCTTGCCGTTTCGGTCCAGGTAATCTTTGGAAGCCACAATACAAAACTGAAAAGAGGTAATGTGACGTCTGATAAGATCCGGCTGGGACGGTTTTTTAAGGCGAATGGATGCATCTTCTTCACCGAAAGGAAAATTAACAGGTTTGTTTTCATATCGTATTGTTAATTGAATCCCGGGATGGCTCTGCCCAAGGCTGCTTAATTTAGGGGCAAGCCAGGATGTGCCGATAAGTTCCGGAACAGAGATGATAAGCGGCCCGGTTGCCTGTTTTTTTGTATCGCTCAGGCGGCCCTCCAAAAGGGAAAGACGCGAAAAAATATCGGATGTTGTTGAGAAAAGAAGGTCACCCTGTTCGGTCAGGTTTAAACCTCGTGCATGCCTGTAAAACAAATGAAGCCCGAGATATTCTTCAAGACTTCCAATCTGTCGTGATACGGCCGACTGGCTCATATTCATCACATCTGCGGCTTTGCTGAAGCTTCCCGCATCGGCAACAATGTGAAATACACGCAGCTTGTCCCAGTCAAACATGCACAAAATTCCTCAGGCCAGTGGCGCCGCCGTTTATTCTGCGGCTTTCTGGACCCGGTTGTCCGCCTCAAGCGCGGCGATGAATTTGTCAGCCTCCAGTGCGGCCATACATCCCATGCCGGCTGCTGTAACGGCCTGTCTGTAGATTTTATCTTTAACATCCCCTGCGGCGTATACACCGGGTATGTCTGTCGCCGTCGAATCCGGCTTTGTGATGATATAGCCTTCTTCGTCCATATCGACTTTTCCCTTGAATATTTCGGTTGCGGGATCGTGACCGATGGCGACAAAAAACCCTTCCACACTTAGCTCTGAAACCGATTCGTCTTTAACATTTTTGATCTTTACCCCTGTCACGCCATTTTGATCGCCCAGAACTTCATCGACGACGGAATTCCAGCAGAATTCAATCTTTGGATTACTGAAAAGCCGTTCCTGCATGATTTTTTCTGCACGCAATTCATCCCGGCGATGGATGAGCGTTACCTTGTTACAGAAATTGGTAAGAAACAACGCTTCTTCAACGGCGGTATTGCCCCCGCCGACCACGGCGACATCTTTCCCGCGGTAGAAAAAGCCGTCGCATGTGGCACAGGCAGATACGCCTTTCCCCATAAATTTCTGCTCCGATTCAAGACCGAGCCAGCGGGCTTTGGCACCTGTTGAAATAATTACGGTATCCGCCTCAAACACAGTACCGTTGTCTGCAACGGCCCTGAAAGGATGACGGGTAAAGTCAACATCCGTGATCATATTCTGAAGTGTGTGAACACCGACATTTTCAGCCTGTGCCTTCATCTGTTCCATAAGCCATGGCCCCTGAACAGGATCTGCAAAACCGGGATAGTTTTCTACGTCGGTCGTTATCGTCAGTTGGCCGCCGGGCTGTATACCCAGAACCTGCACAGGTTCCAGATTTGCCCGCGCCGCATATATGGCGGCCGTGTATCCGGCCGGGCCGGACCCGATGATCAGAACTCTGGTTTTGTGTGTTTCAGGCATTTTGATATCTCTTCTTTTATTTTTTATTCGAAATACTATTGGATCGCGTTACAGGAGTCACGCCGTAATCTTTATACCTTCTGTTATCTCTGATTTCACGCCACTTCATAACGTTCCTGTTATGATCGTCCAGTGTTCTGGCAAAGGCATGCCCTCCGTCTCCATTCGCTACAAAATAATAATAGTCGTGATTTGCCGGATTTAAAGCCGCCCTGAGGCTTTCGCGCCCCGGATGACAAATCGGACCTGGTGGTAAACCCGCATTTCTATAAGTATTGTAGGGTGATTCATAATCCCAGTCCTTTCTGTTCAGACGGCGTCCAAGCGGCCCGTACCCTGCCCGTTCCGGCTCACCTTTTGTTATTGCGAAAATAACTGTGGGATCGGACTGGAGCAGCATGCCTTTTTTAAGCCGGTTTATGAATACGCCTGCAATTTTATCCATTTCCTTTCTGTTTCCGGCCTCTTTTTCGATGATAGAGGCCAGAATAACGGCCTCTTCCTCTGATTCCAGCACTGAAGGCCGGGATCTCTCTTTCCACAGCGTATCCAGCGTTACGTCCATTAGGGATTTCATACGCCTTAGCATATCTTTGCGTTTAACGCCTTTTTCATAGAAATATGTTTCTGGCAGAACCGTGCCCTGTGCGGGCGGTGTTTCAATCCGGCCTTCCATGGCGGCTGCCTGATTTAAAAGTTCCATGATTTCAATGCTTGTAAGTCCCTCTTTTATCGTAAGGCTTCTCTGGTAAACCGCGCCGGAGGCGAGTTTTTCCTTTACCTCCCGTATCGTTTGGCCCGGACCGAAAATGTACTCACCGGCTTGCAGGGATTTATGGCGGTCAAGGATACGGGTGAGCACAATAAAGGGCGTTTCCGAATAAATGATATTTTTTGTTTTCAAACTATGCGCGATCGCATTAAGGCTGCTGCCTTTTTTGATCTCTACGATCGTTTCCTGTTTAAGAGGACCGGTTCGATTATAGCTGCTTGCCAGCCACAGAACAGAGATGGTTAATGCAACGGCACCTGCCGCAATAAAAAATGATAGAAATGTCAGAAACAGTTTTGCCATTACGGCTCAGATTTTGCGGAAAATAATGCAGGCGTTCGTGCCTCCGAATCCAAAACTGTTGGACAGGGCCGTCTTGACCGGCTTTTCCCTGGCCTCCCCGGGAATAAGATCCATTCCCTTGCATTCCTCGGAAGGGTTATGGAGATTTATAGTCGGCGGCAATATCCCTTCCTGCAGTGCTTTCAGGCAGAATATCGCCTCGACGGCACCCGCCGCACCAAGAAGATGACCGATTGCGGATTTTGTCGAAGAAATGTGAAGAGTGTCAAGCACGGGATTAAAGAGGCGTTTTATGGCCTGACACTCGATGCCGTCACCGACCGGTGTTGATGTTCCGTGTGCGTTTATATAATCAATATCTCCGACGTCCAGACGGGCGTTGCGCAATGCGTTTTTCATCGCTCTGTAACCGCCGTTTCCATCTTCCGCCGGTGATGTAATGTGATATGCATCTCCTGACATCCCGTATCCGGTGACCTCGGCATAGATATTGGCGCCGCGTTTTCGTGCGTGTTCATAGTCTTCAAGAACCACAATACCGGCGCCTTCGGAAATAACGAATCCGTCCCGGTCCGTGTCAAAAGGACGTGAAGCCTCTTCCGGTCTGTCATTATATCCTGTGGACAGGGATCTGGCGGCGGCAAATCCGGCCATACCCAGACGGTCAATCGAGGACTCCGCCCCGCCGGCCAGCATGACATCCGCATCGCCGTACATAATCAGTCTTGCGGCATCGCCGATGGCGTGTGTGCCGCTTGCACAGGCTGTGACAACCGCATGATTCGGACCCTTAAACCCAAATTCAATGGAAACGTGGCCGGATGCCAGATTAATCAGGGCAGAAGGAACAAAAAACGGCGGAACGCGCCGTGTTCCTTTTTCATTCAGGATCAGGGCCGTATCATTGATCCTGTTTAAACCCCCGATGCCGGAGCCGATCAAAACCCCCGTCTTCTCAAGATCCTCTTCAGTTTCGGGGCTCCAGCCGCTGTCTGCAATCGCCTCACGTGCCGCTTTCATGGCATAAAGGATAAAAGTATCAACTTTTTTCTGATCTTTGGGTGCCATTGCGTCGTCAGGATGAAAAACATGATCTCCTGTGTCACCGTGCGATTCACGGGGCACAACACCGGCAATCTGGGAAGTCAGATCATCGACATCCATATATCCGATTTTTCTGATACCACTTTTCCCGGAAATGAGCCGGGACCAGTTGTGCCGGACGCCCGTTCCAAACGGGGAAACTATTCCTGTTCCTGTTATAACTACACGTCGCATAAAACTACACCAGATGGTGAAGATAGTTTACGCCGGGTCTTTGTCCAGGCGTAAATAGAAAAATGTGAATAGACAGTAAGCCTTATTCACTGGCGTTATCTTTAATGAAATTGACGGCGTCGGCAACGGTTTGAATTTTTTCCGCCGCATCATCCGGGATTTCAATATTAAATTCTTCTTCAAAAGCCATCACAAGCTCAACCGTATCCAGGGAATCCGCACCCAGATCGTCGATAAAGCTTGCATCGTCCTTAACCTTGTCCTCATCTACACCGAGATGCTCGACCACGATTTTCTTAACGCGTTCGGCAATATCACTCATCGTTTTTCCTTACCTGTTGTTGTTTAACGTTGTTTGGATGCGGGCGAATGTAAACGCCCGTTACCTGTTTTGCAAGTTCTTTTGTTGAACTATCATAAGCCTTTATCAAACACCACAAGAGACGGGAAAGAGACCGATATGATTGTGGATAAGTGCCGCCGCTTTATTATAATCAGACATTCTGTTGTAAAACCGGAAGGTACCCGGGATAGATCCGGGTGAGTGTCCCGAGAGATAGGTAACAGATTGTACCGGACACATGGGTAACACA
>CAYLKN010000006.1:0-54890 GCA_964384335.1 uncultured Pseudobdellovibrionaceae bacterium
CTTTTGTTACTATGCAGTTTATATAGAATGTCAGATTAAATGTAAACTAATACATTTCAAGCCGACTTTACATTTAAACCCTCATTTCTTCAATAGATACTCACAATTTGGAAATATAATTAAATCAGAGTAAAATAACAAAAGGAGTGTCAGATTAAATGTAAACTAATACAGATAAAACGCTCTACAAAAAACGTCATAAAGTTGAAAACATGTTCGGGCGTCTCAAAGACTGGCGACGTATCGCAACACGCTATGATCGCTGCGCGCATGCTTTCTTCTCAAGCATCTGCATCGCTGCAATCGTTATCTTTTATCTCATTTATGAGTCCTGAGCCTAGATTTTATTATTAACTTAAAAAATCAACGCAAGCCCGCTTTGCAAATGTGGAAATAAAGTTTATCCCATCCTCATTGTTTTCTAGCTCACTGGTCATGATAACAAGTATTAGATACTTACCTTCTTTTTCCACAATACCGGCATCATGCTCAACATTTGGTAATTCACCTGTTTTATGCATAACTATAATTGAGTCAGGCAAAAGTTTCGGGATTTTATTATTGCGTTCTTGGTCAGCAAGAGTTTTGAGAATTTTCTGCCTTGTTTTAGATGTGAATTCTTGGCTGTCAAGAAACTTTCCATAAATAATTGCAGCATCAGATGGGGAGATCAGATTATCAATTCCTCTCTTTAAGGCCTCAAAATCCTGCATCTTGCGGGCAATGATTGTGCTGCGCATGCCTATCTTTCTGCTAAGTTCATTGATCCGATCATATGTGAGAAAATCAATGAGCATATTAGTGGCTGTGTTATCGCTGGCCGTAATCATGAGATAAATCAGCTGATCAATAGTGTATTCTTTACCAATGCCTGTATGACGAATATGGCCTGTCCCGGGTACAACAACATCTTCACTCGCCACAAGTGTGGTTTCTAAATCAATTTCACCGAGCTCAGCCAGTTTATAGGCCGTATACATCATGGGAAGTTTGATGAGGCTGGCCGCTGAAAAAACCTCATCTTTATTATGTTTAAAAAGGTTATCTGAACTCGGGCACTTTATGATAATGCCTGCTTTACCTTTGAGGTCTTTTACAAGATTAATCATGAAACTTACAAACCTCAAATTCATTGCCGTCTGGATCAACGAAGGAAATTTATTATATCAGGGTATTCCAGTTCATCAAAGGTTAAAGTTGCGCCAGCATCTCTTCCACTTTCAATCCAGGTGTCAACCTCTGATTCTTTAAACTCAAAAACATGCACACAATTAATACCGCCCATTTCACCTTCTTCCAGTAGGTATAATGCCAAGTTGATATTTGGTAAGGCGAATGCATGCCATTCATCAAAGGTCTTGTGTGGGTCCATATTCAGAAACTCACGCCAAAATTTGAAAATTTTTCCATATTTTTTGTTTTGAAATAAACTGTACTGATTTTCATTTATTGCCCCTTCACTGCTGCAATGACTTCCATACACACATCAAAGCCCAAGTGTAGCCTGGTAACAGGGATAACGCCTCTTGCTGGGGTATGGTCATTTAAAAATTTGCCATAGGCCTCGTTGACTTCTTCCCAATACTTAACAACCTGCATACAATTAAATCTTAAAAAAAGGAGTAAAGTATGTCATGAGCTGGTTGCCGTGCGCGGATCCTGATGCAGACTATAAAACGCCTGAGGCGGTTGAAATGGTGATCATTCCCCGAACCGGGGATATCGGCAATTTCGAGGTGCACCGGGCTTTGCCCTTTCGTAAAAAACGAATGGTTGGCCCGTTCATATTCTGGGACCAGATGGGACCGGGTGAGTTTGTGAGCGGGCAGGGGGTAGACGTTCGGCCACACCCTCACATCGGGCTGTCCACTGTCACATATCTGTTTAAGGGGACGATGGATCACCGGGACTCTCTCGGGACCGACATGCGTATTACTCCGGGTGATGTTAACCTGATGACGGCAGGGACGGGGATCGTTCACTCCGAAAGAACGGGGCAGGACATAAGACATGGGCCGTCCGCCCTGTTCGGAATTCAAAGCTGGATCGCCCAGCCAAAAAACCATGAAAACGGTGTTCCTGCGTTTAATCATACAGGCAAGGCAGATCTCCCCACATTTTCCGGGGACGGTATAAAAGGTCGGGTAATTCTTGGCGGGTTTCAGGGGGTTAAGTCACCGGTGCCAACACAGTGGGATACTGTGTATTGCGATCTGATATTAAAGGCAGGGGCCAGGATAGAAATCCCGAAAGAGATTGAGGAGCGTGCCCTTTATGCCCTCAGAGGCCGGATTGAGATCGGCGGGACAGAATACGCCCCCCAGCAGATGATGGTGCTGGCCCCGGGAAATACGGTAACGATCATGGCAAAAGAGGATGCGCACATAATGCTTCTTGGCGGGGCGGCAATGGACGGGCCACGTTATATCTGGTGGAATTTTGTGGCATCTTCCCAGGAGAGGATAGAGCAGGCAAAACAGGATTGGCTGAACCGCCGCTTTCCCGATGTACCGAATGACAACACCGAATTTATTCCATTGCCCGAGTAAGAACATATAGATATTCCTGAAAATCGATCGTTGAGACAAAATGCCATGTTGCCAATCATGGCAACCGGATATAGTGTGCGCATATGTATACTCAAAATAGCCGAAACATAAACATACTTGTTTTACTGGCGCTCTTTATGGGCGGGTTTTCGCCGGCCTGTCATCTTGTTTCAGGAAACAAAGACGGTCTTGTTATATGCGGGATTTTCGGCACAAAAACCGTTTATCTGCCGTCCGGTGACAGTCCCTTTGATAACAATGAACAGGAAAGCGACAGGCATAAGGACCAATGCCCGTTTTGTTTTCACCATAAAGTTCTGTCAAAACACATGTTAAGCGGCAGTTTTGATCTGAGCGTGCCGGTATCAGGCAAAACGTCGGCGTGGATTTCGGAGCATCATAATAACATCAAAACCAGCTATTCTTTTTTTCATGATATAAGGGGGCCGCCTGTCTTGCTGACGACCTGACGACTTAAACATCAAAATCAGCAAGAAGGGATAATCAATGAAAAAAGTATTTTTCGCCGTCTTCTCGACGGCAATTAGTCTCTTGTGTATGCCGGGGACCTTGAGCGCGAACGAGAACAATGATGCCGTACATGTTTCTCATGGCGGCAGCGAAAGCCCGGAGCACCAGAACCATGACACACACCACAAACACAATCATTCCGGACCGTCCGTTCCGCCGTCAATGATGAGCGATCATGTTCATGGTAAAGGTGAATGGATGGTGTCTTATCGCTTTATGCGTATGGAAATGGATGGTAACAGGGACGGAACGGATTCGCTTTCCCCGTCTGAGATTTCAGGCGAGGTGCCAAACCGTTTTGCCAATGTTCCGGGCCAGCCGGCGACACTGCGTATCGTTCCAACCGAAATGACAATGGACATGCATATGCTTGGCTTTATGGCCGGAATTACGGATTGGGCCACGCTTATGATCATGGGAAATTATATAGAAAAGGAAATGGATCATATCACTTTCTCGGGTGTCGATCCCAATCTTGAGCTTGGCCGTTTTACAACGTCATCATCCGGAATTGGCGATACAAAGTTGTCGCTTTTGTTTCAGCCTTACAATGAAGGGCAACACAAGCTGGTTGTAAAAGCAGGATTAAGCGTACCAACCGGATCTATCGATGAGGAGGATACGATCCTGGCACCGAACAATATGAATATGCGTGTGCGGCTGCCTTATGCAATGCAGCTTGGATCCGGCACTTACGATCTGGAGCCGGCCGTAACCTACAGCGGATACAGCGATAAGTTCGGCTGGGGCGGCCAGGCAAGAGCCGTCATTCGTACAGGGCGCAATAACGAGGGCTATACGCTTGGCGATAAACTTGCGCTCACCGGATGGGGGAGTTATGCGTTTACCAGTGCGTTAAGTTCGGCTCTCAGTCTTACCGCGGAAACGGAGGACAGCATACAGGGTATTGATTCTGAGATCGTTGGACCTGTCCAGACGGCCGATCCCCGGAATTACGGCGGAGAAAGGGTTTCGGCGGAGATTGGTTTTACCTATACCGGTCAGAACGGATTGATGGAAGGCCATTCCCTGTCCGCAGGATTTATATTGCCGGTTTATCAGAATTTGAACGGCCCGCAGATGGAAAGAGATTACAGCTTTCTGCTGGGATACAGGAAGGCATTCTAGAACCTTTCCTGTCAAAAAACCCTGCTAAAACTATAAATCCTCTGGCTTTCCAGAGGATTTATAATATCTGAGGTAGTACAAGACTTAGTAAAATTATAAAGGCAACACGCGCACCGAAAGATTTTGCGCTGATGCTCCGTTTGTTACGTTAACTGTTTCTGCCTTGTCGAAAACAGGCTGTGAGTTAATCGTGATAATCTGCCCTGGAAAAAGCTCATATGTCTGCCCTTCATAGGATATTGTTGCATTTTCCTGTGCATTTGGGGCATGACTGATCATCAGGCGGTGATCCGTGTTGCATGTTCTGATCACTGAAAGATTGCTGCCTTGTATGCTGTTTACCTGTGCCTCGCATTTTACGGGAACCACGGCTCTTATTTTAAAAGAAAAACTGTTTGCCATGGCTGCCGCGGAAAAAACCAGTGTACTGATCAAAAAACAAAAAAATGAAAAGAAATTATTTCTGGTTAACATCGTTATCCCTTTCTGTTGTCCATTATCTTGATTTCATAATAGGGCTGCAGAGTTTCCAGAATATTAATTTTCCATAGCATTTTATATATTACCATAACTTTTTGTGATCAGAGGTGATCACGGCAGAAAAGGTTACCGTTAGAATGAATGTTGCCAGGCTTATTAAAAGCTGGTCACATCCACATTGATGATATCTTTATAGACACCGGCCATTTGTGCGTTTACCTGGCCGATGATGAAGGTTAGTGCGAAGGAACGCCCTCTTTCGAGTGGCGGAAGGTTTCTGACAACTGTAACAGGTGAATTCATATCTGCGGACTTGCCGGCGACCAGCATTTTGTAATCAATGTCACCCAGTGAAGGGTTATCCTGGTGTATAAGCTTCCCTCCATTTTGTGATTGAACAGTGACTTTTGCTGCGGTATTGCCCCTGAGCTGCAAATAAACGCTGTCTTTAAGACCGGTTTGAAGAATACCAAGATCAAATACATTAACATTCTGGCCCGTGCCGAACGCACCTCTTGAAAAACTTAAATAGGCATCAACCCGTGCATTGATGACTGCTGAAAAATCAACAGATTCACTTAATGGCACAGACTGGCCGGGGTTGTTTCTTTGAATAAGTTCAATGCGCAGCGCCTCGTTATATGTTCCGGGACCTCTGATCTGGCCTTCTCTTATTCTTAAAGGAAGATCGAATGTCCTGGTTACGGGACCGGCAGGAAGTGTTGTGCGTAATGATGCGGATACCTGACCGCGCCGTGATATCCGCCAGTCATCAGCGTTCACAACGTTAAACCGGATTGCACCTCCAGGACCGGTCAGTCTGTTACGACCGGAATCAGGAATAATATTAACATCGAGTGCACACGGCGAAGATCCCGTATTTGAAATGTTAACTTTTAGCAGGGCTTGTGTAGGTCTGTTTTCAAATGGATTGTAGTTTACCGAAAGACTGCTTCCGGAAGTATTCACGGATGGATTACAGGTTGCCAGAGCAATTTGCGGCACTGAAACAAAAAAGCCGAATATCAGGAGAAATTTGAGTCTTTGCAGTATCATTTTCTTATGCCTTTAGTTTCTTATGAATTGTATTACTCCTACATCATATATGCCAACAGTGTTTTGTGGAATAGAAATCTTATGAAAAGGCGAATTTTGTCCGGCCAGATAAAGTTCGTAGTCTCCGGAAGCCAGAGAATCCGCCACAAGACGTCCTGTTCTGTTGGTGAAAAAAGTATACTCTTTTTCGGGATTATCCACAAAAACGAGTTTGCCGGATACGAGGGGCACGGGTTCGCCGTCGGGTGTTTTCAGTTCAGCGAATAAGGTTACGTTATCGTCAGAACCGAGGCGGTAATAATATCCGGTGAATGCATCTGTTTTAACATTTGCCTGCGCATTTTCCAGGTTGTAACCGCGCGGCAGGTTTCTTACCTCAAATTCATATGACCGTTCGCTGTAATCCTGTCTTATGGGGACAAGGGCATTGCCGAATAGTCCGGCATGCGCCTGGGGCGTTTCAATTCCCTCCTGCCGTGCGGTTACTTTTTTATCTGAAATATTGGGATGACGTCCGGCAATAAGGAATCCCGGCAATGCTTCACGCCCGACTGCGAAATGCCCGTCGGCGAATCCTATACCCACACCCGCATCCAGTGTGGTTTGCCGGCTTATTGTATTTGTTTGAAGATTTTCTGTTACATCGTGTTGCAGAGAAGCCTGAAAACGGTTGCCTTCATATTCAAGCTCTGTCGTAAGCTGTCTGTCGTCCTGGCTGCGGCTTGCGTTAACGCGTGCGCCATACTGATCGGCTCCGTCCTGAAGACGTCTGGCATATTCAGTTGTTATTTCATTTTGATCTGTATCTGCCGTAATCCGGACCGTGTCACGAAGGCCCAGCGGGATGTTCAATGAGAAGAAAACCTGGCCGTTTTCAAAATCACTGTCGTTTCTTTCGGCTTCGGTGGTCATTGTTGCGGACACACGCCCAAACAATTTGTTGAAAGAAAGAAGGAAACGCTGCTGATCTTCCGTTATATCCTCCTCCCTTGCATTCTGATGCTGGGCACTGACTGTGCTGAAAACATCGTAAGGAAGTCTTGTCCGGTAGCGTCCTTCGACCTCCCAGTCGAACTGATTAACATCTTCAGTCAGAAAAGGACGGAACTTATCGCCGGTGGATTCGAATGTTAAAACAAACTCCTGATCACTGAGTATTCTGGAATCTGCAGCAGAAGGCTTGTTGCGCCATGTATAGCTTAATGCGGCCGCGTAATCATCAGAGGGCGTATCACCGTCCAGCGCAAGATCTATACCGAATATACCAAGTACGGTCCCTTTGTTGATTCCGGCGCCAAATAAACCGTCCTGTTCCTCTGACGCCTGGGTGTAGGTAAAGAATGTCATGGTGGGTGTCACGCCTTCACGGTAAAAGCCGGAAAATACCGCCGGTCCGTCATATTTGACCTGCCTGTCCTCGGTGGTCCGCACTGCACCGTAAGCCACTGAAAATTCGGTTATATTGTCACCCAGAAGATCTGTATCTGAGAAAAAGTCAAAGACAAGCCTTTCTTCCCGTCCCGCAGAATCACGGACGATAAGCTCCACTTCATTCAATCCGTCAACCAGCGGAAAGTTCCGCACGTCATAGCGGCCGGGATCCAGCACAAGAGTTTGCGTTTCAATGTCATTGACAAAAACCTGGACCTCCGAACGCTGGTCCAGGACAAGTTGCGAGCGTCCCCCCGGTATTGTTCTTCGGAAAGGTTGAATTTCGTCATATTGTCTCTCAACTGATGCACCGCCGATGAATACCGGTTCCTGAAATCCTATGGTATCGGGTGTAAGATCTCCACCCGCGTATCGTATGGCGCGTTCCTGATCGTCGTAGAACAGGGTCGTGTCTGAACGTTCCCAGCCCTGCGCTTCCAGATAATCATATTCATATGTCAGATAAACGGGAAGGGCTTTTCCAACCCTGAAAAAACCGTCTGCAACAGTCGTAAACGGCTGCAATTCATCAACATTCGAATCGGGCGTGTCGTTAATCATGGTCTGGGAATAGTTTAGATTGAGCCCGGCGGCAAACATCGCCGGTTCGATTGGGTCCACCCTGTCAATTAACCGTTCACCCGACAGATCAACCTCACGCTCCCTTGACTGGTCGTAACCTATATTCAGGGTCAGCCAGAGGTTTTGAGGATCGTATTGCAAAGGGATGTCCTGCGCCTGAATATCCTCAAGCGCAAAGAATCCATCCTGTTCGGGAATTGCATTCACTTTTTCTATAATTGGCGGTGCGAGTTCGTCATCAATGATTTCAACAAGAGATGATTTACTGATTATAACGGCCTGTTGCACCGATACCTGGGCCTGAACATCGCCAAGATTTCTGTCATTAAATATCAGGGGCAGTTCAAGGGGGAAAAACCGGTCCGCAGTCTGGGCCATTGAAAAGCCCGGAAAAGAAATAAGACCGATCACAAAAAAAAGAATAAATCTGTAAAATATTATGGATTTAATCGTCGTTTCCAGTTTCATATTCGTTTTTTGATTCTTTTTTTGAAGTGGGCAATGAATTAAATAAAATTTTAAATAGTACTTAATTATTTATTTATTTATTTATTTATTTCATTAACTGCCCTGATAGGCAATATCAATTTCTTGACCTTGTTGGTAACCGGGCGGTAAAGGCAGTCGAATAAGACGTGTCGTTTGCGGCTGGATAAGCGGCTGATTAATCGCTTCACGCAAAGCCTCATCTTCAAGCACATGTTCACTTCCGCCGTATCGATATATCCATTGGCCATTATTCAGACGAGTGTAGGCCGTTCCGGAATTAACAACATCAACAAAAACCGCGTTATTTTTCACGCTTGATTCGCTTATGGTTATATTTGGCTCTGCATTCAGCGGCACAACGTTTATTGAAACCCCAAAATTAAAGGTAAACTGTACTCCGGATTGATTTTCCGGATCGAATTCAACAGGCAATTGCGCAACGTTAACAACGTATCCCTTTGAAATTTCAATATTCGGATCGCCAATATACTGAACGCGGATTGACTGAATCGTATTTGGCTCCACTACCATTTGCGGAGGGAATATTAAAAAATCGTCGTCCGCCGGACTGAGTTCGGCTGATCCGTCTTTTTTTATTGTTCTGGCTTGCGCAAAAAGTTCGACAGGAAGTCTTTCCGTGGTGGTGTTTTCAATACGCAATGTTACCGATGACCCGTTTCCAACCGGTGTCAGGTCATGAACCATCGGTGTAACGCGGAAAGCGAGAGCTTCAGATATTCCTGAAAACAATACCGCTATAAATGCAATGTAGAAGCATATTAAAGCTTTTATCCTTAAATGAACATTTTTCATGACCTTATCCTCGAAAAAATTTAATTTATGTATAATTCTTGTTTTGGACAATTTCAATAGCGAACATGTCTGAGATTAAATAAAATTGACACTTTATTCAGACATAAAAAATCCGGAGTTTCCAGACACTTTTATTTTATTATAAAAAAAGGGCGGAATATATCCGCCCCTTTAAATTAAAATCTTTAAAGATTTCTATTAGTTACCGGCAACGCCAATTGTGATGACATCGCTTACAGTACCTGCAAGAGCATTTCCTGGACCGCTAGGAACAACAACTTTAAAGCTTCCTGTCTGGCCGTTTGCAAAAGCACCTGAACCGCTGAGGCTTGTTACTTTAGGAGCAGTCAGTTGCTCAGGGCTGAAACCAAGACCTGATCCGCCGCCGCTACTAACTTCATAAGGAATAGAAGTGCTTCCACCGTTCAGCGTACCACCGTTGGCAGAGCTGATTGTACGTGTGAAACCCTCAGGAAGATTACATTTGTAAGTCACAGAACCGAGTGTTTGTGCACTTGTGTCTTCCAGATCAATTGTCTCAACAGGTGCAAGGCTGTTGTTAATCGCTTCACAATAAGCAGGAACTGTGCCCTGAACTGTAAAGTCGAAGCTGTTTCCAGTTGTTCCTTCTGCTTGTGCGCTGAAAGAAACTACAGCAAACATTGCTGCAAAAACTGCGGTTTTAAAAGTTTTAAACATTATCATACTCCTTTTTTAATTTTCTAATTTAATATTCAACACGGTTTTGTTTAAAGCCCGTATTTCATATCTTCTTAGTTGTTAATTTGTGAATTGTACGAAAATATAAGTCACTGAAAAAATACAATTTATGGTATAAGCGCTTATAAATACCGTGCAATTCAGTTTGCATATAACATCTATTTCAAAAAGATTTCAATAAAAAAATAAAAAATTTTTCGTAAAAAATGAATTATGCACATGTATGTTGCCTGCACACTGTAAAAGTATAATTTTATCAATGGCTTGAAAGCGTGGATTTAAATGCGTTTCTGATTGCTGCGAGAGATAGTAAAATACTGAGATTAAAAATATTTTCATTTATGTTTAGAATTCATAAACGTTTTTGCTCAAAAATTAAGAGAAAAATCGTATAAACCCGTCTTGGAAGTTCATGGACCATTTTTTTAAAAATATCATCAATAAAGAAAAAGACCGAAACAGCAAAAATAAATCTTCCCCGGAGGCTTCTGGAAATCCGGATCATGGCCGTGAAGCTAAAAAAAGGCGGCCTTCCGGCGAACAAGCGAAAAAGGAAGCGCAGAAAAACGCGCTTCATCCCTCGCTGAGAGGAAAGGGTGAGATTTCCGGGGCTCAAAAAAATGATCAGAGGGCCGAAAGAACCTCTCAAAATCCCGGCCGGCCCCCTCCGCCAAAAAATCAATCGCAGAAAGGTCCCGCACAATCTCATGCAAAACCTGGAACAGACTATTCCATTGACAGAGGCGCAAATAACAAAGAATCAGATCCTGCTTCAGGTCGTGTTTCAGGCGGGGCACAGCGCGAAAAAAGTCAGGGACAAAAAGGAGTGAAGCAGGAGTCCGATACCCAAAAACAGAAGGGCCGGGAGCTGGTCCGGCGCAATGTCTCCGGATCAAATAAAGAGAATGCGCAGGGAAACACGCACGGCCCCGATCAGAAATCAACAAGCAGGGATGTCGTCAGTGACAGGCAGGGTACAAAGAGAGATATTCGGGAAAAGGGGGATCGGGATTTACAGGATGAAAATGGAAAAAAGATACGAATCGGGGACCGTCTCGTTTCTATGGGCCTCATTACAGAAAATCAGCTTGGTGTTGCCCTTCAGGAACAGAAAATCAACGGGGGCATGCTGGGTAAAATCCTTGTTAGTCTTGGCTTCATCGATGATAATACATTAAGCACATTTCTTGCCGAGTCCACGGGATATGATGTTTTCGATCCGAGAAAGACTATCGTGGATGCCGATGTTTTGGCCAGACTGCCTAAGGAAGAAGCTTACAAATACCAGATTCTTCCAATATCAATGTCCGAAGACGTTATATATGTTGCCACTGCGGATCCTTATGACGTCGTTGCATTTGACAATATCCGGAAATACTTTCCCAAAAACCTTGCCATTGAAACCCTGGTTACAACCCCGAGTGTTCTTTCCGATGCCATCGATGCCCTTTACGGCTATTCCAGCAATATAGAGGATATTCTCAAGGAGCTTGAAACGGGTGAGAAAACAGCCGATGTAACTGATCTTGATGAGGAAGAGGCGTATGCCCACCCGATTGTCCGTCTGGTCAATGCTTTGTTGTCAGATGCGGTAAAACTTGGCGCCTCGGATATACATATTGAGCCTGAGGAAACGTTTTTAAGGGTTCGATACCGTGTGGACGGCGTTCTGAGCACGGCTCATATATTTCATAACATGCACAAAAGTCCGATTACGCAGCGTGTGAAGATTATTTCAGGTATGAATATTGCCGATAAACTTGCACCTCAGGATGGCAGGGTGGAGCTTAAGTGCGGTGCGCGGATTATCGATTACAGGGTTTCATGTCTCCCCACCATTCACGGCGAAAATATCGTCATGCGTGTCCTGGATAAAACCTCCAGTATAATTCCGCTGGAAGATCTGGGATTTTCATCCACAAATCTGGATTTGATAAATAAGGCGCAGGGCAAGCCGGAAGGCATCATTATCGTTACAGGACCAACGGGAAGTGGAAAGACCACCTCATTATACTCGATGATTAACAAAATCAACGGTGCGGAAATCAATATACAAACTTTGGAAAACCCGGTCGAATACTCTCTTCCCATCATCAGGCAGACCCAGGTTAAGGAAGGGGTTCTCAGTTTTGCGCAGGGCATACGTGCAATGTTGCGTCAGGATCCGGACGTTGTTTTTATAGGGGAGATCCGTGATAATGAAACGGCCGGTATGGCAATTCAGGCGGCCATGACCGGGCATCAGGTTTATACGACTTTGCATACGAATGATTCTTTTGCGGCGTTTAACCGGTTGCTTGATCTTGGAATAAAGCCGGGAATGATTGCAGGGTCGATTATTGCGGTTTTTGCTCAGCGTCTTGCGCGGAAACTGTGTAATTCCTGCAAGGTGGAATATGAGCCGGGCGACGAGGAAAAACGCCTGCTTGGTATTGATACCGGCAGTGATCTTAAAATTTATCATGCCAAACAAGGCGGGTGTCAGCAATGCGGCGGTCAGGGATACAGCGGCAGGATTGCAATCGCAGAGATACTGCTTATGGATGAAGAGCTTGACGAGATTGTCGAAAATAACGGTGGAAAGGCGGAACTTAAACGTGCTGCATACAAAAAAGGTTTTAAATCTTTGCGCGAGGACGGTATAATAAAAATTCGCGAAGGGATTTGCGATATACCCTCCATAGCTAAAATAGTATCTCTCGAACAATAACAGTATTGACTTAAGCAGGATCATGGAACGTTACAGATACAGAGCCATAAACTTAAAAGGGCGTCAGGTAAGGGGCGTTCTGCAGGCTGCAAATGAAGCGGATTTATACAAGCAGCTTCAGAATTCGGGTCTGGAACTGCTTCAGGCTTCTGCTGTCGGCTCTAAAGGATCCTCTTCTCTGTTTTCTTTTCGTTTAAGGGGTGTAAGCGTAAGGGAGATGATCTCCCTGTACATGCAGTTTGAGCAGATGCAAAATGCAGGCATAGGACTTTTAGAGACGCTTTCGGATATTCGTGACACCACATCAAACACCTATCTGAAAGATATTATCAGCGAGGTTTACAGGGATGTATCAGACGGTTCGTCACTTTCGGAAGCGATGGGAAAACATCCCAAGGTTTTTACGGAACTGCATTTATCCCTGATCCAGGCCGGTGAGGAAACCGGCGACCTTGTATCCTCTTTCCGTGAACTGGTGAAGTATCTCAAATGGGTGGACGATATGCAGACCAAGGTCCGCAAAGCCGTTCGTTACCCCATGGTTCTTGTGTTCGTCGTGATTATAACCGTGTCGGTGATGATGGGTCTGGTTGTTCCTGAAATTACAGGTTTTCTGGAGGAAATGGATATACGCCTGCCTTTGCATACCCTCGCGCTGATTGCAACATCCGAATTCTTTGCCAAATACTGGTATGTTGTCATTCTTTCCCCTTTGGTTTTGTATGGCGTGTACAAACTGCTTCGTAGAAACTCCCGAGGCTTTGCCTATGCCATGGATAAGTGGTTTTTAAAGCTTCCCCTTTTCGGCGAACTGATCAGAAAGATATCAATTGCGAGGTTTGCGCAGACCTTCGGCGCGCTTTACGCCAGCGGAATTGATGTTTTAAGAGGTCTCGAATCCGCAAAAAATACGATTACAAATCTTTACCTTGAGGAATCGGTGGACGGGATTATTGAAATGGTAAAATCCGGATCATCCCTTTCAGATTCATTCAAGGCATCCGGAGAGTTTCCGTCACTGGTTATCCGTATGCTCAGAATTGGTGAAGAATCGGGTGAGCTTACACAAACGCTGGAACAGGTGACAGAGTTTTACTCTGCTGATGTTGATGAATCGGTCGGCAACATGATTACAATGATCGAACCAAGTTTAACACTTGTCATAGGTGCTATGTTATTATGGATAGCAGCAGGAGTATTTGGTCCTGTTTACAGCAGTTTTGAAACGATTGATTTTTGACAATGCTTGGATTTGAAAATATAGGAGCAAAAAAGAGTTTGTTGATCCTGTTTCTGGCTTTTCTAAATGCCGGCGTCATTTCTGTTTATTTTCTGCATACCAAGGGAAGCCTTGAGGATATAGAAAACACAATCGACAGAAGCAACGACAATATACGGGATATCGAGGCTCAAATCTCTGAAATTAAATATGACCGGCAAAAGATAATTGAACTTGAGGCACAGTATAAAGACATACTCGATGCCGGCTATCTTGAAAATCAGGACAGGATTATCATTCAGCGTAACTTTGACCGTATGGCCGATGTAAGCAAGATAATCAATGCGAACTATACGGCGACAAGGGGGGAGGTTTTGCCGGATGAGCAAGCGGAAGAAGCCGGTTACGCTCTTGTGAAGACCGACATCAGGGTTAGTCTTGAATCGATTGACGATATTAAGATTTATAATTTTTTATATCTGATCGATCAGTTTTATCCCGGTATAACAAACATGCGCAGCATTCGGGTCGAAAAGGTTCGTGAGCTCTCGCGCGCATCCCTTGCAGAGATGACCGGTTCCGAGCCTGAACCTTTGGCGGAAGGTGCGGTAGAATTTGAATGGATTAGTCTTGTCCCTGAAACCGATCTCCAGAATACATCTTTCTAAAATGAATATTATGAAAGGACATCGAAACAGATACAGCTTTAAGCCTTCCCGCGGCCGGCACGGTGTAAGAAAATTGAGAGTTTTGGTTTTCCTTCTGCTTATCGGCGGTGTTGCTTTCGGCTATAAAGCTATTGCGCAAAATAATTTTGCCCCAGATAGTGAATCCGAAAATCCTGTTCGTGAGCTTCCACGGAATATTCAGAATGTTCCGAGTGGCCCCGCCGATCAGGATAGCAGGCCAGATGTTATAGGGTCTGAAGGGATTGAGAATGATAGTGCAGGCGATACAGAAGAGGTTTCAAATGACAGTCCCGGTAATACAGGCGATGATGAGGAGTTTTTGCTTGAAGAACTTGTTCAGCAGGAGTTGAACAGACAAAAGCTGGAAAGTATTGAAAGCAGAAGTTCCCTTGCATCAAGTATTCCTGACATACCCTCTCTGCTTTTCTTTCCAAGGCAGATCGCGCTGATAAAGGAATTTGAGCTTGGTCTTTTGACGCCGCCGCCTGACACGAGACCGCCACGCGTCGAAAATCCTGTACTTCCGCCCGAAACGAATGATGCAATCAGGGAACTTTATCTTAGCGGTATTCTGTATAATGATGAAGACGACTGGATTATCTGGATGAACGGCCAGCGTATAACCTCTGATGAAAAGGACTTGCCGGATGTAATTTTTGAGCTGAATGTTAACAAGGAATATGTTGAGCTTGTATGGCACGATCTAAACACCAATATTGTCTATCCCATAAGATTACGCCCAAATCAGCGTTTTAACCTTGATTCGCGTTTATTTATTCCCGGCTGATAAACTTTTTTAATTATTGATTGTCATGAACAGGGCTAATCCTGAAAACAGTTCCCCGCAGTCTGATGAAAGAGATGATTATATTCTTCATGTCTCAGGATTGTCCCTGTCTTATGACGGAAAAACAGTACTTGATAATGTCCACCTGAGTGTCAAAGGCAACCGCGTTTTTGCCCTTGTCGGCGCGAACGGAGCCGGCAAAACAACGCTTATAAAAGCAATAACCGGATTGCGGGAACAGGATAAAGGCGATGTTATCATTATGGGGGCTTTGGCAGATGATAAGGAAAGTCGGGCGCAAATCGCTTATTTGCCGGAATTGTTTCAGCCGCCGGGGTTTCTGACCGGACTTGAATTTATAAAATTTACTCTGTCGCTGTATGATCAGCCCCTTGTGAGGGAAAAGCTTTTGGAAACAGCGTCTCTGGTCAGTCTCTCCGACGCAGAACTGAATTCAAGAACAGGGACCTATTCGAAAGGCATGCGTCAGAAACTCGGACTTATTGCCATTATGCTCACCAAAGCAAAAATAATGATACTGGATGAACCGATGAGCGGTCTTGATCCATTTGCAAGAGTTGCGGTCAAAAACTTAATTACAAAGGCGGTCGGGGATGGAAAGACAGTGTTTTTCAGCTCCCATATTTTATCGGATGTTGATGAAATGTGCGATGAGATGGCACTTGTTTCATCCCGCGTAAAAGGGATTGCGTTTCAGGGAACTGCAAATGACCTTAAAACAAAAACCGGCGCAAAGAATCTGGAAGAAGCTTTTCTTAAAATTGATCAGCCCATAGATATTCAGGCATAATAAATCAATGGCGTTGATTTGATGTTTATATCTTTGTGAATAACCAACAGGTTTCTTGGTTGTTTGCTTTAAAAGTTATACCTTATAACGATATACATATTGAGTGTTCACCTTAATATCTGGAACTAAAACAAATATGATTTCATCAAACTCAAAAAACATATCAGCATCACTGTTAATATTAGTAACACTGATTTTATTGCCAAACACGTCCGTGGCACGAAGCGGAGAGTTCGAGCGGCTCATATTTGCACAGACAGAAAGCATAACACGCTCGCAGCAAACAGAGACGCGGTCAGGCCGGAACAGTGATAATCAGTTTGCACAGAATTCGGAACGTAATCTTCCCCAGGCCCGCAATGATGCACGTCGTTTTGGTATCGATCCCGAAACCGGCGAGCGTATATATTATGACGCAGGAAAAATTGCTCCCGATTCCGAGTTTTCTGAAGGTCTTTTGAGGAAAGCCGATCCTAAATCCGATCCGGGCCGCAAAATTATCATTGCAAAGGAAGCCGCAGGGCCAGAAAATCAAAAATCGCTGACAGAGCTAGCAAAAAAAGCTTTAAATGAAGGGCGTTACCAGGCTGCGCTGGCTTATTTTGACAGGCTTGCCATAAACAATCCCAATGATGCCATTGTGGTTCTTGGAAAGGCGATTGCGTTGCAAAAGCTTGGCCGTTCCGATGCGGCGGCTAGAGCCTACGAAAAGGTTTTGCAACTGGATGCGGACAATGAAATTGCCAAAGTCAATCTCGCTGGCATTATGGGTACTCGTGATCCTTCCGTTTCATTACAAAAACTTCTTGAATTGTATCAAAGGCATCCTGAAAGACCTGAAATTTCAGCGCAAATCGGAATTATGATGGCGGAAATGGAAAGGTATGACGAGGCCAGTCGTTATTTGTCAACTGCACAGTCGCTTGAGCCGAACAACCCGAATCATTACTTTAACCTTGCAATTCTTGCAGAGAGAAAAAATAGAAGGGATGAGGCGATTGACCTTTATGAACAGGCGCTTGAGATTGATGCTGTGTATGGAACGGGACGAATGGTTCCAAGGGACCAGATTTACGATCGCCTTTCAAAACTCAGAAATCGTTAGAGTGTGCCTGCCCCAGCACTTTTTACATCCAGTTATTCAATAATTCTGCCGGCTCTGATTTTATGTGTCGTCTTTGGACTATGCCTTGGAAGTTTTGCAACTGCATTAATATACAGATACCGCAATAACCTTCCCGTTTTTGGCACGGCTTTTTTTTCAGGAAAAAAAAGAAAAGATCTCAAACCTGAAACAAACCGTTCATTTTGCCCTTCGTGTCATCATATTCTTGGTATAAAAGATCTTTTCCCTGTTTTGTCATTTTGTTTGTCTGGCGGGAAATGCAGATATTGTAATCAGGCAATTCCGGCATTCTATCCTCTGACAGAAATTTCAAGTGCGATTCTCTGTATTCTGATTTTGGTGTCATACGGGCTTTCTTTCAGCGGGGTTGCCGCAATGTTTGCGGTTCCGTTTCTGTTGGCCCTCGTGATTATCGATTTTCAATCCAAACTCATGCCCGATAAATTTACCATACCGTTCGCAATACTTGGCTTTTTGTTTTCTTATTTTCAGTACAGTATTTATGAAACCGGTTTTGTCGGGCCGGTGCCGTTTTTTTTAATCCAGGTCATTTTGGGGATTATCGTTTACGGCGGCCTTGCGATTTTTATCAGGTTCATGGGGCGCATTCTTTTTCGTAAGGAGGCCCTTGGTATGGGGGACGTTAAGTTTATTGCGTCATGCGGTATATGGCTTTCGGTAACTGAGCTGCCCCTGTTTTTAATCTTGTCGGGTATTTTCGGAATAATTCTGGGAGGGTACTGGCTAAAAATTCGGGGTGAAAGGGAATTTCCCTTTGGGCCAGCGCTTATTGCCGGTTTTTTGACCTGCCTGGTTTTCAATTCCGTTTTGTTAACATCCTATTAAGCAAAATAGGCAATGATAAAAATGTCTTTAGTGACTTTCAGTAAATTTTTTCTGATAAAGTTTTATGCATTAGAATATAGTTTTAAAAGGAGTTAAAAGTGGATATTACCCAGCTTCTCGCTTTCGTCCTTCACAATGACGCCTCTGATCTTCACCTCAGTGCGGATAATCCACCAATTATAAGAACAAAAGGCAGTTTAAAGCGGGTTAAAGCCGATGCTCTTAAAAGTGACGATATTCGGTCCATGCTTTATTCCGTAATGACGGATGAACAGCGCGCCGAGTACGAAAAGGAACTGGAGCTTGATTTTGCCATTTCATTCGGGGATACATCCCGTTTCAGGGTTAATGCCTTTAATAACCGGCAGGGTGCGGCTGCCGTTTTCAGAACCATCCCCTCGAAAATTCCGTCCATGGACGAGATTGATTTGCCTATGGTCATGCGCCGCTTTACAGAGCTTGAGAAAGGCATTGTTCTGGTGGTTGGTCCGACGGGAAGCGGGAAATCAACGACCCTGGCAGCGATGGTAAATAATATTAATGAGAATATGAGCAAACATATTCTTACAATCGAGGACCCCGTTGAATTTTTTCATACGTCAAAGAAAAGTCTTATCAATCACCGTGAAGTCGGCAATGACACGTTTTCGTTTAAAAAAGCGCTGCGCAGTGCTTTGCGTGAAGACCCGGACGTAATAATGGTTGGGGAGATGCGGGACTATGAAACCATTTCCCTTGCGCTTACTGCCGCTGAAACAGGACATCTTGTTTTTGCCACTCTGCACTCCAACTCAGCGGCCAAAACAATAAACCGTATTATTGACGTTTTTCCAAGTGGCGATAAAGAAATGGTCAAGGCCATGTTATCCACGTCATTGCAGGGTGTTGTCGCTCAAACCCTTTTGAAAAGGGCTGATGGATCAGGACGTGTGGCGGCCTTTGAAATTCTTGTCGGAACAAACGCCGTCCGTAACCTGATTAGAGAGAATAAGATTTCCCAGTTGTATTCAATGATGCAGACCGGATATCGCTATGGCATGAAAACAATGGAAGATTCGGTGAATGAATTACTTGAATCCGAAATAATCAGCAAGTCGGAGGCAAGGCGTGCGGTTCTGCTTGTCAGTGATGAAAACCAAGATACGGATGATAATGATTCCGAAAAAGGAAAGGCGCCTCAGCCCCGTAAAATACCGCGTACATCAAAAGCGTATTCACCAAGCGGCCATCTGAACAAGAGTAACGAAGGCAACGCAAATTCCGGGAACGAAGAGGGGTATTCGTTTTGAGTACATCTGAAGTTTTCAAATATCTGGAGACCATGGTGGCCAAAGGTGCCACAGATCTTTACATAACTGTTGGGCATCCCCCAACGCTGAGAGTTGAAAACGAGCTTTTTTTTATCAAGCGTGAGCCTATGGAGGCTGAAGATGTAAGGGAAGTAGTGAATTCAATTCTTTCCAACCGTCAGCTTCGCTATTTCGAAACGCACATGGAAATGAATATGTCTATAGACATGGGTAGTAAAGGGCGGTTTCGCGTGAATATTATGCGCCAGCGGCAGATGCCCGCACTTGTGATAAGACGTATCTTTTCAAAAATTCCAAGTTTTGATGAACTGCGGCTTGAGCCCTTACTTGAAAGCCTGGCGCTGGAAAATCGCGGGCTTATCCTGGTGACGGGAATCACAGGCTCCGGAAAATCAACAAGCCTGGCCGCAATGATCGACAAAAGAAATTCGCAGAAAAGCGGGCATATAATAACGATTGAAGACCCTATTGAATATTTTCACAGTCATAAAAAATCGATCATAACCCAGAGAGAGGTAGGCGTTGATACGGATTCGTTTTCCATTGCACTGAAAAATGCTTTAAGACAAAGACCTGATGTTATTCTGGTCGGGGAGATCCGTGATCGCGAGGTTATGGAGCAGGCTTTGATGGTTTCTGAAACCGGTCATCTTTGCCTTGCCACGCTGCACTCCAGCAATTCCTATCAGACAATTGAAAGAATTGTCGGCTTTTTTCCAAAAGAGTCCTATAATCAGGTTCGTCTGAATTTATCCCTTAACCTGCGGGCAATAATTTCGCAAAGGCTGTTGCCAAGCGTACAGGGCGGAATGGTGGTCGCCATGGAAATCATGCTCAATGAGGGGCATATAAGAGATCTGATACACAATGGTCACCTCGATAAAATCAAGGATGTTATGGAGCAAAATTCAAAGCAGGGTATGCTGACATTTGATATGTCCCTGATAAGACTGTACCAGGAAGGTCTGATAGATGCGCCCACCGCAATCCAGCAGGCGGACAAGCCAAGCGATATGAAAATGAAAATACAGCAGGTGGATCTTGGTGAGAAAGGCAGCCTCCACCGTCTGGATACGTCTCTGCTTCAAATATCGGATAGTGAGTAAGCAACGTTTTCCGTTCCGAATTTACGCTTATCTTTGTGGATGAAATGCCGGGTCTTGTTGACCGCGGTAATTTGCGTGCCGATAATATAACAATATTTACTATATCTTCTGTATTACACAAAATCTATGACGTCATATGGTCAAAATGAATAAAAAAATTTGCCGAATCAAATATATAAATCTCTTAACGGGGCTTTTGGTAACGTCAATTGCCCTGACGGGGTGTGATCTGACTAGAAACTACACAAAGATCGACCGTGCGGCTAATGCCAACGTCCAGGATCTTCGTGATTTTCTAGAGCCGAGACCTCTTGAACTGCCTGAACCGGTAGATGAAGATATTCCCGCGTTTCAGCCGGCTGTTGCGTCTCTGGACGGAACAGAGGAGCCTGTGCCGCTTGTTTCGATTGCAATTAATCAGTCTGTTCCCCTGCGCGATGCTCTGTTCGAACTGGCCCGTGAAATAGACTACGATCTTCAGCTTGATTCGAGAATAAGAGGAAGTATCATTTTTACAGCGAGAGACCAGCCCATAAACACCGTACTTGATCGCATATCCAGCATGGCAGGGCTTCGTTACGAACTTGATAACAAGACGATACGGGTTGAGCTTGATACACCCTACCAGAAAACATACCGTCTTTCGTATCTGAACATGATCAGGACGAACGACAGTTCTATTAGTTCCTCACTGGATATCAGCTCGGCCGGAGGAGATGATTCCACCGAAAGCACTCAAACGCAGACGGGTTCAAACTTTACGGTCAATTCAAGCTTCTCTTCTGATTTCTGGCAGGAATTCGAAGTCGGATTGCAGCATCTGTTATCTGCTTCGCTTGATGATAATAACTTATCAACTGCGGCAGATCCCCGGCTTCGTGTTGCCAATTCGCAGCAGGCTCCTCCCGGTGCGGACACAACTGCTGGAGATGGAGCGCAGGAAGCAGCACAGCAACAGGCCCGTGGTCAGGATACAAGGCTTGAAGAGCCTGAGCTCGAAGTTCAGTCCCTGCCCGTGGACGATTTCGATGATGACCGTGGTGACCGCCGACGCGGCGGCAGAGGTGCGGACGGTGAAAATATTTATACCTATTCAATTAACAGGCAGAACGGGATTATCAATGTCTACGCACCTAAATCAATTCACGACAGGGTTCAGGAATACTTATACGAAGTCAGACGTGTAATGACTTCCCAGGTTTTGCTTGAAGCCAAGGTTCTTGAAGTCTCCCTGAGTGACGAGTTTTCATCGGGCATAGACTGGTCAATCGTTTTCAGGGAGGGAATTGTCAATACCGGATTTGGAGTGACATCGGAGTTAAACAGACCGGCTCTCAATCCTGCCGGAATTGGTGACTTTTCTTTTGTCTGGGACGGCAGCGATATTTCTTCAGTTGTCAATGCGCTGTCACGTTTCGGTACAACCCGCGCACTGGCCAGTCCGCGCATTACGGTTTTAAACAACCAGCCAGCCGTTCTCAACGTGACAGAAAATATTGTTTTCTTTGACCTGGAAGTCACAACGGAAGAAGATCAGGATACAGGTGAAGATGAAGTGCGGGTCGATAGTGAGGCACGTTCGGTTCCGGAAGGTGTGATTATTAATGTGCATCCGGTCATTGATCTCGATAGCCAGACTGTAATGCTTTCCCTAAGACCGACTGTATCAAATGTAACTCAATTTGTTGAAGACCCCGGTCCGCGTCTTTCTGCAGCTTCCCTTGCGGGTATTACACCCGAGGAACTTGCCAGTATTTCATCATCGGTGCCCCAGCTTTCGGTCCAGCAGTTCGATTCTGTTGTAAGAATGGGCTCGCAGGAAGTTCTGGTTCTTGGCGGACTGCTTGAAGACAGGGTCGAATCGGAGCAGCAGGGTGTGCCTGTGCTTTCCGAGGTTCCCATGTTCGGCAGTTTATTCAGGACCCAGTCCGACAGAGTGGAAAAGACAGAGCTGGTTGTCCTGTTGAAAGCCACAATCTTAAATAATGCCGGATCCTCGATACATCCTTTTGACAGAGACCTGTACAATCAGATGGCAGGAGACAGAAGGCCATTCAGATTTTAAAATGAATATTAATGAACCTGGCTGTTTTTAAATATGTCATCTTATCCTGCCTAAGGGATAAAACAGCCCTTACGTTAATCGGTTTATTTGTCTTTATTATTCTGATCAGTCTATTCCTTGGTTCAACAGCCGTGATTGAATCAGGGCCATTCTCACTTGCCTATGGTGCGGGACTTTTAAGACTTGCGGGTGTTGCCGGCCTGGCACTTATTGTAACGTTCAGTGTCAGGCGTCTTTTTGAAATGAAGGAGGCGGATTTTATTATGGCCTGTCCCGTAACAAGGCCGCAATTTACAATATCCGTAACTGCCGCATTCGGGGTCATAGCTTTTATTTTGTCGCTGCTTGTAAGTTTGGTTGTTCTCGCCCTTTTCTGGGGTGCTGTAAATCTTGAGGGGATGGCATTATGGTCCGGCAGTATTGTTATTGAATATGTTCTTATGTCTGCCGTTTCCGTTTTTTTTGCCATGGTGATAACAAGCGGGGCAGGGTGTGTTTTAATAATTTTCGGATTTTACATTTTATCGCGGATGCTGGGACAGCTTCTCAGCATAGCTTCAGGCATGTTTTCAGAAACGGCTGCCACTTCTTTCATAATGACTATATCCTCAAATATTCTTGATGTTCTCTCTTACTTTATACCCAGATTGGATCTTCTGGCCCAAAGCTCGTGGCTGCTTTACGGTCTGGACGGGCCGGCGCATAGTATTCTGGTAATATGGCTGCAGGCAGTCTTGTTTATATTCATATTTCTAACAGCCACTGTAATTGACACCTGTAAAAGACAGTTTTAAATACGGACCCCTATGACAAAGTCCACTTTATCGTATTTATTCCGCCCTCATTCCACATCCCTTCTTTTTATACTGCTTGTTTTGAATATGCCGTTCTGGCTTGCCATCAGGGATCAGGAGGCAACCTGGTTAAACATTCCTGCCGCGCCCGGCGAAAATATGATTAAGGTTGTTGCAATGGGGGATATACAGCCTGCCTACAGAATGATCGGCATATTTTTGCAAAATGCCGGAGAATTCGGCGGGAAGGGACGGTCTTTAAAGGAATACAGCTATGAAAATCTGGAAGAATGGTTTTTCCTTGCCGATAAACTTGATAAACGTTCCCATTATGTGCCTTTTCTTGCCGCGTACAATTTCGGAGCTACAAGGCAGTCTGAGGATCTGGATCATATTACGGATTACCTTATTCAGGTGGGCAGGCGCGAAGGGGAGCAAAGATGGCGCTGGCTGGTCCGGGCTTTTTATATTGCCCTTTACCGGCAGGAAAAACCTGAAAAGGCATTGGAAATCGCAAAAATGCTGGAGGATCATCCCGATCCATCCAGACCCGAATGGTCTTACCGACTGCGTGCCATGACTCTTGCCAGACTGGGTGACAAGGAGGCCGCATATATAACAATGCGTCAGATTATCAATCAGGGCCATAAAACAATGTATCCGGGTGAAATCCTTTTTATGATTGAGTACATTTGTACTGAACTGGCAGAGTTTGCCGATGGTGACCCACTTTGCATTAAAAACGAAACAATCAGATAACAATGCCTGATTTACAATTCTCGCTTTTAGAGATCATTTCTCTGATTGGTATCACACAATCAATATTTCTGATTGTTTACATGCTTTTACGATCAGGACAAAATTCCAGAACATTTATTTCGCTGCTTTACTTTTTCGTGCTTGGCCTGGCTTTTTTTCTGGATTTTTCAAGACGGTTTATCTCGGATATCAGTCCCTTTTATGATCCGGTGTCAGATATGATCTGGCTTCTCAGTCCTGTTTTAAGCGTGCTGCTTGCCATCCAGATTATCGAAATATCCAGAATGCCTCCGAAAAAATACTTTGCGGGTGTTTTTTTCCTGGTTTCCGTCTATGGGCTCTTCACTTTATCCGCCAGTAAGTCAGGATTGTGTGAGGGCGGATTTCCATGCCTGTTTTATGAACAAGGGCTGGTGATTGCAGGAAGCTGTATCGGCGCACTAACAATGCTGACTTTCTGGAGCAAACGGAGAAGCATTGCCGAAACCCGCGAAGATTCCGCAAGCGGGAAAGAACGTTTCTGGTTGGTTATGGCCTTGCTTGCAATGAATTCAGCCTTGATTTTCATTATGATGATTGGAGTTGCCATCGAAAATATCGATGCGTCGGTGAGAATGGCCAGAAACTTCCTTGGCCTCGGTTTTCTTTATCTGGCTGTTACAAGTCTTCTCCGGATCTATCCTCAGGCCGTAATGCTTAAAAAAACACAAGCCGGGATCCATCTGAATGATCAGGAAAAAGACCTGGCAAGAAAAATTGAGAATCTTATGGTTTTGGACAAGCTTTATCACGAACCCACCTTCTCCCGCGCGGATCTTGCAAGAGAGTGTGAATGTTCGGAGGCCGTTCTCTCAAAGGTCATAAACATATATTTCAATAAAAGCTTTCCGCAGTTACTTAATGAAAACCGCGTACGGGACGCCAAGCGTCTTCTGGAGCAGACAGACGAAGATATGCAGACTGTGGCGGCAGAGGTTGGATTCAATTCTCTTGCAACTTTTAACAGGGTTTTCAAGGATATCGAGGGTTTGTCGCCAGGCGCGTACAGGCAGAGAAAACTCAATAGTAATATATCAGAATGACAAAATGCGTATATGCAATCCTCAATTTTGCAAAATGATATGCGCTTACATCCCGTAATGGCTTAGTATAGTATGTATATGTCCATTTACTGAAAGGAGAGAAGTAATGACGTTAATTTCAAAACAAGACTTGCGCGATGAGCAGGGCTTTACACTGGTGGAGCTTGCCATTGTGATGATTATTATCGGACTTTTGATCGGCGGTGTTCTTCAGGGGCAGAACCTGATAACAAATGCCCGTGTATTAAGTGTCACAAACGAAATAGAATCTATCGATGCCGGAGTTGCAACATTTCGGGAAGCGTACGGCGGCTGGCCGGGCGACCTGGAAGATGCGGATATAAGACTGCGTAACTGTGAAGATGAATGTGTTGCGGGAGACGGCGATAATCAGGTCGGTCCTGACAATGTATTTGACGGGGGTACGGCTGATGATGAAAACGATGCTTTCTTCCTGCAACTCGCGGCTGCGGACATTGTAACTTCGGTTGACCCATCTGCAACAGATGACGATTTCGGAGGAATATACCCGGTGTCAGACCTTGGCGGCGGTTATCTGATCGGTTTTGCAACGGGTGGTTCGAACGGCATTCCTGATCAAACCGATGATGACATTATTCAGGGACATTATCTGGGGTTAATGACTGATAGTGGTTTTGATCTGGAAGATGGAGGTTTCCCGCCAAGTCTGGTTGCCAGGATCGATAGAAAGCTTGATGACGGTTTTCCTGAAGAGGGCAATGTAAGGGCTGCGGGGCAGGATGACTGCACCGATACGGGCGGCGACGGCCAGATCATTTACAATGAAGGTGAGCAGGCAAATCAATGCAACATTGCCATTCGAATTCAGGGTTGATTTAACGCCACTAAACAAAATTTTGCCCCGGCCTGTGCCGGGGCTTTTTTTATTTTGACGTCAGATTTTCAAGAAGGTTCATTGGCAGGGGCAGCAGAATAGTATTTCCCTTTGAGGAAGTAAATTCGCTGATTGTACCGAGGTATCGCAACTGCATTGCTTCAGGGCGCTGGGAAAGGATTTTGGAAGCTTCATCAAGCTGTTTTGCGGCCTGGAATTCTCCTTCCGCATATATCACCTTGGCGCGTCTTTCACGTTCTGCCTCGGCCTGTTTGGCAATCGCGCGCACCATGCTTTGATCCAGATCCACATGCTTGATTTCAACATTTGTTACTTTTATGCCCCATCCGTCTGTCTGGGTATCCAGAATTTCCTGAACATCATTATTGAGTTGATCCCGTTTGCTAAGCAGGTCATCAAGTTCGTGTTTGCCGAGTACGGAACGCAGGGTGGTCTGTGCAAGCTGGCTGGTGGCGACGGTAAAATCCTCAACGCGGTTTACTGCATATCCGGGTTCAATAACCCTGTAATAGACAACGGCATTAACCTTTACGGATACGTTGTCCTGTGTGATGACGTCCTGTGACGGTATATCGTTTGTTCTTATGCGCATATCCACGCGTACCATTTCCTGAATGCCCGGCAGAACAAGCTGGATCCCCGGTGAACGCGTGCTGGTGTACTTACCAAACGTATAAACAACGCCCCGCTCATACTCCTTGATAACTCTAAAAGATGCGGCGATCAGTACGATCGCACCGATAAGAAGAATACCTATAAACTGCATTTTTTGCTCCTGTCTTAATTAAAAAAACATATTATCAGAGCGCCTGATATAAACAATGCAAAGCATCAGCTGCGCTTGAATTTCTGTTCAAACAACAGACCAAGCTGATCAACCAGCGCTTTTCCAAGATGATCTGCATGCGTGATGGTGATCGCACGGTTATAATAACGTGTGACGTCATGGCCGATGCCGATGGCTGTAAGCTCAACAGAAGAATTTGTTTCTATCCAGTTAATAACGGCATGGAGATGACTTTCCAATATTCCGGATGAATTTACAGACAGGGTGGAATCGTCAACGGGTGCCCCGTCAGAAATCATCATAAGGATTTTGCGGCTTTCCTGTCGCCGTGAAAGCCGGTTGTGCGCCCATACAAGGGCCTCTCCGTCAATGTTTTCTTTTAAAAGTCCTTCCTTGAGCATAAGTCCCAGATTGTTACGGGATCGCCGCCAGGGCGCATCCGCAGATTTATAAACAATATGACGCACATCATTTAATCGTCCCGGCATTGCAGGACGACCGTTCTGAACCCATAAATCTCTGGACTTTCCACCTTTCCATGCACGTGTTGTGAATCCAAGTATTTCAATTTTGATACCGACACGTTCCAGTGTTCGGGCAATGATATCTGTTGTCATTGCGGCAATGGTGATTGGCCGCCCGCGCATGGAGCCGGAATTATCAATCAGAAGTGATACGACCGTGTCTTTGAAATTGTCCTCTTTTTCAAGTTTGAAACTTAGAGGCAAAGACGGGTTGGCAACTATTCTCGCAAGACGCGAAGCGTCAAGCATGCCTTCTTCCTGATCAAACATCCAGGACCGTTTCTGCATTGCCATTAATTTTCGCTGAAGACGGTTTGCCAGACGTGTGATTGTAAGCTGCTGCTGCGAAAGTTGCTGATCGAGAATGGAGCGCAGTTTGGCCAGATCATGCCCAGATGCCAGTTTTCCGGCATCAATAAGCTCATCATAAGACCTAGTATAAACATGGTAATTTCCGACGTTTTCAAGTTTCTGGTTATCATCTCGTCCTTCAATTGCAGCGGGCGGAGGCTTTTCACCTCCATCCGCGGTCTCCGAAATATCATATGCGCTGTAGTCGAATAAGGAATTTTCCTCGCTTTCTTCATTTTGTTTCTGCTCTGTATTTTCAGGTTCCTGTGCTTCAGCCTGATGGGGTTCATTTTCGTCCTGCCCAGGGTTTTCAGGAGTATCCTCAGTTTGATTGTCTTCATCCTGTTGCTGTGCTTCTTCCTCTTCCTCGTTGGCTTCTGCATCTTTTTGCAGAAGAGTATCAATAAAGTCATTGGCCTTAAGGGCGAAGGCCTCCTGGTCTGAGAGGTATGCTTTGAGTTCAGTTAACATGTTTGTTTTAAGATTTTTTTCCATCCACGTCTGCCATTCCTGGAAAAACGCATCTGCACTGCGTGGAAGCCGGCATCCGGAAAATTCGTGGAACGCAAGCAGATACAGCATGTCCTGAAGTGAATCTTCCGAACGATACCTGACGTTTTCCAAATTGTATCGCCTGCACTTTTCATTGATCAGGGAGAGGATATTGGCCTGTGCCCCTTTCATGTGTCTGGAGCCGCACCCTTCGACCCTTGCCTTTTCAAGGCTGTTAAACAATGCCGCCGCCTGTTTTTCCTGAGGTGAATATTTTGCATGAATCTTTTTGTCGTGATGCCTTAGAATCATGCCATAAGTATCAGATAAGCCACGAATGAAGGATTTGAGCCTGTAATTGATTTTGTTTTCAGGCGCGGGTAAGCGGCAGAGTGTCTCACTCAGCATTGAGACGTTTGATTCGGGACGTTTTGCGTTTTCAAAAAGAACTTCTGCGTCCTGCGTTTTCGCTATTGCCTTTAACGTTGATTCTGTAGCTTTCTTAAAGACATCGGAATGGTTATGGGATCTGTCGGGCATTTCAGGGGGTCTGCGGCGCCAGTTCCATATCAAAGCAACGCTGGAAATATTCGTTGAAAACAGGATATTCCGTCTCATCGCATTTGTTAAGAAACGAAAATCTGAATGAGTCCTCAATATCCTCGAAAATAATGTAATTCTGAGCCCACGTCAGAACGGTCCTGGGTGACATCAATGTTGAAATATCACCATTTATGAATCCGTGGCGGGTCAGGTTGGCAAGTTGAACCATCTGACTGATTTTCTGCCTATCCTCTGGCGTATCCATTTCGGGCACTTTGGCCAGCATAATGGCAATTTCATCTTCGCTTTTAAGATAATTCAGGTTAACAACGATATTCCAGCGGTCCATCTGTCCCTGATTTATCTGCTGGGTTCCATGATAAAGGCCGGTTGTATCACCAAGCCCCACTGTATTGCTTGTCGCGAAAATGCGGAAAGCCGGGTGTGGTCTTAAAACCATGTTCTGATCCAGTAATGTGAGTTTGCCTTCTGCTTCAAGCACGCGCTGAATAACAAACATGACATCCGGCCGGCCCGCATCATATTCATCAAAAACAAGGGCAACCGGATTTTGGAGAGCCCAGGGCAATATGCCTTCCCGGTATTCCGTTACCTGTTTTCCTTCTTTTAAAATAATCATATCCTTGCCAAGCATATCTATGCGGCTGATATGGGAATCAAGATTTATCCGGATACACGGCCATTTAATACGCGCCGCCACCTGTTCAATATGCGTTGACTTTCCGGTACCGTGATATCCTTGTATCATCACCCTTTTATTATGCATAAATCCGGCGAGGATCGCCTTTGTTGTTGCCGAATTGAACTGAAACGTTTCATCGATAACAGGCACGTTATCATTGGCTTCGGAAAAGCCCGGGACTTGCCAGTCAAGATCAATGTCAAATGTCTCCCTGGCATTGTAACTTGTATCAGGTATTGTGTTGTATTTTGTACTGTTCGTTATTAATTTGTTTGGATCAAAACTTGTCGTTCTTTGTGTACTCATCAAATCATGCTCTGTTTATATTTGGATTGCCTTAACGAAAATTAGTCGGCTTCAGTGAGATTTTCAAATTTTTTATATGCCACTTTGAGAATAGTGTACGCCATATTTATATTTTTCATTCTTTCTTCTGTTTCTTTATTACTCCCTACCACATCAGGGTGGTATTGCTTTACTAGAGTTTTGTATCTTTGCTTCAGAGTACACAGATTTACGGGTGGTGAGAGTTCAAGAATCCGAAGTGCGTGTGCTTCCGGCGTATCTTCTTTAAAAGTACTGCTGAAATCATGGCTTTTGTGACCTGAGCCGGTTTTTCCTGAGTTGTTATACCCATCACCGAAAAAGTAACTGTGAACGACTTTTTCTCTCAGTTTTTCTTCAAGATCGGCATAATCTTTCGGTTTCCAGGTCGGGCGGTCCCATATATGCGTTCTCCATATGTTTTCATTAATCTCTTCAGGAGACATTCCGTTGAGATAGTTCCATGCCTCGTTGTATTCCCTGACGTGTTCAAAACAAAAGTGATAATACTGATTTAACTCCTTGTTTTTTGGGGCCTTGTACTCGGCGGCATTGGCGCATCCCTCCATATCACACTGTTTAAGATCCCGTATGCGTTCATAGTCGCGGTCCATATACTCAGGCGAATTCGGTTTAAGATTTATTGTTGGCATTTCATTTCAAACCATTAATATCCTAGTATATACAATAACATAATACTTATATTGTTATGAACTATTTGTATCATGAACGTTAAAAATCAAATTATTACAATACTGCAGGAAAAATTTTGTCCTGAATATCTGGACGTCATTGATGAAAGTCACAAACATATTGGACATGCCGGATACAGAGAGGGCGGCCAGACACACTTTAAGGTTGTGATTTCTTCGGATGATTTGAAGCCAGTTTCCAGAATAGAAGCGCAAAGAATGGTTTATACTGCTTTAGGTGATCTTATGAGGGAAACTATTCATGCCCTTGAATTAAAAATCATCCGATAATATTTCTTAACAACTCAAACATAATACATATGTAACTTATACGTGTTCTTATGCACCTTTTGATTGAAATAATATAAATTATATATACTATAGTTGCATGGGTTTTGTATGTGTGGGTGATTATCAAAGAATACATACATAGTACCTTTTGTATATCAAAAAAATCGATTGCATACCTATGGAGGGTTGAATGTATGAAGCTAAAGATATCGCAATTCTTTTTAAAAAAGACATCGAAAAATCTTCGTCTCTGGTAAGCAGAAACATCTGTGTAGTAGGGAAAAGGACTTCGGTAAGGCTTGAGCCGGAAATGTGGGCTGCTTTAAGGGATATTGCAAAACGAGAAAAGTGTTCAATTCATGAGATATGTACTCTGATTTATCTGCGCAAAAAAACCAATTCGACTTTAACGGCATCCATACGTGTATTTATTATGCTTTATTTTAAAGCCGCAGCCACGGAAGAGGGGCACCTTAGTGCCCATCACGGAAACTTTGAAAAAATGAAAACAAGGGCAAAAATTACGGGTGATATTAAGGCTTTAAGGTTTAATGATAACGGGTCTTTTGCCCAGATCGAAAGTGCCTGAAATCCTAAATATCAGGCATGGCGACAAATTTGTCCTGACGTTCCTTAACGAGGGTTTCGCCATTCTTTTGCATTAGACTTGATAAATTCGTTTCAAGAACAGCGCCAACATTATTTATGGCTTCGTTTTTGTATCTGTGCGCGCCGCCGACAGGTTCGTTAATTATCTCATCGATCAAACCAAAACCAAGTAAATCCTGCGCAGTCAGCTTAAGCGTCTGGGCGGCTTCACCGGCGTAATCCGCACTTCGCCATAAAATTGAGGCGCACCCTTCCGGCGAAATAACGGAATAAATCGAATGTTCCAGCATGAAAACCCTGTCCGCAGCTGCGATAGCAATTGCACCACCCGAACCGCCTTCTCCAATAATGACTGATAAAAACGGTGTTTTTAAAGTAAGACAGCGGTTAATCGATTTTGCAATAGCTTCGGATTGTCCCCTTTCCTCTGCTCCGACACCGGGATATGCCCCGGCAGTATCCACGAAACTTAAAACAGGCAGGCCGTAGTGTTCGGCCATATCCATGAGACGTTGTGCTTTCCTGTATCCTTCCGGGCGTGCCATGCCGAAATTGTGTTTGATCCGTTCTTCGGTTGTCCCGCCTTTTTCATGTCCCATTACAATACAGGCCTGACCGCGAAAGCGGCCTATTCCGCCAATCAATGCATGGTCCTCACCATACAGCCTGTCCCCTGCAAGCGGAGTAAAGTCATCGATCAGTTTTTCGATATAGGATGAAAAGTGCGGCCTGTTTTCATGGCGCGCGACTTTGACCTTTTGAGCAGGCGTTAACTTGCTGTAAATCTGAGTCAGAAGCTTTTCAATTTTTTGCTGAACGCGCTGAATTTCTTCATTTATGTTCAGTTCATCACTACTGACATTACGAAGTTCCTGAATTTTACCTTCAAGTTCCAATATTGGCTTCTCAAAATCCAGACGCGCCATTTTGAACTGCTCCTGTTTCGGGAAAGCTTATTTATGCCAGCTGTGGTAAACAGTCAATAACCGGGACCAGTTTTACTGGTTCGTGCCGGTTTTTGAAAGCGGATGCTTTTCCTGAACTGTTTTCTTGAGTTTTTCATCAACCATATGCGTGTAAATTTGCGTGGTTGCGATATCAGCATGACCAAGCATTTTTTGCACAGATCTGAGATCGGCTCCGTTTGCAAGAAGATGGGTAGCAAATGCATGACGAAGAATATGCGGGCTAACACGGTCTTCATCAATTTCCGCTCTTTTGGCAAGGTCTTTGAGAAGCTGCGCGAAACGCTGTCTTGTCAAGTGTCCGCTGTCTGATGTTCTCGATGGGAACAACCACTGGGCCTGTTGGCCATTATCATCAGCACTGATGAACTGGTTTCTGAGTTCAAAATAATTTTTAAGAGCTTTTTGCGCGGGCTCGGTTAAAGGAACCATACGCTCCTGTCCTGCCTTACCGGCAATCATGAGAAACTGATTGTCTTCGCCAAGCGCTGATACGGGAAGTCCGACCAGTTCCGAAACTCTCAGGCCACTGGCGTATAGCATTTCAAGAAGACATACAAGACGCACGCATTCCGGAGAACCATTTCCGGCCGCAACTGTTATAAGCGTGTTCACTTCGGATTCGCTCAGCGTTTTTGGAAGTGTTCTTTCCTGCTTCGGGCTTTCAATGGTGCTTGTCGGGTCATCCTCGCGTATGCCTTCGGAGATAAGAAAACGATAAAACTGCCGCAGTGCGGAAAGGCGACGGGCAACGGTACGTTTTGCAATCTGGGATTGTTTCTCGCCCTTGATATGCTGCTTGTTGCTTAAATCTTTAAGATAGGCTTTGATCTGATCTGTTATTGCAGTGTCAATATCGGTTTTAAAGTTTTCTCTCAAAAACTTTGTATAATCCGATATATCCCTTTCATAAGCCTGACAGGTATTATGAGCCGCACCCTTTTCAGTTTTTAACATGTCAAGATACATGTACGCCGTCTTGTGGAGGGCGATTTTTTCTTTAGGTGGACGTCCTGGACGAGGCATTTCAATCTCCTTATTTAACTTTATTTAATAACCCACTATTTATCAGAATCCTAACCTGATTATCAAAAGTATAGTTAATCAGATCCGATAAAGCATCTTTTCTGAAAAACTTATCATCAGAAAAATTCCGATATTTCATATCAAGAATTAATAACAGAGCCAATTGCCCAACATTATTTGTTTTTATAGCAAAATCAATAAAATTATTAATTCCATATAAATGCATTACATAATCTTGGGGCAAAGTCAAGCGATTGTGTTTTTCATAAGTTAATTCTTCGAGGATGTCATAGACAAGATCTGTATAAAAAAGTGCCGAGTCATTGGACGAGGATGTATCAGGAAGATCTTTTTTGTCTGCGGACGCTTTTTCCTGTTTTAGAAATTCATGAAGAACGGAATGACTTTTTGTACTGTCTTTATCCTGAGGTTGTATTAGAAAGCTTGTCAGGAGAGAAAAACTTTCTTTCCTGTCAAGGGAAAGGGTGTCCGTTTTCAGGTGCCGGAGAATAATTTCTTTTCCAAAAGCTCCGTTTTTCATTGCTCCTGCGAGAATATACAGGGTGAAAATCTTTTGTTCGCTGTCAAGCTGTTCAAATGTAAAGGGTTGTATGTAACGGGCGAAGGGGTGATATGCCATACTGCTGACGGCTTTGTCGGTTCCGCTGAAGCGTTTTTTGAACAGTTCAATTACTGCGTCGCTTATTTCGTAAAGGGCAGGGCCTTTATCCTTATTAAGTGCTTTAAAGGTAGTGATAATATTCGCCCATTCGCCGTTCAGGCCGTTTGCGGAAACGGTTTTGTATGTGTTTTCAAGATCTTCCAGCTTAAAAAACCCTGATTTATAGGACAATAGCGCGAGTTTCAGGCGGATATTTTCAGGAAGGCCGTCATGCGTAAGCAGTAATGCTGTTTTACCCAGGCTGATTTGGGAATAATCCGCATAATCTTCTGATAATGTGAAATTTATTGTGTTTGTTTTGCCTTTATTGACAAGTAGGGATAATTCCAGGAGGCTCATTGTTTCGAGCGTATCCATGTCAATTTTAAAAATGTTGTGATTCTTGTTCCCGTCCCCGGTTTTATGAGATCCGGAAAATCTGTTTTCACAGGCCTGTTTCATTTTTGTCTGAAGTTCCGCGTCATCGAAATATCTGGAAAATGAAAATATGTCTATACAGGCTTCCTCAACCCGGCCGCTCCCCAGAAGACTTATAATACCTGACTTCACCTGTCTGACATGATAAGGTTTGCCAGGGATCTGCCGGTACAGTGCCGCGGCTTCGTCAAAGGCACCAAGACTGTTCAGTTTTTCCATTCTGACGGTCAAAAGATCCGTCCCCCGTGGCGAAATCCAGATTTCGGGCATAAGGCGGGAATTTATACCTGTCTTCAGGATTGCCAGAAGAAGATCATACTCCCCTGAATTGGAAACGGCACCGTGGGTTTCGGGCAGGGCATGAAAGGCGGCGGTTAAAAACTCCTTGTCCATACCAAGCCATGTGCCTTCCGGGAAAAGCATTCCGGAAACGTCTGCTGACAGATTTTCGATCGTGGCTATGAAATCCGGCTCCTGAACATCTTCGATCATGTATTTTCGGGATGAAAAGGGGCCTTGTGAAACAGGATGATTCGCTATTCTTTGCGGTTCTTGAATAAGATCCGGAAAACTGGTTGCCTGCGCGGAATACGTTTTCACTCCGACGCTAAAAACCAGTGCAATACTGCAAAGCAGAAAAAACCGGCTCCTCGTGAACAGCCTTACTTTGTTAAAACAATGCACTGCCTCTACAGTCTCAGTTTATTTGTGAAATAATCATCAGGCAGCTTTTTCGTAACGGTATGTTTTTCCAAAGGGATTTCCGCATAGGCAATATAAAGAAAAATTCCCGCCACCAGAGCCATGATAAACAGGAATAAAGTTAAAGCCAGCTTTGCTTTCACAGCCACTCCCTTTTCTTTCAAATTAAGATTATTCGCGATACAAAATAATGTATTAGAGATTTTTTGGTAAAAATATCATATTTATTCTTTTTTAAAACTTACAGAAGACATATGCAATGGATTTGGCAGATTTAAAAAACAAATTAAATCGTCCTGTGACTTTATGGGGTATGATGGGGGCCGGAAAAACAAAAACGGGCCGGCATATGGCAAGCCTGCTCAATCTCTCTTTTTTCGACTCTGATATCGAAATTGAAAAAGCGGCAGGCATGACAATTCCCGAAATTTTTGAGAAGTACGGTGAGGCATGGTTCCGGGATGGTGAGGAAAAGGTCGTAAGGCGGCTTCTGACGGATCAAAATCCGTGTATAATTGCCCTGGGAGGAGGGGCCGTGATGAGTGCGGCAACTCAGACGCTTCTTAGCCGGAAAGCGTTAAATATATGGCTAAGGGCCGATGTGGATATACTTGTGGAAAGAGTAAGCCAGTCAACACACCGGCCGCTTCTGAATACAGATGATATGGCGGAAAAACTCGCCAGATTAACGCGTGAAAGGACGCCAATATATGAAAAGGCAGATATTACCGTCGATGTGGATAATTTGAAACAGGCCCCTGAATTTGCACTTAATGTGCTGGAGGCGTTGCAAAGCCACCTTTATAACATGCCCTAACCCTTAGCCGGAGATCATAATGGAGCCAGTATTTCTTATATCAATCATTGCCATTTTCATCTTGCTTATCCTGTCCGGATTTTTTTCAGGCTCCGAGACGGCACTTACCGGCGTGTCCGATCCCCGTATGCATAGTCTGGAAAAAGACGGCAATGAAAAAGCCGGACTGGTTATCAAGATAAGGGAGAAGAAAGATAAGATGATCGGGGCGCTTCTGCTTGGCAACAACCTGGTCAACATTCTTGCCTCTGCACTTGCCACGAGCGTGTTTATAAAACTCTTTGGCGAGGCGGGCGTTTTTTACGCCACGTTTGTCATGACCATGCTGGTTTTGATTTTTGCCGAGGTTCTGCCAAAAACATTTGCCCTGAACTACTCTGACAGCATGGCGATGAAAATTGCACCTGTGGTGCGGGTTGTCATTATTCTTTTCGCGCCCGTTTCTGAAATGGTGACGTTTATCGTCCGGCGCGTATTAAAGCTTATGGGTTTTGATGTCTCTCTCTCCAATTCCGGCCCGAATATTGAAGAGCTGAAAGGCGCGATCGAACTGCATCAGGGGCCTGAACATGAGACTCAGGAGCAACGCGCGATGCTCCGGTCAATCCTAGAGCTGGCCGAGGTTGATGTGGGCGAAATTATGATACACCGCAGCAAGGTTGTTATGATCGATGCGGAACAGCCTGTGGATAAGATTGTGGAAAAAGCTCTGGAAAGTCCTTTTTCCCGTTTGCCTCTCTGGCAGGGGAGCACGGACAACATTACCGGAATTATCCATGTAAAATGGCTGCTCAGGGAAATCCATAACAACGCCGAAAGCCTTGAGAATATAAACTTTGAATCCATTGCCGGGGAGCCTTGGTTCATTCCTGAAAATACATCTCTTTACGATCAGTTGCAGGCGTTTCGTCAAAGGCGGGAGCACATAGCCATTGTTGTGGATGAATACGGGTCCTTCATGGGTATTGTTACACTTGAGGATATATTGGAAGAAATCGTGGGGCAGATCGACGACGAAGACGACATTTCCGTTGCGGGCGTCCGGAAACAGCCAAACGGCGTTTATCTGGTTAACGGAACAGTTACGATACGCGATCTGAACCGCGAGTTCGACTGGAATCTGCCGGATGAGGAATATTCGACAATAGCCGGACTAATCCTGCATGAAGCCCAGAAACTGCCGGAAGTTGGTCAAAGCTTCACTTTCCACGGCTTTCGGTTCGATATCATGCGCCGCCACCGCAACCAGATCACCCTTGTCAAGGTCCAGAAAATGGGGGAGTAATATCCCCGGGCTGCACCTTTCAACCCAAAAACTTTTCAGGCGGTAGATCTCCAGATAAAAAATCAGAATATATATTTACATAATATTAATAATATATTATCTTTTCTTCCATAATTAAACAGAAGTGGTCCTACTTTATTGGACACC
This sequence comes from uncultured Pseudobdellovibrionaceae bacterium, assembly GCA_964384335.1. Taxonomy (GTDB): domain Bacteria; phylum Pseudomonadota; class Alphaproteobacteria; order Micavibrionales; family Micavibrionaceae; genus JAUICS01. Next base: position 37,318 of record CAYLKN010000006.1, read on the forward strand.
GGGCACGAGTCAGAGCTGATATTGTCTGTGCTGCGCAAGCAATAGCTATTAGGTCAGGTGAAGCTAGTGGGTCTGATTATGTAACAATTCACCCCCATAATGATATTCCAGATAATAACGTTCCGTTTAGTTATCAATAGAGACTGCCGCGCTTAACCCACCTGCGCGATTTTGCCGTGGCAGTGTTTGTATTTCTTGCCCGATCCGCAGGGGCAGGGGCTGTTTCTCTGAACCTTGCCCCAGGTTTCCGGATCACCATGATCAAATGGTTTTTTTGAGTCTTGCGCGGTGATCGAGGTTTCATCCTGCCCGTAAAGGTCGCTGTGCTCCGAAAGTGCGGGGTCTTTTCGTGTTTCCTGCATTTCCTGTTCCTGTGGACGCCCCTGTATGGCATCCATCAGACCCTGGTTAATATTAACGTCGATAATCATCAGCGTGTGGGTAATGTTTTCCCTCAGGGTATCGAGCATGGCTTCAAAAAGGGAAAATGCCTCTGCCTTGTATTCGTTCAGGGGATCCCTCTGGCCGAAGGCTCTGAGATTAATACCCTGCCGCAAATGATCGAGACTAAGAAGGTGTTCTTTCCAGTGCTGGTCAACCAGTTGCAGGACAAGAGCTTTTTCAACTTTCAAAAAAGCGTCTTTCCCGGCCGCGGCAATTTTCTCCGCCATTTTGCGGTCTGCGGCATCATTAATGCGCTCCAGAATTTCCTGATCCGCGATTCCTTCCTCCTTCGCCCATTCTTCAACCGGCAGGTCCAGCATCAAAATACGCTGAATCTCGGATTTCAGTGTCTTTACATCCCATTGTTCGGGATAGGCTTTCGGCGGGATACATCGGTTTACAAGCTCGTGTATAACATCATGGCGCATTTCATTGACCAGTTCGGAAATATCCGAAGACTGCATGATATCCTTGCGCTGGTCATAAATAACCTTACGCTGATCATTCATGACGTTATCGAATTTCAGAAGATTTTTCCGGATTTCGAAATTCTGTGCCTCAACCTTTGCCTGGGCTCTCTCAAGCGCTTTTGAAAGCCACGGGTGGGTAAGAGCTTCACCTTCCTGTAGACCGATCTGTTTGTTTGCAAGGACGGCTTCCATTTTCTGCGCCCCGAAAATCCGCATAAGGTCATCTTCAAGTGACAGGAAAAACATTGATGCACCCGGGTCGCCCTGCCGGCCGGAACGGCCGCGCAACTGGTTATCGATACGACGGGATTCATGTCTTTCGGTTCCGATGACATAAAGTCCGCCCGCTTCTTTCACAGTGTCCTTGTCTTTCCGGACCTGCTCCTCTATTTCCGTGCGCTTTTTAGATTTTTCCTCTTCCGTCCAGTCATCCTCTATCTGTTGCATGGCAAGCATTTCCGCATTGCCGCCAAGCTGGATGTCAGTACCGCGTCCGGCCATGTTGGTTGCAATTGTAACGGCCCCGGGCTTTCCCGCCTGGGCGATAATACCGGCTTCCTGTTCATGATAACGCGCGTTCAGAACGTTGTGCGGGATTTTGTGTTTTTTCAGTCTTGCCGCCAGTGTCTCCGATTTTTCAATAGATACCGTTCCGACAAGAACCGGTTGCTGTCTCTGATGACATTCATCAATCAGTTTTATGATGGCGTCTTCTTTTTCCGCCAGGCTTTTAAAGATTTTATCATTATGATCCAGACGAGCGATGGATTTGTGTGTCGGTATTTCAACAACCGAAAGGCCGTAAATCTCCATAAATTCGGCCTCTTCCGTCATTGCCGTTCCGGTCATGCCGGCAAGTTTCGGGTATAAGCGGAAATAGTTCTGGAAGGTTATGGAGGCCAGGGTCTGGTTTTCCATCTGGATGGCCACGCCCTCCTTTGCCTCGAGTGCCTGGTGAAGACCTTCCGAATAGCGTCTGCCTTCCATCATCCGGCCTGTAAATTCATCGACAATAATAACCTTGTTATCTTTGATAACGTAGTCTTTGTCCTTTGCAAAAAGCTTGTGCGCCCGAAGTGCCTGATTAACGTGATGAACGAGTGCAACGTTCTGAATATCGTAAAGGTTTCCTTCCTCCAGGATTCCTTCTTCCCGCAATGTGTTTTCCAGCTTTTCCATTCCGTCTTCGGTAAAGGTAACGGTGCGGAGTTTTTCGTCAACTTCGTAGCAGTCCTTATCGAGTTTCGGAATTACGCTGTTGATCTGGCGGTAAAGATCGACAGATCCTTCGGAAGGGCCTGAAATAATCAACGGCGTTCTTGCCTCGTCAATCAGGATCGAATCCACCTCGTCGATGATGGCAAAGTTAAACGGACGCTGGACCATGTCTTTCAGATTGAATTTCATGTTATCGCGAAGATAATCAAATCCGAATTCATTATTGGTTCCATAGGTAATATCCGCCTGGTAAGCTTTGCGACGGTCCTCATCCGGCATATTTGCGATGATACAGCCCACACTCAAACCAAGGAATTTATAAACTGATCCCATCCATTCGGCGTCACGGCTGGCCAGGTAATCGTTCACGGTAACGATATGCACTCCTTTACCGGAGAGGGCATTGAGGTAAACGGCGAGGGTGGAAACAAGCGTTTTCCCCTCCCCGGTCTTCATCTCAGCAATCCGGCCGTTATGGAGGACGATCCCGCCAAGAAGCTGTTCGTCAAAATGTCTTTGACCCAGTGTTCGTTTTGCCGCCTCACGGACAACAGCGAATGCATCGATAAGGATGGCATCCTGATGTGAAGGATTACTTTCCAGCCTGTTTCTTAAAACAGTTGCCTGTGCGCGGATTTCTTCATCGCTCATAGATTCGTACTGAGGCTCTTTTTCATTGATAGCCTCAACAGTCTTCATAAGCTTTTTGATTGTTCGCTCGTTATTCGAGCCTAAAAGTTTTTTTGCGATTGATAAAAGCATTAGATATCCGTAACTCCATTACATTCCTATAAAGTTTGAAGATGCTGCCGTCAACGAATATTCCGGTCAGTGTCAAATTACACTCAGTTCTTTTACTATTGCCATTAACTTCCGGTTGTTTTACCTGTTGCAGGAAAGCGTGAAATGTTTACCATACAATGCCGTAATCGCATAAACGAAAGTTCACATATATACAAACGGAAGGGAAGCAAGATGAATTCACTAAAAATTGGTTCAATCGTATTGTTGCTGCTGATAATTATCGGCCTTCAGGCCGCAATACTTATTCAGGGCGATAAGCATGAAAGTCACAGCCAGATGGAAACTCAAACGGCCGGGCAGCAGATGTCTGAAAATTCAGTCATACCGCAAAATGTGCAGAACAGAAACGGTCAGCAATCAGAAAATCCTGTCGTTGCAGAATATAAAGGGCAGGAAATCACGCGTAATCAGGTTTTGTCCTATATAATTTCCAACTCTGGCGGAAACTTGCAAACACCTGTATCCCGGGATGCATTTCAGAACGCACTGGACCAGATGGTGCGTCAGCAAATATTGCTGGACCGGGCGCAGGAGGAAAATATCGCCGCCGAACCCCAGGTTCAGACCCAAATTGAGGAAGCCAGAAAACGCGTTCTTATCTCCGCCTACGCACAGCAGGCAATTGACAGAACACTTACGGATGAGAAGCTGAAAGAACGCTATGACCAGCTAATGGCGAGCCAGTCGGCACAGGCCGAAAGAAAGGCCAGCCATATTCTTGTGGAAACAAGGGAAGAAGCTGAAGAAATCATCAGTCAACTTGAAGAAGGCATTGATTTTAAAGAACTGGCGCTGGAAAAATCAATCGGCCCGTCCGGGGAAAGAGGCGGCGATCTGGGATATTTTACGCCCGGGCAGATGGTTCCGGAATTCTCAAAAGCCGTTTTTGAAATGGATGTCGGTTCGTTTACAAAAGAACCTGTCAAAACCAACTTTGGCTGGCACGTTATTAAAGTTGAGGACGAGCGTGAAGTTGAACTGCCGAGTTTTGAAGATATCAAGGACCAGTTAAGATCGACCATGAGCCAGACTGCGCTTCAGGAGCTGACAGACACGTGGAAGGAGGAAATCGATTTTACCGAATTTGATATTTTTGAAGATCAGTCAGCCCGGCAACAGACACCTGTTAACCAAGAGCCTCAAGCTAACGCTGTAGAGGATCAGGAAAGCCTTCAGGAAAATGTTCAGGATGAACAGGATGAACAGGATGAACAGGATGAACAGGAAGATATGCCGGAAGGGCAGCAGAACTGATAACATTCTTGCCTGTTAGGCAGAGCGTAATATGAACGCATGTATCGAAGCACTGGAGAAACCGCCCCCCGAGTGTCCAGAAAATCTGGATATTCTTATGGTGGTTTCGGCCGCGCTTATTGACGGTGAGGGCAAGGTTCTCATTGCCAGCCGGCCTGAAGGAAAGGATATGGCCGGTCTTTGGGAATTTCCGGGAGGAAAAATCGAAACGGGGGAAATACCTGAATTTGCGCTTATGCGTGAACTCAGAGAAGAACTTGGGATAGAAACCCGCCCGACCTGTTTTGTTCCCGTGACTTTTGCTTCCCATACCTACAGTCATTTTCATCTGATCATGCCTTTATACGCTTGCCGCGTATGGAAAGGGTTTCCCAGGCCAAATGAACATGCGGCCCTGAAATGGGTCAAGGCGCACTCACTGTTCGATTATCCAATGCCCGAGGCTGATTTTCCTCTTATTGACCCTCTGATACGTTACATCGAATAAAAACTAAAGACCGGTTTTATGCAGCCTTCCGTTTACGATCTCAAATTATTTTACGGCACAAGATTGGGGCGGATTGCACGCCGCACCATCCTGAAAAATTTAAAAACTCTCTGGCCGAATTCGGCATCGGATCTTGCAAATATGTCACTTCTGGGTGTTGGATATCCGCTTCCTTATCTTAAAACCTATCTGGATTCTGTCGAACGGCTTTTTGTTATGATGCAGCCCGGTCAGGGCGTAAGAAAATGGCCGGAGGAAAGCAGAAATCTCGTCTGTCTTGCTGAGGAGAGGGAATGGCCGGTCGAGACAAATTCTATTGACAGACTGTTTATAGTCCACGCTCTTGAATATGCGGAGAGCCTGAGAGGCTATATAGAAGAGGCATGGCGCGTCCTTAAAGGCAATGGCCGGCTGGTGATCGTGGTGCCAAACCGCAGCGGGCTTTGGGCCCGTGCGGACTGGACTCCGTTCGGGCATGGAAAGCCTTACAGTGCAGGCCAGATCAATACGTATTTAAAAGATAACTACTTCGTTCACGAACGGACCATCAACACATTATTTTTTCCGCCATTCCGCAATGTGACTTTTCTTGAGGCGGGGCGTTTTCTGGAATATGTCGGGCCATATGTTATGCCGGCCTTGTCAGGCGTTTACATTATTGAGGCAACCAAACAGATATATACTGGAACGCCTGTAAAAGCAGATCGAAAAGTTCGTTTTGTTCGCGGTTTTATGCCGAAACCGGTTCCAAATCCGAAAACGTCTTTATCGGCTCAAGATCATCGAGATTAAACGGCGTATTCTGATAAACAATATTTATCCAGTTTCCGAACAGGAGGTTGCGATGAGCCCGCCAGTTCACCTTTGGATCATTATTCACATCGTTATCCGGAAAGTAATTCACAGGCAGATCAACATCATACATACCTGTTTCCAGATCTCTGAGATATTCATTTTTAAGTGTATCCCGGTCATATTCAAGATGATTGAACATATATACGCGCCTGTGGTTACATTCCTGAAGAAGACAGGGCCCGGAGTCTTCGTGTTCAAGAAGGATTTCCATTTTTTCGACTTTATTGATTTCCTGTTTCGGAATAGTTGTCTGACGTGCAAGCGGAATGTAAACGACATCGTCAAACCCCGCAGTCAAAGGATCAAATTTTTCCGGCATACGGTGCGGGTAATTCCCCATGATTTTTTTAGGAAACGTCTCTTTATGCAGGCCGTAAAAATGATACAGCGCCGCCTGTGCTGCCCAGCATATATAAAAAGTGCTGTAGACATTTTCGAGGGTCCAGTTCAGAATTTCCTGCATTTCTTTCCAGTACAGGATTTTCTCATAGTCCATGTTTTCAACAGGCGCCCCGGTCACAATAAGGCCGTCAAACTTTCTGTGGCTCACATTTTCCCATGTGTCGTAAAACGTATGCAAATGTGATTTTTCAGTGTTTTTGCCTTCGTATGATCCTGTTCTAATCAGAGAGATCTCGATTTGCAAAGGGGTGCTTCCCAATGCCCTTAACAACTGGTTCTCGGTCTGGATTTTATCTGGCATCAGATTGAGTATGGCAAGATTAAGAGGTCTTATATCCTGGCGCAAAGCTTTTTCGGAGCGGATAACAGGTATCCGTTCTTTTTCAAGTACTTTTGCGGCCGGTAAATTATCAGGTATCTTAATAGGCATGGACAGATTTTTTCCTATTTGTTTTCAGTCACATACAAATATACATTCAGGATTTAAATTTCCAGATATATTTATTTGATTTGAAAAATAAGATCAAAATATATAATTATAATTTCTCATGAAATGTCATAATAAGATCTTTTGCAAGCCTGATGATCTTGGCAAACCTTTGCCCGAGTCTGAATATGCAGTGTCAGTGTGCATGCCGACCTGGCAACATGTCGTGGATTACGAGGAAGGAAAAGACTATGTGCATAACGCTCTTCAGTCTGCATACCCGCGTTTTGTTTATTCCAGGCAATGCAGGGATTTGTTCAGACAGATTGCTTTGAAACACGCCGGCCGGGATGAAGGGGTTATTGTGTTTCCATGCAGGGAAGCCGCGCAGGAATGCATACAGTTTGCAGGGGAAGGCAGCACCAAGAATATCGATGATGGCATATTTGCCGCAATTTTTCCCGTTAATGTGCAGGATAAGGCAAAAGAATACTGGCAGCATGCCGGGCGCATAATTTCGGGCCGTCAAGCAGAAAGTATATTAAACAAAACAAGGCCTGATAACGAAAACGGAAAAGATGCCAAAAAGAGTATTATAAAAAGAATAAGCCATAATTCGGGATATGAAGAATACAATGTCTATCTTTATCCGAGTGGTATGGCGGCGATCTATGATGCTTACAGGTTCCTGAGGGATGATCCCCGGGATAAAAAACACGCCGTTCAGTTTGGCTTTCCTTATATTGATACTTTAAAGATTATAAAAAAATTTGGAAAAGGTGAATTTATCAATTACGAAACGCCTGAAGATATATACAGACTGGAAAATTATATAGCCGGTAACCCGGTTGATGGGGTTTTTGCAGAGGTTCCGAGCAATCCAATGCTGCGGACAATCGATTTTAAAAAGCTTGGCAGAATGCTTCGGCGTTACAACGTCCCGCTTGTTATGGATGATACAGTGGGGACATTTTTTAACCTGGATATGTCAGAGTATGCCGATATTCTTGTAACGTCCCTTACCAAATTTTTCTCCGGTGTTGGTGATGTTACCTGCGGTTCGTTATGCCTTAACCGTAAATCTCCTTTTTATGAGAGCTTTAAGCAACGACTGGACAGATATTATGAAGATATTTTTTTCGCTGAAGACGCAATTGCTCTTGAACAAAACTCACGGGATTTTCAGGAAAGAATGCCAGTTATCAACAGGAATGCCGAAATCCTTGCTGATTACCTTAAAAACCATAAGAAAATCGCGCAGGTCAATTATCCCAAATTTGTGGATAAAGATTTGTATAACGTGTTGAAAACTGAAAAAGGCGGCTATGGCGGATTATTGTCTTTTACGCTCAAAAACAGGGAAGACGCCGTTACCGTTTACGATTCGCTTCAAATCAACAAAGGTCCAAGTCTTGGCACAAATTACTCACTGGCCTGTCCTTATACTCTCCTCGCGCACTATAATGAACTTGATTTCGTTGAAAGCTGTGGTATTTCAAGATATCTTTTACGTGTTTCTGTCGGTATGGAAGATCATAACGACATTGTAAAACGCTTTGAAGTGGCATTGAAATAAATATCACAATATCTGGACATGAATTCCGTTAAGGAAATAAGAGACAAAATTGACGATTTGGATAATCGTATTCACGATCTGTTGATCGAGCGTTCCGAATGCATTGAGGTTATTGCATCCTTAAAGAAAAAGGAGGGTGTGGAGGTTGTTCAGCCCGCCCGGGAGGCCCGCATGATACGGCGCTTAATCGAACGTCACCGGGGGCCTTTACCCCGCTCAGCCATTGTTCAGATCTGGCGCGAACTGGTTTCTGCCGTTTCGATGCTTCAGACGGGGATCAATGTAGCTGTGACCTGTCCCCCTGATAATGAGCATGCTTACCTTTACCGGGATATGGCGCGTGATTACTTTGGCAGTGTCTTGCCACTTATCAGGCAGGATACGCCCATGGCGGCATTGACTGCGCTATGGGATGATAAAGTCAATTTCGCCGTGCTGCCCTGGCCAGATGCAACGAGCGAGGATCAGAACCAGCCGTGGTGGATTCATCTTTACAATTCAAATCTTAACAGATCTGAAAATCCCAAGCCGCTTCGGATTATTGGCAAACTTCCTTTACTGTTTCAGGAAGGTGATTTGAAACGAGATTATCCTGCCCTGATCATTTCCCGTTTTGAGACCAGGGCTTCAGGAAATGATGCCAGTTTTGTCTGTGCGGCAACAAAAACAGGAATAAGTCGCGCAAAAGTGATTGAGCTTGTCCGCAGATGCGGGCTTGAGCCTTTAAGTTTGCATAGTCATACTCCGCATGACGAACCTTATAAGTCCATTATCCTGATGGAACTGGATGATTTCATAGATGTTGAAAGTGATCCGCGCCTCGAGAACATGAGTAAGGACTTCCAGGACGATGATCTCAAACTGGTTAAAGTCGGTTCCTATCCGAAACTTCAATAATGACCCGTTGCAAAAGTATGATTTTTAGGCTGTTGGGTTAGTACGTAACCTCAAAGCCAGCTTTTTGAAGTACCTGTTTTGCCTTTTCAAGCATATTGTTTTTGAGCATTACATAGTCTGTATCAAAAGTTGAAATTGCGAATATACTAATTTTGGCGTCAGCCAAAGGTAAGGCTATTGACGAAAGAATGCCCGTCAATGAGAAATCAAGAGGACCTTCCACCTTAAGACATTTCCAGTTGTCCTCTCTGTTTTCAACTTCTTCCTGAATCACATTCGTATCACAAACTATTGAAAGTTCTTCATCTGTACGGGAAACAGAATAGAAACCACTTCGATATAACCAATCTGGAATTTTTTCTTCCGGAGAATATCTCAGTATAGAATAAGTTCCTTGAATTTCTAGTAATTTCATTGAGCATGTCCAAAAGTTTAAGGCATTCCCGGGAGTTGGAAACTACCAACCCACGTTATAATTTAATGGATCATCTCTTTCACACAAGCGACAATTTCACACAAGCGACAATTTCGTAACCTGATGCGATCACGGCGGATATTTTCAATCAGATGGTTTTCTGTTTGCACCCGGCATTGGACAAGCTTCACCGGAGGAAGAACCGTTCTGGCCGTCCTTATGGTCTGGGCGGTCTGGAAGATCACAACACCTTCGACATGCCTTACAAAAAACCAAGAAAAGGTCAAATTGCGCCCTGAGCAAAATCACGCTACTTTTGCAACAAGTCTACTGTAATATCCAAATTTGTTGTGTAGATTTCCGCAAGCCTTTCGTCTTTGGCTTGAAAACAGGGCACAGGCGGCAGTATCATTTAGCAAGTTGCTTGGGTAATATTCAAAAAATATCAGGAAGGAATAATCATGAAGCCATTGAAAACCCTTACCATTGCTTGTTTAAGTGCAGGCCTGCCTTTCGTTTTTGCAACCGACGTTCTGGCAAAAGACTACAGAAACAGGGGGCATGACAAGATGGGCAGTGCTTCATATTTTCAGGGAATATATGGAAAAGTGATGGGTGGTGTCGGTTTTACCGAGGATCATGATTTTGAAACCAATGCTGCTGGCGTAAGAAGGATTGAAACGGAACTCAGTACGGGGCTGGCAATTCTTGGCGCTGTCGGCTACGATTTCGGCAACTGGCGGAGCGAGTTTGAGTTATCCTACAGAACGAATTCAGTTGATGTGCATAATTCTTCGGTTGCCGGTGATCTGAACGGGGCGACTGGAGATTTAATGGCCTTTGCCGCTATGATAAACGCCTATTACGATTTTGAAAACGAATCAAATTATACGCCGTATCTCGGGGCCGGTGTCGGCTGGGCAAGCGTGGATTATGACGGCTATGGCGTTACCAGTAATGCGAATGTTGTAAATGATGATGACAGTGTTTTTGCTTACCAGTTAATGGGTGGCTTTGATTATCAGTTTTCCGAACATTTGAAAGGTATTGTCGAATACAGATATTTCGGCACTTCAGATCCTGAATTTACTACGAATGTGGGCGCAACATCTAATGATACGGATACTGAATTTTCCAGTCATGCCATTCTCATTGGGGCCGGTATCAATTTCTGATTTTAATTTGATACTGAAACAAATTTCTAGGGCAGATCGTGTTCAAATATAATCACTATGATTATATTTGAAAAGCATGAATCTGCCCTGACTTATTGAATCGACGAGCAAATTTACGCGATCAAAAATTGCAAAGCGATTTTTTTGATCGCGATTTGCTCTAAGTGACGTTTGTAATTTTGACTTTAAGGCCATGAAGTTCAACGATTTTTACATCTTCGTTTTCTTCAAGGTCCATTTCGGCGTCTGAATAGGCATGCCACTGCTCCCCGTAAATGCGGATTTTACCTTCGCGGCCATTCCATGACACAATTTTGGCCGTGTCGCCGACCATCGACTCCGTGCCGGTGCTTATCTTTTCCCGGAATGTTTTGATCGCCATCCACACAATTATCCCTGCGATTATCAGTCCGGTAAAGGCCACGCCGAATATAACGCCCCATTCCAGTTCAAGCCCCGGCATATATTCGGTTTTGAAAAGCATTGTCATACCCGTTACGAAAGCTGTGAATCCGCCGAGACCCAAAATACCGAAAGAGGGAATGAAGGCCTCCGCAATCATAAAGGCAAGGCCCAGAAGCATTAAAATGGCGCCGGTGGCGTTAACGGGAAGGATATTCATGGCGTAAAGCCCCATTGTCAGAGAGATCGCCCCTATAACGCCCGGTATCATTGTCCCGGGGTTGTAAAATTCCAGCAATATGCCGTAAAAACCGATGGACATCAGAATAACCGCCACGTTTGGATCCGTAATCATTATCAGAAAGCGGGTCACAAAATCAGGCTCCAGAACCTGAACCCGCGCATTCTCTGTCTCAAGCAAAACGTTCTGCTCACCTTTTAATGTAATGGTTTTGCCATCAATCTTTTGAAGCAACTCCGTTCTTGAAGCCGCAACATATTCAATTACGTTTTTCTCGAGAGCTTCGTTGGCAGTTATACTTTCCGCCTCCGTAACCGCTTTTTCCGCCCACTCGGCATTCCGTCCCCTCAACTCCGCAAGGCCGCGGATAAATGCGGCAGTATCCTCAACCGATTTTTTGCGTAAATCCTGTCTTCCGGGGTCAAGTGCACGGCGCAGGGTATCAATATCAAATTGCCGATTTTCGTTTTCGGCGTTTTCATTTTTTGTTTCCGTATTCTTTTCATTGTCTTTATTATCGCTTTGTTCCTTACTCTCACCGGACTGCGTCTTGATAGCCCCCTGCATTTGTATGGGCGTGGCGGCGCCGACATTCGTGCCGGGTGCCATGGCCGCAATATGAGCGGAATAAAGCAGAAAAGTTCCTGCGCTTGCCGCATGCGCGCCGGAGGGAGCGACATAAATGGCCACAGGCACCGGGGAGTCAATAATGCGCTGCGTCATCTCCCGTGTTGTGGTTAAAAGACCGCCAGGGGTATCCAGCTCTATAACAAGAAGCTGCGCATCGTTTTCGGCCGCCTTTTCAATTCCGAAATTCATGAAATCGGCTATTGCCGGCCCTATTGCCCCTTTCATCTGAAGAACATAAACAGGATTTTGATTTTGCGCGTTTGCGGTGATGGAGAACGCGATGATTCCAAGGGTGACAATAAATGTCAGAATTAACCTGAATATTGGAATTGAGTGATTTATATACAAGTATGATCCTTTCTTCTAGAATACTTACAATAATATATTCAAGAATTTAGAAAACAGTTAATGCAAAATCTAGTGTCTACTGATTAACCGGTATTGGCGCATTCCTTTGAGCAGGCATTAACAATGCAGGTTTTTTGCGGATAAAAGCTTTTTAAGTGTTTCGGTTAATTCGCTTCAAGTTCTCTGATTATCGCATCCCCCATTTCGAATGTGGAACAGGGAGTATGGCTTTCCCCTGCGATGTCCGGTGTGCGGATTTCTTTTTTCAGCACGGACTGGACTGCCGTTTCTATTTTACCGGCCATGTCTGCACGATCGAATGAATACCGCAGGGCCATCGCAAAGCTTAGAATGGTGGCCAGTGGGTTGGCCTTGCCCTGGCCCGCGATATCGGGTGCGGAGCCGTGAACAGGCTCATAAAGCGCGTTACGTCGGCCTGTTGGTTCATCGATGGCTCCAAAGGATGCGGACGGCAGCATGCCAAGGGAGCCTGTGAGCATCGCCGCCTCATCAGACAAAATATCCCCGAACAGGTTATCAGTAACAATCACGTCAAACTGTTTCGGATTGCGTAAAAGCTGCATTGCACAGTTATCCGCATACATATGGGACAACTGAACATCCGTGTAATTCTCACCCTGTAATTTTGTAACCTCTTCACGCCAGAGTTTGCCGCTCTCCATAACATTGGCTTTGTCGCATGATGTAACCCGTCCTGATCGTTTTTTTGCCAGATCAAAGGCAACGCGGGCCACGCGATGGATTTCGGAAGTTGTGTAAACCTGTGTATTAACACCGCGCCTTTCACCGCCGCCGATGTCCTCAATGCCGCGTGGGTCACCAAAATAAATACCGCCGGTCAGTTCCCGCACGATCATGATATCAAGACCTTTGACAATTTCCGGCTTTAAACTAGAAGCGTCGATAAGGGCATCAAATACAATAGCCGGACGCAGATTGGCAAATAAATCAAGATCTTTACGCAGTTTCAGCAGGCCGCACTCTGGCCTGATGTCATAGGCAACGTGATCCCACTTTGGCCCGCCGACGGCACCCAGCAGGACTGCATCCGCCATACGGCATTTTTCAATCGTTTTTTCCGCAACAGGCTTGCCGTGAACATCAATGGCTGCCCCGCCGACAAGGTCGTCCTCTACCGAAAAAGACACATCTGTGTTTTCATTGATCCAGACAATTATCTTTTTCACTTCAGCCATTACTTCGGGGCCGATACCGTCGCCCGGCAGCATAATGATATTAAACTGGTTTTCAGTCATTTTTTCCTCAGTCTTTTAATTGGAATTCTCTCTTAACTGAAAAGCCACGGCCTGTTTTCTTTCAGACTGTGTTCGTAATCTGAAATCGCCGCATCTTTCTTCAGGGTTTCCCCGATTTCATCCAGTCCTTCCATCAGGCTTTTTTTGCGGAAAGGATCAATTTCAAAATCGAAAATATGATTTCCGGCCCGTATTTGCTGGGATTCAAGATCCACTGTTATGGGCTCGGAGGGAAAATCCTGTGCGCGTTCCATAAGGATATCGACCTTTTTTTTGGGAAGTGCAATCGGAAGTATCCCGTTTTTAAAGGAATTGTTGTAAAAAATATCGGCATAGCCTGAAGCAATGATGCAGCGAAAGCCAAAATCCTGTAATGCCCATGGTGCATGTTCACGGGATGAGCCGCAGCCGAAATTTTCCCCCGTAATCAGGATAGAGGCATTGCGGTATGGTTTCCGGTTAAGCACAAAATCCGTATTTTCAAGCCCGTCGGCATTATAACGATCCTCATGAAAGGCATGTACGCCAAGCCCCGACCGTTTGATCGTGCGCAGAAACTGTTTCGGAATAATCTTGTCCGTATCCACATTGTTAACCGGTAAGGGGACCGCGATTCCGGTGTGCGTTATGAATTTTTCCATGCTCAGAACTTCCTGATATCTGTAAGTTTACCTCTTATTGCGGCGGCTGCCGCCATGGCAGGACTCATCAGATGCGTTCGTCCGCCACGGCCCTGACGCCCTTCAAAATTACGGTTGGAGGTCGATGCGCAGCGTTCCCCTGGTTTCAGCTGGTCCGGATTCATACCAAGACACATTGAACATCCGGGCTCACGCCAGTCAAAACCGCTTTCCCTGAAGATTTTGTCAAGACCTTCCGCCTCGGCCTGCTGCTTTACAAGTCCGGATCCCGGAACAATCATTGCGTCTATATGGTCTGCGACTTTTCTGCCTTTAACAATTTTGGCAACTTCGCGCAGGTCCTCAATCCGGGCATTTGTGCACGATCCGATAAAAACCCTGTCAAACCGTATATCCTGCATCGGCATGCCCGGCTTAAGGTCCATGTATTCAAGTGCGCGTTCAGCCGCTTTACGTTTGCCTTCATCATTAAAACAGGAAGGGAAGGGGACATTGCCGTCAACAGGAACAACGTCTTCAGGACTTGTGCCCCATGTAACCTGCGGTGCAACTGTTCCGGCATCAAGAATCACTTCCCTGTCATACTGCGCCCCGTTATCAGAGGGCAGGGATGCCCAGTATTCCACAGCTTTATCCCAGTATTTATCCTCAGGGGCCATAGGCCTCCCTTTTATATAGGCATATGTCGTTTCGTCGGGTGCGATCATACCCGCACGCGCTCCGCCCTCGATCGACATGTTGCACATGGTCATGCGTCCTTCCATGGACAGATTCCGTACGGCCTCGCCGGCATATTCCAGGACATATCCCGTTCCGCCGGCCGTACCGATCTGGCTTATGATATCAAGGATCATATCTTTGGCAGTTATGCCTTCCGCCAGTTTGCCGTCCACAGTTATGCGCATCGACTTTGCCCTGCTTTGCAGAAGGGTCTGAGTGGCAAGCACATGCTCTACCTCTGACGTTCCAATGCCGAACGCCAGCGCACCGAATGCGCCGTGTGTGCTGGTATGGCTGTCACCACAGACTATGGTCATGCCGGGCTGGGTAAATCCCTGTTCAGGGCCAATGACATGAACAATGCCCTGCCGCCTGTCCATCATATCGAAAAACTGAATGCCGAAATCATCGGTGTTTTTTGCCAGCGCTTCAAGCTGAATACGGCTTTCTTCTTCTTTTATGCCGTTAGACCTGTCGGTGGTCGGGACATTATGGTCTGCCACGGCCAGTGTGGCATCGGGTCGCCTGACTTTCCGTCCGGCCATGCGAAGGCCTTCAAATGCCTGCGGAGAAGTGACTTCATGCACCAAATGGCGATCTATATATATAAGGCATGTGCCATCGCCGAAACGATGCACAACGTGCTGATCCCATATTTTTTCGTATAAGGTTTGCGGTCTGGATGCGCCCATACGGACTTATTTCGTCTTTTCAGGCTTTTTTTCAATATCGTGGCCGGTTGTTCTTTCGACAATACGGGCGGATTTACCCTGACGGTCGCGCAGGTAATAAAGCTTGGCGCGTCTGACTGCCCCGCGACGAATAAGATCAATACTGTCTATCCTTGGGGATAAAAGTGGGAATACACGCTCAACACCTTCACCATAGCTGATTTTGCGCACTGTGAATTTCTCATTTGGACCGTTACCCTGACGGGAGATACAGACTCCCTCGAATGCCTGGACACGTTCGCGGGTTCCTTCCCGTATTTTCACGTTCACGCGGATTGTATCACCGGGTGAAAATTTCGGAAATTCTTTGCCTTCGGTCAGTTTTTCGACTGTTTTCTGCTCAAACTTCATTACTGTATTCATGACATCAGTCCTTTCATTATCGGATCCCGAAATTGGTTATTAAAAAAACCAGCGGATCACTTTCTTTAATTGCTGTATTCAAGACCAAAAGCCTCAAAGTGGTATTGTGTATATGGTTTCCAGAAAAAAATCAACAATAATGTTTGAAATTAAACGTCAATCAAATCCGGACGATTCCGTTTTGTCATATCAACCGCTTTTTCTTTTCTCCATTCATAAATCTGCTTATGATTGCCGGAACGCAACACATCAGGAACGGCAATTGATTGTCCGGTTTTGCTTTCCCACTTTGCCGGTCGTGTATATTGAGGATATTCAAGAAGGCCGGATGTGAAACTTTCCTCATCCGGTGAGCTGTCGTTTCCTACAACACCTGGAATAATGCGGATGCAGGCTTCCATCATAACCATCGCGGCAACTTCCCCGCCGAACAGAACATAGTCACCGATGCTGATTTCTTCAAATCCGTGCGCGTCCAGAACGCGCTGGTCAACGCCTTCATACCGGCCGCACAGCATGATGATTTCTGTTTCTTGTGCCAGTTCGGCCGCCATTGTCTGATTAAAAACCCTGCCCCGCGGGCCGGGATAAACTTTGCGAAAAGACCTGGAAGGATTCGCCTGCGTTACCGACAACAACGCATCCTCAATAATATCCGGGCGCATGATCATACCTGCACCTCCGCCGAAAGGCGTGTCATCAACAGAACGGTAATTATCCGTTGCAAAATCTCTGATCTGGACAGTATCGAACGTCCACTTTTTTTGCTCCAGTGCCCGGCCGGGAACGGAGGAACCAAGAGGTCCGGGAAACATTTCCGGAAAAAGTGTCAAAAGCGTGATATGCCAGGGCATAATGTTACAAGCGATATGTTTCGTTCAGGTTAACTGGTCTTTGCGTCTTTCAGACACTGTATTATTCAAGTCTTACTCAAAAAATTCCGATATGTCTGCATGTGTGATTTTCATTTGTTCAGTGTCTATTTCAGGAAAATTTTCTTTTGTGAAAGGTATAAATCCCTTTTTTCCATGATTTAACTGTACTTCAAGCAAATCTCCCGCACCGAAGTTATCAACCGACGTTACCTTTCCGGTTTTATTCCCCGTAAGATCATAAACATCAAGGCCAATAAGGTCTGCGGCATAAAATTCGTCTTCATCCTCGCTTTCAGGAAGGTCTGCGCGTTCAATGTAAAGTTCGGCACCTTTTAAATTTTCGGCTTGTGTTCTGTTTTCTATGCCCTCTATATTCGCAATCCAGTGCTTTCCCAAGATCTTTTCAAAGATCACTCCGGCCGTTGCAGAAGATGTACGGTCCGTTCGATACAATGTCCTGGTGTTTTTTTCCGGTTGTCCGGCACCAAAATACGCAATTTTGACCTGCCCTTTTAAACCATGGGCAGAAACTATTTTTGCAATCAGTATGCGTTTGTTATCCATTAAAAAGGTCTGAACCGACATACCTTCACCCGGAAGCCTGATTTTCATCCGAAACCGGGTGAAGGCAAAAATTAACCGTCTTTTTTCTCTTCTTCTTTATTCTCATCTGCTTTTGATTCTTCTGCAGGTGCTTCAGCGGATACGGCTTCATCAGAAGATTCTGCTTCGGCAGGCGCGCTTTCCTCAGTCGTGTTTTCAGCCGTATTATCGGCCGTATTCTCGGCGGCGGCCTGCTCTTCAGCCGATTCTGCTGCTTCGGCCTCTTCTGATGCCGCTGCTGCGGCCGCTTCGGCCTCGGCTTTGGCCGCTTCCTCGGCTTCTTTTTTCGCCTTCAGTTTTTCTTCACGTTCTTTAACG
>CAYLKN010000006.1:54990-61145 GCA_964384335.1 uncultured Pseudobdellovibrionaceae bacterium
GGCCGCTTCCTCGGCTTCTTTTTTCGCCTTCAGTTTTTCTTCACGTTCTTTAACGCGTTCCTGTGCCTTTTTGCCGGGTGCGGATTTTTTAGGTTTTTCAGTGATTTTCGGCATTTCCATTAATCCGGCTTCGCCTAAAAACCGGGATACTCTGGGGCTTGCTTCTGCACCTTGCCCAAGCCAGTACTTCACGCGTTCTTCATTATAAGAAAAACGGTTTGGGTTGTCGTTTGGCAAAAGCGGATTGTATGTACCCAGTTTTTCAATAAACCGTCCGTCACGTGGGGCGCGTCCGTCCGCGACGACCAGCTTGTAAAACGGGCGAGCCTTCCGTCCGCCGCGTGATAGTCTTAGTTTAAGTGCCATTTTTACTCTCCTTTTGTTAAATGGTTGATTATGACTATTTCCTTTTTTTCCGTTTTTTGATTTTCTTGGTTACGCCGCGTTTACCCGCGCCCTGACCGGGCATATCGGGATAACCGCCGCCGGAATCGGGGCCGCCACCAGGGAAGCCGCCAAACGGGTTTAAACCTCCCATACCCGGCAAGCCGCCGCCGGAAAGGTTTCCGCCAAGACCGGGCAGGGCAGGGGCGTTTTGACCCTGTTTCCCAGCGTCGGAATTGAAAAAAGCGGGATCCGTCTGCTTAAGCTGTTCCAGCATCTGCGCATCCTGACCGCCCATCATGCCCTGCATTTCCTTCATCATGTTTCCCATGCCCATTTTGCGCATTTTTTTCATCATGCCGTGCATCTGCTGGTGTTGCTTCGACAATTTGTTGACATCCTGAACACTTGTACCGGAGCCGGATGCAATTCTTTTTTTGCGTGAGGCGTTAAGTAATGCCGGTTTTGCGCGTTCTTTTTTAGTCATGGATTGAATAATGGCTTCCTGTTTTTTAAGAAAATCATCATCCGGCGCCTTATCACCCATTTGTGAGGCCATTTTGCCAATTCCCGGTATCATTTTCATGAGACTGCCGAGGCCGCCCATTTTTTTCATGGACTGGATCTGGCTTAAATAATCTTCGAAGTCGAACTCGCCTTTTTGAAATTTTTCCGCCATTTTCTCGGCGGCTTCCTGATCTATTGTTTCCGTTGCCTTTTCAACAAGGCTGACAACGTCCCCCATACCCAGAATGCGGCTCGCTATCCTGTCCGGATAAAACGGTTCCAGAGCATCCCATTTTTCGCCCGTACCCAGAAATTTGATAGGCTTCCCGGTAACGGCGCGCATGGACATCGCCGCACCGCCGCGCGCATCCCCGTCAATCCGTGTCAGGATCACACCTGAAATGCCCACGCGGTCGTTAAAATTTGTGGCCGTCGTTACCGCATCCTGGCCGCTCATCGCATCTGCAACGAGCAGGGTTTCAACCGGCTGTGCCGTATCCCGGATGGCTTCGACCTCCTTCATAAGATCATCATCAATCGACAAGCGCCCGGCGGTATCAAGCATGACTATATCGTATCCACCCTGCCTTGCCTCCTGCATTGCCCGTTTGGCGATTTCAACTGGATTTTGTCCCGGAACGATCGGCAGTGTCGCTATGCCTGTCTGTTCCCCCAGTGTTCTTAACTGATCCTGAGCCGCAGGACGGTAGGTATCAAGCGATGCCATCAGAACCTGTCTGTTTTCCTTGTCGGTAAGGAATTTTGCGATTTTGGCCGTTGTTGTTGTTTTACCAGACCCCTGAAGACCCACCATAAGAAATGGAATTGGCGGTTTTGCATGCAGATTCAGGCTTTGGTTCTCATCGCCAAGAAGCTCGATAATCGCGTCATTAACAATTTTGACAACCTGCTGGCCCGGCGATACAGATTTAACGATCTCCTGCCCTATGGCGCGTTCGCGCACATCTTCTATAAATTTTTTGACAACAGGAAGGGCGACATCTGCTTCAAGCAGGGCAATCCGGATTTCGCGCATTGCGGCATCAACATCCTTTTCCGAGAGGCTGCCGCGGATTTTTAGCTTGTCAAAGACATTACCGAGTTTTTCACTTAAGTTATCAAACATTACCCTTTAACCGTTAGCTGTAAATAAATAGCAGTTTAAACACAGTGAGCGTTATTTCGCCGACTGCGGTGTACCGTTAAGCACTTTTTTTAAAAGTACTGTAAGAAATTCGCTAACATTGATAATGTGGATAACCTCCCATTGTCAAGGGAAAACCCATATCGGCCGCATCATGATGACTGAAAGTCGTTTTTCAGTCACGAATTTTACTAACCTTATCCGCCAAGGCGGCACGTCATAAACATTTCGTCATATTCGACGCATGAGAAAAGCGGTGCGTTTCCCGACAACGTATCGTTTATATTGTTGCCTGTGTTAAGGAAAAACGGTGCCATGATAAAGGCCAGCATTATTATAAAAAGAACGAGGCCTTTAAAGGCATCAACCATTTCTGAACGTCTTGCGGTGTATGTCGCCATTTTCTGTCTCCTGGTTTTAACGTTTTTGTTTTCTGATCAGGAATGCTGCAATGGACGTGCATATCAAAATCTAGTCTTTTGATACGTCTTTTCTAATACCGAAGAGTGTATAATTATAAACTTTTGAAGGATTTAAATCAGAATTGTTTAAAGAAAACGTTGTATTTTGCGAAAAATCGCAAATGCTGCAAATTCAATATGATTTGCAAATTGCAAATTAATTTGCGTTTTGCCTGTGTATTGCAAAACAGCAATGCCGTTTGTAATGAAGTTTAAACCTGCATTTTTGAATTTATTCTTTCATACCACCAAGAGGCTATGATAACGAAAAATAATGTCTGATTATAACAATTATCCCCGTGGTACATGGCTGGAAGTCGATCTCTTGCAATTGAAAGACAATGTAAGAATTCTGAAAGACACTGCGGGAACGGATATCCTTGTCGTTGTTAAAGGTAACGCTTACGGTCATGGCCTCATCCCCTGCGCCAGAGCCGCGGTAGCCGCAGGTGCGCGCATGCTTGGCATTGCAACGATTTCCGAAGGCGCCCTGCTTAGAGAAGCGGGTATAAAAACTGATATCCTCAGGCTTACGGCTTATTTGCCTGAAGAAATACAATATATGGTTGAGAATGACATAGCGTGCATTGTCTGGACAAAACACCAGGTCGATGTGTTTCAAAAACAGGCTGAGGCTTGCAACAAAGTCCATAATGTCCATCTTAAAGTCGATACGGGTATGGGCCGTGTCGGTGTTTTCCCCGAACATGCACTGGAAATTGCACAATATATCGTCAAGCAGCCTCATTTATACCTGGAAGGGGTATGCAGCCATTTTCATTCTGCCGAAGCAACACCGGAAACTTCCGAAAAACAAATGGCGAAATTCGAAGATGTTTTAACAGTTCTGAAAAAGCATTCTGTAAAACCCGGGCTTGTTCACCTGGCAAATTCTCGCGGGTTGCTAAAATTTAAAGAAGCCCGTTACAACATGGTGCGTTCCGGGGTGGTGACCTACGGCCTTCCGTATGCGGATGATTTCGCATTACCGGACGGGATTGGTCCTGTTGCACAATGGAAAGCCAGAATTGTAAGCATAAGGCAGCTTCCCAAAGGCCATGTTGTAAGTTACGGCGGGCAATACACAACAAAAAGGGACAATGAAAAAATCGCGATTATCCCCGTGGGTTATGTTGACGGATTACACAGGTTTCCCCCGGATGTTAATGAAGTTCTGATTAACGGGCGCATACTGAAAACAGTGGGCCGGATTTGTATGGATCAGACTCACATTTCAATCCCGGAAGATATGGATGTCAGGGAAGGGGATGAAGTTGTCATTCTTGGAACGCAGGGCGGCGGAGAAATAACGTCCCTTGATATTGCGCAGCGCTGGGGTACAAATAAATACGATGTCCTTGTCGGAATACACGAACGCGTTCCAAGGGTTTATAAAACATGAAAATGCCGGAAATTCTAAAATTTGAAGGTCATGAAGGCGTGGGTAATGGAACCGGGCCGAATGTTACGATATTTGGTGCCAATCACGGTAACGAAATATGCGGGCCGCTGGCCATTGCAAAAGTCGTAAAACTTATTGAAGCGGGGAAAATTAAGCTTACGCGCGGCCTTCTCACGCTCGTTCCCGTCTGCAATCCTCTGGCCTATGATCAGAACAGGCGCTTTGTTGATGTTAACCTGAACCGTCATTTTTATCCCAAAGATAACCCGCAGAATTATGAGGAGCATATTCATAATGTTCTTTGTCCGGTTCTGGAAATGACCGACTACTTTATGGATATCCATTCTTATCGTTCGACAGGGGGGGCTTTTGTTGTTCTGGCATCCCTGGAACATGTGCCGAATGAGATCGGCCTGGCCCGCCAGTTGGGCATTCCAGACATTGTTACGGGCTGGGCGGACGCGCTTAAAAAGAACGAAGACATTGAAGACCCGAGGCGAAGCTGGGGGGCTTCTGATTATGTAAGGAACACCGGGGGCTGCGGTACACTCATTGAATGCGGTAATCACAACGACCCCAAAGCGCCGGACGTTGCTTTCAACGCCATTTTACATTTCCTGAGAGGGACAGGTATTGCTCAATTTTCCGATGATCTGTTTATTAATGGCCAATATATCAACAAGCCAAAAGAGATTGAGTTGAAGGGAGCTTTTCTGAAATTAAAGCCCGGAGAATTTGTACAGGACTGGACAATTATTCACCCTGTTGAGAAAGGTATGACAATTGCGCATTATGATGACGGTGAAAAAATTGTAATGCCCGAAGACGGTTACATCGTTCTTCCGAAGGCTGATGTGGAAATCGGCGGAGAATGGACCTGGTGGGGTGTTGAGACTGATTTGTAGATTTCCGGGGTGTCACTTTTAGCGTTGTCTCTATTTATTTGACGAAAAACAGGAAAAACTGTAATAGAATGCGGCAATGGATGAGAAAAAGCCGCAGATTCTGACCTTTGGATGCCGCCTTAATATTTATGAAAGTGCGGTGATGCAGGATCATGCCGAAAAAGCCGGTCTGGACGATGTTATTATCGTAAATACATGTGCCGTTACGAAAGAGGCGGAACGCCAGGCGAGGCAGGCAATACGCAAGGCTTACCGGGAAAATCCCCACAAGAAAATCATCGTAACCGGATGTTCTGCACAGATTGATCCCAAGACTTATGCAGAGATGCCGGAAGTTTCAAAAGTTATCGGCAACGATCTGAAGATGAAGGCGGAAACATGGAACCATCCGTCCGATAAGAGAGTTGTTCTGAATGATATTATGGCCGTTAAGGAAACAGCAGGGCACCTGGTTCAGGGGTTTCAGGGCAAAGCCAGAGCCTTTGTCCAGGTCCAGCAGGGCTGCGACCATCGCTGTACGTTCTGCATCATCCCATACGGGCGCGGAAACTCCCGTTCCGTACCTGTGGGTGTAATTGTGGAGCAGGTTCGGAAACTTCACGAAACCGGACATAAGGAGATTGTTCTGACGGGTGTGGATATTTCATCGTACGGGCAGGATCTGCCTGGCACACCTTCACTCGGACAGATGATACGTCGTCTTATCGGTCTGGTTCCGGAAATCCGCCGTATCAGGCTGTCTTCAATTGATCCTGCAGAAGTGGATCAGGACCTGTGGCGGCTGATTGCGGAAGAACCGAGGCTTATGCCTCATCTGCACCTGAGTATGCAGGCGGGGGATGATATGATTTTAAAGCGCATGAAACGGCGTCATTTGCGCCATGATCTTTATGATCTTTGCAGAAAAGCACGGGATCTGCGCCCGGATATGGTTTTCGGGGCAGATGTCATTGCCGGTTTTCCGACTGAAACAGAAGAAATGTTTGAAAATACCCGCAAGACCGTTGAGGAGTGTGACATTACGCATCTGCATGTTTTCCCGTATTCGGAGCGTGAGGGAACACCCGCGGCCAGAATGCCGCAGGTTGATAAACAAACCCGACGGGAGCGCGCAGCCATTCTTCGGAAGACAGGGCAAAGCAACCTGGAAAAATTCCTGACCCGCCAGATTGGAAAAACCGGGGAGATATTGATTGAGAAAGACAATACCGGGCATACCGAACATTTTGTCCCGGTTTGTTTAGAAGGAGATGGAATTGGATTCCGGCCGGGTGAAATCGTGGGATCAAGAATTACCGGCCACGCCGACAGCAGGCTTTTGGCAGAAGCCATATCCTGAATTTGCCCAATAA
>CAYLKN010000006.1:61245-81614 GCA_964384335.1 uncultured Pseudobdellovibrionaceae bacterium
GGCCACGCCGACAGCAGGCTTTTGGCAGAAGCCATATCCTGAATTTGCCCAATAAACCAATACCCCCAATAATCCAATACCCCCAATAATCCAATACCCATTGTCTTGGCGAATAAATCAAGTATAGTCTCAGATTATCGGGGCGTATAAACTTGTCTTTATTGCCGTTCCGCAAATTTCAATTGCAAACAGAATGACACGCGGCTGACATTCAAATTAAGTTAAGAGTAGATATGGTATTCTGGCGACATAAAAAAAACGACCCGAAGGACGATCATAAACTTGATGCGGAAGACAGGCTTTTGCATCACGAGGGAGAGACTTTGATTGAAAAGCCAACGGAATACGACGAAGAAATTCCATATGATACGCGGCACCAGTTCGATGAAACGGAAACAGAAATTCTTGGTGAGGCAGAAGAAATGTCTCTTTACGGTTATCACGGTGAGGCACAATCAGAAAGTACGCAAGGCGGATGGTGGTCCCGCTTGAAGGGCGGACTGTCAAAATCGTCAAACAAGCTGGTAAAAGGAATTACGGATCTTGTTTCGAAGCGCAAGCTTGATGATGAAACCCTGCAGAATCTTGAAGACCTGTTGATTTCTGCTGATCTTGGACCGTCTGCCGCCGCGCGCCTGGTTGAGGAGTTGCGCACGCAAAGGTTTGGAAAGGATACCGACGTTAATGATATCAAAAACATTCTGTTTGAAAGTGTTAATGGAATTCTACATGCGGTTAAGGCGGATCTGGATTTTGCGCATTCTGATAAAAGGCCGTGTACTGTTCTGATCTGTGGGGTAAACGGCGTTGGAAAAACAACCACCATTGGGAAACTGGCCAGTAAGCTTGTCCACAAAGACGGCAAAAAAGTAGGTATTGCTGCCGCCGATACATTTCGTGCAGCGGCGATTGAGCAGCTTCAGGTATGGAGTGACCGGGCGCACGCATCACTCATTGCAAAGGAAATAGGGGCCGATCCAGCATCCGTCGCTTATGAGGCATACGAAAAATCAGTTGAGGAAAATCAGGATGTTCTTTTCATTGATACGGCAGGTAGGCTGCATAATAAAGCTAACCTGATGGCCGAACTTGAGAAAATTATACGGGTTCTCAAAAAACGTGATGAAAATGCACCGCATAAAGTTCTGTTGATCCTGGATGCCACAACCGGTCAGAATGCGCATGCACAGGTTGAAGCCTTCAGGGAGATTGTTAATCTCAGCGGTCTGATAGTGACAAAACTTGACGGTACCGCAAAGGCAGGTGTTCTTGTCTCTCTTGCCGAAAAATATAAGCTTCCCGTATATGCCGTGGGTGTTGGTGAAGGTATTGAGGATCTTCAGACTTTTGAGCCCGAGGCATTTGTGAGGGCTCTTCTTGATTTTGATGAAATGCCACTTCCCGAAGCCAGAGGTTCATAAATTATGAATAGTGAAAATCCTCAGTTTGCAGAAAAAAGCTTTACTGACCCTAAAAAAGCTTTCGATTATCTGGAGCAAATCTATTACGCCCAGATATCTTACCTGCGCAAGGCATTTACCGAATTTGCCAATGGAAAAAATAAAGGGACAAAAATCAGGGCATATTACCCCGAACTTAAAATTGATGCAAAAAATGCAAAACGGATGGATACACGCAGGTCATACGGCTTTGTCCCAAAGCCGGGTGTGTACTCCACAACCGTAACACGTCCTGATATTTTTAAATATTATCTTGAAAATCACATCCAGCTTTTAAACAAAAATCATGATTGCCCCATTGTTGTGGGTTTAAGCGATTCTGCAATGCCCGTTCATTTTGCCCTCGGGGATTCTTTCCATCTTGAGGAATCTCTGACACCGGAGCAGCTTGAGCTTATACCAGCTGTTTTTGACCGCCCGGATCTTGATCTGATGGATGATGATATTGCCAACAATAGTTACATCCACGAGTTTGGAAAAGCTAAACCACTGTCTTTATTTACTGCACCGCGGATTGATTTAAGTCTGATGCGTCTCCGTCACTACACCGGAACATCCGACATTCATTTTCAAAACTATATAATTTATACGAATTATCAGTTTTACATTGACGAATTTATAAAGATTTGTCGTGAGACAATGACTTCAGGTACGAAAAAGTACGGTTTCCTGGAAAATCAGAACTATACGGCATTTGTTGAACCCGGAAACCTTATCACCGCAAACAAGAATCTTAAAAAAAACAAGGAGAAAGACAACCCCGGTCTTATGCTGAAAAGAATGCCACAGATGCCGGCTTATCACCTCAAACGTGAGGACGGCTCGGGCATTACAATGATTAATATCGGCGTCGGCCCCTCGAACGCGAAAACAATTTCCGACCATGTCGCCGTTCTAAGGCCTCATGCCTGGTTGATGCTTGGCCACTGCGCAGGATTAAGAAATTCCCAGAACCTTGGTGATTATGTTCTTGCTCATGGTTATTTGAGGGAAGACAACGTTCTTAACAGGGATGTTGATCCGAGCATACCGATACCTGCCCTTGCAGAAATACAGCTCGCGCTTGAACAGGCTGTAAGTGAAATCACCGGGTATCAGGGTTATGACCTGAAAAAGATAATGCGTACGGGCACGGTCGCCACAACAGATGACAGAAACTGGGAACTGCGTTCGTCAGTACAGCAAAACAGAAGGTTAAGTCAAAGCCGCGCCATTGCCATGGATATGGAATCCGGTACAGTTGCGGCGAACGGTTTCAGGTTCAGGGTTCCTTACGGGACGCTTTTATGTGTTTCTGACAAGCCGTTGCACGGCCAGCTTAAACTGCCGGGCATGGCTGATCATTTTTACCGCTCCCGTGTTGACCAGCATTTGCAGATAGGGCTGCTTGCCATGACATTGCTCCGTGAAATAGGACCGGACAAACTTCATTCAAGGAAACTGCGCGCATTCAATGAAGTCGCTTTTCAGTAAATTTCTATTTCCATTCCGAAAATTTGATATTATATGATTTTGTCATATGCCGTATTGGTGCCGTATTGGCTTTATTGACGCAAACATTGCAGGTAAGTGTTTATTATGACATTTGTTGTCACTGACGTATGTATAAAATGTAAATACACGGATTGTGTTGAGGTCTGCCCCGTTGACTGTTTTTACGAGGGGGAGAACATGTTGGTCATTCACCCTGATGAATGTATAGACTGCGGTGTGTGCGAGCCGGAATGTCCAATAGATGCAATCGT
Organism: uncultured Pseudobdellovibrionaceae bacterium; assembly: GCA_964384335.1. Taxonomy (GTDB): domain Bacteria; phylum Pseudomonadota; class Alphaproteobacteria; order Micavibrionales; family Micavibrionaceae; genus JAUICS01. The sequence goes on from CAYLKN010000006.1 coordinate 64,451, forward strand.
TCCCGATTCCGATGAGAAGGCTGACAAATATCTTGAGTTAAACAGGGAATATTCCGAGAAATGGCCGAATATAACACAGAAGAAAGACCCGCTTCCTGAAGCCGAGGAGTTCAAGGATAAGGATAACAAATATCAGGAATTTTTCAGCGAAGAGCCGGGGGAGGGAGATTAACCCTGGATCCGTACACCTTCTTGTTTTCAATGATTATTAAAAATAACTTAATTTCATCTTGAAAAAAACGCCAAAGTGGTATATGTTCACCCACTATTGCGCGGTATGAATAGTTAGGTGTATTTACTTTATTTCTAATGGACTACGCCTGTGTAGTTTTTACTACATCCCTCAGAATGAGATGTCAACGCGCGCACGTTAAACTTATTAACAACTAATCAAGGTGAGACTATGGCTGATAATGATAATGTTTTTGCAACAGGCGATTATGTCGTTTATCCGGTTCACGGCGTAGGACAGGTTGAGGGCGTCGAAGTCCAGAATATTAGCGGGCTGGAAGTTAAAATGTATGCCATTAATTTTAAAAAGGACCGCATGCGTCTGAAAATTCCTGTTATGAAAGCAAAAACATCAGGTCTCAGAAAGCTTTGTACGGAAGATCGTATTAAAGATGCCATCAAGACTCTTAAGGGCAAGGCAAAAATCAAGCGTGTTATGTGGAGCCGCAGGGCACAGGAGTATGAAACAAAAATTAACTCCGGCGATCCTGTTGCCATTGCCGAGGTCCTCAGGGATCTTAAGCGTAATGACGATGATCATGAACAGTCATACAGCGAGCGTCAGATTTTTCAATCCGCGATAGAGAGACTGGCGCGCGAATTGGCCGCAGTTGAAGAGACAACCGAAGTGGAGGCAATCCACAAACTTGAGGAAATACTCGGTATCAATCGTGAATATGATGTAAACGATGACGGCAATAATGAGCGAGAAGCCGCTTAATTTTGTTAGTCACAAGCTTAATTTTGAAAACAGGCCGCAAGGCCTGTTTTTTTTGTTTTTACATCTCTTTGGATGATTTGTTACACTGAAAATCTCATGTAACAGCCAGGTGCTTGAATACGAATTACAGTTTAAATGACCCTCAGTAATCCGATTGTCGATTTTAAACGTAATTAAAACTAGAAAATCTTTATAGATTGGAGTGATCGAAATGACACATATTGATGATCCCGAAACACAAAAAGCAAATTTAAAATACATTAAAAATTCCATGAGCGAGCCCTTGCTTGAAAAAGAACACGAGCTTGAGCTTGCCAGAAGATGGCGCGATAAAAAGGATGAGAAAGCCCTGCATGAGCTGGTAAAATCCTATACGCGCCTTGTGGTGGCGGCCGCATCGAAATATAAGAATTACGGTCTTCCGATAGGTGATCTTATTCAGGAAGGAAATCTGGGACTCATGCAGGCTGCAAACCGCTTTGAGCCTGAAAGAGAGGTAAGGTTTTCAACCTATGCTGCCTGGTGGATACGCTCCGCCATGCAGGATTACATCTTAAGAAACTGGTCAATCGTTCGTACCGGAACAACTGCGGCTCAAAAGTCACTTTTCTTTAATCTGCGAAGACTGCGTGCGAAAATTGAAGCGAAAACACGGGAAGAGAGCCTTACCGATGAAGGACGGCGCGAGATCGCGGAAGAGCTTAACGTTTCAGTCAAGGATGTAGAATCGATGGAAGCGCGTCTCTCGGCCGGTGACCATTCCCTGAATGCAAAAATCGGTGAAGATGGCGAGGATGAATGGCAGGCGATGCTTTCTGATGAAGACTCGGTCAATCCCGAAGACGTTGTTATCGGTATGAAAGATTCTGAAACCCGCTCGGCATGGTTGAAACAGGCTTTAAGTGAACTGACTGACAGGGAGCAGAGAATTATAACCGAACGTCATCTTGGTTATTACACTGTTACGCTTGAGGATCTTGGCAAGGAGCTGGGCGTCAGTAAGGAAAGGGTTCGACAGCTTGAACAGCGTGCAATGTCCAAACTTAAAACATCACTCAGCCTTTATGACGACCGAGAGACAGGCAGTTTAATTGGCCATTAAGTTGGACAGGCTTACTGTCAGTCAGAAAGCGGCCTGACAGTAAATTGACAAAAGAAATTAAAAAATTATTGACACAGGAAAGCGTTTTCATTATCAATTAAAAATTAAAGGTTATTTGCTCCCCTCCAAATAACCTTATTTAAAGCCGGGTAGCCCTCCTCCTACCCGGCTCTTTTATTTTCTGGCTTACTCAACAATTATTTTGTATTTCTGCCCTACTTTCAGCGGGACTCCGGGCGGCAGAGCATTCATAACACGGAACCATCTTTCATTGTATTTTTCAAAACTCTGTCTGTAGGCAAGGGTTTTTACTGTATCTCCTTCTTGTGCCGTTACAATTTTTATTCGATAAGGATTGTATTTTTGTCTGTCACGATTATTCAAAGCCTTAAGGCTGTAAGTTGTCATTCTGAAGTCATCCACCAGTTCCGACGGGGCATTAGGCGGGATTACAAACACAAATCTGTAAAATCTTTTCTTATCCCACTGCACTGCAACCAGTCTGATCGTCGCCGGTTTTCCGTTTATTTGGCCGTTGAAATGGCCGGTGGCGGCTTTTTTTCCGTTGATAGTAATGTTTTCGAGTGATGTCAGGGTTTCTCCGCCCATCCATATATCCCGAAGATAAGTGAGAGGACCGAAATTGCCCTGGTTTTTTGCAGAGTCAAAAATTACAGCAGCCCCGGTCCTGTTTTGAGCAATAACCTGTGTCGGCAGGTTCTTAATTGTGAAATCATCCGGCACATCAAAGCGGAAACCGAGTTCGGGATGGATAAAGCTGTTTCCTCTTATAAAGCCCTGTTTCGGACTGTGTCCGAATATCATGCCGTCAATTATTTCAAGATAGTCTTCCCGTCCGATTCTCTGAGATGCAGTATCCTGGTATTCTGATGCCTTGTTTCTGACAAGGGAAATACGTTCGGAGGTTTGGGGGTGAGTTGAAAAATACTGCATTATCGGGGCCGTTTCAGAAATGTTTTGGCGTTCTTTTTCAAACTTCGAATACACTTCAAGAGACGATAAAAATCCGGCCATACCGCTTACGCTGTAACCGGCCCTTTGCAGATAACGCAGGCCGATCTCGTCGGCTTCATTTTCCTGGCTTCGGGAATATCCTTTTAAATAGAGTTCGGAGCCGATACCGGCAAAATCCTGAAGCTGAGCATTCTGAAGGGATGCCCCGAGTATACTTGTTCCCAGTGAGGCTACAACGGCGTGGGAATAGCGTTCGGCTGAATGACGGGCCGTAACGTGAGCGATTTCGTGTCCTATGACGGCCGCAAGTTCCGCTTCGGTATTAGCCAAAGTCATCAAGCCGCGCGTTATGTATATATAGCCGCCGGGAAGGGCGAAGGCATTTACAAGTTCTGTATCAAGAACATGAAAACTGTATCTGACATCTGGCCTTTCAGTGTTTTTTGCAAGCTTTTGACCGATGGCATCGACATACTGTGCGATCCTATTATCATCAATGACACCTCCATATTTTTTAAGGATTTTCTGGTGTTCCTGTGCACCTATTTGTCTCTCTTGCTCTTCTGACATGAACAGGGTAAATTGCTGTGATCCGGTAGAGGGATTGGTGGTGCAGGAAATGAGAAACACAGAGGATGTCAGAAAGACAAGCATGCAGAAAATTTTGCAAATCCACTTCCGCATTTCCCGGCCTGAATTCTCAAAGGCTGAAAGAAAAAAAATCATACTACCGTCCGTTTTCGTTGTTGCGTTGAGTTTGTTCCTATACGGTTATATTAGTTGCGCCGCGGCTAAAAACAATACTGCTTCTTCCATTTCATCTGAGGAAACAAGTAAGGAAACCAGGCTAAAAAGCCCTGAGTTAAAGAACGCGGCGCTCGTTGATATGCAAAAAATAATGACTTCAAGGGTTGCAGCTATCACCGACCCTCTGACTTTCGTTTTGGAAGACGGAGAAACTGTTCGTCTTGTAAGTCTTGATATACCCGGTCTTTATGATGTTGAGCCGGCTGAAATTGCGATCAGGGGCAAAAATGCACTGGAAGAAGTTTTTATTGATGAAACCGTGCACGTCTATCAGGGATCAAAAAAAGGATCCGGATCAACTGACAGGATGGGACATCCTCTGGTTCACATTGTAAGGGAAAGGGATAATTTATGGGCACAGGGAGTTCTGCTTGAAAACGGATTTGCCAGGGTAAGGAGTACGAAAGATAATCTTGACCTCGTCTCACTTATGCTCGCCCTGGAAGAAAGAGCCCGCAAGGGTGAACAGGGATTATGGTCGTTTGAAAAATACGGTGTTTTTGATGCCCTGGAGGCCGAGAATGCTTTTGGTGAATTCCATCTGGTACAAGGAAAGGTTTACTCGATTGCGACCGTTGGGAATACAATCTATGTTAATTTTGGATCTGACTGGAAAACCGATTTTACCATCGCTATACCGGCAAAAATAAGACAGAAATTTATCGCAAGGAAAACCGACCCCATGAGTTGGAAAAATTATTTGATAAGAGTACGGGGCTTTGTTGAAAATTATAACGGCCCGTACATAGAAATCGATCATCCCGAAAGGATCGAAATTCTTGAAATTATTGGCAATGGGAAAACAATAACCGGAAACGATGGATGATTGTTGTGAACACAGCCGCAAAAACGCAGAATGTCGCGATGCATAACTCGGAAAATGTTCTTTTTCCGCCTCTGCAGCCGTATTCAAGCGGTTTTCTGAAGGTCAGCGATAAACATACGTTGTACTGGGAGCAATGCGGAAATCCGGATGGTGTGCCGATCGTGTTTCTCCACGGAGGGCCAGGGGCGGGCGCCACAACACTTCATCGGCGTTTTTTTGATCCGCTGCATTACAGAATAATTATTTTTGACCAGCGTGGGGCGGGACGTTCCCAGCCGCTTGGTGAGCTTGAGGATAATACACCCAAACATCTTGTGGAAGACCTCGAAACCCTCAGGGAGCACCTTAAGGTCAAAAAATGGCACGTTTTCGGCGGTTCGTGGGGGAGTACGCTTGCGCTGATCTACGCGATACAAAATCCGGAAAAGTGTATCAGCCTTATCCTGCGCGGCATTTTCCTCATGGAAAGTGACGAAATCGAATGGTTCCTTATCGGAATGAAACGTATTTTCCCGGAAAGATGGGAAGAGTTTACAAGTGTTATTCCGAAGGCAAAGACCGACAGAAAAGATGACCTTCTTGACGCGTACATTGCGGCTTTGAACGCCGGGAATATTGAAAAATCAATGAATGCCGCAATTGCCTGGGCCAGATACGAAGGCAGCTGCGCCACGCTTCTTCCTACGCAGGATAACTCAATCCTGCATGGGCAGAGAGCGAATGCGCAGGCGCTCGCCAAAATCGAATCCCATTATTTCCGTCACCATACGATGAGTGGCCGTAAGTCTATCTTAAAAAGTATTAACAAAATAAGACAAATTCCGTGTACAATCGTTCAGGGGAGGTACGATATTATCTGTCCTGTTCAATCCGCGTACAGATTATCAGCGAGCTGGCCGGAGGCCCGGCTTGTTATCGTTCCGGACGGAGGTCATTCTGCGCTTGATCCAGCTATAAGGTCGGCTTTGGTCAAGGCTGCGCAACAGGCAAAGTATATTTCTCAAAATTAACCTTACAAGGATGCTGTTATGAAATTAAAAACTTTCAACGATATTGGAGAAATTAAAGGAAAAAAGGTTTTGTTAAGGGCGGATCTTAACGTACCAATGAAAAATGGCAAGGTACAGGACTCAACCCGAATAGATAAGCTGAAACCGACCGTCAATTTTCTGAAAGAAAAAGGGGCGAAAATTATTGTGTGCTCACACCTTGGCCGCCCAAAAGGAAAACCAGACATGTCGTTGACTTTGCAACACGTAACGGAGTCGCTTGAAGAACGCTGGAAAACCCCTGTTATGTTTATTAACCAGACAGTCGGTCCTGATGTTGTTAAAAAAATTGACGGTATGAGCGAAGGAGATGTCCTGCTGCTTGAAAATGTCAGGTTCCATGACGGAGAGGAAACCAATTCTCCGGAGTTTGCAAAATCTCTCGCCGAATTGGCTGATATCTATGTCAATGATGCTTTTTCTGTCTGTCACAGGGCGCATGCATCGACAGAAGCAGTTGCTCATATTGTGCCGTCGTATGCCGGTTATTTCCTGGTAGAGGAGATTAAGGCACTAGAGAAAGCCCTGGAAAATCCTGAAAAACCGACAGTTGCCATAATTGGCGGGGCGAAGGTTTCATCAAAACTTTCCATTCTGCATAATCTGGTAGAAAAGATGGAAACCCTTATTATTGGGGGTGCAATGGCCAATACATTTTTGAAGGCCGAGGGGTATGGCGTCGGTAAATCCCTCGTCGAGGACGATATGCTTGACACGGCAAGGCAGATTCTTGAAAAAGCCAGATCCACCGGATGTGAAATCTTACTCCCCGATGATTGTGTGATCGCAGATAAACTGGAAGAGGGAATAAAAACCGAACATGTGGATAAGGAAAAAATCCCCGATGACAAGATGGTTCTTGATATTGGAACCGGGACAGTGTCCAGAATATGTGAAAAGATCGATGATGCCCGGACACTCGTCTGGAACGGGCCGTTAGGTGTTTTCGAAATGAAGCCATTCGATCGCGGCACACTGGAAATCGCCCATTATGCTGGAGAAAAGACCCGTGAAGGCGATTTGTTGTCCGTGGTTGGTGGTGGCGATACCATCAGTGCGTTGAAAGCAACAGAAACAATAAATGATTTCAGCTATGTGTCAGCAGCGGGAGGAGCTTTTCTTGAATGGCTCGAAGGCAAAAAACTTCCGGGTGTTTCAGTATTAGAGGATTAATCAATCAGCGACGCGTACAAAGGAGATTGTTAAAATCACCTGAGATTATCAGAATACGTTTGTACCTTTTCTGATACTGTTCATAATCTGTCTTGCGGTTTCAGGTTTGATATTGTCGTAATATTTCATTGCACTTTGTATATCATCAAGGCCAACTATTCTGTCAGGATTTCTGATTTTGTGTGTCATAAGGAAAATCGCGACAAAATCGGAACGGTGTATTTCTTTTTCATGACAAAGACAGGCCAGAATGCGCCCGTTTTTTTCTTTCAGCGTATTAATAATTGTTTCTACGTTCAGTTTTGCGAAAACAGAGAATTGAGCAACAAATAACTGCATTTCGCCTTTTCTAAGGCTTTCAATTATATCTTTTTGTCTGACTTCGTGTTGTTTTGTTCGGTAAATAAGGTCTTTAAAGTTCTCTTTATCCGGGATCCATGTTTGTTGTTTTTGCGCAACTTCATTTATGCTTTCCCGGACGACTTTATTCGTCAGACTGATGTCGAATTTCTCTTTTATATAAAGCTGGAGTGATTTTCCGACATGTTCGTAAAGTCTCAACGCCAGATCACGCGGCACATCCGGGCGGGTAAGAAGGGGTATGGCAAGTTTTTCCGAACCTTTTGCAACAACTTCCATCGCTTCATAGGCGTGAAGCGTTAAATATATGTAATTGTTTTTAGCAAGATTGCAATGCGTTTCTATGTCCCTTGTATCGGCCAGTGCATTAATGATGTCATCAGAAAGCTCTTTTCTTTTCGCAATACATTGCCAGTATTTCGATGTTTTGGATTCAACTATGTATAAAAGGTCATCATTGCTCAGTACTGTACTTTTTTCCAGAACATGAGATGCAACCTCTATCTGATCATGGGCAAGATGGAAAACAAGTCTTTCCGGTGCCATCGGCATTTCTGAAATTTTTTTGGAAAGAGTTTGTCGAATGTCTGTTACAGCCTGCCTGGTGAGATCGATAAGGATATCGGCAACCAGGTCTCTTTCGTTTTCACTAAGAGCTTCCTCTATAAGATCTGATACAATATCTGAAAGCTTTGATCTGGACTGCATGGATCGATCACGCGCAAGACTGTAGAGTTCCTTACTTTCGTGGAGCGCCAGAAGATGCGGGGCAATTCGATTGCTGTTTTCTATTAAGTCACTAAACATTCATAACCAAGCTAAATTAAACATCTACTTTATTATGTTAACAGAAGATAAAATTTCTACCAAATTTTTTTATTCTGATAACCTTTGACAAAAAACACTTTCGATTTTCTCTAATATGTCATACCTGATATATGTTAATAACTGGTTAAAATTTATACAGCTATAATTTTATCTTCCTCGGACCAAAATACTAAAATTTTAATGTTAAAGGTTTCATTAAGGATTTAATTGTAGTATTATAACTATATAAGCTTAAAGGAGATTATTATGGTTGAACCAATAACAGGTGGAGCAGAACAATTACCGGTTAACACCACTATATCAGGCGGTAACCAACAGAATAGCAATCAAACTTTTCGTGTTGACGAGCAAAATAATCAAAACAGACAACGTGTTGATCAGACACAGGGATCGCAGTCTGTTCAGGAAACTCAGCAGACTGATAACGGTAATCAGCAGGTTGCCCAGGCTCAAAGCAGCGAAACTGTATCTACATCTTCGAGTTCCGGCGGCAGAGGCGGAATAGTTGATATATCTGTCTGAATAAGGGCAATTATCCCAACATCTGGAAGCCAGTCAGAAGACTGGCTTTTTTATTTGCACTACCTTATTTCTACTCAGAGTTATTTATTCAATGGAAAACAGAAAAACGACCGGTAAAGGACCCTGCAGATATTACATTCCTGAAGGCGACGACAGGGAACGTCTTGTTTGTCCGGATTGTAATTATATAGCATATGAAAACCCAAAAATCGTTGTTGGCGTGGTATGCCTGCATCAGGACAATATTCTTTTGTGCCGGCGCGCCATAGAGCCGAGAGCTGGTTTCTGGACCATACCTGCGGGGTTTCTTGAATTACATGAGAGTACGGAAGAGGGTGCAATTCGTGAAAGCTATGAAGAGGCCGGTATAAAGCCGGCTCTGGAAGACATGCTGGCACTGTATAATTTGCCCTACATTAATCAGGTTCAGATTTTTTACAAAGCTTCTGTGGATTCAAATAATCTGTCTCCGGGTATTGAAACTCTTGAGGCAGAATGGTTTTCATGGGATGAAATACCGTGGCAGGAAATCGCATTTCCATCGGTCACTGAGGTTTTAAATACATACAGCTGTGTTTTTCGGGAAAAAAAGTCGCTTTCCCTGCCTCATCAAAAAACATTTCATAGGGAATGAAACTTCCATGTTTTCGGAAAGGTAAATCCAGTTCGCCCACAAACGCGTAATTATTAATAAACTGAGGTGACAATGAGTAAAACACTGATTATAGCAGGTGCAAACGGTGGAATAGGACAGGGTCTTAGTGAACAAATATCCGCGCAAAAAACTTTTGATAATCAGATCCTGACCGCACGGGACAAATCATCAATACAAGGTCTGGCTGACAGTGTTAACGCGGATACGTACAGTCTTGATGTACTGGATAAACCCAGTCTTGATGCTTTTGTTAACGAAATCAACGCCAATGAAGATATCAAGGGTGTGGCCTACTGCATTGGCTCCATAGTATTAAAACCCTTTAAATCGGCAAAGGATGATGAGTTTCTGGAAACATTTCGATTGAACGTCAGTGGGGCAGTTTCAATCCTCAGGGCTACTGAAAAAGCCTTAAAGAAAAATAAGGGGTCAGTTGTTCTTTTCTCAACAGTGGCCGTGCAGCAGGGTTTTTCAAACCATACGGTCATTGCAACGGCCAAGGGTGCAATAGAGGCCCTGACGCGATCTCTGGCCGCGGAATGGGCCCCTCATGTGCGTGTTAATTGTATTGCGCCCAGCCTGACCAACACGTCAATTGCGGAACCTTTGCTTGCCTCTGAACAGATGGCCAAAGGCATTGCCCAGATGCATCCGATACAAAGAATCGGAGAACCCGCAGACATTGCGTCTATGGCGGCATTTCTGATGAGTGAACAGTCAGGCTGGATAACAGGGCAGGTTATTCATGTCGATGGCGGTCGCGGTGCTTTGCGTGTGAAAGGATAATCTTATGAAAGCCGTCTCCATTTGTGCTTGTGTTTTTTTCTGCCTGGTTTTTATGCCTTTTAAAGTAATGGCCTATAAACCTGACCAGATCCCGCTGGCCGATGAAATTGAATTCAAAATATTCAGGAATGGAAATCCTTTCGGTATTCACCGTATTCGGTTTTCGGAAGAAAATGAACGTCTTGTCACGGATATTATTATTAGAATGAGCGTCGGGATTGGCCCGTTTTCATTTTTTAGATACGAGCATGAAAACAGGGAGGTCTGGCAAGATGGCACTCTGATTTCAATGGACGCTTACACCGATGATGACGGCAAAGAGTATAATGTGACCGCCGATAAGACTGAAGGGGGGTATACCGTTACCGTAAACGGTGAAAGCTTTAACGTAGACGGTCCGCTTGCCGGAACGACTTACTGGAATATAGATACGTTTAGTAATTATGCGCTTCTTAACACCCAAAAAGGGTATGTCGAGGATTTCGAGTTTGTCGAGTCCGGAGTTGATATTATCGAGGTGGCCGGAAAAGAATATGAAGCAGATCATTACATTGTCAAACTACCTGAGCGTGAAATTCATGCATGGTATGAAAAAGAAACAAAACAATGGGTTGGCCTGCGTTTCTCAATTCGCGGTTCAAATATAAGTTACTATCGCGAAACACCGATTGAACGTGTGCAAACTCCGAATGGCTGACGACGCACCGATCATACGCTTTGTTCTGGGTGATCAGTTATCGAGGGAAATTTCAAGTCTCAAGGATATCGATAAGAAAGCTGACATCATATTGATGGTGGAAGTCTTTGAAGAAGCAACCTATGTCAGACATCATCCCAAAAAAATTGCCTTTCTCTTCTCGGCCATGCGCCATTTCGCCCAGGAGCTTGAAAATGAAGGGTTTAATGTTATGTACGTTCGCCTTGATGATCGGGAAAATACGCAGTCTTTTATCAAAGAACTGGACAGAGCCATTCAGTCGAAGGGCGCGAAAAAAGTTATATTGACACATCCCGGTGAGTACAGAGTTCTCGAAGCGTTTTCCAAATGGGAGCAGTCAAAAAAAGACCATAAACTGGAAATCCGCCAGGATACAAGGTTTTTGGCAAGCCGTCATGAATTCTTAAAATGGGCGGAAGGGCGTAAAGAGCTGCGAATGGAGTATTTTTACCGGGAAATGCGGAAAAAATACGCGATTCTTATGGATGAAAACGGGAAACCTGAAGGCGGAAAATGGAATTTCGACTCTGAAAACAGGGAGTCCATGCCGGATGATATAAAGGTCCCTGAGCTGCCATCTTTTGAAGGTGATGATATAACCGGGGAAGTGCTGGAGCTTGTTGAATCGCGCTTTTCAGATCATTTTGGCGATCTTTATCCATTTAATATGGCCGTTACGCGAAGCCAGGCATTCAAAGCCCTGGATCATTTCCTAAAATACAAATTTAAAAATTTTGGCGATTATCAGGATGCAATGAAGGAAGGGGAGCCGGATCTGTTTCATTCCCATATTTCCTATCTTCTTAACTCCGGGCTTTTGTTGCCTATGGAGGTGGTTGAAAAAGCCGAAAAAGAATACAGGAGCGGTAAAGCCCCATTAAATGCAGTTGAAGGCTTTATAAGGCAGATTATTGGCTGGCGTGAATTTATACGGGGTATTTACTGGCATTTCATGCCGGAATATGAGGAGCATAACTATCTCAATGCCACTCGGCCTCTGCCGGATTTTTACTGGACGGCGCAAACTCACATGAACTGCATGAAACAATGCATTACAGAAACAAAAAAAAATGCGTACGCCCACCATATACAGCGTCTTATGGTGCTTGGCAATTTTTCCCTTATCGCCGGTATTGATCCGAAAGCGGTCAATGAGTGGTATCTGATTGTGTATTCCGATGCGTATCAATGGGTGGAAATGCCGAACGTTTCGGGTATGATTCTTTATGCCGATGGCGGTATTGTTGCGAGCAAACCTTATGCGGCCGGCGGGGCGTACATTAACCGTATGTCGGATTACTGTAAAAACTGTAAATACAACGTTACGGATAAAACAGGGGAAAATGCCTGCCCTTTTAACTATCTGTATTGGGACTTTCTGGCGCGAAATCGGGAGAAACTGGCAAATAATCCGCGTTTGGGACTCGTATACAAAAGCTATGACAAAATGACGGATGATAAAAAACAGGCAATAAAGGAAAGCGCAGAACGCTTTCTGAATGCGCTTCAGTAAGCCTTTATAGGTGATATAAATCCATTCGGCTTTGCCGTGAACATACTGCACAAAACATTCTGCAGAATGTTTTCAGCCGTATTGCCAATTATAAATCCTGGTATTCCGGTTCTTGCAACCGTTCCCATAACCAGAATAGAAGGCCTTTTCTCTTCAACGTACTCGGGAATCCGTTCCGAAGCCTTGCCCTTTAAAATCTGAATGCTCGATGGTTCCGGTATGTCGGATTCTTTCAGAAGCTTTTCCATCGACGTCTCATGACTTTGTTTCTCATCAAGGATCAGGGCATCTACTTTTTTATCCTCAATTTTTGCAAACGGGGAATGACGCAGAAAGTTCTCGTGTTCAAAGTCCCAGCAGGAAATAACCGTATGGTCTGTTTCAAAATAAGCGGCAAGAGAGCTTCCGATCTGGAGCAGTTTATTGTTGAGGTCATAGCCTTCCCGGGTCTCGCACTGAGGATCAACGGCGGTTAATATGCCGCCTTCACAGGCTTCGTGCTGATCTTTCCAAAGCCATACAGGGCAAGGGCATTTTCGCAACAGGCTCATATCAATTGAACGCAACCCCCTGTTGCCGTCTTTTTTATCAGTGTCTGCCTTTTTAATAACAAGATCAAAATTTTGCCTGATAACATATTGTATAATCGATACAAAAAACGGCTTATCCGTGTTAAAAAACACATCTGTTTCCCTGTTATATCCTGACTTATGCAACTTTGTTTTTATGACCTCTATAATTTTTGCTTCGTATGTTTTTTCAATTTCAGCCAGGTTTCCGGGAATACCTGCATGGACAACCATAAATGCGACTTTCGAATCGTTTTTTACGATTACAGACAGAGCCTGCTCCATCTCCTTCTCAGGGATATCAAGTCCTTCGATAACAAACAGTACATTTTGAAAACGTTTCATGGTAATAAGTATAAAAAATGTTCTTCGTTTGTAAAATAAGAAAAAGTAATTTTATAAAACACTTGCGGTGATATTTGAACCGAAGCCTATGCGTTGTGCTTTTCCCAATATCGCTGGATAGCGTTCCCGAGTTCTTTTTCAAGAACCTGCCCTTTCGGCCCGCCATCCCCCTGAAGTTTGTTATGAAACACAAAGATCAGTGTACGACTCAGAATTTTGACAATATCAAGTGCGTCATCATCAAGATATTCAATATTTTCCAGAAAGTTTAGAACCTGCGCAGAAATATTGCCGGCCAGTGCGAAGTGAAACATGCCTGCATTGGCTTTAATATCCATGATCGGTTTTTTTATCTGCTCCAAAAGACTGGCTGTTCGGACTTCTCCACTTTCGGCCTGTTCAATGCAAAGCCTTATCTGTTTCATGTTTTCCTGTGCGAAGGGGGAGATGTCAACATCTGCTTTTTCCATATACGCATTAGCTTTCTCCAGGGCCTTTTTATCAAACCCTCCCATTCCGACTTTTTGTTTCAAGTCAGTCGTTGCGCCATAAAATTTTACGTTTTTGTTTTTATTATCGTTACTGTTCATGTCAGACCTTGTATATTCCTTTCTTTTCCAGTTTTTCCTCGTCCTCTATACGACGATAGGGACCCTTGTAGTTTTTGTCTTTTCGGCGGCGTCTGTCCGGGCCAAAAAAGTCGTTTGTATGCACAAACTGTCGTGGTTTTTCAATAATTGTGGTTATACGCTTTGCCAGAATGTCTGCCGTAAACGGTTTCACAAGGAATTCCGTCACGCCGGCATCCCTTGCCTTTTCAACACGCTGCATGGCGCTGTAACCGGTCATCATAACAATTGGGACACGCCTGTTGACAGACATTGCGTTCATTCGGATCTGTTTGGTCATTTCAATACCGTCCACAGGGTGCATATGCCAATCCGTAATTACGATATCCGGATTAACTTTTTGAAAGTTGCTGAAACCTTCTTTTCCGTCCCGTGCCTTGGCGATATTCTTGATGCCTATTATTCCTAGTGTGGAGACCAGAAGGGTAAGCATAGGGTGAATATCCTCAACAACAAGAACTGAAACTTTACCTAGATTATATGGCATTCAATCACTTTAATTCTAAATTAATAAAATATGACTTGTCTAACTACTGTAAGTTTATAACGTCTTAATACTCTTAAGCTTGATAATCAAGCTTTCAATATATGCTATACTGATGACCGGAAATATTATTCTAAAGGATACAGTTAAAATGATTGGCGACACTATTTGGATCACAGGGGCTTCATCAGGGATTGGTGCAGATCTGGCATTAAAATTGGCCGGCCAGCACAAAACAGTATGCGTGACCGCCCGTTCGCATGAAAAACTTCAGGATCTTGCCGAAAAGGCGAAGGGACTGAATGGGAAGATTGTGCCTTTTCCGGGCAATGTTTTAAGCCTTGAGGATATGGGGGCTATTGTAGAAAAGATTGAAAAGGAAATCGGAGAACTCGATCTTGCGATTTTAAATGCAGGAACGTACAAGCCGGACACGGCGGTCAATTTTACTGCAGAAAACTTCCATAACCATGTTTCTGTCAATCTTCAAGGGACGGCCAACTGTCTTGAGCCGGTATTGAAGCGATTTATCGAACGTAAAAAGGGTCATATTGCCCTTGTTGCAAGCGTTGCCGGGTACAGGGGTCTGCCAAGATCGCTATCGTACGGGCCAACCAAGGCCGCCCTGATTAATATGGCGGAGGCGCTTGCTATAGAGTGTCTTGATAAGGGAATTAAAGTACAGGTCATTAATCCGGGATTTGTTAAAACGCCCTTGACGGCACAAAACGACTTTGAAATGCCATTCATTATAAGTTCGGAGGCGGCGGCGGATTATATCTGTAAAGGTCTTATGGGCAATAACTTTGAAATTTCTTTTCCCTGGAAAATGAAAACCCTTTTAAAGCTTCTTGGAAAGTTACCGGACAGGCTTTATTTCAAGGCTGTAAAAAACGCGACTGCAGGGAAATCAGAGGATAAATAAGGCGCCTTACTGCACCGGCAGGAAGCTGTTTTTCTGCCCGCGCATCGGGCTGGCCGGATAGGATCCTAAAACATCATACCGGGTTGTAAAATTTTCGAGATCTTTAAGTGCGGATTGCATTTCGGGATCTTCTAGTTTACGCCCGACATCCACATAAAATGTAGGGTAGGGAAGCTCCTGGCTGACCATGTACGTTTCCAGTTTTGTCAGGTTCAGTCTGTTTTTTGAAAATGCTTCAAGTGCGCTGATAAGTGCCCCCGGCTTATGGTTAGTCTGAAACAGAAGGGATGTGATATATCCGTTTTTATTATTCTCTTCCGAATCAAACGGCTTTTTTCCGAAAACAAGAAAGCGCGTCATATTGTTGGGGTCGTTTTCAATATTTTCTGCGAGAACCATCAAATTATAAATATCCGCTGCGTGGCGGGATGCAATAACGGCTTTCTCTTTTGTTTCAACAAGGGCCAGCTTCTGGGCTGCGGTTGCAGTGTCAAAATCAACAAATGTACTTACTTTTGGCAGATTTTTGTCTATGAAATCAGAGCATTGCAGGAGAGCCTGGGGATGGCTGTTGATTTCCTTGATGCTGTTAAAGGCTTCCTCGCGTTCTTTTTCCGAAAGGGGTGCGTTTTTCCATTGCGTGATATCCTCCTCCTTGACACCGTCAGGAACCCATTGTCTGTATGCTTTATAAGGGACAAGAAGGTTATGATGAATTGGTAAAAGGTATTCGGCAATAATCTTAAGCTGAACCTGGGGAAGAAGGTTGTAAACTTCCGTAACACGTCCGGCGGAAGAATTTTCGACAGGAAGAACAGCATAATCTACCTCTCCGGTATCTGCGGCTTTAATAATATCTTCAAATTTTCGTTTTCCATCATAATGCGCTTGTGGAAAAAATTCGCTGCACGCCTGATGTGAATAAGAACCTGGAATACCGAGATAGCTGATTTTGAGATGTTTATCCATTACTGCTCTTTCTTGCCTTTGTTATTTTTAACCTGTTGCGCCTTTTCAATATAGTGTCTTATAGCATCCTGATCCTGTACTTCCATATATGTTTTCAGTGTCTCCATTTCCTTTGAAAAAACATCAATACAGTTGTCTATCATTTTGTTATTAAATGAAAAAATGTCCTTCCATATATCCGGATTCGCATCCACAATGCGCGTTGCATCCCGGAAACTGCCTCCTGCATAATTCAAAATATTCTCTTTAAGGTCTTTTGACAATGCGCCCGCTGCATTCATCAGGCTGAAAGCCAAAAAATGAGGAATATGCGATATGAAACCCAGTATCAGATCGTGTCTCTCCGCACTCATAATTTCCACTTTTGCGCCCAGTTTTGAAATAAAATGCTTAAGATCCGTAAGTGCATGTGTGTCGGTGTTTTCGGGTGGCGTAAGGATATAGGATATATTTTCGAAAACATCTTCACGTCCGGTCTCGGGACCTTTCATTGCTGTGTTTCTGGTGATTGGGTGACCAGGTATAAAGTGACAGTTTCCCGGAAAGTTTCTGCCGGCTTTATCCTGAACGTACGTTTTGACAGACCCGACATCGGTCAGGATTGCGCCGGGTTTCATAAAGGGTGCGACGTCACCGATGACTTCGGGAATAAAAGAAACCGGCACGCATACAAATACAATATCAGCATTTTCAACAGCTTTTCTGTTGCTTTTGCAATAGCTGTCGGCTAATTCCAATGTCTTTGCAGCGCGCATATAATCCGCGTTTGCGTCGGCAACAGACACTTTTCCCAGATTTTTTTTCCTGATTACTCTGGCAAGGGATGAGCCGATACATCCAACACCTATTATGCCAACTTCCATTGCCGCTCTAATCCTCTCTGATTACCGAATTAATCTAAACGGAAAGGAAGCGGAAAACAACCTGATGACAAATCACGAAAAAATGACGGTTCTTAATTATCGGGGCGTTTTTTG
>CAYLKN010000007.1:0-77202 GCA_964384335.1 uncultured Pseudobdellovibrionaceae bacterium
TAAATTAATATAGTATTGTCCATATGGAGGAAGAGAGAAGCCTCAACCATTTCCGGTGTTTTGGAATAGCACAGGGTTTTGCGATGAAACCGCGCCAGATAATGCCGTATGCGTGTGTTTTCACTTTCTGCGCGATATGTGATCTTCTTTGACTGACACAAGAGATTGTCTGGAATAACTTTGCGGTAAACTCTCCAGCAATCTGCAAAAACGGCAAAAAGTCTTGGGTTGTGCTGCGTCAGGCGTCGCCATAAGGCTTTGAGGGGTTTGGCACCACGAGAGCCAATTTCAAAGGCAAGGAGCCGTCCGGTTCGTAAAGATACAGCAGTCCATACCCATAATTTGCGCTGTTTTTTTTGGTATAATGCCAAAGCTCATCCAGAACAACCACATCCATGTCCTGAAGATCAACAGGGTGTGAGAGGATACGATCTTGAGCCTCTTTGCCAAAGTCCCTGATCCAGTTTAAAGCCGTGACGTTACTGACCCCAATCAGCCGTCCGATGCGCCGGAAACCGCACCCTTCCTTATAAAGACGCAAGGCCTCCAGCTTTTTTTCGAAACTGTAGCCTCGCATGTGAGATTGTGTAAACCGGCAATCGCAAGTCTTGCAACGATAGCGTTGCTTACCCCCGACATAGCCATCTTTGTGGTTTGATGATGAATGACATTTTGGACACTGCATGAAAAATCTCCTTTCCCATACAGAATCTCATATTCACAACCTAATTACTATATTAATTTAGCAATGCCAGATTTTGAAAATATTTTACTGCTACTGAAATCGATATCGAGTAAACGCCGGTTCCTTATTATATGCAGCCTCATATCCGGGGAGAAGAGCGTAACAGAACTTCAGGAGTTTCTGAAGCTTGAGCAGTCCGCGTTATCGCAGCATCTTGCAAGACTGAGAAAGGATAATATCGTACAGACACGCCGGCAGGCGCGCACCATCTTCTATTCCATTAAAGATCCGCGAATTCATAAATTATTTGAATTTTTATGTGATGTTTCGTCTGATAAATCGTTAAAAAAACCCTGAATAGACTGAAATACTGTTTCGGGATCAATTTCATCAAGATTATCTGCTGACAATTTAATAACTCTGGCGCCCAGTGTTCCGTGTCTGACTGTGTCACTGCCGCCTTTACCGGTATAGTAAATTGTAACGGCGGGACATTTCGTGGCCGCAATAATGTGCATTGGTCCCGTATCGTTTCCGATTGCCACGCTGGCATTTCTGGCGAGGGATACAATATCGTAAAGTGTGGTTTTTTCAGAAAGATTAATGGTATTCTTATTTAAGTCCGCAATGGTGTTTGTCACATCCCTGTCCTCCTTACCGCCGATAAGAACGGGGACTATCCCATCTTCATAAAGCCTTTGCGCGATATCTGCATAATACGGCGCGGGCCATCTTTTTTGCGGATGTTTCCTTGAAGATCCGGGCACCAGAATGGCATAGGGCGCACCAATTCCGAACTTTTCAACATCACCGTTCATCCAGTCAAGCGTGTCTGTTGTTACATTGTTTATTCCGGACAGGGAAAGAGTTTGAACATGACCGTCAAAAGCGTGACCTGCGATCCGTTGCGGCGACGTATTGCGATGGGAGGCTCCTTTTGCCGTTCCAACCCACTCGGGCTTTGGATCAAAAAGTTTGAAATAAAGATTGGTCCTGTCATTGTTCTGGAGGTCGTAAACACGATCAAAACGGGAAGATCTGAAAAAACGACGCAAATTCATGATTTCTGAAAACTGATACCATTTTGGCCTTTTATCTTCCCTGACCTCATTAAAATAATTGCAGTCAGCAGACATTTTCAGGAACGCAGCGGTTGTAAGCAGGGTAATATAATCGTTTTTATGATGGTCGCGTATGGCACGCATCGGTCCGAGTGCCTGGATAAAATCACCCAATGCTCCAAGCTTTATAACGAGTATTTTTTTCATGTTCAGTGCGCGGCCTGACGCTCAGGCGGCATGCCTTGTGGCATCAAGAGTTTTGCTGTTGTTATTCAGGGCCAGTATCCTCGTATTTTCTGTTTTTTTTTCAGTGATTTTTCTTTTTCCGGGCGGCAGAAGTTCATTGTAAACATCAAAGGTATTTTTAATCATCTGCTCCTTTGAAAAAAAGTCGTTAACGTGTTTCTGAGCCTTTTCGCCGATAAATTCATGCTCCTGTTCGGAAAGCGATAATATACGATCTATGGCCTCCGCCATCTCTTTGGCATTGCCGGGTTCAACAAGAAGTCCGGTTTCTCCGTCAATAACCGTTTCAACCGCGCCGCCGTGATTTGTTGCAACAACCAGGCGGCCCATGGCCTGTGCCTCTACCGGGACCCGGCCAAATCCTTCCGGCTCGATAGATGCGGAAACGACGACGGTTGCAAGACGGTATGCTGCGGTCATATCTCTGCAATGATCGACAATCCAGAGCCTGTCGGAAAGGTTATGCTCTTTAATCAGGGACTCCAGCTCCTCTCTGTATTTTGTGCGGCCCTGGTCGGAGCCCACTATAATTCCAACGACATCATTTCTCTTTAATTGTGCCATCGCCCTGATAAACACATGGTGCCCTTTCCAGCGCGTCAGCCTGCCCGGAAGCAAAGCAACAAAGCTGTCTTCCGGGATGCTCCATTTTTGCGAAAGCTGGATAATCCTTTCAGCGGTCACACGGGAGGGATTGTAAATATCCAGCGGAATGCCGCGTGCAATCGTACGGATTCTTTTTTTATCAATTTTGTAATACCGCAAAAGGTAATTGCGGACATACTGCGATATCGCAATGATACGCTCGCCTTTTGCCATTACCGAATTGTAGGATTTTTTAAATACCCCTGAAACAGTATATGGGGCGTGGCAAGTCGTCATAAATCGCGCATTTGTTTTCTTACAGGCGTTGTAACAGCTCCATGCCGGGGCCCGGCTCCGTGCATGGACGATATCGACACCGTAATCCTTTATTATATTTTTAAGGCGTGTTGTATTGCGCAATATTGTGAGCGGATTCTTGCTTTTTACCGGAAGATTGATAATTGTACCGCCCGCGCGTTTTGCTTCTGCTTCTCTTTCTCCGCCGCTTGTAACAATAATAGAATGGCATCCTGCGGCAATCAGTGCGGCATGAATATCCAGACACCCCTGCTCCGCCCCGCCAACACTCAGTGCCGGAAGTACCTGCATAACAACGGGCGTTTTTGAAGTATTATACGATGTTTTATGTGTCATGAGTGAACCAGAAATCAATGCAATTGATAGCATTAAAATAAAAAATCTGCACAGAAAAAATTTGTTTTTCTTCAGGCTTGTCCCCGTTAATATAAAACTGAATAAACGCCAGCCAATGAATCATGCCGCAATACCTGAAAAGAGATGAGAGACCGGCCCTTGCCTATGCGTATTATGAGGGCAGACCGGACAACGGCCCTTGTATCCTGTTTATGCCCGGGTTTCGCTCCGATATGGAAGGGACCAAAGCCCTTTATCTTGATTCCAGATGCAGAGAGAGGCAGCAGAGTTTTATAAGATTCGACTATCGCGGCCACGGCCGTTCGGAAAGCCGTTTTGAAGACGGTACAATCGGATTATGGCTTCAGGATTCGCTTGATATCATTGATAACGTTTGTAAGGACAAGGATATCGTTGTGGCAGGCTCATCAATGGGGGGCTGGCTGGCTTTGCTTGCCGCCATTGAACGGCCGGACAGAATCTCAGGCGTTCTTGGTATTGCGGCCGCACCGGATTTTACCCGTGAGATCTTTAACGACCATATGAATGCATCGCAGCGTCAGGAAATGAAAGAGAAAGGACATATCGATTTACCGAATGCCTACAGCGACGAGCCGTACCGCATTACACTGGCCCTGATCGAGGACGGAGAAAAATACTGCCTTCTTGATAAATCAATTCCGCTGAAAGTACCGGTCACCCTTGTTCAGGGAATGCGGGACGAAGATGTGCCATGGACGAAAGCCTTCCGGATTGACAAGTGCCTAAAAGACGTTGAAACAAAAATTATCCTTATCGACGATGCGGATCACAGGCTGTCCGGCACGGAAGACCTTGAGATTATCGACAGGGAGCTAAGAGTCCTGACACATGGTGCCGGGCAAAACAGCGATGAAAATCCCTATCAGAAAAGTTTTCTTGTCGTACGGCAGAATACTTGAGGCACATAAAAAAACCGCCTCTGCAAAATAGAAGCGGCCAAGTTGTGTGGGAATAGTAACACCTTTATTACACCGCCATTTGCGATCTACCCTTCTAAATTAAAGTGCAATTCTTTATTTTTTGTTAATAAAACGGCAAAAGGCGCCATGTCTTTTCCAATAAAGCGGATGCGCAGGTATTTAATTATTCCTGTTCATCCGCCCTGCCTTCCGGGCTGATTAAAAAAAAGCCGCCTCTGCAAAACAGAAGCGGCCAAGTTGTGTGTGGGATTTGAAACTAAAAAAATCTAAACCTGTAAAGCATAAAACCATTTAATGGGAGTTATGTCAATAAAAAAATTAGCGGTATCGATAATTTTCTTTACAAAGGTGTAGGTGCCTGATTTGGAGTTGGATTTAATTTTAAGATCGCCAGTTCTTTCAAAAGAAATTTTCTCCAGCTGTGTATATCATCATTAAATTTTGAACGTATTATCTTCTCAAGATTATCTGCAAAGTATTGATCTGAAATCCAGAAATGATGATACATTTCCCACTCATGAGTATCAGGCTTGTGGTCTTTAGATAAAAAAAGTTTCCTTGAGGGCACAATCAATCCCGATGACATTTGGAATTTATTTCCCTCTATTGGCCATCCTGCAAAAGAACAAACAAAAGGGTATAAGTCATAGAATAGTTGGGACCAGTTTAAATCTTCACTTGCCCCGGATGTTCCCCTTCCTTTGGTGTGACTGATTACAAGATGACTACGTGAAATTTCGGATAATTGAATTTCTCTTAATTTACGATGTATTCCCCTGCCACGATAGTTTTTATGTGTCCAGCTTGATCCTATTTCCCATAGCTCAACTTCTGGATCTAGATATAAACGCGCTTTTATAACATCTGTGAATTTTCGAAATATTGAAACAGTAGCAATGATAAGTCCTTGATCATCGACAACTACTTGCATATGACCTTTAGAAAGCCTCTCCTTAAATACTTCCAGTTCATATCCAAAAAGGCCATCCTCGATCTCTAATGCCTTTTCAAATTCTTTCCAGCAAAGAACGTGATCACCTAAAACTTCGTAAAGGTCATCATTGTCATTTATTCTGTAAATTCCCATTCTGAATGGATAGCACTGAAAAATTTGAGCGCAAGAAAATTATCGACTTCGGAAGCAATTTTCTTACTGATAAAATAATTGTATGATAGTGCACATGTATATAACGCGTGCTCAAATCAAAGCCGCAACGGCCCTTTTGGAACTAAGCCAATCAAAATTATGCGAAAAGGTTGGGATAAGCGTCGGTCGTATGTCCCCTTACTGGTCTGGTGCTGGAAATCTGTCAGCTGATAATATGAACAAAATAGTAAAATTTTTACAGTCTCAAGGCATTGAATTCATAGGTGAAGAGGGGATTAGGAAGGTAAAAAAACACGTTACTGAACACACAGGACGAATTGGCTTCAGAAATATTGTCGATGAGGTTTATGAAACTGCGCGTGATTTTGGAGATGATATCTGCATTATGCATGTTGGTGCAGGACGTTTTAAGGACTGGCTAGGAGACGATTGGTGGGAAATGCATGCCGAGCGAATGACAAAAATCAAAGATAATTTCCGTTTAAGGGTACTTCACGCTGAAAATGATACTAACAGAAAGATCGCAAGAAATTTTGGAGAATATAAATGTTTGCCGGAAAACAAAATGACAGATCGTTCAATTTACGTTTACAGCTCTAAAGTTTGTCTGATTTATAAAGAGGATCCGATAAAACTGAGGTTAATAGATGATAGAGATTTCTCAATGCTTTTAAGAAATCTGTTTGATATAGCGTGGGACATTGCAAAGTAATACCTTTGTGGTTCTTACGGCCGGGGACTAACGCCTTTTAATGCCGCTTCTTTTTACTCCCGATTTATGCGATTTCGCGCTTTTCTTTTTAAGATGGCTTTTTGTTTCCTTTGTTCTTTTTTTGTACCCCGTATTCCGCGCCTTTAGTTCAAAGCCTGGAATATCGGCCCCGTCTTCCGCGTTCATTAATTCGAAAATTGTTCCGGCGGTAAGGGGATCGGCCTCTATCACCCGCACTGTTACCGGTGCGCCAAGGCGATATACGATACCGCTGCGCTGGCCGGCCAGCGCATGATTTTTCTCGTCATGGCGGAAAAAATCCTCCTTCAGGTTCCTTATCGGGACGAATCCGTCTGCACCGGTTTCATCGAGTGATATGAACAGGCCGAACCGAGTAACCCCGGAAATCCGCCCGCAGAATTCCGCACCGATCCTTTCTGACAGATATTGCGCGGTAAAACGATCGACGGCATTTCTTTCCGCCTCTATCGACGTGCGTTCTGTTGCCGAGATATGCTCAGCCGTCTCGTCAAGGCGGGCGGCTTCCTCCTCGGTAAGGCCGTCCGGACCCAGTCCGAAAGTTTTGATAAGGCTTCTGTGTACCGCCAGATCGGCGTAACGCCGTATGGGGGATGTAAAATGCGCGTATTGGGTCAGTGCAAGCCCGAAGTGACCGATATTCTCGGTCGTATAAACGGCCTGGGACTGCGAGCGCAGAATTGCTTCATGTATCAGATGTTTATAAGGATGTTCGTCGGCCTTACTCAAAATCGTGTTCAGATCCCCGGGCCGTGTGACCTGACCGCGGGGGAGGGAAAGTTTAAAACCCTGGAGGAAATCACGTGCGCGCTCAAGCTTTTCAAAGTCCGGACTGTCATGCACACGATAAATGCAGGGTGCATCCTGTTTTGTGAGCGCACTGGCTGCCGCCACATTGGCCAGAATCATGAATTCCTCGACAAGCCTGTGACTGTCCAGACGGGTTCGTTTTCTTATCCCCGTCATAACGCCGTTGCCGTCGATCAAAACCTGTTTTTCAGGAATTTCAAGATCAAGCGTTCCGCGTCGTTGCCGCGCCTTGTCCAGAATTGTGAAGGCGTCGTATAAAGGATCGATTACATTCTTTTTCAAAGGTTTGGTCGTGTCATCAAGAATATTATCCCTTGCGGCCTGGACCTGTTCATATACAAGGCGGGCTTGAGACCGTATCAGGGCACGCACAAACTTGTATTTTTTCAGATTTCCCTGATTGTCGATCCAGAGATGGGCGGCAATGCTTGCCCGGTCTTCGTCCGGTCTCAGGGAACACATGTCGTTGGACAGTTTTTCGGGCAACATGGGAACAACCCGGTCGGGAAAATATGTTGAATTGCCCCGGTGCCAGGCTTCCTTGTCAAGGGCGCTGCCGGGCCTGACGTAATACGCAACATCGGCAATGGCGACGATGATATGAAAGCCGTCATCCGCGGGTTCCGCAAATACCGCATCGTCGAAGTCTCTGGCGTCCTCTCCGTCTATTGTAACCAGTGGAACACTGCGCAGGTCCTGTCTGTCCTTAAGGGGCGGGGTTTTGAGATTCCGTGTTTCTTTTATTGCAGGTTCGCCAAACTCCTCCCGCAATCCGGCTTCATGCAAGGCGATCATACTTATTGCTTTTGGATTGTCATAGGTTCCTATGATATCGATAATACGGACCTTCTTACGTCTGAGCCCTCGTAAAGGCTGGATTTCGGCAAGGGCGAGATCATTATGGACGGCTCCGTTCAGATCACCTTGCGCCAACTCGAAATCATACTTCGTCCGCTTTGAGATAGGCTTGAACCTGAATTCGTGCCGGGCTTTCTGAACAATACCCAGAACCTTGTTCTGGGGCTGGTCAAGCCGTCTGATGACTTTCGCCTCGTAAGTGTTTTTATCCACCCGGTGAAGCCTTGCAAGAACACGGTCATTTGTCTTGAGATGGGGAAAGGCTTTTTTATCAGGCACAAAAAGAATTACCGGCTCCTCTTCACCGTTTCGGACGTAATCCGTTGCTTTGCCAAGGATTTCGCCATCAGAACTGATTTCCGTGACTTCGACCACTCCAACATTCGGCAGCGCCTTGGGAACCGTATATTTCCCGCCTTTGTATTTTATGATTTTACCTGATGCTTCTAGATCTTTCAGCTTCTCTTTAAGTGCGATCCTCTCATCGCCTTTTATACTGAAAGCATTCGCCAACTCTCTTTTGGTACATGGTTCACCGCTTTCCGCCAGGTACGATAAAATCTTTTCATCAGATGGCGACATTATAAAGTGGCCATAGCGGGGGCGGGGGAAAAAGAATATATATCAGACACAGGATTTAAAGTATTCCATCAACCCATTCTTCAAGCTGCGCTTTTGTCATGCCGCCGACACGGGTGTCCAGAAGCTGCCCGTCCTTGAATACCATAAAGGTTGGAATACCTCGCACACCGTACTTTGTTGGGGTATCCGGGTTCTCATCAATATTCATCTTGAAGACCTTGATGTTGTCTTGTTTTTCATCCGCGATATCATCAATGATAGGCCCCATAGCCTTGCAAGGGGCACACCATTCCGCCCAGAAATCCAGCACTACCGGAACATCGGACTGTAAAACCTCATTTTCAAAATCGGAGTCTGTTAATGCTACACTACCCATGAAAAAAACCCTTCGTTTATATAATGAATTATAGCTGCAATTTATACAGCCAAAATGTCCAAAACTGACTTACACGTATTATTAAGTTAAGCAATCCGCGGTTTGAGGTCAAGGTCAGGTGCAAAACATTCTTAAAAGGTCCTGATTTTAATACATTAAAGGCAGGGTTTATTAAGTTTGGCTACATATTTGGGTTTACAGCCAGGGTTTTTTAAAGTTATCTGTAAAAGCAAAGATAAGATGGGATTTTAGAAAACCGATTTTAGAAAACCAAGGAGAATTTAATGTCTGCAGATGAGAATGTAAACCTCACAGGTAATCCAACAAACGGACAATCGGCACCGGATGCAAGTGCATCGACAATGCCTTTGTTTTACAAAAATCCAGTGCCGCTTGATTCGGAAAAACACACGAATCTTGGTATGAAAAAGAATTTCGGACTGGCATTTACCCGTCAGGTGAACGCAGTTCCTCTTAATCTCATCGAGATGCCCCAGATTTGTCATTTTTATCCGATCGCTTTCAGCCCTGACAACAATGCGACCCCTGTGGCAATACTGGGGCTTAGGGACAATGAAAACCTTTTTGTTGACGAGGATGGAAACTGGCTTGAGAACACGTATATTCCCGCCTATATACGAAGATATCCGTTTATCTTCTCTGAAATGCCGGGAAGCGAACAGCTTTCTCTATGTATCGATATGGACAGCACAATCGTTGAAGAAGGCGGCGGGGAGAAATTTTTTGATGCCAGCGGACAGCCCACAGAACTCTCAAACAATGCCCTGGAATTTTGTAAATCCTACCATGCGGCGGCACAGCAAACCATGGCTTTTTCCCAGGAACTGGCAGAATCGGGCCTGCTTGTTGAGCGGCAGGCTGAGATAAAACTTCATGACGATAAGAAGATCAATTTTTCAGGCTTTAAAATCATTGACGAGAAAAAGTTAGCAGAGCTTAACGACGAGATCTTTTTAAACTGGCGTAAAAAAGGATGGCTTTCTTATATTTATGCGCATCTTTTCTCCGGCTCCCAGTGGCAGCGACTCTCTCATCTTCTCAATACAAAATTGAAGGTATGAAAAGACAACTTTCTTTCTGAGATCGGCTCTGGGGATAACGTATATTAAATTACAAGATTTCCTTGTTTTTGACGTTTTGTATCAGTAGGGTACAAATATTCAGTTGAAAATAAAAATTACACTATTTAACGAGGTTAGTCATGGCAAAGGTCGGCGCAACCCGTGCTGCAGAGTTAACGGGGAAATCTAAATCCACAATTCAGAGGGCCATGGATTCCGGAAAGCTATCTTTTGAAAGGGATGCGAACGGTCGCCGTGTAATCGATCCGTCAGAGCTTGACAGGGTATACGGGCTCGTCCAGATGCAGTCGGGTAACCCGGCCCCGGCCGATGGAAATGCGGATGCTGAAAAAGTTTTTAGTGCCGAACAGATTATAGAGATGGAACGCTACAAAATGCGTGTGGAGATGCTCGAAAAACAGCTTGAGGCAATGCAGGAGCAGCTTGAAGACATGCGCGAGCAGCGCAATGACTGGCAGAAACAGGCTCAGCAGGTGCTGATTACAAGTCAGTACTCGCAGCAACAGGCTGAAGAGCTTAAGCGCAAGATCCAGCTGCGTGAAAAAAAAGATGAGGAAAAAAAGCAACAGGCATTGCATGAAAAAATGATTAAGCTTCAGTCACAAAAGGCTGAAAATGGTAAGGCAGGCTCTGTTTCTGGGCAGGGCGGGACTTCATCCGGAGGAAACGCCTCTGGAGCGGCGACCGGATCTTCAGTACCGCGCACGAACGTCGGTGATCGTAATGCGGCTAACACATCATCAAAATATCGTGGAAATGGCCAAATTCCTGGCCAGAAAAGCCAGACACAACAAACCCACAAACAGCAACAAAGCCAGGGACAGCAGGCATTAAAGCGCCGACCTGCCTCCTATCAGAACATGGTATCCGGAACGAATGCAGGGAATGCGAAGCCGTACCAGCAGCCTCAAAAAATTATACAGCCTGCAAATGAAGGATTATGGGCAAAGATTAAAAGGAAAATAACGGCCTGATTCAGGACATAAGGCACGGACAATCATGAGATTCACGTTGCACACGCACCTTTTCGTGTGTATCCCTCCTTTCGCTGAAAAAGGTGTATACCTGTAAGAGTTACTCAACCTATTGCCATCTAAAGCCTTTAAAAAAATTTTATGCTGAGGGGTTTTAAGACCGCAGGCTTGTCTGTTACCCTGAAACTATAACATTTAAAGGAGTTTTATGGTTGCGGCACTTGGACAAGTTGCAGGAGCGAGCGCCCTGTCTCTACAAAATTTAGGTCAGGCAAGAGGAGGTGGTGCAGCATCCCTGCCTTCCGTTTCATCTGGGAGTGGAGGGATTGCGTCTGTCCTTTCCGCAAATGCGGGTGGAGGCGGAGGAGGGATCTCTTCTATTTTAGGAGGTGGCGGAGGGGTATCACAGACTGCCGCTTCCATATTCGGCGCTTCAACAAATCCACTCTCTTCACTCGGAGCCGTGAATGAATCCGCCTTTCAGCTTTCCGTACTGCAGTCTGTTGAAAATCTTGAAAATTCAAGTTTTCTCGGTGATTTGCTTGAGCTTGATAAAATAACGAGTGATATTGAGGCTGAGGAAAATGCCTCAGGCGGGCAAAATTCAAACGGCCAGATTATCGATCAAAACGCATAAAGTCTTAATTTACATTCGTAAAGGTACAGGTATACCCATCAGGTCCAGTATCCTTACTAGAATAGTATGTGTCAGTTTTGACAGGGCGAGACGCGCGTTTCGAACATCTTCGTCCTTTTCAGTTAAAATATGGCACTTGCCGTAAAAGCTGCTGAAACCGGAGGCGAGCTTATATGCATATTCGGCAAGAACATGTGGGCTTAACTGCACAAACGTACTGTCGAATGCATCCGGAAATTCAGCAAGAATAAGGGCTAAATCACGATCCATGGCGTCAGAAAGACGTATTTCCTTACTGAATTCGAATTTCTTTTCCTCCGCTTTTCTGAGAAGAGACTGAATCCGCACGGCCTGATATAAAAGGTAAGGACCAGTTTTGCCTTCAAAACGGGTCATATGATCCAGATTGAAAATGTAATCAACATGCGGCTGATTGATCAAGTCCGCAAATTTCAACGCCGCAAGTGCGACACACCAGGCTATATTATCTCTTTCCGCCTCAGGAAAATCCTCGGCCAGTTCGGCCTCAACCAGACGCTTGCGTGCCTTTTCCATGGCCATATCGATCAGGGAATTCAAACGCACTGTTCCGCCCTGTCTTGTTTTGAAAGGTTTTCCGTCCGGGCCGTTCAGTGTTCCAAAACCAACATGCCGGACATGAATGCCGTCGAGATAGCCTGCCTTCCTGCATGCGCGGAAAACCTGTTCAAAGTGCAGCGTCTGCCGCTTGTCGGCAATGTATATAATCTGCTTCAGATCCGGAAACGTTTGTATCCTGTCGTAAATGGTTGCAACATCGGTTGTGCCGTAAGTGACGGCGCCGCTTGATTTGTAGAACATCAAAGGGGGCATGTCTTTGTTGTCACTGTCTTCCTTTACATGAATGACTTGTGCCCCCTCACTTTCAACAAGTATTCCTTTTCTCGTCATATCTTCCGCGACTTCGGGTATAAGAGGATCAACATCGGCTTCGCCTTTCCAGAGTTCAAAATGAACGTCCAGCCGATCGAAATTCTGTTTCATATGTTTTATGGACTGATCCATAATATGCCGCCAGATGGCAAGATAGCCATTATGTCCTTTTTGGAGGTCCGCCGTTGCCTGCCGTGCTTTTTCCAGAAACGCCCTGTCCTCCTTGCACCGGGCAGAGGCCACGGGATATATGGTTTCCAGCTCTTCAAACGAAAATGGCGGTTCCACAGGATAAAGTTTTTCATTATCGTCATGAAAATAGGGCCAGTCCGGGTGTTTGTCTTCAAAATAGGCAATGATCTGCCCTATCTGAAGGCCCAAGTCACCAATATGAACATCTCCTATCGCGTTATATCCGGCGAATTTATATATCCGTTTAAGACAATCTCCGATTACAGTTGGCCTGACATGCCCTACATGCATGGCTTTGGCGGCATTTGGACCTCCGTAATCCAGAATGACATTTTCATTATCGGAGTATTTCTTTACACCAGAGCGCGTGTCGGTAAAAATCTCTTCCAGAAATTCGGCCAGTGCACTGTCCTCAAGTACAAGATTAATAAAACCGGGTCCCGCAATTTCCACTGACTTGAAGACAGAATCGTTTTTTAGCAGGGTAACAAGAGTTTTTGCGATTTCAGGTGGCGGTTTTTTCGCAATACGGGCGGCGGCCATTGCCCCGTTGCACTGGAATTGCGCCAGATCGGGGCGGTCGGATAACCGGACTGTCCCGAGGTCTTCGGGAAGGTCCATTTCGCGGAATTTTGCGCCAACAAGGGCGGAAAGCTTTTCTTTCAATGACGGCATGTCTGCGTTAAAACATTCCCAGTTACTTATATGATAGATAAAGGAATTTATTCTAAATATTCAGAAAAATCAAAGATGAACTGCACAATACTAATTTGATACGGCCTGAAGGCGTTTTGTCTCACGATATGTTTCGAGGAAGTTCCGGAATAGATCCACTTCCGTAACCAAAGCATTGATAGTATTCCGGTCGGACAAACGGCTTGATTTCTGGGGTCTTGTAACAACTTCAAAAAGCTTGGACCGGTTTGTTTCCTGCATGGCCCTTGAAAAACGGTTTCGCAGACTTGCCAGGGCACGGTCTTCACCGGCAAGATTCAGAGCCACGGCCCAGTTCAAAATCATGCTGGCCTGTTCTGTCGTCAGGTTTGTCTGTATTGATATTCTTTGCTTGGCGATGAGTTGTTCAAGCGAACGTGCGGCCGTAATCCACTGACCCTCCTGCCAGGCAATATCGGCGCGCAGTCTGAGAACATCTTCATTTTGTGGCAGACGTGAAAGCCTGGAAAGGGCTTCCTGGACATTGCCCGTATCCGCCAACGCTCGGGCTTCAAGGAGTTCTATATCCCCCTCAAGCTCCGGATGGCGCTCTTCTTTTCGGGCAAGGATCGTTTTCGCTTTTTTTAAGGCCTCCAGAGCTTTGTCAGGCAAGGCATCGATGAGATAGATCGCAGCCAGACGCGCCGCGGTCTGCGCCGCCTCCTTGCCTTCCAGACGACTGTTGATAAGGTAATTGAACAAATCCGAAGCCTGACCCAGAAGCTCGACTTCAACCAGGCGTTCCGCAAGATTTGAAATAGCCGCATCGCCGGTTTTGTCCGGCGGCGTCAGTTCCTGAAATTCCTGATACACAGCAATGGCTTCCAGAGGCGGAAGCTTGTCAAGCTTGTCTGTCATAAAAATGTCCCGAAAGGATTCCGCCATCACCCCGGTTATTTCTTCGGCAATAGGAGCCTCAGGCGTGAGAAGAGTGGCTCTTTTCAGAATACTTAACCCTTTGAGATAATCATTTTGTTCGATGTAAAGCATTCCAAGCTGATAATTCATACGTGTCTCCAGAATATCTTCACGCCAGCTGAAGCGGTATGTTTCCAAACGTTCAATGGCTTCATCAAGTGTGATCGTTCCCTCGTCGTATAAAAGACGCGTCAGTGCGAACCCGGCTTTGACACGGTATAGTTTATCAAGACTTTCGGCCAGTGGCTCCCACAGGAAAATGGTTCTGTCGATTTCTCCGCGTTGCCGGTGTGCTTCACCAGACAAATAATCCAGTTCCGCCTTGTCAAATTGTGAAAGTTGCGAATTCATGGATTTCGGGATGGAAAGATACTCCTCCGCCAGTTCGACATTGCCATCGCGCAGCGCCACTTCTGCAAGCGGGAGAGCGACCTTGTGCCTGAGTGTATACGGATAATTGCGAACTAGGGATATATTCTTCGGCAAAACCTCCGCAGCCTGCTGCCAGTCTCCCGCACCTGCAAGGGCCATGGCACGCCAGTAAAGAATTTCGTCATAATCATCAAGACCGCTGTAAAAAAGATTATTAACAGCCTCGCTGTAACGTCCTGCAAGCGCGTTGGCCGCACCTTTTAAGGCAATGTACTCGGCATTTTGATCCAAATTCGACAATTCCTGGCGCGCATAACCCAAAAAGCCGAGCGCCTCGATTGCGCGATGGTTTGACAGATTTAGTTTTGCAAGGGCCAGTAGATCTTCAATCTGTCCAGTTTTATCTCTGTCCCGCAAACCTGAAAGAAGAATGAATTCATTTTTAATTACATCGTTTGGACCGCCCATAAGCCAGCGTTCAAAATTGAAAATCCTTCTGAATTCCCGGGAGTCCTCATTGACATCTTCATCGGCACTTTGTTCATCGACCTCAATCTCTTCATCTTTTTCCAGTATGCGGGTTTTAAGGTCCCTTTGTTTCGTCAGGGCCAGTCCTCCTTCTTTTGAGACGACCAATCCGGTACCGGTAGAGCGGACGCCAAGATTATCGATTTTGCTTGATATCGTAACACCGGCAACACTGTTGAATTGTTCAAGTTCAACAAAGTCACGTTTCCTTCCTGCAAAATCAGCAGAATCGGTAACAAGGGCCGCGTAAACTGTTTCCCCGGTAACCGGATCGGTATATGTGACGAGATCACGAATGGACCGTAGTGGCCAGAAAAGAGCGGCCTGGCTTTCCTCTGCATTGCCGAAACGGCGTTCGGGCGCAACATCCTGCCTTGCCGGCGGTTCGTCGGGCGTAATAATAAGACGCCAGAGAAGTGTTCCTCCCTCACTGTAAACCTCATGACTGTTTGAGGGGAGCTGTAATTTGAATAAAGCCGCATCATCAAGAGAGTATATCTCGAATTCAGGGACTTTTTCTTTTTCCGGACCGAGAATTTCGGGAGGAATATTATTGTCGGGCTGGTTATGAACAATCCATAAATTCCCAAATCTTTTATAAGCCGCAAGTCCAAGACTTTGTGTTGCGGAAATGCGGATGACATGCGGCTCGGTTATGGAATACCCGTCCGGACTCACCGGCTCTGCAAAACCCGTTTCCTCAAGAGCCTGAACGTCTATAGAGGATATGCTTTCCTGGCCCCGGGTATCTTCGCTTTCCACGTTTGTCTGATCCGGCTGGTCAGAAGGTGCGGCCTGTATTTGTGATTCGGGATTTGTTTGCGGTTTTCCGGGTTCGGCCGGTTTGGCACGGCTTGCAGGTGGTAAGTTGTTTTGTGCACTAAAGGTTACCGGACCTGTAGGAGGATCGTAAAGATCAATAATCACGCGGTCACCAATCTGGAAATGCCGGATTTCACTTCCTGACGGTACCACAGCTTCCAGTGATGGTTGCTCCGTATCACCGGAAAGTTCCAGAGATTTAAGATTGGGATTACGGATATCTGCAGAAACGGGTTCTGTTAGGGGCCTGTCTGTTTTAAACGTGACAGTGACGGTTTTTGTCTCGCCGCTGCTTCCGGATACCTGAACCGTGTAGGGAACTGCCGAAGTCCAGTCGATTACAAGGCGTGTATAATCATCTTTACGGGCGCTCCTGATCGTACCTTCCGCGTACGCGGGGCTGTTAAAAGTTTCCAGGCAAAGCCAGCCAAGGACGCAGGCGAGACATATTTTCAGTTTGTGTTTCAAGGTGTCATACTTGTAATGTTAGCGGACAAAACCAAGGGCCTCATATATCGACCCGTCATTATTCAATATAATGATATCAATCCGCCGCGCGAGACTTAAGCGCTTTTTTTCATCAAGTGTTTCCGGCAGCTCCTGATAACGCGTGGAGCTGAATCCCTGAACCCGAAACTCCCGGTTGTAACCGTTTTGATACAGCTCGTGGGCAACAGAAGCCGCCCTTGCCAGGGAAAGGGCCCAGTTGGAACCCCACCCGGCATTCTCATTCACGGCACGCGGATCGGCATGGCCCGCAACCTCAATGGCATTTGATAACTGGCTCAGGACAGGCGTTAACGCCTTTAACGCAGCTTTTCCTTCCGGCTTCAGTTCCGCACTTGCCGTATCAAAGAGAATCGACTGGTCAAGGGAAAGAAGCAACCGGTCTCCCTGATTACTGATTTCAATAGGGTCAAGTACCGGATTTTCCTGAAACTGGGATTTTAAAACCGGGCTAAGATATTCAAGTTGGTCCCCATGATTAAAAGTGACTTTGGGTAATGTTATATATTCCTGTTCAGCTCTGTATCCCAAAGATCCGTATTCCGTGCCGAATTCTTTTGAAAATGTTGTTCTTAAATCCTCCCACGCTTTGGGCTCCGGCTTGGTCATGGAAAAGATCAGAACAAAGAATGTCAGCATGAGCGCCATCAGATCTGTAAATGATATCAGCCAGACGGGCGCACCTTTATTTGAATCATTCATGTTAAACATCGAATTTTAGCTCTAAATATTTTCAAGATACGGTTTGTAAGGGCGGAATATGATGTCCACCGTTTCTTTTTCCCCTTTTTGTAATCCTATATTCAGCAAATTTACAGGCATTCCTTTTTCTTCAAAACGCTCGGCGATTTTTGATATTTTTCTTAAAGGGCTTTCCTTTTCAGTGTCATTCCTTGTATAAGGACCGCCGATTTTCTGAGGATGATAATCAAGATTAAGAATAATATCCATTTGAAGTTTTCGTGCCGGGTCATCATGATCAAGAATATTGATTGCGGAGAGGATAAGCTCTTTGTTTTGAGCGGAGTCATTACTATCAGAACCCGGACCTGAATTTTCATCACCGACAATCAGACTTTCAAGGTCTGCAAAGGGCACCGTTACTATAAGAACACCTGTGCGTGAGCTTCTTCTGGCTGTGGCGGACGGAATTCTGGAACGGAAAAGCGCCTCAATTCTTTCATACGAATCACCGTCTCCTCTTCCGGAGGTTACATCCGGAACACTTGCCGGTTTTGTCTGCTCTGCCGCTTCAAACTTGGCCGCGAACGTTCTTTCAAGACTCTCGAGGATAGGACCCGAACGCCCTTCGTCAAACTGCGCCTGAGTATTCAGAACAAGAAAAAAGGCAAGCAGGATAATAAATATAGAAAGTGATAAAATCTGCCCGGCCATTTTCGGCCCTCATTTCATAACTGTCTTTAAAGACTGTGATTTCAGAAGATTATTCAAAATCTTCCAGAAGCTTATCAATATCATCCTGAGTTATTGATCTGCCAGGCATTTGCGGTCCTTGCGCCAATGCGTGCTCATCGGGATTATTAATCGAAACCCTGTTCAATTCACCATCTGTCATGCCGGGGACTTTTTTGCCAACAATGTCGAGCAGTTTTATAACTTTGGATTCAATTTGTTGAAGGGCACTTGTAACCTTATTAATACGCTGGCCGGTAATATCCTGAAAGGAGCAGGCTTCGTAAATTTTCGTAACCGCACCTGCTACTTTTTCGGCCACCTCTCCTTCCAGCTGGTTTTCAGCGAGGGTTTCAATGATCTCAACAGCATCCATTATGTCTCCTGTCGCCTGCTCGGTTGCCTTGACAACGGCATCCAGTTCATCGGCAGCGGTTGGAATATATTTGTTTTGAATATCTCCCGGTGTGGACGTGCTGATTTCACGTCTGGCATCTTCGATAATACTATTGAGATTTGTTAATTCGCCATGAAGGGATTTTATTTCTTCGTTTTCCTGATCCCTTATTTTCAAAATCACAGAGTTGATAATATTTACAACTTTATCTCTGTCAAAAGTTTCAGCTTTATTTTTGTCGTCTTTAGATTGCATGATTTTTACCGTCTCTTATTGCAACTCAAAATATTACATAGTATGCCATATATGTTAAAAATCACCTAACACGGCTGCGATTTTGTTTTTAAGCGTTTCCGCGTTGAAAGGTTTAACAATATAGTTGTTTACTCCTGCCTCTTTGGCGGCGATGACATTCTCAGTCTTGCTTTCCGCCGTGATCATAATGAAAGGAACGTTTGGATTTCCCTCACTGCTTGCCCTTACGGATTTAAGGAGCTCAAGACCGGACATGGGTTCCATGTTCCAGTCGGAAATGATCAGCCCGTATTCTTTTTTATTGGCCATTTCAAGAGCCATAGAGCCGTCGGTTGCCTCATCGACGTTATTAAACCCAAGCTGTTTCAGAAGGTTTTTTATTATCCTGAGCATGGTTTTATAGTCATCAACAATCAGGATCTGTATATTTTTATCAACTGCCACTTTGTCCACTCCCAATTTACATTATTTGAATTTCTAATGAAGTTAGAACTGAAATATTTTGTTACAAACCATTATGAACTCAAAATTATTAATCAAACTATAATATAAAAACCATTCAAGAAAAATTGACATACATAGATAGGAAACCGGTGAAAACCCACTGCCCCTTATTTGAAGCTTAATTAGTAATATTCATTCCAGAAATCATAGTATTTTGATTTGGGCTTAAAATAAAGCCCTAATTTTGAACACGCTATTGCGGGTTGTCTTCGCTGAACTCCAGAATTTTATTTTCTGTGGCAAGAAGCGTTGTTAAGGCCCGGGCTTTTTCGGTTGTCATTTCAGCCAGAATAGGAGACATCTTTCTTTCAGACATCCTTGAAAAGACATCCAGCAGAACATCTATATTAAGTGTATTGAAAATTTTCGCGGCGTCGTCAGCTTTCATCCCTTCATAGATTTTTACAAGCCGCATAATTCTTTTTTCTTCCTCTTCAGAATGTTGCTCCAGAAGGCTTTTGATTTCATCTCTTAAATTTGAGAGCTCACGGTATTTTCGATCAAGCTCTTTTTCCGCAGCCTGTAAAAGTGCCTCTTTACGTGCCAGTTCCCTTTCGGCAGCTATTATTCTTTTTCGTCTGTCCTTAAGATCATCACTCAGCTCTTTTTGTACGTTTCTGTATGTAACCTCGCTGTCCAGTGTATCCAGGTTAACGGATTCAGCATCGGTATCGTTCACATCCGGATTGCCCAGGGATATTTCATCATCTGAAGCATCCATACCCCCGGTATCTGACTGCGCCGTCTCCATCAGATTTTCTGTACTATTCCCGCTGTTGTCTTGATTTATCCGGTCCGTTTCCAGCCCCTGCGCCCAGGCGTTTATATTTACCGCCAGTTCACCTGCGCGAAATACAAATGCAAAAACCGCAATTGCAATAAAAACCGGCAAAATTCTAATGTTTTCAAACAACTTCATATTTTATTTTCTCATTTTTTGAAGAGCGCTTGCCAGATCTTTTTCGGCCTTGCTCATTATCTCTTTGGTGTTATCTGTATCCTGATTGTCGTATTTTTGTTTTTCTTTTTCATGGGTGTTCAAAGAAAAATCCGGATTGTCCTTCTCCAGTTTTCTTGTTTTTGTGTTTACGCCAAGTTCAAGGGGTTTTTGCGGGCGCTTTGCATCGCTTTCTGCGTTCCGGCTTCTGGAGGTTGCAAGTGTTTCAAGCCGGTTTGCCAGATTTTGCGCGGCCTCGTTAACGAGCTGAAGTTCCTCTGAGATTGACCTGGATTCGTTGATTTTGAGCTGTAAATCATGTCCGGCATCTTCCGTTATCTCGCGAAGCGAGTGTATTGAGTTGCGCGCGGCCGCTATACTCTCATCCAGACTTTTTAAAACCGTCTCAAATTCCTTGCGGCCCTCCCGGAAATTTTTTAAGGCGGTTGAAAGTCGTCCTGCATAAAAAATCGTCACGCCCAAAAGCGCAAGAATAACGCCGTCGATAGCAAAACTTATAATTTCCATTAGTAATCTTCTTCCTTCGGCTCAATATATTCTTCAACCCGAACGGCGATGCTCTCCTCCTTCTGCCCGACAGGGCCACGAAACATGGCAAAATCCCCGCATCTAAGCTCGATAAAATCTTCAGCCTTTGTGTTAAATATAATCTGGGATCCAATACGCCAGTTCAAAAGATCGTCCAGGGATACAGTTTTTTCTCCCAAAACGGCACTTAAATTGACCGAAGTCTGATAAAGTTCATTTGTAAGGTGGCTTTCCCATATCGTATCGCGCCCGAACTTCTCCCCCATAAACATCTGTAAAAGCAGTTCCCGGATTGGTTCGAGTGTCGCGTACGGGATCAATATTTCTATGCGCCCGCCTCTGTCACCCATATCGACCCTGAGCCTGGCCAGAATACATGCGTTCCCGGTCTGGGTAATGGCGGCAAAACGCGGATTTGTTTCCATTCTTTCAAGAGAAAAACTGACAGGCGAAAGCGGATCAAAAGCGGAAGACATATCACTGATCGTCACTTCAATCATTCTCTCAACCAGCTTTGTTTCAATTGTTGTATACGGTCGTCCTTCAACACGTATGGCCGGTGTTCCCTTCCTGCCGCCAAGCAGAACGTCAACAATCGAATATATAAGAGCGCTGTCCACCACAAGAAGGCCGTTGTTGTCCCATTCCTCGGCCTTGAACACGGAAAGCATTGCCGGAAGGGGGATTGAGTTCATATAATCCCCAAAGCGGACCGTTGACACCTGGTCCAGCGAAACCTCGACATTATCCGTTGTCAGATTTCGCAATGATGTGGACATGAGCCGTACAAGACGGTCAAAAACGATATCCAGCATCGGCAGGCGCTCGTAATTAACAAGCGCAGAATTAATAAGAGCCATTACACCGTAGGATTCACCGTCTTCATCCCCCTCGTCATCAAAGCCGAGAAGGCTGTCGATCTCATCCTGGTTAAGAACACGGGCCCCGGTTTCGTTATCTTCTCCGAACATATCGAAGGAATCTTCCTCGCCGCCTTCGCCCCCGTCATCTGCACTGACATCCTCGCTTCCGGACGTGTCGTCGCCTCCTCCCTCATCATCGGCCATGGCTTCCCATTCCGCCATCATGGCGCGTTCCTCGTCGGACATCTGTTCCGTTTCGTCCTCAGTGTCGCTCATAGGTACCCTTTTTAAGTTTTCTTCTTATATTTTTATTCTACCATTACTGGATTAAAATTTCCTGAAATAATACATCTTCAACTTCCACAGGGTAGGCAGCCGTGTTTACGCGGGCGATAAGTTCCTTCTGAAGCCTGTATATTCCAGGAGATCCTTTCATGTCTTCAACACGCATTCCGCGCAGGAATGTCTGAAACTGGTCAATAACGCGCGGCATAACCTGCTCGACAACCGCCCTGTCCCTTTCGGATGCGAGTTCTATCTGTACACTCAGACGCAAATACCGTGTCTGTGCGTCCGAACTGCTCAGATTTACAATCATGTCGGGAATTTCGAGAAACACGAATCTTTGACGTTTTTCAAGTTTCTGGCCGTTCTCGGCACTTTGCTCCACCTGTTCCGGATCATCAGAGCTTTTAAGAAAGCCGTCCAGAATTCCGGTTGCATACAGGGCGCCTAAAATCCCTATAAGGGCGATGACCGGAACACCCGCCATGATCATTAATTTCCGCATGTTGGAACTCGGGGCGGAAGAGGTATCTTCGTCCTCCATGTCCTCGCTTTTGTCGTTTTCCTTTGTATCGTCTGTCATCTGAGGCCTCTATTCTGTTTGAAATATTATTTTATCACAGGCTGTATGGCAAATTAAGCTTCTCAAATAGGGATTAATTATTTGCATATCAGGGTGCGATGCATAATATTATTTTATTTAAATTATATTGAAATAATAAGTGCGATGAAAAAGGTATTAATTTTTATATGTCTATTATTCAGTTTTAATTTCTTTTTATCACGCGAGGGCACGGCCATGCAAAGTCCGTTTTCAACGTGGCAGTGGTCAAACAGACTTGTTGTGCTTTTCACATATTACCCTGACGATGCCGATTTTCAGAAACAGGTCAGTAATTTAACAGGCCATGCGCCTGCGCTTGATGAAAGAGACGTCCGAATTATAACGGTAGATAAAGACCGCTTTTCCATCCACGGGCCTGACATGGAAACGTATGATGCTTTTAAATATGTTGGAACGCCTCAGGGAATGAGAGATTATCTCGACGCACCGATGGATGAATTTGCTCT
Organism: uncultured Pseudobdellovibrionaceae bacterium; assembly: GCA_964384335.1. Lineage (GTDB taxonomy): Bacteria > Pseudomonadota > Alphaproteobacteria > Micavibrionales > Micavibrionaceae > JAUICS01. The sequence goes on from CAYLKN010000007.1 coordinate 22,632, forward strand.
TTATCTTCTCGGTAAAGATGGCGAAATTAAACTCAGGTCTGATAAGCCTGTATCCGTGGCCGAAATTAACAGCCTTATTGATTCCATGCCGATGCGCCGCAGGGAACTTAGCCGGAAGTAGGCGTGCCAAGTGCCTTATCGATTGCATTTTCAAGACTCTCCAGAAAGGAATGCCCTTCAACGAAAGAGACATGTTCGACTTCTTTTTCTTTGAGTTTATAGGCTTTTGACAAAAGCTGACGGACATGTTTGATATCGATTGCGTCCTGGTGTTCTGGTTTGTATTCTGGTTTTTGTTCTGGGCCCCCTGCTTCAGTATCCCCGGAGTATGACTCAGGATGCGATAGATGCGACCCGGTCTGGCCCTCACGCTTTGAATATTCGGCCGTATGCGTATAGGCATAAACTGCCTTGGATACTTTTCCGGGATCGGCCGGGCCGAACTGGTGCGTCCTTTCCTGAAATTCCTTCATTTCCGGACGAGCGGCAGCGGAATTTCCGTACTGATTAGTGTCCGTTTCCTCAGATGTTTCCCCGCTCGCTTTTTTTTCAAGGTCCAGAAGAAGGGTTATCAGCGCATCAAGTGATACGTCTGTTATATCCTCACCGAACATGTGGGGCCGATCCTTCTGCCGGGGCCTGTTTTCCTTTTTCGGCTCCTGCTTTCTGGTTACTGCACTCTGGGTATCGATATGTTCCGTAAGTCTAAGATTTGGTTTGTTAACCCTGAAATATGTTTCCATATTTTTACAAGTCCCTAACTCTGCCCTTTAAACCCTCAACAATAATACTCCAGGCCTTATCTTTGGTGAAGCCAGAAAACATCATCCTCTCCCAGTTGTTTTTTCTCCTCCTGATAAGACGGGTGCCGGTATTGCCAAAGGGTCTTTTCCCGCGAATCCTGGATATCAAGTGTCGTAAGATTCCCCATCAAGAGCCAGTATTCGTTGCCGCCGATGGTCATGGGGGCCGATCCGTCCGCCTGCACGGGTTTCATGCGCATGACAAGGATCACCTGGTTATCGTCTACAATATCTTCCATCTTACGCGTTTGCTCCTGCGAAAGCGGTATATGTTTGAATTTGTTAATGCCATGAGGGATGAGTGCAAAATCCATATCACCCACGGTGTAGGGAAAATAAACGTTTTCGGGGTTTTGGAAACCGAGGTGCACACCGGCCGGGTGATCATGCTCGAAATAAACACTTACCGGAATCTTTATTATGATGAATTCCTGTTCAGGATCATAAGTCTCGAACTGGCGGATCAAAATGCGTTTCTGCTTATCCAGAACAATCTGTTTACCGGCCCGGGGCGCATCCTTGTAAGCCTGGGTATCCTCTGCCATTTCATCTATAGGCGGCAGTTTTCCAGCCAGTTTGTGAAAGGCAAAAACAATTTCATTATCGGATGATGACCGCAATTCCTCACGTGCATGGGCTTCAGATACTATTCCCGATATGCAATACAGGCCAAGCAGTAAGCAGATAATGTGTAAACTATCTTTAACTTTAAAAACACAATAACTCATTTTCAGGGCACAGGCTTATCCTTATATGATAAGTATACTTGTAAAAACGTGAACAGAGCAATTCCTGATCAAATGAGCAAAAAAAAGCCCGGAAAAGACAAAGTAAAAGATACAGACTGCAAACACAATGACGACGATCTGTGGAACGCGGTAAAAAGCGGTGTAAAACCCATCGAGCGTGAAGAACACAGTCCGGCAATCCTCACCCGAAACGCAGTCTTTGTAAAAAATACAGGGAAAGAAGCCTCCGGTAAGACAACACTTAAAATCTCTGAAGAGCAGACAACGGATACCACCGGTCAGGATTTCAGGACGGAAATAAAACAACCGCTTTCAACAGAAATTGACCGCAATACCCTTAAAAGATTACAGAGGGGTCAGATCCCGGTAGAGGCAAAGCTCGATCTTCACGGCATGACCAGAGATCAGGCACATGCCGCCCTTTTAGAATTTATTGCATCAAGCCATGCTTCAAGAATGCGATGCGTCATGGTAATAACCGGAAAGGGATCGACCGGTACACTAAACGGGCCGGATCGCGATATGTTTCATACCCGCGGAGTCTTAAGGGCTAAGGTTCCCCAGTGGCTTTCGGACCCGGCTTTCAGACCCTGGATATTACAAGCCGTTCCGGCCAAACCCAGACACGGCGGGGAAGGTGCGTTGTATGTCTTGTTAAGACGAAGAAGACAATAGTACCGGTCATGTTTTTGCAATGGAGCGGGTGAAGGGAATCGAACCCTCACGACCAGCTTGGAAGGCTGGGGCTCTACCATTGAGCTACACCCGCACGAGCGTTGATATTAATTATCAGCAATTCCGGGAAACGTCAAGAATTCACGAACTTCCCAATCCGGCGCATATTTTGTTATATTTTCAATTAGTGATACACTGAAATCATGACTATTGATAAACGCAGCCGCACCTCTTTCAGGGAGCGTATCGGGTATTCCCGCAGGGAATTCAATTCAATATTCCAGATTTACAGCACCTATGTATACAAAGGCCTGTTTAAAGATTTCAGCTTTGCCGAAATTAACGGACGCTATTACATTTCCTTTAAACAGGACGCCAGCCACACACCGCTGATTACAATCGAAAAACGAAAAATGTCTGCAGACAGGGTATTATTCGTTGCCACCGCACCTGACTATCACGGCGGATTAAAAGAAATCGCACGCAGTGAGAAAATAGACTCTTTTATCCGTCAGCTTGGCAATCAGGTCCAGACCATCTTTACCGCATATACCGAAAAAGGGGGAAATGTAAGGGCGCTTTACAGATAAACGAAAAAATAAAAGGGCAGACTTTTCAGGCCCGGCCTGCGGTTGAAGACAGCATTGCAGGGTCTATTCCAAGCTTTCCGATGGCCCGGTCCCATTTACTGGCAAAATCGGTATTAAAAATCAGGTCCTGATCCGCATCAAGCGAAAGCCAGGCATTTTCATGGATTTCACGATCCAGCTGCCCCGCCTGCCAGCCTGCATAACCCAGAATAAAAAGCATTTTTCTGGGCCCTTGCCCGTTAACGACATCCTGTAAGGCTTCAATTGTTCCTGTAACGCTGATTTCATCGTTGACAATAACGGTATCTTTTTGTTTGAAATCGTTTGAATGCAGGAGAAATCCCCGTGCTGTTTCCACCGGTCCGCCGCTCATTATCGGAATGTCTTTAACCGCAGGCTGGCGTTCGCTGACGATATCCAGCTGCTTCAAAAGGCTTTTAAACTTGACATCCGGCATTGTGTGATTAACAACAAGGCCCATCGCGCCGTTTTTATCATGAGCGCAAACGTAAATCACGGCCTTGTGAAAACGCTTGTCCTGCATACCGGGCATTGCCAGCAAAAGCTTTCCGGTCAGATAACCGTCATCCATTTTTTCATGATCTGATTTGCCCGGTTCAGAGTGTTTTTGCATTTAGCTCTCTAAAAAAATACGTTATAAATTAATATTATAAGATAAAATTCAAATATCAGTGGCTAATTGAATAAATTAATAAATGAAACCAACTTATACTAATAATACCAGAACATTCTTTCCCTGTTTATTCGCAAGTCCGTTTTCGGGAATTACAAAAATTATATATGTATGTGTATTATTATTTGTAATTTCCAGTCAAGCATTTGCCAAAACCTCGGCATGGTCAGAGGATAAGTATATCAAGGCACGACTTCTCAGTGCACAAAACAGTATAACAAAAAATATGGAAACAGTAGACGCGGCTGTTGAAATTATTCTGGAGCCGGAGTGGCATACATACTGGCGTACACCCGGTGATATCGGGCTGCCTCCCCAGTTTGACTGGGAAAATTCAGAAAACTTAAAATCCGCGACTGTTAGCTGGCCGGTCCCAAAGCGGTACGAGACGGAAGGATTTCAAAATTTCGTATATTTTGACAGAGTGGTTTTGCCTGTGCGCATAACACCCGTTAAAAGTGAAGAGGATATAAAACTCGACCTGACTTTAAAGGCGATGGTGTGCAAAGATATTTGCATACCGCAAACCATGTCCGTTCATCTTGAAATCCCTCAGAACTCATCTCAAACAACACCCACAATGTCTGAAAACACATTGACTATCGAAAAGGCAAAACAGGCTTTACCTTTTCGGGACAGACTTCCGGGGACAGGTATAGAAAACGTTGTTGTAGGTAAAGAGGCTTTGATTGTGACTGCATTCGATCAAAGAGGGTTTGCAGACACCGATATTTTCGTTGAAATCCCCGGAATATACCTGGCAAGTCCGCCAGAGCTGAAATTTGAGAATGAAAAAGGTACACAGGCGATATTCAAAATCCCGTCGCAGGGTCTTGAGGAGGATTTATCGGATCTCGTTGACGGAAAGGATATTGTTATAACCCTTGTAAACCAAGGCAGAGCCGTGGAAAAAAAATTCCAGTTTTAACCGCTTGCCGACTGGTTTTCTTTTTCTTCGGCTTCTCCGATTTTTCTTAGGGTCAGAAAAGTGATTTCATCGCCATAGTTTATCTTTCCGGACATTTGTATTTTATCGTCTTTCCGAATAAGTTTCAGCTTTGTTTTATACGTAATTGCATCATCTGTCGGCATACCGTTTTCCCTGGTCAGGGCAAAATCGTCATCCGCCTCGGACGGATCGACAGTTGAAATCATTTCCACTTCCTGGTCATTGAGAATTGTAAACGTACTCGTCCATATACAGTTGGCCTCATCTCTTCTGTGCGTCTGGCCGTTAACGATCCGGGTCTCTCCATCGCTTTTTTTCTGGAAAGGGCCATCATAATTTGTCGTTGTTGTTATTATGTATTTGCCGTCGAGTTCGTCAGATGCCATATTAATCCCATACGCTTTGTGAATTTCCAAGTTTCATAAGGTATGATATCAAATGCCGATGCTTCCAACAAATATTATTCAATTCGCGTTCCATGAAAAAAGACCCGGGGTTTTATGACATTGGCAGTTTCCCACTTGCCCGGGCGGCCGAAAATCTCTAAATATGCAGCATGACAAAACCGCTTGAGCACATCCGCAACTTTGCCATAATTGCACATATTGATCACGGCAAATCAACACTTGCCGACCGTCTGATTCAAATGTGCGGCGGCCTTGAAGAACGGGAGATGAAAGATCAGATCCTCGATTCCATGGACATCGAGCGTGAACGGGGTATTACCATCAAGGCGCAAACTGTGCGTCTTGCCTATAAAGCTGGGGACGGTATTGAATATCAACTGAACATCATGGATACTCCGGGGCATGTTGACTTTTCATACGAAGTCAGCCGCTCGCTTGCCGCGTGTGAAGGGTCCATCCTGGTTGTTGACGCATCGCAGGGGGTTGAGGCGCAGACCCTGGCCAATGTTTACCAGGCCATAGACGCAGATCATGAAATTCTGCCAGTTCTGAATAAAATTGACCTGCCTGCCGCGGAACCTGAAAGGATCAAGCAGCAGGTGGAGGATGTGGTGGGACTGCCAAAAGAAGATGCCCTGGAAGTCTCCGGCAAGACCGGGCTTGGTGTTGACGCCCTTCTGGAGGCCATTGTGAAGAAATTGCCCACGCCGTCGGGCGAAGCGGACAAACCGCTCAAGGCCCTTCTGGTTGACAGCTGGTACGATGCCTATCTCGGCGTGGTGATTCTGGTCCGCGTCATTGATGGGAAACTGCGCAAAGGCCAAAGAATCCAGTTTCTGAATACACGCGCCATCCGAGAAATCGACCGTGTCGGTATGTTCACTCCCAAACCTGTTATTATTGATGAAATCGGCCCGGGGGAAATGGGTTTTATCACCGCCGCGATTAAAGACATCGAAGAAACTCAGGTTGGTGACACGATAACCGAAGAAAAGCGCCAATGCGCCGAACGTCTGCCAGGATTTAAACCTTCCGTGCCCATGGTGTTCTGCTCCCTGTTTCCTGCAGATTCGAGTCAGTATCAGACTTTGAAAGATGCACTCGGCCGACTGAAACTTAACGATGCGGCCCTGCATTTCGAACCGGAACAAAGCCAGGCGCTTGGCCTTGGCTTCCGCTGCGGCTTTCTGGGGCTTCTGCATATGGAGATTATTCAGGAGAGGCTGGAGAGGGAGTATAACCTTGATCTCATTCCCACGGCACCCAGCGTTGTGTATCACGTTTACATGACAGACGGTAAAATGATCGAGCTTTATAATCCCGTTGATATGCCGGACACCATGCGCATCGATCATATTGAGGAACCCTGGATCAGGGCGACAATTCTCGTTCCGGATGATTATCTGGGAGGTATTATTCAGCTATGCCAGGACAAACGCGGGGAGCAGCAGGACCTCACCTATGCCGGAGATCGCGCTATGCTTGTCTACAAACTTCCCCTCAACGAGGTGGTTTTCGACTTCTATGACCGCCTGAAATCAATCAGCAGGGGCTATGCGAGTTTTGATTACGAGCTTTCAGGCTATGCCGAAAACGATCTGGTCAAAATGGAAATCAAAGTGAATGACGAACCGGTGGACGCACTGGCCATGATCGTGCACCGCAGCCAGGCGGAATTCCGAGGACGCGGGCTTTGCGAACGCCTCAAAGAACTGATTCCGCGGCAAATGTTTAAAATCGCTATCCAGGCTGCTATCGGTGGCCGTATTGTTGCCCGGGAAACATTAAGCGCCCTGCGGAAGGACGTCACATCAAAATGTTACGGCGGCGATGTGACCCGTAAACGCAAACTCCTTGAAAAGCAAAAAGAGGGTAAGAAAAAGATGCGCCAGTACGGCAATGTCGAAATTCCCCAGTCAGCTTTCATTAATGCCCTGAAAATGGGTGAGGACCGATAATGCGCTCAGGCCACTTTACTGGCTTTTGCATCGTCACTGCTGCCCGCTTCCTGTGTTTCCTGTCTATGTATTTTCACAATGCGTTCAGCCCCTTCCCGTGCGGCATCCTCATAGGGGTTAAGAATAATATCCGCGCCAATTGTTTCGAATTCTTCCTTTTCCTCTTCGGGCTTGTGCGAGATAACCGCGATATGACCGGTAAAGCCTGATGCGCGTAACGCCTTTGTCAGGGTTCGCCGAGAATCCAGAATCATTGGTCCCGTCAAAGAATGCGGAATACAGATTACAGCCGTATGCACCTCATCACACGGCAGGTGGGACGGAAGCTCAGGGTCCGAGGCATCGCCGTAAAGCGTTGCAATGGATTGTTTTTGTGCATGCTTTATGGCTTCGGGGTCAAAATCAATCGCCAGAACTTTTGCGCCGTAATTTTGAAATTCCCTCGCCATTGACGTTCCATAACGGCCTATTCCAAAAATAAAGACGTCATAGCCGTGAATTTTCTTTTCCTCCGGAAATTCATCAGTTTTGATAAGCTGTTTGCGTTCAAATATCTCCAGAGCATTTTCAAGAATATTGTAAAAATAAGGCGCATAAATCATAAGATAGGTTGAAACACCGATGGTTATAAAACCGACCAGGGTCACAAGATTGGCTTCACCCGTGCTCATGATACCCGTTGTTGCGGCAAGCGCAGCGAATATCATCGAAAACTCACTGATCTGTCCCAGTGTAATTCCGGCCATGTAGCTTGTTCGTTTCCGGTATCCCAGAACGCCCATAACCGCCATGACAATAACCGGCTTCATTATTAAGACAAAAACAGAAAGGATAAGGGCATCCTGGATCTGGCTTCCTATTGTGCCGAGAGAAAGCTGGGAGCCCAGCCCGACAAAAAAGAACACAAGCAGAAAATCGCGCAAGGACGAAAGACGGGCCACTATGATCGTGCGGAAAGGTGTGGAGGCCAGGGTCATACCCGCCAGCAACCCGCCAAGCTCCTTGCTGAGACCGATAGCATGACACAGGGCGGCCATGGTTGCCGCCATACCAATGGCGAATATTACCATCAGTTCCGAGTAACGGGCCAGACGGCGGGCAAGAGGATCGGCACAGAAAAGGATAAATACAGTAATAAAGGCAATCACTACGCCAAGCTTGATAAAAATACCTACAAAACTTCCGATATTCAAACCCTCCATACCGGTCCCGGCCGAAAGCGCATTCAGTCCGACCATTGCAAGAATGACGACAAGATCCTGTACAATCAGAATACCCAGAGACATTTTGCCGTATAGAGATTCAATCTCCCGCTTGTCGGATAACAGCTTGACAATAATGATCGTACTTGAAAACGAAAGGGCAAGCCCTATCGCAAGAGACGGCACCAGTGACAGGCCCAAAGCCAGACAGATCCCGGTTCCCAGGGTCATCGTAATAATAATCTGTAAGGTCCCCGCCATCATAGCGGTTGCGCCGAGCCGCCTTATAAGAGAGACATCAAGCTTTAACCCGACCATAAACAACAAAAGGGCAATTCCCAGATTCGCAAGCGTTGAAATCGCGGATTTGTCGTCCACCGCGCCCATCACACCAAGAACATCAGGCCCAAGAAGCACGCCGGTTGCAATAAAGGCAATAATAATCGGCTGGCGCAGCATCGTTGCCAGAAATCCGGCCAGACCGGCCATTATTAAAATAACTGAAAGCTGATAAAATAATGAGCTGCTTACAGTGTCTGAAAACCAGTCCATGAATTCCATACTAATCATGTCTAATACCCCAGTAATGTTTTTCGTGCTTCGTTCAGTTTTCTGGCGAGGCCCTCTGACCCTTCATGATCTGGATGAATTTTATTCATAAGTCTTTTATAAGCGGCTTTAATCTCTTTTTCATCTGAATCTTTGGTCAGTCCGAGAATATCCAGTGCCTCATCCCTGCTCATCGCCCCGGATGAGTTCCCTGGAGCATTGGGGGCATTCGAATTGAGAGGGTTTTCCTTACGTCTTTGCCTGTGCTCTTTCACCATTGAGTACAGCATAGGCACGATTATAACACATAAAAGGATGGCGGGCAGTAGTCTTTGAGTTAGAGCAAGAAACAAAAGCGCAAACGCCGCCACAACAATGAATACGGCCCTGACGACCCGCTTAACCTGATCCGGCGAAGACTTCAGAAAAAGATAATAGAGCGCATAAGCGCCTATAATCAGACCAATAACAAAAATCACATAAGGCATTATCGATTATTCCGCGGCTGCTTTATCTTCATCTGTCCGGGGTTGAAGATTATGTTTACCAATTTCCCTGACCAGTCTTCTGACCTCCTGCCGGGCAGTAATTTCCGATATGGAGAGAGACGTTTCAGGATCCTTTTCTATATCCATCACTGTCAGACCCTTTAAAAACAGCTCACGAAAGATCACGCGTTCCCCAAATCCCGGCAGAGGTTTAAAATCATAGATTTTGGACAACCGGCCTATGACATCGCCAACATCCCTTTTATTGCGCGCATCAAGATGGCTTAAACGGTTGCGCATAACAATCCATTCAATTGGCTTTTCTCCGGCTCTCTTTCTGCGGCTTTGCAGGTCAAGCACCATATTGGCGTAAAACGAACTGTTCTCGATTTCGAGCGTATCCGGATCAACGACGCACAAAACGTCAAGATCGACAAGACTGTCGTTCACCGGTGTAATCAGAACATCTGATTTCTGATGCGCAAGCCTGTTCAGATAGGTATCGTTACCCGGCGTGTCCACGATTACATAATCCGTAATGGGTAAAAGTTCGTCAAGTGCCATGGTCAAAAACGACGAATCTTCGCTTGTGCGGACTTCATCGGTATCCGCACTGCTTTTTTCAATCGAAAGATGCAGGGGTGAGGGAATATCAAGCTGGCTGTTGGCGATATACTTGAACCGGTTTGCAAAATAACGGGTTAATGTGCCCTGCCGGGCGTCAAGATCGACGGTTCCCACCCTGAAACCTTCATAAAGAAGAGCTATGGCAAGATGCATGGCGGTTGTGGACTTGCCGGATCCACCCTTCTCGTTGCCGAGAACAACAATTTTGCTATCTCTTTGTCCGCGCATAACGATTACAAATTTCCTTTTGAATTAGGTTCAGGACCTGTTTATTTTAATGAATGCACTTTCATAGTATCCTATTATCAAATATTAGAGAACGATGACCTTATGCACAAATCAAGTTTAGAGTTAAACACACTTTCCGTATCTGAAATGAAGCCGCATAAACTTTCAACGCTTCGCGCCGCACTCCATCAAATGAGGCTGAACGGTTTTTTGGTGCCGAGAAGCGACCAGTATTTAGGAGAAAACATACAAAAATGCGATGAAAGACTGGCATGGCTTACTGGTTTTAAAGGTTCGGCAGGACTGGCGCTTGTACTTGAAAACAAGGCCTGCCTTTTTACGGACAGTCGCTATCTTATTCAGATTAAACAGGAAATTGATATAAACGATTATGATATAAAAAACATTCAGGATGAAAAACCTGAAGACTGGCTTTTTGAGAACACAAATCCGGGACAGACCATCGGGTATGATCCGTCCCTCCATTCAACGCTGCAGATTGAAAAATTCGAAAAGGCATTAAAAAGAAAAAATGTCGTCCTTAAATCTGTTGAAAGAAATCCTGTTGACAGGATATGGCATGACCGGCCAGAGCCTGAAAAAACAAATGTTGAAGTTTTTCCCTTGAAATATGCAGGGGAAACCTCTGCTTCCAAACTGCAAAGGCTGGCAAAAAATCTTGCTCAACAGAATATTTACGCAGCACTGATTACAAGTCCCGAATCAATAGCCTGGCTTCTGAATGTAAGGGGCGCAGATTTAAAGCATACGCCTGTTCCGCTTTCAACAGGCGTTTTATATTCAGAAGAAGGACACTTCGACTGGTTTATCGAACCGGAACGGATCCCGGAACACGTTCATGATGCACTTGGCGAAGGTGTACAAATTCTGCCGCCGAATATTCTCGAAATTACATTAAGTCAGATTGCGGAAAGAAGTATCGAGAAACACAAAACCATCCAGATCGACAAAACACGCAGCCCGGCGTGGTATGAACAAAACCTTCAGAATTATAACGCACGCCTCTCTTTTGAAGAGGATCCATGCGTTGACGCGCGTGCGCTTAAGAACAACGATGAGCAGGCGGCTTCCCGGAATGCCCATATTGAAGACGGAGCAGCTATGGTACGGTTTATGATCTGGCTCGAAACCGCACTCAGGAACAAAGAAAAACTGAATGAGCTGATAGTTGCACAAAAGCTTGAAGACTTTCGGTCACAGTCGGAAAGTTATAAAAGCCCCAGTTTTGAAACCATTTCGGGTTTTAATGCAAACGGGGCCATCATTCATTACGCCGTTAACACGGAAACAAACGCCGAAATAAAACCTCCGGGCCTTCTTCTTGTTGACAGTGGCGGGCAGTACAGGAACGGTACCACTGACATTACAAGGACTCTGGCCGTTGGAAAGCCCAAAGCGGATTACACAAAAAACTATACAACCGTCCTGAAGGGGCACATCAATCTGGCCTGCGCCGAATTTCCGGAGGGAACGGTCGGGGCACAGCTTGATGCGCTGGCGCGCAAGCCCTTATGGGCCGAGGGGCTTGATTACGGTCACGGCACCGGCCACGGGGTCGGGTGTTATCTTTCCGTGCACGAGGAAGCCGCAAATATTTCCCCACGCGGCACAAAAGCCCTGAAGCCTGGTATGATCCTTTCGAACGAACCCGGTTATTACAAAGAAGGTGAATACGGGATACGAATAGAAAATCTGGTTCTTGTGGTTGATACCGGGAAAACTTTTGAAGACGGTCGCCGGTGCCTGGCCTTTGAAAATCTTACCAAAGTTCCATATGATACACAGCTGATTGACAAAATGCTGCTGGATAAAAAAGAGATCGACTGGATCAATGCCTATCACCAAACTGTAAGTAACGACCTGCGGCCCCACCTTTCAAAAGACGAAAATCTTTGGCTTGAGCAAAAAACCAGGCCTTTGTAACTGTGCATTTGCAACATCTTTTATGATGATTTTCGGCTTGAAAGAGGTCTTATTTCAGCCTACCGTACCTGTAAAATAATCTTTAAACATTTATCAATGAAAACTCAGGATTTCCAGGAAATGGTTGATGGTATTTCTTCCGGCGGCTCGGGGGAATATTCCACGTTCGCAAAGCAATTTCTGAATGCCATCGATCTTGAAGACGTGCGCGATTTGGATAAAAACTATATCAAGCATGTTATTGACATGCATCAGGACCTGGCCGAACACCAGACGGCGGGCGTACTTACCATTCGCATACGGCCTTATTCCATAAAGCAAGATAACCGTAATATAGTCAAAACCGTCATTGATATTGTTACGGATGATATGGCTTTTGTAATCGATACGGTTTCTGCCGAGCTGACCCGTAAGGGATATACAATCGAAAAATTTTTACATCCTCTTATTGGTGACGCGAATGAAGAAGACAAGGATAAAATAACACGCGTCCATCTTCATATCATCCTGTCCAATACTTTGAGCAAGGAGGAGACTGAACGTCTTGAAACCCGTTTGCAGGACGTTCTTACAGACACCCAATACGCCAACAGAGACTGGAAAATCATGCGACGGCTTATGCTGGACAGTATTCAGTCCCTGGAAAACACTAAAACATTGTTCGATATAAAACTTGTTGGAAATTTTCAGGCATTCCTGAAATACCTTCATGACCATAATTTCACTTTGCTTGGCGTTTACGATTTTGACTTGCGGGAGGCAAAATCAAAAGCAAATGAAACAGAAAACGCGCATGGCATTCTCAGTAATCAGCAAGGCCGAAAAAAAATCGATTTTAATGAGGAGGGGCTGCCACGGTGGAACCACAAAAATAATACACATTCCACTCCCGTGGTAGTTTCGAAACTCAAAACCGCCTCTCCCGTTCACCGCATGGTGCCCCTGGACTGCATATCCGTGGTGCATTTCGATGATATGGGGAATGCCGTTTTGGAAAGGATTTTTCTTGGCCTGTTCACGGCCGTAACCTATTCAAGAAGTATTGAAGACATCCCCTATATTCGCCATAAAGCCGAACGCATCATTGAACGGTCAGGCTTCAATATCGGCGGTCACGATTACAAGGCATTGTGCCATATTCTGGAAAGATATCCACGTGACGAACTGCTCCAGATTGACGAAGACACACTATATGAAACAGCCATATCCATACTCCGGCTGCAACATCGCCCCAGGATCGCCCTTTTCATGCGCGTTAATCCCTATTCTCGTACAGTATCCTGTCTCACTTACGTTCCGAAAGAAAGGTACGAAACACGCCTGCGCCTTAAAATTCAGGAAATTCTTGAAAGAGAGCTTCAAGGGGAATGTCTTGATTATTACTATAACGTTGATGATTCCGAACTGGCCAGAGTGTTGTATATTCTTTCAACCGACAAGGCAGACAATCATGACTTTTCAAATGAGGGTATAGAAAAAATTGTGCAGGAAGAATGCACGCCATGGCGCACAAAGTTAGCCCTGGAACTGGACGATTACTATGAAGATATAGCCATCTGCGGCAAGGTTACCGAAAAATACATCAATTCATTTCCCGTTGATTATAAAGAAAAAACGTCCCCGCAAATTGCACTTGCCGATATTGCAAAACTTGAAGAGGCGGCTTGTGGACCGGGTATAAGCATCAATTTGCACAGAAAACCGGAAATGGACAGTACGTACTTTTCCGTAAAAATATATAAATTCGGTAAAGTCATTTCCCTTTCCGAGATTATGCCGGTTTTCGAGAATATGGGGCTGGGTGTAATCGGTGAACATCCTTATGAAGTCACTCCGCAGGGGCAGGATACAAAAGCCTATATTTACGATTTCACCGTCAGGACAGATACAAAAATCTTTAAAAACGAGCTTGATCAAATCAAGCCGTTGTTTGAGGAAACCTTCCTGAATATCTGGTTAAAGCTTGCTGAAAATGACGGGCTTAACAAGCTGGTATTCGGAGCATACATGACATGGCGGGAGATACTTATTCTGCGCGCCTATGTCCGGTATATGATGCAGATTCCATATGCATACAGCAGACTTTATGTTGAAAAGGCCCTGACGGATCATCCCAAAATAAGCCGTCTTATCGTTGATCTTTTCAAAGCGCTTCATGATCCCGCAAACGGCGACCAGGCTGAAATCTATGCTGCGGGATGCAGCGTGGGAATAGATCATGCACTGGAAATGGTGGACTCACTTGACCAGGACAGGATTCTGCAAACCGTAACCGCCCTTATCGACAGTACCTTGCGAACAAATTACTTTCAGAATGATGAAAACGGAACACCAAAACCGTATATCAGTCTTAAGTTAAAAAGTGAAGGTATTAAGGAACTTCCGCTGCCGAAACCTTTCCGGGAAATCTTTGTATATTCGCCGCGGTTTGAAGGGGTTCACCTGCGCGGCGATAAAATTGCACGCGGCGGTTTAAGGTGGTCCGACAGGCAGGAAGATTACAGGACCGAAATCCTTGATCTTATGAAAGCGCAGACCGTCAAAAACTCCGTAATAGTTCCGATGGGTGCAAAGGGCGGCTTTATACTGAAAAAAAATATGGCCGGAAAACCGAGGGATGAGATCCATAAGGAAGGCATTGCATGTTATCAAATGTTCCTGCGCGGGATGCTTGATATTACCGATAACAAGAAAGGAGGAGAGATTTTTCATCCTGAAAATGTTGTCATAAGGGATGAGCCTGATCCTTACCTTGTTGTGGCCGCAGACAAAGGAACGGCAACATTCTCCGATACGGCAAATGCGATAGCTGAGGAATACGATTTCTGGCTGGGTGATGCTTTTGCCTCAGGCGGCTCCGCAGGCTATGACCATAAAAAAATGGGCATCACGGCGCGGGGTGCATGGGAATCGGTTAAAAGACATTTTCGGGAGCTCGGCCATAATACCCAGCTTGAGGAATTTGACGTTATCGGCGTTGGTGATATGGGAGGGGATGTTTTTGGAAATGGTATGCTGCTTTCAGAAAAAATATGTCTTGTCGGTGCCTTTAACCATATTCATATTTTTTGTGACCCCGAACCGGATCCGGATAAGTCCTTTAGGGAACGAAAAAGATTGTTCGATGCCAGCCTCGGATGGGACCACTACGATGAAAAAACCCTTTCAAAAGGCGGGCGGATATTTAACAGAATGGACAAAATTCTGGAATTAACACCTGAAATCAAGAAACGGTTTCAAATTGAAAAGGATAAAATAACCCCGATAGAGCTTATACAGGCAATGCTCACGGCTGAAACGGATTTGCTTTGGTTCGGGGGAATTGGCACATATATAAAATCCTCCAGGGAATCGCATTCGGATGTCGGGGATAAATCAAATGACCTGTTGCGCGTGGATGCCTCTGAAATCCGGGCGCGTGTGATCGGCGAAGGGGCTAATCTGGGTTTAACCCAAAAAGGCAGGATTGAGTTCGCCCAGAAAGGCGGAAAAGTTAATGCCGATTTCATTGATAATTCAGGCGGTGTTGACTGTTCCGACCACGAGGTCAACATCAAGATTTTATTTCAGGACCTTCTGGACAAACATAATGAGAAAATTGACATTGAAAAAAGAAACGCCCTTCTAAAGGATATGGAAGAGGACGTGGCCGCCCTGGTTCTTAAAAACAACTACGACCAGGCACAGGGTATAAGCCTGATGGAAATTGAATCCAGAGACAATGTTATGATGCACGCTGATCTTATCACAAGATTTGAGGAAAAAGGTGTTTTTCAAAGAAACGTTACCGGACTTCCCGAAGAAGAGGAGATCCAGGCACGCAGTATTGATAACAAAGGTCTGACGCGGCCGGAACTCGCAATTATTTTAAGCTTTGCAAAAATACAGTTTTCACTGGATCTTCTGAATTCCGAACTGCCTGATTCCGTTGAAGCTGCCGATTATCTTTATGATTATTTTCCTGCAATGCTTTCAAAAAATTATAAGGATGTAATTTTAAATCACAGCCTGAAAAGAGAGATCATATCGACGGCCCTTTCTTCTCAGGTTATTAACAAAATGGGCGCAGGGTTTATTTATTCTCTGTCAAAGCAGACAGGATCGGAAAACTCTGAAATCGCCAAAGCCTACATGATTGTAAAATCCGTTTTTGATACGGAGCGTCTCTGGCACAGTGTCGAAAAACTGGATACAAAAGTAAAGGCTTCTGCATTACTGGAAGCGCAACAAAAAATAAAAAACCTGATTTACCGGGAATGTTCGTGGTTTTTAAAACGTCTTGGGCGGGATCTTTCGATTGCAAAAGACACCGCAACATACAAAAGCGGACTTAAGGATCTGAAAAACTGTATTGATAAAGTTGTAACAACGTCCATAAGCAAGAACATAAAAAAGCTTGAAAGCGGATATGCAAAACAAGGACTTCCAAAAAAGCTGGCGCATGAAATTGCATTGATACCCGTTATGGGATCGGCATGCGACATTATCAGAATTTCAAAACAAAGCGGCGTTGACATACAGAAAACGGCGAGTACTTACTTCGAACTTGGTGATTTTTTCCATCTTCAATGGCTGAAGCAGAAGGCACGGCTTATCCCAACAGACGACAAATGGGCGGAAGATGCCCTGAACGGGCTTGTCGATCAGCTTTACACCTGTCAGGCCGGACTAACGGCGCGCATTCTGAAAGATATGGGCGACCACCTTAAGGAAAAGAATATTGTTGCAAACTGGGCAAAAGATCACGCTCATCAGACAAGCCATATCAAAAACCTTATGGCCGAAATACGGCGATCTTCGATCATCGACATGCCTGCTGTCATTATTGCTGAACAGCGGCTGAGAGCTTTATACGGCGGTTAAAACAAGAAAAATCAGTTCTGGACACCCACCAGATCGTCAACAGAAATCCGCCCGTCATAAAGCGCCCTTCCAATAATGACGCCTTCGACACCATCCTCTTTGCAAGTTTCCAGCCGCTCAATATCCTGCATGGAACCAACGCCGCCCGATGCAATGACAGGTATTGAAATCGACCGGGCGAGATTACGGGTGTTTTCAATGTTAACGCCTGCTCCTGTTCCGTCACGCTCTATGTCGGTATAAATAATTGCGCATACGCCGAAATCCTCCAGAGTTTTTGCCAGGTCAAAGACGTTCATTCCTGCTTTTTGGGTCCATCCCTCGACCATGACGTCATCCCCGTCCGCATCCACACCGACGGCTATTCTGCCCTGGAACTCCCGGCAGGATTGCTTTACAAGTTCAGGATCACTAACTGCCGAAGTTCCCAGAATTACCCTGTCAATGCCACTGGAAATCCATGTTTCAATCTGATCAAGAGTTCTAATACCGCCGCCAAGCTGTACCGGCAGGGATACCGCTTCCTTGATCGATTTAATCGCCGCCGTGTTTATTGCCCTGCCCTCCACGGCGCCGTCAAGATCAACCACATGGAGCCATTTGAAACCGTTTTGCTCGAACAATCTTGCCTGCGCGGCCGGATCATCTCCGTAAACCGTATCCTGATCCATCTTGCCTTTAAAAAGACGAACCACACATCCTCTCTTAATATCTATGGCCGGATAGATAATCATGACTGTAAGAGGTTAAACGCGTCTTTGCAGAACGTACAGGGCCAGTTCCCGCAAGTTATCGGCCCTCGCCTCGAATATGGAGAGGTGCCGGATTGCCTGATGAACAAGCATTTCGGCACGCATTTTCGCCTGCTCCTTACCCATTGTGGAGACAAACGTCGATTTACCGGCATTTGAATCCTGGTTTGCCGGTTTTCCCGTATCTGACGGATCGGCCTCGACATCCAGTATGTCATCGGTGACTTGGAAGGCCAGACCAAGATCGTAGGCATAGTTGCATAGTGCCTTATGTTGCGGTTCGCTCGCTTTACCAAGAATGGCGCCTGATTCGCAGGCAAATGCTATAAGTTTTCCGGTCTTCATACGCTGCATGCGGCTTACCGTTCCGAGGTCAAATTCCTCCTCCTCCCCAATAAGATCCAGCATTTGGCCCCCAACCATGCCGTGTCCGCCGGCGGCTTTTGCCAGGGCATTAACAAGACTAACCCTGACTCTTGGATCTTCGTGGGTTTCGGGTTCGCTCAGCACTTCAAAGGCAAGGGTTAAAAGCGCATCGCCCGCCAGGATTGCCGTTGCCTCGTCATATTTTTTGTGCAACGAAGGCGCACCGCGCCGAATGGATGCGTTATCCATAGCCGGGAGATCGTCATGGATAAGGGAATAGCAATGCATGAATTCAATGGCGGCAGCCACCCTTTTCGCCCGTTTTCTGTCAACATTGAACAGTCTTGACGACTGGAAAACAAGGAAAGGCCGGAGACGCTTCCCGCCGTTCAAAGTGCCGTAACGCATGGCGTCGAATAATCTTGCCTCGGCAAGGTCCGTTTCAGGAAGAAGTTTTGATATGCTTCTGTTAACATCTTCAACGCATTCCTGCATTGCTTCCTGAAGATGCACAGATGTCTCACGGGGTGATGGCGCCATTAAAGTGTTTTCCTTACCTGTTCTGGATTAAAGCCTAGCTTTCAGGATCAAGCGGTTCCGTTCGGACCTTTCCTTTTTCATCGACATGAATTTTCTCGATTTTGCTTTGTGCCTCTTTTAATTTTTTATCGCAGTGACGCTTGAGGGTTACTCCTCTTTCATAATAGGCAATGGACTGATCCAGAGGCGCCTTGCCGGTTTCAAGCTCACGCACAATTTTTTCAAGCTCGCCGATCGCATCTTCAAAACTCAATTTTTCAACGGGTGTGTCACTCGGTGCAGCTTCGGTCATTACAGTATCCTGATCCCATGTAAAAATCGGTCATACATTACGTGAGTTATTGGATTTGAGCAAGTCTGATGATTGCCGGGGTCAAAAAATCAGGTGCAAAATAGGATATTGACGTCTGAATGCACAGCCTTCATGGAGTGTCCCAGCCTGGTCCATCCTGTCCATTCTGGCTTTTACCCTCTTATAAAGCCTCGAGATGTGCATCCACACCCTCAATCAGACCCTGAATATCGTACCCCCCTTCCAGAACGGATACGATCCGGCCTTCCGCGTATGTTTCCGCGATTGCTTTCAACTCCCCCGTCACCCAGGCAAAGTCATCTTTAACAAGCTGAAGATCAGCGATCTCATCACGCTCATGCGCGTCAAAACCGGCTGAAATCATCATCAGCTGAGGTTTGAAAGCATGCAGGGCCGGTAAAATATTTCTCTCATAAACGGTCCTGAATTCATCGCCTTCCGCTCCGGCCCTCAATATCTGATTTTCAATACGGCCCGGGATATTGTCAACCGGATGGCCTGTACCCGGAAAAAGAGGCCATTCATGCGTGGATGCGAACAGAATCCCGTTATGTGTACGTGCAGCCGTATCGGTTCCGTTACCGTGATGTACATCAAAATCGACAATGGCTACTCTTTGAAGATTATACTGTTTTAATGCATGGCAGGCCCCGACGGCCACATTGTTAAAAAAGCAAAAGCCCATCGCCCGGGACGGTTCGGCATGATGTCCGGGCGGTCTTACTGCACAAAATGCCTTTTGAACCACTGCCTTCATAACATCGTCAACAGCCTGGCAAACCGCGCCTGCCGCAAGCAGGGACGCATTCCAGGTTCCGGGGGAAAGAAATGTATCGCCGTCAATTGCAATCAGACCCTCCCGGGGAATATTGTTTTGAATAAGATCATAATACTCTTCGGTATGAAGGGCGCAGATCTGTTCCCGCGTTGCGGGTCGTGCCCTTTCGATAAGGTGCTTGTACGTTTCATGATTATGAAGATATTCAAGAATTTTTTCCAGACGTTCGGGGCGTTCCGGATGCCCGTGTCCCATGTCATGTTGTAAACATGTTTTATCCGTGTAGATTTTTAAGCCCATATTCTGTATAAATTTCAGGTTATTATAATTTAACAAAGATTCAATAATAGTTGAAAAAACATGAGTGGTAACCGGTTTGGCAAAATATTTCAGTATCAAAGCTGGGGTGAAAGTCATGGCCCTTGCATTGGGGCCGTGGTTGACGGCGTTCCGCCAAGGATACCGATTAAAGAAGAGGATATCCAGTTCTGGCTCGACAGACGAAAACCTGGCCAGTCACGATATACAACACAAAGACGGGAAGATGATCTGGTGGAGATTCTTTCCGGCGTTTTCGACGGCATGACAACTGGAACGCCGATATCGCTTGTCATCCATAACAAAGATGCACGCTCAAAAGACTATTCGGAAATTGCAGACAAGTTTCGCCCCGGACATGCCGATTATACCTACCATGAAAAATATGGTATCCGGGATTACCGGGGTGGCGGCCGGTCTTCGGCACGGGAAACCGCCATGCGTGTTGCCGCGGGTTCCATTGCCAGAAAAATTCTGGACACCCAGCTTGATAACAACGTCCTTATACGGGCTTGTGTCGTCCAGATCGGCTCTCTGAAAATCAATCGGGACAACTGGAACTGGGATGAAGTGAATAACAATCCTTTCTTTACACCCGATTCAACCGCCGCCGAATCGTGGGGAGAATACATCGACAATATTCGTAAAAAAGGCTCGAGTGTCGGTGCATTGATCGAGGTCCATGCTTCGGGTGTGATTGCCGGACTTGGTGCGCCCGTTCTGGATAAGCTGGACGCAGATATCGCCAAGGCTCTTATGTCCATTAACGCCGCCAAGGGTGTCGAGATTGGAAACGGGTTCGAAGCAGTTGAAACCCAGGGCGTTGATAATGCCGACGAAATCCGTATGGGAAAAAACGGCAGGCCGGAATTTTTGTCAAATAACGCAGGCGGTATTCTTGGCGGTATTTCAACAGGTCAGGATATTGTCGCCAGACTGGCAATAAAACCCACAAGCTCGATACTGACACCAAAAAAGACAATTACCGGAAAAGGGGAAGACGCCGAAATCATGACAAAAGGACGTCACGACCCCTGTGTTGGCATACGGGCCGTACCTGTCGTCGAAGCCATGATGGCTTGCGTTCTGGCCGATCACTGGCTTTGCCACAAGGCCCAGTGTCTTTAAATCCCTTAAATCCATAAAGTTTATAAATTGCCCGGTAAAAAACCCCACTCTTCATATTGCATGGTTTGGATTTTGAATTACCATTACAACGTAATAACTTGAAATTTTATAATGTCTAAACGTAGTCCGCTCTTTTACACGCCAAAGCCGAAAGAAAAACCAAAAGCAAGAAAATGGTCGGTCTTGCGTATCGTGAAAAAGGCTTTTTTGAGGACCTGCACTTTAATTGGAGCTCTTTTTCTTTTGTCTTTTACCATCAGCCTGATAGCAACTTCATTTTTGTTTCAGAAACAGATCCCGACATTAAAAGATAATGTCGTTCTTGCCCTCGAAATTGAAGGGCCTATACCGGAGCAGCCACTTGCGCCGTCACTGACGGACCCGCTGAAATTCACCCGGATGACATTGCTTAATACTCTTGTAACGCTTGATAACGCAAAAAAGGACGAGCGTGTGAAAGGGCTTATCCTCTCCATCAAATCGGGCGGGCAGTCGCTGGCTTCAATTCAGGAGCTGCGCCAGGCTTTAAAGCAGTTCAGGGAAGCCGGTAAATTCGTTAAGGTTTATACGCAGTCTTTTAGTGACTTTGGTAATTCCACCGGACTTTATTACCTGTCCGCCGCGGCCGACGAAATATGGATGCAGCCGGTGGGATCTCTCAGTATAACCGGTATTCACCTCGAAATGCCCTTTTTTAAGGATGCGTTTGCGGAAATAGGTATAAAACCGGAATTTTATCAGAGGAAAGAATATAAAACCGCCTTTGAAAACTTTACAGCCAGTAAAATGAGCGAGGCAGCAAGAGAAATGAATAGCATCCTTGTCTCTGATCTTGGAATGCAGATCGTTAGCGATATCGCAACGGACAGAAATCTTGAGACGGCGGACATAAAATCCGCCATTGATGTTGGCCTTCTTATGGATGAGGAAGCTCTCGAAATGAACCTGATTGACGGGCTGGCATATTATGACGAGTTTGTGAGAACTATAAAAGAAAACCTGACCGGGGATCCTGAAAGCAAGGATATTGATTTTATTAACCTTTCAACTTACAAAAATACGGTCCGGCTGGCCCGGGCTTCCGGAAACACTCCGGTTTCCATTGCAGGCGACAAATCCCGCGTCGGTCTTGTTTATGTTGACGGGCCAATCATGCAGGAGGACAGCGCCGCATCCACCGCCTTTATACCCTCAAATACCTTTGTGTCTGCAAACAAGGTCGCATCAACACTTTACAAGGCGTCCAGGGAAGACGATCTGGAAGCCATTGTATTAAGGGTAAACAGTCCCGGTGGATCGCCATCTGCTTCGGAAACAATACGCCGCGCGGTGGAGGTGGCAAAATCACGCGGCAAAAAAGTTATGGTCTCAATGGCCGGAACTGCCGCATCAGGCGGATACTGGGTGGCAACGGATGCGGATATGATCATGGCGTCTCCCGCAACTCTTACAGGATCCATCGGCGTTGTCGGCGGTAAATTTGTTCTTTCCGAGATGTGGGACAAGTTGAAAATAAACTGGGACACTGTAAGTTTCGGGGAAAGCTCGGATTTCTGGTCACCGAACAACGCCTTTGATGATGCTGAACAGCAAAGGATGAACACTTTTCTTGATAATACATACGAAGCCTTCCTGGACAGGGTTGAACAAGGCAGAGATATGCCACGAGACCGGGTCAGGGAATTCGCGCAGGGCAGAGTCTGGACAGGAAGGCAGGCGCAGGAAAACGGTCTGATCGACAAGACAGGCGGCATTCTCGATGCTCTTGATGAGACGGCCCGGCTGATCGGCAAGGGCGACCGCCAGGATCTGGTTGTAATTACAATGCCGCGTCCGAAATCGACACTGGAACAGATTGTTGACCTTTTTCAAAACAATCTGGCCCTTGCAGGTGTGACTCAGTCACTTCATGCTAAAGTTGCTGCCTTAAACGATTTTCTGGGTTTTGAAATGATCCCGGTTATTGCAAGTGGAAATCGAAGCACTTATGACGATGTAAGGATTATTCACTGATTGTGTATCTTTGTCTGCCTTTTAATTAAAGAGAGGCATGATCCGGTTTGTAAACTCATTATAATTAAGAATTATGGTTTCCCGGCTCAGACCCCGTTCCAGAATGGCCATTGAAGCATTGAAACCGTAGGCAAAAGGGATAATCGTGCCTTTAAAATAATCGCTTGCCGCAATTGCCGCCGTAACATCCTTGTGCTGGTCCCCGATATACCAGACAACTTCGCGGCTGCTTTGCAAAAGCCGGATTTTGTCAATAGTCATCAGTACAGGCTGAGGATGGGGTTTTGAAAAGCGAATATCCTCCCGGAACGTAACCGCAGAATAGTAAGGCGCAAGACCGAATGTTTCGAGTACATCATGACCATATCCTTTTCCAAGCCCGTTACTTAAAAGCCCGATGGGTATATTCCGGTTTTTTAAAAAATCGAGAAGGGTGAAAATTCCGGGGCAGGGCTGTACGATCTTATCGACCGGTCTCCGGCGGATACTGTGAATAGCCTTGTGTATTCCCACAGACGGAGAATGTTTTAAGGGTGTGGCGTGTACGTTTTGTCTCTTCTTCCAGCCAAAAGTCATATAATTGCAAACCATCGCCAGGTTATGGCTGATATCGTCCAGTTTCTCAAGAAAAGCAAGCATTTTGGGATTAATATGCCTGACTGTTGTGCCGTCCATATCGAAAAGAACAATAGAGGGCTTGATAAGAGACATATCCTGTTTTTTTCCGGGAAATAAATGAACGTTAAGTTATAAGCCTTAAAGCCGTGTTGAAAATATGGCGGGCATTGAGTCCCGCCTGTTCGTACTGTGCGTAAGGGCTGTCCTGATCCTGGAAAATGTCAGGCAGGGTCATACACCTTATTTTCATACCTTTATCCAGAAATCCCTGACCGGCAAGATATTGCAAAACAAAAGCGCCAAATCCACCGGCTGAACCTTCCTCAATCGTAATAACGGCCCTGTGATTTTTCACGAGTCTGATGATCAAATCCTTATCAAGCGGTTTTGCAAAGCGGGCATCGGCCAGTGTGCATGAATAGCCTTTCTGGGCAAGCATTTCGACAGCTTCCCGGCATTCGCCAAGGCGCCCGCCATAAGAAAGAATGGCCAGATCACTGCCTTCCTGCACAATTCGTCCTTTCCCGATTTCAAGAATGGAGCCCTGTTCCGGAAGAGGAACGCCAAAACCTTCGCCTCTGGGATACCGGAAAGCAATTGGCCCGGCATCATATGAGGCAGCCGTTGCCACCATATGAACAAGTTCGGCTTCGTCAGAACAGGCCATCAGAACCATATTCGGCAGACAGCCTAGATAGGAAATATCAAAAGCGCCCGCATGTGTCTGCCCATCGGCGCCAACCAGTCCCGCACGGTCAATGGCAAAACGGACCGGCAGGTTCTGGATCGCAATATCATGAATAACCTGATCATAGGCCCTTTGCAGGAACGTCGAATAGATAGCGGCAAAAGGTTTGCAACCATCGGCCGCCAGACCGCCCGCAAATGTAACTGCATGCTGTTCGGCAATACCGACGTCAAACATTCTGTCCGGAAATTCATACCCAAACAGGTCCATTCCCGTGCCATCCGGCATTGCCGCAGTTATACCGACGATTTTTTCGTCTTTTTGGGCTTCTTTAATCAGGGCATTTGCAAACACTTTTGTAAAGGAAGGGGCCGCCGGACTTGGCTTGTTCTGCTTTCCGCTTACGATATCAAACCTGGCAACACCATGCATTTTATCGCGCGATGTTTCGGCCGGAGCGTAACCTTTACCTTTCTGTGTAATCGTGTGGATCAGAACGGGACCCTTGAATTCCGCATCTCTCACGTTTTTGAGGATCGGCAAAAGATGATCAAGATTGTGGCCATCCACCGGGCCAATATAATAAAATCCCAGAGATTCAAATAAAGTACCTTCGCCAAGGGCCGATCGTGCGGCCTCCTCCGCCCTCTGCGCAACTTTTCTGAAAGGAGGGGGAAGGAATCGTGTAAATTCCTTGGCCGCATCACGAACGCCGATATATGGACGGGAGCTGACAAGATCGGCAAGGTAACGGCTTAATGCACCGACCGGCGGCGCAATCGACATTTCATTATCATTCAGAATTACAATAAGCCGGCTTTTCATAGCCCCGGCGTTGTTCATGGCTTCATATGCCATACCTGCGGACATGGCCCCGTCACCGACCACGCAGATAACATGACGATCTTCCTCGTTCATATCTCTTGCTACTGCCATACCGAGGCCGGCTGAAATTGCGGTGGCAGCATGGGCGGCGCCGAAAGGATCGAATTCGGATTCCGATCTCTTTGTAAATCCGCTTAATCCGCCCCCTTTTCTGAGGGTATGTATTCTGTCATGCCTGCCGGTCAGTATTTTATGAGGATAACATTGATGCCCGACATCCCATATAAGCCTGTCTTCAGGTGTATTGAAAACGGCATGCAAAGCGACAGTCAGCTCCACAACACCAAGCCCGGCTCCGAGATGGCCACCGGTTTGGGACACGGCATTTATAGTTTCCTTGCGAAGATTGTCAGCAAGAGATTTCAGACCCTTACCATCCATTTGTCTGATTTCCTCAAGGGAAGGAAACAAAACCCGGTCTTCAGAACTGGATTTAATCTCTGCTTTTTGAGAAGTCATTGTAAATAACCGGCCTTATTATTTGAACATTGGATTAATTTTACAATGCCCCGGAAGCGGCTTTAAAATCAAGTGTCTGTTTTTAAATGGTGTAAAGCCACTGCTGCCTATATGCTATTCCGTGATGCTTTCGAGCATCCAGGCGGCTTTTTCATGAACTTTTGTACGTTCCACCATCATATCCATGGTCCCTTCATCTCCGGCGTCCTGAGCCACCTTGAATACATCCAGAATTGTATTGACGATTTCCCTGTTGTCCTCGGCAAGCGCCTTGGTCATGCTTGCGGAGTCTGGAGTCTGACCCATTTCGGCAAGGGATGAGTCCTTTAAAAGCTCCGTATAATTATTCGGAGCATAGCCGCCAAGCATGCGAATGCGTTCGGCAATTTCGTCCGTTGCCTGCCAAAGCTCAGTATACTGTTCCTCAAAAAGATCGTGCAGTGTCTTGAACATTTTGCCTTCGACATTCCAGTGAAAAGAATGAGTCTTGAAATAGAGAACAAACGTATCTGACAGAACTTTTCGCAGCCCTTCCTGAAGCTTCTTGTTCGGTTCCCCTTTCATATAATTTTGCACTTTCATCTCGGCACCTTTCTTTTTATTTACTAATATTGACTATTATAGGAGTTAAAGAATTCGTCTCGCTTGTCAATTCCTCCCTCTTCTTTATTTTGATAGTTGACACCAAACCAGAAAGCTCAGTTTTTCCATGTGCGGTATAGCCGGTATTTTCGATTTTAAAAACAAAACGTCGCCAGAGGCGCTGAAAAATATTGCCGGTAATATGGCTCAATCAATGGTGCATCGCGGCCCTGACAGCGGTGGAAACTGGTCCGATCCGGAGTCCGGGCTGACGTTGTCGCACAGGCGGCTTTCAATTATTGACCTTTCCGCGGAAGGACATCAGCCAATGCAATCCCATTCCGGACGGTATGTCATCAGCTATAATGGCGAAATATATAATTTTTCTGAGTTGCGGGCAGATCTCGAAAAGCTCGGTGTTTCCTTTATATCCCGTTCAGACACCGAAGTTTTGCTGGCGGCCTTTGATCAATGGGGCGTAAGCCAGACTCTCCAAAAAATTAATGGGATGTTTGCCTTTGCCTTATATGACAGGCGGCTTCTGAATTTACATCTTGTTCGTGACAGGCTCGGAAAAAAACCCCTTTATATGGGGTTAACGGAAAATCATTTTATCTTTGCCTCGGAGTTAAAGGCCTTTCACGAATGCCCCTCGTTTCAGCCACGGATTAACCGGGACTCGCTTGCGCTTTACATGCGTTACGCATACTATCCGGATCCTTTTTGTGTTTTTGAGGACGTATATTCTTTACCCCCCTCAACAGTCATGACAATCGGCCTTGAACACTTTGACCCCGGCATATATATGCCGGATCTTTTTGAACCGTACTGGTCTCTGAAAAGAGTTATAGAGGATACGCGCAATTCCGGCGATATGCGCAGTGAAAGCCAGACCATCGATGCATTCGAAAAAGCCCTTTTCAAGGCGGTTGAAACAAGGATGGTTTCGGATGTTCCGCTTGGGGCTTTTCTGTCGGGAGGTCTTGATTCCTCTCTGGTTACGGCAATTATGCAGCACGTATCGCATAAACCCGTAAAAACATTCAGTGTAGGATTCTCGGAAACAGGGTATGACGAAGCCGCGCATGCAAGGAAAATAGCAGAACATCTTGGGACTGAGCATTTTGAGACATGTTTAAGCGCCCGGGACGCACTGGATATAATCCCGGACCTTCCCAGAATTTATGACGAGCCTTTTGCAGACGCATCTCAAATTCCAACCGCACTGATATCGGCCTTTGCCAGAAAAGAGGTGACAGTTGCCCTTTCAGGTGATGGCGGAGATGAACTGATGGGCGGGTACCAGCGCCATTTTGCCATACCCCCTTTGTGGTCGAAACTGAAGCTTATACCCTATCCTTTGAGACTTCTGCTTTCCGGGATGATCGGCACTATGCCGGATGGTTTTATGAAATATCTGGGACGTTTTTCGCCACAGCTTGACGAAAAAATCGAGAAAATACAGAAAATCTTTCACAGTAAAAGCCCGGATGCGCTCTATCACGATATTGTCAGCCACTGGAACACTCCGGAAACTCTTGTTCCAGTTTCAAATTCTTGCATGCCTCCCGTTATCGATCCCTCAACGGACATTGCAGACCTGAGATTTGAGGAAATGGCCATGTACAAAGATTCCATTTCCTACCTGCCGGGGGATATACTGGTGAAAGTGGACAGGGCGTCAATGGCGCATAGCCTTGAAATGCGGGCACCTCTTCTCGATTACCGGCTCTTTGAATTTGCATGGCGCATGCCCCTTCACTACAAAATCAGAAACGGAAAAGGGAAATGGCTGCTTCGTCAGGTTTTAAGCCGCCATGTCCCGCAGGAACTTTTTGAAAGACCCAAACAGGGATTTTCGGTGCCGATCAGGGACTGGCTTAAAGGACCATTAAAAAGCTGGGCGGAACATCTCATGGATGAAAACCGCCTTAAAGAACAAAATTTGTTTAATACGGAGATGGTAAGGACTGAATGGGCTTCTTTTCTAAAAAACAAAAAATCGTCCGGAAACATCTCCCGTCTTTGGACCTTCCTGATGTTTCAGGCATGGTACGATACCTGGATTGATAAAAAAGGCGGCTAAAGCAAATCGCGATCAAAAAGAATCGCTTTGCGATTTTTGATCGCCTGAATTTGCTTGTCAATTCAATAAGTTAGGGCAAATTCACGCTTTTCAGATATAATCATAGTAATTATATTTGAACACGATCTGCCCTAACGGGAGACTTGAATGAATCGGTGGCTGTTCCCCTCAAGCACGAGAGCCGTCAGTGTGCCGTAAGCGTGCGCCCCCGTATCTATTCCTATGCGGTGCGGCTTTACCTGCGGTTCAGGGTAAATCGTGTGCCCGTGAACAACACATTTTTCAAGAGGCTTGTTATAGGATAGAAAGGGTTCCCGTATCATTATAAGCTCGTCGGCATTCTGTCTGTCAAATGGAACGGAAGGGTTTACACCCGCGTGCGCAAAAAAGAAATCACCAATCGTAAAACTTGTCTTTAGCATATTCAGAAATTGCAAGTGACGTTGTGGAATATTTTGATTCAGCTCAAGTCTGGCTTTTTCCAGTTCCGAAATCATAAATGTGTTGAACCTGGCCTTGACCCCATAGCTTTTCAGAGTTTCTAATCCTCCCCATTCAAGCCAGCCCATACCCGAATGAACATTTTCAGTATAGGTAAGCATTCCCTTTTCATGATTACCAAGTAAAAAAATACGGTTAACCCCATCATCTAAATCATGGCGCATACAAAGATCGTCTAGAACTTCATAGCTTTGCAGTCCGCGATCAACATAATCTCCCAGATAGACAATCGTAACTGTCATCTGATCGTGTTTTGCCATATCTATGGCAATATTTTCATGCATTTTCTGAAGAAGGTCATATTCACCGTGAATATCTCCGATTGCGTAAACCCTCTGTCCCTCAGGTATTGAATAGTAAATCGTCATTTTCAGTCTTTTTTGTCAAATTACATTTTTTGATTTTAATCATAAGTGTTATAGTATAAATAATTAATTAAAAATATGATTATGGTATTGGATTTAAATCAATACACAGGAGTTGAAAGGCCTGATTTGATTTTTTTCCTGAATATGTGTATACAGGACGGTAATGGAACTCTGGGTTTTATACGGCGAGGATATCGAATCCGCAGCGGATTTGGCTTATGAAGCCAGGCGGATGATTTCCGAAGCAGAAAAAATGGGAATTAAGATCAGTGTCCTGAAACCTGACCAGTTCGACCTTTTTGTGACTGAGGAAAATAAAGAATCCATTCTTCTTGACGGAAATCTTATTGCAAAGCCTGATTTCTTTTTTCCATACATGGAACATAAATATCGCGGATATTTTTCCCTTGCAGTGGTAAGGCAGATGGAAATTCTTGGGGTGCCTCTCTTTAACAAGGCCGCGACGATACAGACTGTTGCCGACAAACTTCATACACACCAGGTTTTATCTGAAAACAATATGCCCACACCCGCAACCATGCTTGCCAAGTTTCCGGTTGATATTGATCTTATCTATAACACTGTAGGTTTTCCGGTTGTTGTAAAAACACTTCTGGGGCATAACGGAAGCGGTGTTTTTCTTATCGAGAACAAGGAAGCATTTCTTGATCTTATGGAGCTTATCGGCGAAACCAATCCGAACATACAGCTTATTTTCCAGCAATACGTGTCTCAAAGTAAGGGCCGGGATCTAAGGCTTTTCGTTGTTGACGGACAGGTTGTCGCCGCAATGGAAAGACGAGCACAGGAGGGTGCTTTTAAAGCAAACTATTCACAAGGGGGATCCGTCCACGAATTCATTCCCGATGACAATGCGCGGGAGCTAGCCATACAGACCGCCAGAATTCTTGATATTCAAGTTGCCGGTATTGACCTTCTTTTCTCTGAGGATGGCGGCTATACCATATGTGAAGCCAACACATTCCCTGGTTTTAAGGGGCTTGAAAAAGCTACAAAGCAAAATATTCCCCGCGCTATTTTCAACGCCATGTTAACCAGACTGGGGGAAGAGCCCGTTATGGACGATGAGGATATGAATATCCCGGTGGCGGCGGGGAATTAAGTTAGACAGTCCCGAATCTATCGGTATTCCCGAATGGCCTTAACCGCAGACTTTACCTTTAAATCAATCATCTTTTTACCGATTTCATCCGAGGCTTTATCCGGTTTTCCGCTATATCCATAGTCGTTGACAGCGTCCAGAAGAACCGGGTTCTGGCGAAAGCCTTCAGGATAAACATACATAATCTCGGACGTATCGCGGATCCCGGCATGGTATCCAATGTCCTCGTTTGAAAATCCCTGGCTAAGAAGCGTTTCAAACTGGTTATTGTTTTGGTAGTAATCGGCGACATGAATCACTTTTATATTTTCAGACTGCCACTTCTTAGAAAGGGCTTCGGCAACATTGTTTTGTCCGTCCTGGTTACCAAAACTGTCACCAAGAAATATTATTTTCTTAAAACCCTGTGATTTATAACTGCGCGCGGCATGTTCCAGAACCGATTCGTAAACATCAGCAGGAATTCCGACAGTGCCAGGATATCTGAGATGAAGTGTCGGTTCGGGTTCAAGCTCACCCTGCGGGACGTAGGAGATAACGGGGGCAACCAGGGTCTTGCCAAGTTCCTGCGCGACTTTTTCGGACGTATACCTGACCACATAATTGTGTTTCCCCAAGACCATGTGCGGCCCGTTCTGCTCTGTCCCGCCGGTCGGTATAATGATGGTTTTAAACCCCCTGTCCATAGCCTGTCTGACTTCGGTCCAGGTTAATTCCTCAGTATGAAGCGAGGGCAATTGGTAATTCGCCGCCTGAATTTTTCTGTCTACATGAAAGAAAAAACCGTAAATGATTGTGAAAAAAATTATTATCAAGGCAACATTAAAGGCTTTCCGGCCGGAGCCCTCATCATTTCTGGTGAGTATTTTCCACGCATTCCTGACCGGTTTGAAGTAAAGCTCTTTAACTGAATTGAAAGGATTCGGTGTCTTTCCGGCAATCCCGTAATTCAGCTTCTCATACTGCCTTGGAACATAAAGAGTCCCGAACATCCAGTCCCAGAACGAAAAAATAAATCCCAGGTTCTTATCGAAGTGTTTCTCGGCTGAGCTGTGATGTATCTGATGCTGGGCAGGGCTTATGAAGATATAGCTTAGCCATGAAGGATAATTAAGCCAGATATGGGAATGTCTTAAGTTGTATCCGACAATGTAAAAGACAAAAAGAACGATATTGACGCCATAAATACTTTTTGCCTCCGCCGCCTCACCGGTCAGATAGAAATAACCTGCAATACCAAGCGATGTCAGGCAGATAGCTGTCAGGCCCGTAAAAAACAAATCCACCGGATGCATTCTGTAAACGGTGATCGGGGTCAATACTTCTGCGGAATGGTGCACCTGGTGAAACTGCCAGAGTACGGGAATCTTATGCTGGAAATAATGTGTTATAAAAATCGCAAAATCCAGAAGCAGAACACTCACAATCGTATAGCCGATTGTGAAATATAAGTTCGCCGTAAACAAAGGATCGTCCGGAACGCCAAATATGTTTTGCAGAACGGCCAGGAAAGCAGCCGTAAAGAAATGTGTGCTGACCATAAGCTGTGAAATAATACCAACATAAAGCAGGCTGTTAATTATAAAATACACATAATCCTGCCTGGCAGAGCGATGCAGAAAAACATCCTTGTCAAAAATGTAGGAAAAAAGGCCCTTATCAATTTTTTCCGGCCGGTTTTCGGAGTTAATGAATCGATAGTAAAAAAAGACACAGACGGAAAGAATGAAGGCAGTTGCGAGATATAACACAAATATACGCTCACTTGGTACGGCAATCCCGAACCAGCGTTCAAGCGTATTATCTTTGGTTACTTCTAAAAACATCGCACACTATTCTTTTACACTTTAGCATGTATAGGGTTTTAAAACCGTTAAAATCACGCGCAAAAAAAGGCACAAAACCTTTTGTGCCTTTTTTAAAAATGTATCTGAAGCAGGAGAAGGCTCAGTATTCCGAATTCATCCGATGCCGTTTTAAGAAACCCTTGAAGACTCTATAAAACGAACGGAATGAAGGTTCTGAGCCTGATAATTAATAGCCTACAATAACCTTTGCCACGATTGCCACAAGAAGAATTGCCACAATGTTTGCAATTTTGATTAGCGGGTTAACCGCGGGTCCGGCAGTATCCTTGTACGGGTCGCCAACGGTATCACCGGTTACGGCTGCTTTATGGGCTTCGGAACCTTTACCGCCGTGATTTCCGTCCTCGATATACTTCTTGGCGTTATCCCATGCACCGCCACCCGATGTCATGGAAATCGCGACAAACAGGCCTGTCACAATCGTTCCCATCAACAATGCGCCCAGGGACTGGAATGCATTTTCAAGATTACCGCTTATTCCCCAGATTACGAAGAAAAGCGCAACAGGAACGACGATCGGCAAAAGGGAAGGAACAATCATTTCCCTGATTGCAGATTTGGTCAGGAGATCAACCGCAGTGCTGTATTCCGGTTTTCCTGATCCGTCCATAATGCCTTTTATTTCGGCGAACTGACGGCGTACCTCTATAACCACGCTGGATGCCGCACGCCCGACGGCCGTCATCGACATCGCACCGAAAAGATAGGGAAGCAAGCCACCAACAAAAAGACCGATCACAACATACGGGCTTTGCAGAGGAAACTCGATATCTGCGAATTCAGGCAGGAAGTGTTTGATCTCTTCGGTAAAGGCAGCGAAAAGAACAAGAGCAGCAAGTCCGGCAGAACCGATGGCATATCCCTTTGTAACGGCCTTGGTCGTGTTTCCAACCGCGTCCAGAATATCTGTTGTATTCCTTACATCCTCCGGCAGGTCCGCCATTTCCGCAATTCCGCCCGCATTGTCCGTCACGGGCCCGAAAGCATCAAGAGCAACAATCATTCCGGCCAGTGAAAGCATGGTGGTTGCGGCAATCGCAATACCGTACAGACCGGCAAAGCTGAAGGAAACAAAAATACCGGCACAGATTACAAGAACTGGCAACGCTGTCGATTCCAGGGAAATTGCGAGCCCCTGGATAACGTTTGTTCCGTGTCCTGTTTCCGATGCCTTTGCAACCGAACGGACAGGGCGGAAATTGGTTCCGGTGTAATATTCGGTGATCCACACAAACAGGCCAGTAACAGCCAGTCCTGTCAATGCGCAAAAGAAAAGATCGGCAACAGTTATAAATCCACCATTAACAAGAGGAAAGGCCGTATCAAAACCGATGTAAGCGAAAAATCCGCAGACAAGGATAAGAGAGAAAACAGCACTTGCAATAAGGCCCTTGTAAAGGGCGCCCATTACGTTTTTGGAACCGCCCAGCCTGACAAAAAGCGTTCCGGCAATTGATCCTAAAATGCACAGCGCACCGATTATAATAGGTATAAGCATCATCTGATCAACAGCCGCTGGTAAAAACACACTGAAACCGATTAACATTGTGGCAACCACCGTAACGGCATACGTTTCGAAAAGATCGGCAGCCATCCCGGCACAATCACCGACGTTATCACCGACATTATCCGCGATAACGGCCGGATTACGGGGATCGTCCTCGGGAATACCGGCCTCAACCTTTCCAACCAGATCGGCACCCACATCGGCACCTTTTGTAAAAATTCCACCGCCCAGACGTGCAAATATTGATATGAGGGATGCGCCAAAGCCAAGGGCAACCAGGGCCTCAAGCGTGTCTCTCAACGCAAGGCCTGTCAGACCGGAGGATGTTTGTAATACAAGAAAATAGAGGGCAACAGAGAGGAGTCCAAGACCAACAACCAGAAGACCTGTAACCGCCCCTGATTTAAACGCGATATCAAGAGCCTCTTTCAGACCTTTCGTAGCCGCCTGGGTTGTCCGCACATTGGCACGCACAGAAATATGCATGCCTATATAGCCTGCCAATCCCGAACTTACGGCACCGATAACAAAACCGACACCCACATGCCAGCCCAGAAGAAGAGTAAGGATAATGGTAACAACAATTCCGACCAGCCCAATCGTTTTGTATTGTCTGTTCAAATACGCGGACGCCCCTTCCTGAATGGCGGAGGCAATTTCCTGCATCTTTTCATTACCTGCATCAGCCTCAAGAATCTGCCGGGATCTAACATATCCGAATATCAGGGCAAACAACCCACAAATAAGAATACCTGCGTAAAGCGGTGTCATACCAGTACCTTTCTTTTTTTAATTTATACTTTTTCTAGAAACACTAGTCAGTGAACATGCATAATAATAATAAAAAAGGCAAGAGGGAATAAGCCAAATAAAAAAAGCCTGCCGATATTACACGGCAGGCCGGGAGTGCGCAGTACTTCAGATAGAGACAATTCTGTGCTTTGCCTGATTGTAAATTATAAAATTCAGGCCGGTCTTTGCTGAACGACCGTTAATAAAACGTCATTAACAATATCAGGACCAAGCAATTCCAGAGTAACTTTATTCAATCTTTCTTTTAAATATTTAACCTTGATTGCGCCGCCAGGATTGAGCGCAGTTTCTTTGTTAAGATATCCGTACATTTCCTGAATGAAGGCATCTTTTATTTTCGGTTGTACACTGTTTACAAACTGGCTGTGAAATGTACTTCTGACCTCAATGGCGACAATCATGCTGACCGTCTGAGAAAATCCGTTCTGATCGATTATGGGTAATATGAGTGGATCAAGTTCCACAAATTCGTAATTCGAAACCTTGATTTTGGGCTTTTCGGCTTTTTTAACTTCATCGACTTGATCCGTCTCGCTTGCTTCTGCAGGTTTCAGCACGTATGTGTACAGTCCGAAACCGGCTCCGCCGACTATTCCCAACACTAAAAATATTATAAATAACAATCGCATTTTATTCCCTAACTCGTATCTATACCAACACCCTAACCCTTAGTATAAATGCAATATGTTAACTCATGTTTAACAATCGTTAAAATTTTATGTAAATAATCTTACCTCCTTAGCGCAAATCCTTTGCCATGGCATCCAAAAGACCATTGATCAGTCTGACCTCTCCTTGGTCAAAAAAAGCATGTCCCAAATTAATGTATTCATTAAGTATAACAGCGGTATCAATTTCGTGAAAGGATAATAGCTCGTATCCACCGCATAACAGGATACTTTGCAGAAGTTTTTCGTTTTTTTGTTTTCCTTCTGTTTTCTTTTGAAAATGGGTGTTAATGACTTTCGCAAGAACATGTTTTTCAGATTCAGCACCCCTCACAATTTTTGAAAAAAATTGCCTGTCCGGCGGTCTTATCTGTTGCTGCTCTATAGTGTCCGCAATGTGGTAATCCAGAAAATCGCTGACCGCCTTTTTTGCATCATCTCCTGCGGCCAACATCTGATAAACCGCCTGGACGGCACACAATCTGGCAGATGACCGTTCACCGCCCATTCCGCCTGCGCCGGACCGCTTTTTTTTAAAAGGCACAACCTTCTCACTCATAATACATCTCTGATTTACTGTTGTCTGTGTTGCATAATCTATACCAAAGAATGGGAAAGCATAGACAAACTTATTAACATAATCCTATGGATAGTGTTTTTTGTCTACACTGACACATAATCCGTTATTTCAAGTCCATATCCATCCAGACCGATCACTGTTTTCGGGGAATTTGTCAGAAGTTTCATTTTCCGGATTCCCAGGTCTTTGAGTATTTGCGCCCCGACGCCATAGTCGCGCAAAGTTCCGGAATTTTCCATTTTGTCTTTATTGAGGATTCGTGACAGCCGGGTTGGATCCGGTTCCCTGATAATAACAATCACACCCTCTTCCTGTTTCCCGATATAGTTCAGGGCGCGTTGCAAAATACCATTCCCTTTGTTCATCAGAACATCGTCGATAATATTCAGCGCATGCATGCGAACCGAGACCGACTTCGTTTCAAAATGATCCGGATTGCCCCTGACCAGGGCAATGTGCTCAGCATAATTGATTGTATTGGCATAAATACAAAACCTGAAAATATCACCGTAAGGACTTTCAAAGTCTTTTTCGGAAATTTTTTCAACAAGCTTTTCATTCCGCCTGCGCCAGGCAATAAGATCAGCAATCGATCCTATTTTCAGATCATGGCTATTTGCAAAAGCAACCAGATCGCGAAGTCTTGCCATTGACCCGTCTTCATTCATAATTTCGCATATGACACCTGCGCCGGAAAACCCTGCCATACGGGAAAGATCAACCGCCGCCTCGGTATGTCCTGCCCGAACAAGCACACCTCCTTCACGTGCGCGAAGCGGAAATACGTGACCGGGCGTTGCAATGTCACCCGGCCCGGACTGGGAATTGATCGCGGTCTGTATTGTTTTGGCCCGATCTGAAGCGGAAATACCTGTGGTCACACCCTCTTTTGCCTCAATCGAAACTGTAAACGCTGTCCGGTGATGCGTATTATTGCCGCGCCCCATAAGTTCAAGGCCGAGACGGTCAATCATTGTCTGCTCCATTGGCAGACATATAAGTCCCCGCCCGTATTTGGCCATGAAATTTATATTCTCCGGGGTTGCCATTTGTGCGGCAATAACCAGGTCTCCCTCATTCTCGCGATTCTCGTCATCGACAATGATAACCGGCTTTCCGTTCCTGACATCCCGCAGGATATCTTCAATGCCGGACATACAGGTTTCGCGCTCTTCGGCTGCTGGGAATTCCTTCATTGTGTTTTGCATCAGAGTCGGATTTCCTTCATTTTATTCAACAACGCCTTAAGAAACCATGAAGATACAAGGAAGGCAAGCGCATGGCGTTACTGTTTACCTTTCCGGCGTCGCAGACAAAGCAGATGAAAGAGGTCTTCAAACCTCAAATCACACTGGAAGTAAAGATAGCAGGTGTGTTGATAGCGTAACGTCTTCTCACCTGATGAAATCATCCACTTACTGGTTATGTACAAACTTATCCTCTGATACCTTCCTGATACCGAACAACATAACGCGCCAGCATATCGGCTTCAAAATGCAAAAGGTCGCCTTCCCTGTTAAACTGAAGAGTTGTGTTTTCCCATGTATGAGGAATGATGGTGACGCTAAATCCCTTCTCACTGACCTCATTCACGGTCAATGATATACCGTCCAGTGCAACAGATCCCTTTTTTGCAATAAATTTTGAAAGATCATCGGAAACGGACAAATCGATACTGAAGGCATTGCCTGCCTGCTCCAGCCTGTCTATAGACGCCTTCCCGTCAATATGACCGAAAACAAAGTGCCCGCCGAGTTCGTCCGAAAGCTTAAGCGAAGGCTCAAGGTTCAGTCTGGTGCCGGTTTCCCATGATCCCAGATTGGTAAGAGAAAGCGTTTCCTGTGAGGCCTCAACGGTAAAGTGCCCCTTTGCTTTTTCTGTCATTGTCAGACAACAACCGGAACAGGCAATCGAAGCACCCAGCGGAATGGTTTCAAGGTCCAGTCCCGTTTGTATTGTAAAGACGCTTCCGTCAGGGGAATGATCCGCCCTTGATACAGTCCCGATATCTCTTATTAATCCTGTAAACATGGCTTAAGAAAGGTTAATCGTTATTGGTGTTGCTGACGTGAATTTGCAGATCCTTAAGTTCTTTGAGAAAAGAATCAAAATCCTCCGGGCGCCTGAAATCCTTGTAAACAGAAGCGTAACGCACAAACCCGACCGTATCAAGCTGGGCCAGGGATTTCATAACAAGCTCACCGATCGTCTTGCTTGCGATTTCATGTTCTCCGGTTGACTCAAGCTGCCTGACAATTGAATTTGCGGACTTTTCAATCATTTCAAGATCTACGGGCCGTTTCTGAAGGGCTACCTGCATGGATTTTATTATCTTGTCCCGGTTGAAAGGCTGGGGCTTGCCATCCGCTTTTATGACTGTCATCTCGCGCAGCTGCACACGCTCAAATGTTGTAAAGCGCGCTCCGCAGGACGGACAGGCCCGCCGCCGGCGTATTGCCGAGTTATCCTCGGACGGCCGGGAATCCTTGACCTGTGTTTCCTCATGACCGCAGAACGGACAGCGCATGGGATTCCTTACCTCTCATTTACCCGGTTAAAACAGACATATCTTGTACTGTAAATTACCCAGACAAACAAGATTTAAAGGCCTGAAGCATTACCCGTCGTTTCAGGCACAGAATTTTTCTGAATTTTGTACCGGATTGTCATTATGAAACTTTTCAAATCCGCTTTCGATGGTTTTTGCAATCAATTGCGCCTGTTTCTCAACTTTTTCGGGGCTTATTTTGTAATCGCCCTGATGGGTAAGATCATTGCGGATTTCATATACAGCAAGGCTGGCACCTGTATTGCGATAGCTGGTGCAGATTGAATTGGGCGACTCTGTGAAATCATAAGGGTCGTTAAACGCAATATCCTTTTCATCGATGCCCTGTTCAATCATCGACTCTCTGAGTGCATTTGCAAGATTATGATCGGAATGGCGTTCGAACAAAAAGCTGTAAAGCGGTCGTATTTTGCCGTATCCCGGCCTTCCGAACTGATCAAAATCAACGGACTTGTTATACGTATGAATTGGAATAATAACCGGACGCTGATGAATCTTTTGAAAATCACGGATTGTGTTATGCCAGACCTCCTGTATTGAACGATACCGGAATTCTTTCTCTTCATCCGAAATATGAATGTTGCCATAAATAACCTGTCCGTCCTGTTCGGTCGAGATGCTTGTCGGATGATCTTTAAGGCGAACGACATCAATAATCAGTCTTGAATAATTATTTACGATTGCAGGGGCATTTAATATCTCCGCAACTCTTTTTGTCAGTTCGTAAACCCCGATATCATATGCATAGTGTTTTTGATAAAGCGTATTCTCATCAAGCCCCAAACCATCAAGAAAATCAGGGATAAAGCAGCTTGCATGCTCTGCAGTCAAAAGAACGGGAAAGTTACCTTCCGCATTTAATATTGAACACACCGGCCGCTCATTAAGAACTTCACGAAATTTGTTCAGCTTCTGCTCAAAAGAAAGAATATTACCCTCCATGCTCTGTTTTTATTATATTTGCACTTAAACGCTAATAATAATCATACATAACGATATTCTTCAAGGATTTCCTGAAAAAATACAGCTGTCATATACTGTTTAAGGCGTTAAAGGGCGTCTTTATACACAGGAAAGCGGGAGCAAAGATTTTTCGCCTTCCCGGCAATTTCCTGTTCGATCCGGCTGTTTCCGTCCTCTCCGTTTTCTGAGAGCCCGTCCAGGACTGCGGCCATCCATTCGCCGATCTGCCGGAATTCCTCTTCTTTGAAGCCGCGCGTCGTACTTGCCGGACTTCCAACCCGCAAGCCCGATGTAAACCACGGCTTTTCAGGATCATTGGGAACGGCATTCCGGTTACAGTTGAGGTGAGCCCTGTACAGTGACTTTTGCGCAGGAAGGCCGATAATACCCTTGTCCCTCAAATCAAGCAAAAAGACGTGAGTGTCTGTCCCGCCTGAAACCACTTTATAGCCTTTGTTTTCAAGCGTATCCGCCAATGTTTTCGCATTCTTGACAACTTGCCGTGCATACTCCTTGAAGTCGGGTTTGAGTGCCAGACCGAAGGCAACTGCCTTTGCCGCAATCACATGCATCAGCGGCCCGCCCTGATATCCTGGGAAAACGGCAGAGTTTATCTTTTTTGTCAAATCCTCGTCATTCCATAGAATAATCCCGCCACGCGGACCGCGAAGTGTTTTATGTGTGGTTGAAGTCACAACATGCGCATGATCACATGGGTTTTGTAAAACCTCCCCTGCTATAAGCCCCGCATAATGGGCAACGTCAGCCAAAAGCCAGGAGCCTGTTTTATCGGCAATCTCCCGAAATCGCTTCCAGTCGATTTCGCGTGAATAGGCCGAAGCGCCGCAGACAATCATTTTGGGCTTGTGTTCGAGCGCTAGTTTTTCAACCATTTCATAGTCGATGAAACCGTCGTCGTCCCGAACGCCGTAAGGCACACTGTTAAACCACTTCCCTGATATATTAACGGGCGAACCGTGCGTCAAATGCCCGCCATGATCCAGTGCCATTGATAAAATCTTGTCGTGGGGCTCTAGCAGGGCCAGATAAACCGCCTGGTTTGCCTGCGCGCCGGAATGCGGCTGGACATTGGCATAGTTACATTTAAAAAGCTTTGTCACCCTCTCTATAGCCAGGTTCTCAGCCTTGTCCGCGGCCTCACAGCCGCTGTAATAACGTTTCCCCGGAAGACCCTCGGCATATTTGTTTGTCAAAACGGAACCCTGGGCCTGCATTACCGCCCGTGAAGTTACGTTTTCAGAAGCAATAAGCTCAATATACTCTTCCTCACGCTTTTTCTCCATTTGTATGGCTTCGAAAATATCGGCATCAGTTTCTTCCAAAGATTCATTAAAATGCGTGTTCATGTTCGTATTTGAATTCAGATCATTAATTGTCGTATGCACACAATCACTCCTTACTTGTCAGTTTTGACTGGTTGTCAGAATATGGGGATTATATCCCATAAACAAACCGCTTTCCAACACGCCGGGTATACTTGAAATCATTGTTTCCATGTTTTCATCCAGCGCTGTAAAATGACAATCCACTATTACATTGCCTTTTTCTGTTATAATAGGACCGTCTTTGCCTTTGGCAATACGCAATGCAACATGTGTCGCACCGATGTCCATAAGACTTTCTTCGACAAGATGAAGTGCGCGGGGATCGACCTCAACCGGAACCGGAAATTTCTCACCCAGAGTTTTTACGTATTTACTTGGATCCGCAAGAATATAACGTACAGGGGAAGACAGCATAACCAGTTTTTCCCGGTACATCGCGCCGCCGCGGCCTTTTATAAGATTACCTTCCGGATCAACCTCGTCCGTTCCGTCAAAACACCAGTCAGGCTGCATTTGGGAAAGGCACGCGGTCGGCACGCCGTAATGAAGACATGTCATTTCGATTTCATAAGAAGTGGGGATGAGTGTGACAGATAGATTTTCGTTATTTATTCTTTTTGAGATTGCAATGACCGTCAGCCTTGATGTGGATCCCGAACCGGCCCCGATGATCTGTCCTTCTTCCGCCAGGGATGCGGCCTTCAGGGCTATCGCTCTTTTTTCTGACGACTGCCCGGCTGTGCTCTTGTCATCATCATCCCGCTTAAGACTTAATTTTCCATTCCAGTAGGGCATAGCCAAATCCTTGTTTCGGTAAGTTCAGAAAATACACTGCATTTTAGCAATTTTTCAATGATAGTTAATATCTTGGTCTGATAATTGAAATAGGCAATTAAGAATTTATTCTTTATTAATTAACATATTATCTGTAAAGCTTATGCTTATGAATTTATCTGTAAAATATATCAAGTGCTTTTTTTCAGTGCAAACTGTCTTTCTTACAAGCTTTATGCTGGTATTAACTCTTGTAAATTCAGGGTTTGTAAAAAATTACGCGTATGCGTCCTCAGAACAGGATCTTGTCCTCAAATCACTCACGGAGAATTACAATGTCAGGCTTGATCCCGAAACAACAAAGGCCGTGATTTCTTTTTTAAAAGAAAATCCAGAGCAGAGCTTATGGCTACAAGACAGGAAAGCCAAAAAAATTTCTGACAAATCGGTTACCGCCATAAACATATTACAGGACAGCTGGACCCACGGGTTAAACCCCAGACGGTATAACATCGAGCAAATCCGAAGCATTGCCTATACTTACAATCCTGAAAAAGCAGAGTTATTCGAAACGCTTTTAACACTGTCATTTACAAAATTTTTGCAGGACCTTTCCGGATTTACCCTAGAAAATGCTGATGCGCTTAAGATAAATCAAGAATACTGGCAAACCCCGTTGGATGCACAAAGCATACTGGGCATGCTGAATACAACCGATGACCTGCAAAAATTGATAAGCCGTATTCAGCCGGGCAGCGGACTTTACAAAGCAATGCGCATAAAACTTACCGACCTTGTCCAGAAACTGGAAGCCAACCGTTACAGCTATAGTCGCAACACACTCGCGTACAACGGTGATAATTCCGTAACCGGTGCATATGGTAGAAATGTTGATAAATCCAGAGACAGCAGTGTAATCGAAGGGCAAATCAGACAGCTTATCGTCAATCTTGAGCGTGCGCGCTGGATCAAACGGGAAAGACCCGAAAGGTATATTGTTGTCAATACCGCTGCTTCGCGTCTTTGGGGCATAGACAAAGACGGGGTAAGCCTTGATATGCCGGTTGTGGTTGGGCAGCCGGACAGAAAAACCATAAGCTTTAACAGCACGATAACAGGCGTACGTATAAATCCGACCTGGACTGTACCGAAATCCGTCAAGAAGTATGACTTTCTTCCTGTGCTGCAATCCAATCCATCTGCGCTGACAACAAAAAATATTGAATTGTACGAGGCGGGAGCCATGCGGTCTCTCGACCCTGAAGCTGTTGACTGGAATGCGCTCAAGCCCGAAAACATGAATCGTTTCACGATGGTACAGCGGTCCGGGCAGGGAAATCCGCTTGGCCGCATTCGATTCCTGATGCCTAACAAATACAATATTTTTATTCACGATACCAATAAACCCGATCTTTTTAATTATGCGTACAGAGCCTACAGCTCCGGCTGTATCAGAGCATCGCGAATCGATGATCTTGCCCATTTTGTTATGAAAGGGACGGACGGATGGAGTGAAGATCGTCTTCGGGAAATCATTGAAAGCGGAAGAACAAGAGATATTCCGGCAGGAGATACCCTGGACGTTTTTATAATGTATATGACCATCTGGTTTGATAATCAGGGCAGTCTGGTATTTGCCAAGGACGTGTACGATAAAGATAGTGCACTCTTCTCATACATGCACAAACAGGGAAGGACTCCTCATTTTATATCCGGGAAACTTGAGGAAGCCTCTCTCAATTTACCTTTAACCTCGCGTTAATGATTGGAATATAAAAATAGTTACGTATATGGCACACCCGCAAATCTTGACATAAAGTGATTTTAGAAGGATACTTATCCCCAACGATTGTTTTCAAAGTCTTTAGTCTCTTGCATGGTATCGAAACCTTCCATAAATTTAAGCCATACGAAAAATAAACTTAAAAAATCTTAAAGCCCGCAGTCAGGGGTTATACAAATTGGAGATTGAGAAGTCAGACCATGAATAACGAAAAGCGTTGTGAAAAAACTGCCAAATATGGAATTTCCCGCCGCCAGTTACTGACGGGTATAGCCGGGTTTGCAGGTGCCGGAGTATTAAGTGTCAGCCCCTTGCGTGCAAAAGCGGCAAGTTTTTCTAAAGATATGCTGGTTAAGAACAAAAGACACATAAACATGCGTCACATTCATACCGGCGAAACGTATAGCGGTGTATACAGAGTCGGAGATAACTATATCCCTCAGGCGTTTGAAAAAATCAGCCTCTTTTTAAGGGATTTTCGTACCGGGGATGTTTATCCTATGGATCCCAGAGTTGTCGATATTCTTTGGGAATTAAGTCAAAGATGTAAAAGCGATTATCCGCTTGAAATTCTTTCGGGATACAGAAGTGAACGCACGAACGCCCGCCTGTCCAGATCAACAGACGGAGTTGCTTTAAATTCGCTGCATATGTCCGGACAGGCTCTTGATATACGCCTGCCTTATTTTTCAACGCGCCGTTTGCGGGATATTGCAGTCTCTCTTCAGGCCGGCGGTGTGGGATATTACCCTTCGAGTGATTTTGTTCATGTTGACACAGGCGAATTCCGGACCTGGTGATATTGTCGCTGTTTGTGTCCGATTTAGAATCACTGCCTGATGTCTGACAAACCGGATATTTTCAAAATTCTGCCCGGACGGAAGCCACTTGTAATGGGCGTTCTCAACGTTACGCCTGACAGCTTTTCCGATGGCGGTCTCCATTTCAGTCCGGATGATGCTGCGGATCATGCCCGCAGACTTTTGAATGAGGGTGCAGATATAATAGATATTGGAGGCGAATCCACACGCCCCGGCGCAAAACCGGTTTCCCCCGAACAAGAACAGGAGCGGATACTTCCTGTTATACAGGCGCTGATGCCTTTAAAGCCTTTTATTTCTGTCGATACGCGTCATGCCGACACGATGAAAAAAGCTTTGGCCGCAGGTGCGAGCATGATCAATGACGTAACGGCACTGCAAAACTCACCCGAAAGCATGGACATTGCCGCACAGACAAATGTGCCTGTATGCCTTATGCACATGCAGGGCAATCCGCAGACTATGCAGAACAATCCTGACTACCGGAACATAGTTCACGAAATAATGGAATTTTTTGTACAAAGGATT
Organism: uncultured Pseudobdellovibrionaceae bacterium; assembly: GCA_964384335.1. Lineage (GTDB taxonomy): Bacteria > Pseudomonadota > Alphaproteobacteria > Micavibrionales > Micavibrionaceae > JAUICS01. The sequence continues at coordinate 67,096 of CAYLKN010000007.1, forward strand.
TCAGCATGCGAGAAAGCGGGGATTGATCGAAAACGCCTTATTCTCGACCCTGGAATTGGATTCGGCAAGACGCTTGCCCACAACCTCGAAATAATCAGGAATATTGATCGTTTTCACGAACTTGGATGCCCCGTTTTGATTGGCGCGTCACGCAAAAGCTTTATCGCCAGAATCGAGGAGGACGATGGATCCTGTGCTTCTCACGAAAGCGAGAGAAAAGGCGGCTCACTCGCCGCTGCCCTTTGGTGTACAGAAAAGAATGCCCATATTATAAGGGTGCACGATGTTTTCGAGACAAAACAAGCTTTACGGGTCTGGAAAGCACTTACAGAGCGATAGCCGTTCTTTGAAGGCTGGGACAAAACGGAGCACTGCTTTTGATAATCTTTCCATCAATAACGTCATACTGCCAGACCTGCCAGGGGAATTCCGCATATGTATTAATTGCCTCGAAGTAATGAAGGTGGCAGTTCTGAACCAGACTGATGCCGTAGCTGTAGAGATAGCCAAGCGCATGGAAGGTCCCACCATGCGCGACAATGAGGGGCGGCTGATCATCATGGTTTTCAAGCAGGGTGCTTAACCCTTTCCGCACCCGGTCAACAAATTCCTGTTCCCCTTCGCCGCTTTCTGAAAATATCCCTTTTTCAAGTTTCGGTATAACCTCATCCCATGTCAGACCGTTCCAGTCTCCCATTCTAATTTCCCGCAAATCTTCAATTAATGTAGTTTCAAGTTTAAGGTTCTGATTAAGGATTTCCGCAGTCTCAGCGGTGCGTTTCATCGGACTTGCGTATATACGTACCGGTTTCGGCGCTATTTTCTGAAGAACGGAAGCTATTAAACTTGCCTGACGCCGCCCTTTTTGAGTAAGTATACTTTCGTAATCTCCTCCGGCGGCGATATTTGCACGATTATCTTCGGTTTCTCCGTGTCTGATAAGATAAAAATCCTTAACCGGAAGCATGGCTCTCATTCTTGAAAAACTGATTAATAACTGAGTCTTCAAAGGCACATTTCTTGGTGTCAAATTCATAGACATCCCATGGGAAAGACGCGCTTTGTCCGCTCTCTGCTTTTTTAAAATAAAACAACACACCGTTAGGCGTATCATATTTTCCGGCACAATAATAATGGATAAAAGCCCTCAGAAACCCGCCGTGACCCACAATCATTGGCATTTTGTAAACGCATGCGGCCTCAAGCGCACGAAAAACTCGCTTCTGAAAGATTTCCAGTGTTTCTCCCCCGGGGGGATTAAGCCAGTGCTCCTCCCCATGAACCTGACGTACTGATTTCTTTGGTTTTCCCTGCAAATCGCCGTAATGTTGTTCTTTCAGGTCTTCGTGGCATTGAAGCGGTTTCTGAAAAACCTGATTCAGAATAATGGCGGTTTGCAGCGATCTCTTCAATCCGCTGTGCAAAATTACATCCGGCAAAGGCGTCAGGTTTTCAAGTACCCCGGAAATCTGCTTTATCTGATTTTCGCCGCCCAAAGTCAGAGGCGAATTCAGCTGACCGGCATAATATCCGTGGGCATTGGCTTCACTTTCTCCATGGCGAATGAAATAAAAAGACTTAATGGTTTCAAGCATAAAAATATAATGGCCCAGCATCCATCAAAATGCAAACACGCTTTGTCTGTCATCATAATGCCCGGGACAATGACCGGGATAATGACCGTGCAGCCGCATTATCTGAATTTTTCTTTTATAAGCAATTCGGCAATCTGAACGGCATTTAAGGCAGCACCTTTACGAAGGTTATCCGAAACGCACCAGAAATTAAGACCGTTTTCAACAGAAGGATCTTCCTTTACACGGCTTATAAAAACGCTGTCTTCCCCCTTAATCTCTGCCGGCGTTACATATTCAAGATCCGTTTCCTGATCGATGACCTGGACGCCTTTCGCATTAGTCCATAGCCTGATTGCGTCTTCGCGGGATATTTCATTTTCACACTCAATATTCACCATTTCCGCATGACCGATAAAAACGGGCACCCGAACACAGTTCGCGCAGACCTTTATCGCGGTATCGAGTATTTTTTTTGTTTCAACAACCATTTTCCATTCTTCTTTGGTCGAATGGTCATCCATAAACCTGTCTATCTGAGGAATAACATTAAAAGCAATCTGTTTCGGATATTCCTCCGGTTTTGGTTTTTCATTCATGTAAATTTTTCGTGTCTGGTTAAAAAGCTCGTCCATTGCCGTCTTTCCGGACCCTGAAACCGACTGGTAGGTTGAAACAACAACACGCCTGATTTTTGCAACATTATGGATAGGTTTAAGCGCAACCACCATCTGAATGGTAGAGCAGTTGGGATTGGCAATGATATTCTTATTTTTGAATGTCTTCAGGGCCTCCGGGTTTACTTCCGGTACAATAAGGGGAACATCGGGATCCATTCTGAAATGACTTGTATTATCAATAACCACAGCTCCTGCTTTTGCCGCTTTGGGAGCAAATTCCGCCGATATTTTCGCACCTGGTGATGAAAGAACGATATCCGCCAGCTTAAAATCAAATTTTGATAAGTCCTGTATTTTCAAATTCTGATCGCCGAAGGAGACCTCTTTTCCTACAGATCGTTCCGAAGCCAGGGCATAGATGTTATCAACAGGGAATTCCCTTTCATTCAGGATGGATATGACTTCCCGTCCAACGTTACCCGTTGCCCCGACAACTGCAATGTTATATCCCATAAAATTTACCCGCCGTTAAAAGATATGATTTATATTTTAAGAAATAATACATTATTTTAAAGTATGTTAAATTCAAGCTGTATTTAATTTTCAATAAAAAAACAATCTACGGTATAGATCTTTGAAAAGAATATTACCATCGCAAGATTTTTCTTTTTACGATTCTGTTCCTGTCGGGGTCATGGTTGTTTCCGGCAGCGATATGGAGCTTAAAGTCATTTACCTAAACCGCACAATGATGAAACTTATAAGGGGTAAGGACGGGGAAACATATCTTAACCAAAACCTTGAAAATATCTGGCCAAACAAAAATATGTTCACGCTGGCGAACAAGCTTAAAAAGGGATCGGCGCCGGATGACGTTATTTTACCTGCTTTTGATGAAAATGATGAAACGATCACAGTGAATGAAAAAAAATGGGTAAAACTGACCATTCAAGATCTTAATTCAGGCAATGATAAACTTTATGCCCTTTGGGCCATAGACATTTCAGCCAGTAAAATTGCCGAGGAAAAACTCAAAAAGGCAGTTGAGGAAGCTGACGCCGCCGCACAGATGAAAGCCAATTTTTTGGCAACTATGAGTCATGAAATTCGTACGCCGCTTCAGTCCGTTTACGGTCTTTTGGAACTTATCGGAGATGAAAATCCCTCGGCCGCTATCTCGGACATGGTTCAAACGGCGAAAACGGCTGCCAGCGGTCTTTTGGAAATACTTGACGATATTCTGGATATTGCCAAAATCGATGCTGACAGGATGGAGCTCGATAACTTTGAAGTGCCTGTAAGAACACTGGCAGGTGGTGTAATTGAAGCTTTGCATGCCAGATTTCTCGATAAAAAAGTCAAAGCCAGGGAAGAAATAGAATCCGGTGTACCACCGGTAGTTTTTGGTGATCCGACACGTCTGCGCCAGATCCTTATGAATCTCCTTGGTAATGCGATGAAATTTACGGAGAAGGGATCCGTTACCTTAAAAATAACGACCCGTTCCGAAGAACTGGAAGCCGTGGACGATCAAATCATACTGCGCTTTGAAATTATCGATACAGGCATAGGGATGAGTGACCAGACACTTGCGCGTCTGTTTACACCGTTCTCTCAGGCCGACAACTCAACTTCAAGACAATTCGGCGGTACCGGTCTTGGATTGTCCATATGCAAAAAACTTGTCGAACTGATGGACGGAAAAATCGGCGCCAGAAGCAAAGAGGGGGAAGGATCAACCTTCTGGTTTGAAATACCCACGGCAAGCGTCAGCGTGGATGCAACCGTTCTCAAGCTGCCCAAACTGGACGGGCTTTCAGTACTGTCTCTTGAAGACCACCCAAAAGGCGCCAAGGAAATCGTAAATTCACTGAACTCCATGGGCGCACAGGTTGAACATTGCTCAACTATTGAAGAGGCGAAGGATCTTGTCTCTAAAAGACCCTTTGATGTTGCAATTGTTGACCAGGGCCTCCCGGACGGGCTTGGTATAGATTTTATAAAATATCTAATGAAACTCAGACCCTCTACAGGACTGATTATGTATACCGTGAGGGATGATTTCGGGTTGCAGCAGACGTTGAAAACGATCGGCGTTAAATATCTGTCAAAACCTGCCAGTCGTCTGGGGTTGGGAGAAGCCGTCAAGGAAGTTGCAATTACACCCGTTAATACCAATATTGACGGACCACGGAAAATACTGATCGCCGAAGACACACCAAGCGTACAGGACGTCCTTAAAAGACAAATGAAAAAACTGGGACACGATGCCACTTTTGTGGACAATGGAGAACAGGCCCTGAAAGAACTTACGAAGGAAAATTACGGCCTGGTAATCACGGATCTGCATATGCCGAAAATGGACGGGTACGAGCTTATTAAAAACATACGCCTGTGGGAAAAAGAAAAATCCGTTAATGCAGAGGAAGAGCCAGTCCGTCTGCCGGTCATTGTCCTGACTGCAGACGTACAGCTGGCCCACAGGGAAGTGTACATGCGGCACGGGTTTGATGAGTGTCTTCTGAAACCCGTTACAATGGGTCAGTTGACCAGAATGCTTATGCGATGGGGACTGGCGAGCGAAGAAATAAGCCTTGAAGAACAGGAAGAGATTAAGGAAAAAGAAAAAGAAGCCGATACTCAAAAGGATGAAGATCCGGTCAATATCCATCAGATTTCCAAAATGATCGGTGGAGATGAGGACCAGGCCATAGAAATGCTGTCCATGTTTGTGAACATGACCACGCCTCTTCTCGATGAAATTTCAGAGGCCAGTGATAATAATGATTTTCATAAACTTAAAGATAGTGCGCACAGTCTTAAAGGCGCCGCACGGTCTGCCTGTGCTGAAAAACTCGGAAATCTGAGTGCAAATTTACAGGAAAGTGCGGAAAAAGGATGTAAAGATACGCAACTGGTTAAAAATGTTCTCGATGAATTTGAACGGGTACGCGTGCAAGTCAGCACCCTGAAGTCTGAAAAACAAACTGAGGATGCCGTGTAAAACATCCATAACAAAGGGGTATTAGAAGAGGACTATAAATCGAGTAAAAGCCTCTGAGGATCTTCAATCGCCTCTTTTATTTTTACAAGAAATGTTACTGCTTCCTTTCCGTCAACCAGGCGATGGTCATAACTAAGTGCAACATACATCATCGGACGGGCGGCAATGGATCCGTCCTGCATGACGACGGGTCTCTGCTGTATCTTATGCATACCCAGAATTCCAGTCTGCGGTGGATTCAAAATTGGTGTGGAGAGCAGTGACCCGAAAATTCCGCCATTTGTAATAGTAAAGGTACCTCCAGTCATTTCGCTCATCGACAGTTTTCCGTCCCGCGCCTTTGCTCCGAGATCCATAATATCCTTTTCGATCTGTGCCATGGATTTATCATCACAGTTTCTTACGACAGGCACGACCAGCCCATGAGGGGTACTGACGGCAACGCTGATATTGTAGTAATTCTTGTATACGATTTCTTCACCATCTATTTCCGCATTTACAGCTGGAATATCCTGTAATGCGTTTACGGCCGCCTTGACGAAAAAAGACATAAACCCAAGTTTTACGCCGTGTTTTTTTTCAAAGCCATCCTTATAGGTTTTCCTGACCTCCATAACCGCAGACATATCGACTTCATTGAAAGTTGTCAGCATTGCGGCGGAGTTTTGCGCTTCTTTCAATCTGCGCGCAATGATCTGGCGCAGCTTCGTCATTTTTACGCGCTCTTCTTTTTTATCCGCTTTGTGATCGTAAGTGGTATTCGTCACGGAACCGTCCTGTACCGGATGTGTCGAGATGGCTTTGGGTGCCGGGATGTCTCCCGCTTCTGCAGTTTTATCCATAAAATTTATAACATCTTCTTTTGTAACTCTGCCGTCTTTCCCGCTTCCTTTTATTTTTTGATAATCAAGGTCGTTGTCTTCAATCATTTTTCGCGCTGCGGGCGAAAGATGGCCATCCCCCGGATTTTTGCCGTTGCCGTCCTTAATTTCAGGGTCTTGTTTTCTGGAAGCATTCTGGGAAGAAGCAGTACCTGTATCGTTTGTGTTGTTTTCCTGTTGGCCCGCGCCGCTGCCAACTTCGATATGCGCGATAACTGTTTCAATTTCAACCGTATCTCCCGACTGCACCAGTATTTTTTTCAGAATACCCGAGTTTGAGCAATTGACCTCCATCGTGGCCTTATCAGTTTCAAGCTCCGCCAGTGGTTCATCTTTGCTTACACTATCACCTTCTTTTTTAAGCCACTGGGCGATCGTGGCTTCACTGACTGACTCCCCAAGTGAGGGGACCTTGACTTCCTCGATGTGTTTACTGCCTGCGTCGTTTTTAGTATCAGAAGCGTCGGATTGAGTAGTTTTCGCTTTTTCAGCCGGGGCACTGTCATTCGCCGCCGCACCTTGTTCAACCTGACCCAGAATTGTGCCAACATTAACGGTTTCGCCTTCTTTGACCTGGATTTTGGAAATAACTCCGGATTCAGGAGCGTTGACTTCCAGTGTAACCTTGTCCGTTTCAAGCTCGACAACAGGTTCGTCAGCCTTTACGGCCTCACCTTCTTTTTTTAACCATTGTGCAATTGTTGCTTCGCTAACGGATTCTCCTAATGAAGGAACTTTGATTTCTGACATTAATGCCTCTATTTAACGGATTTATATTTTTATAAGCATAATCTGTAATGTTTACAGATTAAAATCAATTCAGAAAATATAAACTTTGGCAAAGATTAAAAAAAAGCGGCTGCCAGATAAACTGGCAGCCTAGTTTGTGCGTGTGGGGTTATTCCGTTTTTATGCCTGCTATCAGGACTCGCTATAAAAAATTAATATTTTAACACATTGCCTCTTTATTATCCGCAGTTTGCCCTTTGAATGACTGCTCTTATATTCAAGATCATAGCCCGGACGGCCGGATCAATGCAAATTTCTTGTAAGGGTCTGATTATAAATAATTTTTTTGAGGTGGATTTTAGTGAGGTGGCGTAATGATAAAACCGGACCATAACCTTGCAGCGGCGCGTTTTATCAGTCTTCTACCCTGATAATGAACACATGAGAAAGATTTTCCCAGAAAAGAAAACTTGAAACTATGCTATTGACCAAATAGTTTATATAATAATTTATTATATTGTAAAAAACCAAGGAGTTCGAAATATGCAACCTTATAATTCACAGACACAGACTGCCGCCGGCTACGACGCAGGTCTGCGATCGCATTTCATACGTGTTTACAACGTTATGGCGCTCGGGCTTGTTATTACCGGACTTATGGCTTGGTTCTCCTCACAGAGTGAGGCTATGCTCGGGGCTTTGGCAAGTCTGCATTCCAATCCCTTGCTTGGATTCGTCGTAATGTTGTCCCCCATGATCATTATGATGCTGGCGTTTAACCCGGCATCCATGCGGAAATTGTCTGCGCCTGCGCTTACGGGTATATTTCTTGCCTTCTCGGCTTATTTCGGATGGCTTTTGTCCACTATATTCGTCATTTACACGGCCGAAAGTATTGCCCGGGTGTTTTTTATAACCGCGGCAACGTTCCTGGCGATGTCCATATGGGGGTATACAACGAAAAAAGACCTTTCCAGTATGGGAAGTTTTTTAATGATGGGCATGATCGGCCTTCTTATTGCGATTGTTGTCAATTTCTTTCTTCAGTCCGAATTGATGATGTTTATTATTTCCTGCGCCGGTGTTGTCATTTACACGCTTTTAACGGCATATGACACGCAAGCTATCAAGGAAATGTACCAGGTCGAAACTGGTGGTGAGGCCAACGCCAAACTTGCAGTTATGGGTTCATTAAGCCTTTATCTGAATTTTATTATGCTCTTCCAGTTCCTGATGCAGTTGCTTGGACAAAGAGAGTAAGACTAAAGTGTCCTCCACATTTTTTTGAAAAAGGCCCCGGTTCAGGGCCTTTTTTATTTGACGCAAAGATGCACGTGATATGCCCACGCATGATGCGTTGCTTACTGACAACTGTTGTGTATATTATTATATATATAAATAACACTAATATTTTCCATGTCCGATCAGCAGGAATCACATACAAAAACAATACTTTTGGTTGAGGACACCCCTTCCCTTTCAAAAATGTACGAAACTTATCTGCGTAACCAGGGTTATGTTGTTAACAGCGTTCTGACGGCCTACGATGCGCTGCAGTTTATAGAGGCAAAACCACCTTCGGTTGTGCTTCTTGATATTAAACTGCCGGACATGTCGGGTCTAGAAGTGATGGACGAGTTTAACAGGATGCAATACCACGGGTCAGTCATTATCATCACCGGAAACGGGTCGATAAATACCGCCGTCCAGGCCATGCAAAAAGGGGCGCAGGATTTCCTTGTCAAGCCGTTTAATGTTGAAAGGCTGGAGGAAGCGATATCAAAAGTGTTCGGCATGAATCAGGACAAAGAATCAGGTTGCAGAAGCAGCGCAGGGTATGCGGAAGATGATCTTAATACTGCAGCCGGTCTTAATTATGTCCATGATCATATTGAAAAAGCAGAAACCAGGACGTCATATCCCGAAGACACTTCCAAGAAAAATAAAAAATCATTTGGAGGTTTCATTGGAACTTCCCGCGTTATGCAGGATTTATATGCGCAGATCGAAAATGCCGCGCTTAGTCATGCTCCCGTCTTTATAACCGGCGAGTCCGGAACAGGAAAAGAGGTTTGCGCGGAAGCCATTCATAAACACAGCAAGCGAAGTGAGAAGCCTTTTGTCCCCATAAACTGTGCCGCAATTCCCAAGGACCTTATTGAGTCGGAGCTTTTCGGCCACGTCAAAGGGGCGTTTACAGGGGCAGTATCCGACAGGGACGGGGCTGCGAAGCTTGCCGATGGCGGAACGCTTTTTCTTGACGAAATCGGTGAGACTGACCCGGGCATGCAAAGCAAGCTTTTGCGTTTTCTTCAAAATTACTCGTTTCAGCGTGTGGGTGGCAACAAACTCGAAACCACGGATGCCAGGATTGTATGCGCCACAAACCGGAATCCCATGCTGGATATACAGACCGGCCGCTTTCGTGAGGATCTGTTTTACCGGCTTCACGTTATACCTATCCATATGCCGCCGTTAAGGGAAAGAGGCGATGATATCGTTGATATTGCCCAGGCTTTCCTGTGGCGTTATTCGAGGGAGGAAGACAAACGGTTCAGAGGTTTCACTGAAGAGGCGGAGCAACTCATGAAACAGCATAACTGGCCCGGCAATATCCGGGAGCTCCAAAATTTTGTCCGGCAGATTGTTGTCATGCATAACCGGGATATTGTTACCCCGGACATGCTGCCCGCACATATCAGAAACGGGAATACGTATTACGGACAGGCCGTATCCGGACAGGATTACAGCCTGAATGCGACCCTCCAGCCGGAACCGCAAAGAAGCGGGAACGGAACCGGATATGCAGGAAACGGAACGGAATTTACAACCGGTACCTTTCCCGGAAACAACGGAAATTTTGCCTGTGGCGGCAGAGCAAACGGGGCTTCATCCACCGGCGCACAGTTCCCGCCGGACCGCTTTCGTTCACAGGAAAAGGGCTTTGCACCGAAAACCAATCAACTGGAAGACATAAAGCCTTTATGGATGGCGGAAAAGGAAATCATAGAACAGGCTATAGAAATATGTAACGGCAATATACCCAGGGCCGCGGCATTGCTTGAGATTTCCCCCTCGACAATCTACAGAAAAAAACTGGCCTGGGAGGAAAACGAAAAACAAAGCCTGTTCGGAAACAAACAGAATCTGTCCTGACACCGGCCGATAACGATAATGTTTTGCGTTTTCCGGAATATGTGATAAATAATTGCATTCATTCAGGGGCCCGTAGCTCAGCCGGGAGAGCGTCGCAATGGCATTGCGAAGGTCAGCGGTTCGATCCCGCTCGGGTCCACCAT
>CAYLKN010000008.1:0-11061 GCA_964384335.1 uncultured Pseudobdellovibrionaceae bacterium
ATTTTCAAAATTAGCAATTCTTTCAGCTTTCAGTGTAATTTTTTTAATATGCGGTGGGGCGGGTATGTGCAAATTCCGTCTTTATCGAAAACTCAGAACAAATATAAATCAAGTTTTATCAATTATTAAGCTCGCATTTACCCGTCCTTCCTATACTGGAAGAAAGGATGCAAGTTATGGAAACAAATATCGATTTAACGCACAGCTTTCAGAATATTCAGCAAATGGCAGGGAATCTTGCTTCCGTAGAAAGAGAACTTGCCGCCGGACCAGCCCCAAAGGCAAACGGCAGAAGTGCAGACCAGAATTCGGAAAGCTCATTGTTCGGAAGTTGTTTTTTTGAAGCTGCATTCTTTCCTGTTTTAACCGAAGCCTATGACCTTGATGAAGATTTACTGAGCACCGCCGATGATGCAGTTGATTTAAGAGACAGACAGGTTAAGGAAAGAGATGAATTTGAGCTTGGCCGGAAAAACGCAATCAATCAGAATTTTAATATGTCTGGCGATCCGGTAAAGGCCGGCCTGATGAAACAGAAACAGATGCTGGAGCAGCAGATGCAACAGCAGCGTATGTTACAGCAGCAGATGCAGCCGAAGCCGGGCGTAAAACATCATCATGAAATTGAAGCTCCCAAGCCTTCATGGGCAAAAATGCCGCAGCCGGATATGAAAATGGCTGCCTGGCAGGCGCAATAAAACATCAGCTCCCGTTTTCTTAAACACTGGCACATATCTTGAATAGCTTAATTTTGCCATTTCAGGCGAAATGTAGAAACTTCGATTAAGGAAAATCATGGCCAGCTATCTTGCCGCAATAGAACAGGCTGAAATTCAAAATCTTGCAAGCCGCGCAGGAAACAGGGTATCGGGTGCCATATATAACGCAAGTATGCAAACGGATATCAATTTTTCCTATCTCATGGAAAAAGCTGCCGCAGAAAGCAGTTTCGATATAAAGGCAAAAGCCACCACAAGTTCGGCCAGCGGCCTTTTTCAGTTTATTGAAAAAACCTGGATGCAGATGGTTAAAAAATATGGCCACAAACATGGAATGGGGCATTATGCAGACAAAATAGGCCCTGACGGGCAAGTCAGCGATTCCAAAACCAAGGCGGATATTCTGGCCCTGCGCGACAATCCGGAGAAAGCTGCGTTAATGGCGGCCGAGCTTGCATCCGAGAACAAAGCGATACTGGAAAAAACAACCAGCCGGGAAGTTGGCCCCGTTGAACTGTATTTCGCACATTTTATGGGACCTTCAGGAGCCTCCAGATTTCTGAATACGCTTGATCAGAATCCGGATATTCCTGCCGCCGATGTTTTCAAGACTGAAGCCCGCTCAAACCGGAATGTGTTCTATGAAAAGAACACAGGCAAAAAAAGAACAATGGAAGAGGTTTACCAGTTTTTCAAAAAAAAGTTTAATGGCGGAAAACCAAGCAACTCCGACAAGGATACACTTGTTGCCGAAAAAGATACCAATCCTGAGCAGTCCGGCAATCCGTCTCTGAATACATATCAGAAAGCCTTCAAACCCTATCGCATGGAATACGATCCGGTTGTCAGGGATTTTCTTCTGGGTTCGTTTACAGATATCGTCTTTGATAATGACAGCAAAATTTACCAAAGCTTCTCCAGCCTTTTACAGGCTCAAAGTTATAAATAGCGCGCCGGCCCTTTAAAGCTCTTGAAATCTTCGCCCGGGTTATCATTTATTAAATACTGAATTATACAGGATCTAAAAATGACCGGATATTTACGAACCACCATCCTTATGGCCGCCATGACCGCGTTTGTGGGCGGTATCGGCTGGCTTCTCGGCGGTGAGGGCGGTTTGATGATTGCGCTCTTGATTGCGGTTGGCATGAACGTATTTTCCTACTGGAACAGCGATAAAATCATCCTCCGTATGTACCGGGCGCAGGAAGTGCATGAAAGTCAGTCTCCAAGATTATACGGAATGACAAAGCAGCTTGCCGAAAATGCCGGTTTGCCAATGCCCAGGCTCTATATTATTCCAAGTCATCAGCCAAATGCATTTGCCACGGGCCGTAACCCTGACAATGCAGCGGTTGCGGTTACTGCCGGTCTGATGGACCGGTTGAGCCAGCAGGAGATTGCAGGAGTCATTGCCCATGAACTCGCCCATATTAAAAACCGGGATACCCTGATTATGACGATTACAGCCACCCTGGCGGGTGCGCTTACCCTGCTTGCCAATTTTGCCCTGTTTTTTGGCGGAAACCGTGATGCACGTCTTGGATTTATAGGGGTTCTGGCTTTAAGCATTCTCGCGCCACTGGCGGCATCGATTATTCAGATGGCGATCAGCCGGGCCAGGGAATATGAAGCGGACCGGATCGGTGCCGAAATTTGCGGCCGTCCCCAGTGGCTGGCGAGTGCCCTTGAGAAAATTGCCTCTTCCGCAAAGTCAGAGGACAATCATCAGGCGGAGGATAATCCCGCCACGGCGCATATGTTCATTATAAACCCCCTGCATATGCGCTCCATAGACTCCCTGTTCTCCACCCATCCTCCGACTGAGGACAGGATCAGAAAGCTTATGAGCTACGCCTGAAATTTATAATTCCATGGCGCGATTGACGCGGTGCGGCAAATATGGAATTATTTCCTGTCTGGAAAAAAGTGAAAAAAATGTCCGGAATGTGTGAGGGAAAGATTATAACAATGAGACATAAAGGGTTAAGGGGTGGATACGCGTCATATCGCACTGATGATAATCGCAGGAGTGCTGCAGGCACATCAGCCGCTTGACACTATTCTTGAAATCAACCGCGAATTCCGTGCCCTTGACAATCGTGACAAGGCGTTTGTCCGGATGATTGTGTCCACTGTTCTGCGCCGGCTTGGACAAATTGATGCTCTTATAGCCCGTGCACATGACCGAAAGAAACAGATCGACCCTCCTTTACTTTTAAACATTCTGCGTCTGGGCGTTGCCCAGATTATTTTTATGAACGTCCCGGATCACGCCTCTGTTGATACGTCTGTGGAACTCGCAAAAGCCAGTGGCCTTGAGAAAGCCGCAGGATTTGTAAACGGTGTCCTGCGGAATATTACAAAGTCTCACGAAGACTGGCTTCCGGAAATTGATGCCGTTGCCTTGAATGTTGCCGAATGGATGTTTGATCAATGGGTCGAGGATTACGGTATTGATGACGCCGAAAGCATTGGTCAGGCCTGTCTGACCGAGGCGCCGCTCGATATCTCTGTGAAAAATAATGATATTGCCGAAGAATGGGCCAGAAAACTTGAGGCGCGGGTTATGCCGCACGGCACATTAAGGCGCCTTGAAGGCGGTATTGTGGAGACTCTTCCCGGGTATGAGGACGGTATGTGGTGGGTTCAGGATATGGCTGCTGCTCTGCCTGTTGCCGTCTTTGGAGATGTAAAAGGTATGCGTGTGCTTGATTTATGCGCTGCGCCCGGCGGAAAAACGACGCAGTTAGCGGCCCGCGGCGCAACTGTTCTGGCCGTTGACCGCTCGGCAAGGCGGCTTGAGCGCATGAATCAGAACATGAAACGCCTGCGTTTGAACGGCAGGGTTGAATGCGTTACTGCCGATGCCGCCGTGTGGAGCCCGCTAGAAACCTTTGACGCAATCCTGCTTGATGCACCCTGCACGGCAACCGGCACTATCCGCCGAAACCCTGATATTATGTATATGAAGACCCTGATGGACTGTGAAAAGCTGGTGACGATCCAGCGCCGCCTTCTGGAACATGCCGTTACAATGCTTAACCCGGGCGGTGTTCTTGTTTACTGTAACTGTTCCCTGCAAAAAGCGGAAGGGGAAGACCAGATAGACTGGCTTAACAGCTGTGGTATACCGGTTGTCAGAAAGCCGATTAAAAAGGAAGAATTTCCGGAGCTTTCGTTTATCGTAACGCCCCAGGGTGATATTCGTACCCGTCCTGACTATCTGGCCCGGGACGGCGGGATGGACGGGTTTTTTATTACCCGGCTTGTCCGGGTCTGAAGACAGCCCTTTTGTTACCCAGAGATCTAACCCGCCTTTGCAACTCTCTTGCGGTCGTTGGGATCAAGATGTTTTTTGCGCAGCCGTAAAGACTGAGGCGTGACTTCCAGAAGCTCGTCATCATTGATGTAAGCCATCATTTCCTCCAGGCTCATTTTGCGGGGCGGTGTCAGAATAACTGCATCGTCAGAGCCGGAGGCACGGACATTTGTCAATTTCTTTCCTTTTAAAACATTGACTTCCAGATCGTTGTCACGGTTATGTTCGCCCACAATCATACCCTGATAGACAGGTGTCTGATGTCCGATGAACATTGCCCCACGATCCTGGAGGTTGAACAGAGCATAGGCGACGGCTGTCCCGGTGTCGGTGGATATCAGGGCGCCGTTTCGGCGTTGCGGGACATCCCCTTTATAGGGTGAATAGGAATGAAAAACGCGGTTGAATACACCAGTTCCCCGGGTCTGGGTCAGGAAACGGCTTTGATATCCAATCAGTCCGCGGGACGGTGCAAGGAAGATAAGACGGGTTTTTCCGGCTCCGCTCTGGCGCATATCCAGCATCTCGGACTTCCGACGGTTCATGGAATCCACAACAGAGCTTGAAAACTCGTCATCAACGTCTATCGTAACCTCTTCAACAGGTTCCAGTTTCTCTCCGTTTTCCTCCTTATAAAGCACTTTAGGGCGGGATACGGTCAGTTCGAATCCTTCGCGCCGCATCTGCTCAATCAGAACACCAAGCTGTAATTCTCCCCGTCCGCCGATTTCGAACGAATCCTTGTCCGCGCTTTCACTGAAGGTAATCGCAACATTTGTTTCAGCCTCCGCCATCAGGCGTTCGCGTATCATCGTCGATGTAACCCTGGACCCTTCCTTTCCGGCAAAGGGACTGTCATTAACCGTTATGGTTATCGCCATTGTCGGCGGATCAATCGGGGTTGTCGGAAGGGGGTCCTTAACCAAAGGGGTACAGATCGTATCCGCAACGGACGCCTTAGTCAGGCCGGCAATACAGATAATATCTCCCGCACTGACTTCCTCAACAGGTTTACGCTCTGTTCCTTCGAACATCAAAAGCTTTGTCAGGCGTCCGTTTTCAATACTATTCCCGTCCAGATCGAGGGCCTTGACCGTTTCGTTCACTTTTGCGGAACCGTGCAGGACCCGTCCCGTCAGACAGCGGCCGAGAAACGGATCGGAACTCAGGAGTGTCGCCAGCATGGCAAAAGGCTTGCCTTCCTCAACTTTTGGAGGAGGTACGTGTGAAATAACCAGATCCATCAGCGGGTGCAGATTTTCTCTGGGATCATCAAGCTCCTTCGCGCACCATCCATCCCTGCCGGAGGCGTAAAGAACGGGAAAATCAAGCTGCTCGTCGCTTGCATCAAGGGAAACGAACAGATCAAAAATTTCATTAATCACTTCTTCCGGCCGGGCATCCGAGCGATCGATCTTGTTGATAACCACGATAGGCCTCAGGCCCTGACCAAGGGCCTTCCCAAGGACGAATTTGGTTTGCGGCAAGGGCCCTTCCGCCGCATCAACCAGAAGAATCACACCGTCCGCCATATGCAGGACACGCTCGACTTCACCGCCGAAATCCGCATGGCCCGGCGTATCGATAATATTGACCCGTGTTTCGCCCCACTGGATAGAGGTCGGTTTGGCAAGTATCGTAATGCCGCGTTCTCTTTCCAGATCGCCCGAATCCATTAAACGTTCATCAACGTCCTGATTTTCACGGAACATCCCGCTTTGTTTCATCAGGGAATCGATCAGTGTTGTTTTCCCATGATCGACGTGGGCGATAATGGCGATATTTCTTATGTCTTTGCGCATCTGGCAGATGACCCCTTCTTGTTGAATTAAAGGACGGCTTCCCGTCAAAGCCGTATTTACAGCTTCATTTATAATGGTATTGTCAAGGTGAAGCTTGTTTCTGTATTATTATAACAATAAAGCATTATCTCTTTATCACCATTTTATCTTTGTGCAATGCCTGCCGATCAAAATAAAACAATAAAAATTGCGCCATCCATTCTTGCCAGCGATTTCAGCCGTCTGGGCGAGGAAATTGAGGCGGTTGACAAGGCGGGGGCCGATTATATCCACATCGATGTCATGGACGGTCACTTTGTGCCGAATATTTCGCTTGGTCCTGCAATTGTAGAGGCGGTGCGTCCGCGGACACAAAAAATATTTGACGTGCATTTGATGATTTCACCTGTTGATCCCTATATCGAAGCTTTCGCAAAGGCGGGCGCGGATATCATAACCGTCCATCCCGAGGCCGGACCGCACGCACACAGAACCTTGATGGCAGTCAGATCTTTTGGAAAGAAGGCCGGCATATGTATCAATCCGGCCACTCCCGTTTCGCATATCGAACATGTGATGGATCTGGTCGATCTGGTCTTGATCATGACGGTAAACCCGGGTTTCGGCGGCCAGAGCTTTATTCCGCTTTTCGACAAAATTGCCCGGACAAAAGAGCTTATACAAAAACAGGGACGTCCGATCGATCTGGAAGTTGACGGCGGCATTAATCCGGATACTGCAAAACAAGCCGTTTCGGCCGGGGCCGATACGCTTGTTGCCGGGTCGGTCATATTTGGGAAACCGGAAAGCGAGTACGAATCCGTCATAAAAGCCTTGCGCGGTGCGGAATGAGAACATTACAAAAAGGAAAATCAGGGCCAAAACTGTTTTCTGCAATCAAACGTCATGTTACCCGACTGGCCTGCAGTACCCAGATATATAACTGGACACTTGGAAACGAGACACCGTCAATCGTCACTCTTCCTGACGATTTATGGCCTGGCGATGCGGAGCACGGCCGGTGGATATGCCAAAGTGCGATTACATTTGATGATATTTCTATGCCTTTGGAAAAAGATTTCTGGAAAACCGCTTCGAAAAACGAAGCGTCCTTCTTTTACCTGCATAACTTTCAGTGGCTGCGTGATTTAAGGGCACTGGGAAACGATCAGGCACGGCAGAAATCTCGTCAGCTGGTTGAAAGCTGGATCGAAAATTATCCTGCCTGGGATGAGGCCAGCTGGCATGTCGGCATTATCGGAAGGCGGCTTTCCAACTGGCTGGTTCATTATTCTTTCTTTGCCCAGAGTGCAGATGAAAGCTTCCAGCATATGCTGTTAAACTCCGTACAGAAACAGGCGAAACATCTAAGCCGTTTTCTCTCCGGCAATCCGAAGGGTTTTGATGTCATCTCCGCCGCACAGGGACTGGTTTATGCAGGCATTGCCCTTTCCGTCAGAGAGAGCTGGCTTGATCAGGGTCTTCAAATTCTCAAGGTTCAGATTGAAAGCCAGATTCTGAACGACGGTGGCCATATAAGCCGCAGTCCGCATCAGACCTTTCGCATTCTGCGTATATGCTTTGAGATCAGTGCCGCTCTGGCCAAGGCGGGATACCCTGTCCCCGCGCCGGTCCAGCATGCAATCGACCGCATGATACCCGCCCTCCGTTTTTTCCGCCACGGCGACAAAAAAATGGTGGTCTTTAATGGAACGCTAGAGCTTACTGAAGAGGCGATAGAAAGTGTTCTTGCCAAAGGCGATACGCGTATCCGCGTTCCGAAAAGTTTGTATGCGAGCGGTTTTGAACGTGTTACGCATGGCCGCTCCCTGCTTGTGATCAATACAGGCAACGTCCCTCCAAAACCCTATGACAGGGAGGTTCACGCCGCGCCGCTTGCGTTTGAATTCAGTTACGGCCGGGACCGTATATTCGTTAATTGCGGTGCGCATGCGAGTGATCCTGACTGGCAGAGCCTTTTACGCGTTACGGCCGCCCATAACTGCCTTGTCATGGATGATAAAAACGCTTTTGATATCGACAATGACGGTCATCTGGGACGGCGTACGGGCAATGTCAAGGCGACAAGACTCAATCACGAGCACGGTACGCTTATCCAGACTGAGCATCACGGCTACGAATCTCTGAACAGTCTCGTTCACAAACGGACCTTCTTCCTGAATGCGGAAGGCAATGACTTCCGGGGCGAGGATCTGGTTGAAGGGGAATTAATGCCGGGCCGGTATGTAACAATCCAGATCCGTTTTCATATTCATCCGCGTGTCCTGGTTTCGCTTGTCAAGCAGAACACGGAGGCATTGCTGCGGACACCCGGCGGTATCGGCTGGCGGTTCATGCAGGAAGGTGGAGAACTGGCCCTTGAAAACAGCATTTATCTTGGGGAAAACGGTACTCCCCGGAAAACCAAGCAGATTGTTATCAGGACCTATATCAATTCAGAATACAAAAAAATGAACTGGGGACTCATCAAGGAGAGTCTTTAACACGCCAGATACGCTGATAAACAAAGCGGATAAGTCTGCGTATTTATCTTGATATTCTGCGCTTAACGAACATATATATTCATATGAGTAATCCTGTGCCGAACGATCATCCAGAGATTAAACCGCAGAAAGTCGGTGTTTTGCTGCTTAACCTCGGAACTCCGGATGCGACCGATTATTTCTCCGTAAGACGCTATCTGTCCGAATTTCTAAGCGATAAAAGGGTTATTGATTATCCGTCCTGGCTGTGGCAACCGATTTTGCAGGGCATTGTCCTGACCTCGCGCCCGTTCCGGAGCGGTGCGGCCTACAAATCCATATGGGACAAGGAAAAAAACGAATCTCCCCTGCTTGTCTATACCCGCTCAATAAAAGAGAAAATCGCGCATAATCTCTCGTTTGACGACAATATTGTCGTTACGTTTGGCATGCGCTACGGCAATCCTTCAACCCCTTCCGCCATAAAAACCCTGCTGGATCAGGGATGTACCAAAATTCTGGTTTTCGCGCTTTATCCGCAATATAGTGCGACAACGACCGCTACGGCTTACGATAAAGTATTTGACACCCTGAAAACCCTGCCATGGCAGCCGGCAATACGAACGACGGGCCCATGGCATGACGATCCGGCGTATATCGATCTTCTCGCCCGGTCGATACAAGACAGACTTGATAAGCTTCAGACCAGACCGGAAGTTATTTTGACCTCTTTTCACGGTTTGCCCAAGCGTTACCTGAAACAGGGCGATCCTTACCATTGCCTGTGCTGCAAAACTTCACGCCTTGTCAGGGAAAAACTCGGATGGCCAAAAGACAAGTGGATTACAACGTTTCAGTCCCGTTTCGGGCCTGAAGAGTGGCTCAAGCCCTATACCGACGAAACCATTGAGAAACTCGCGGCAGACGGTGTAAAGCGTATAGCGGTGGTTTCTCCCGCCTTTATCTGCGAATGTATTGAAACGCTTGAGGAAATAGCCATGGAGGCCAGAGATTCGTTTCTGGAAGCGGGGGGCGAAGAGTATACATATATACCCTGCCTTAACGACGATCCTTCCCACATCGCACTTTTAACCAAATATATCCAGCGGGAATTACAAGGCTGGGTTTAGGACCATTCAGGCGCAGGACCTGGACAGGTCACCATTTCTGCTTACCACCCGGAATGCCGACAACAAGGCCGTCAAGATTTTCATTTATAACGATCTGACAGGACAGGCGGGATGTGCCGTCTTCGACATGGAATCCCAGATCCATCATGTCTTCCTCATCATCCGATATTTCACCATCATCCGGAAGGCATTTATCCCACCAGTCCGGGTGAATATGCACATGACAAGTTCCACAGGCGAGGCAGCCGCCGCAGGCGCCCTCAATCGTCTCAATATTGTTTTTGACTCCGATCTCCATAAGCGTCTGGCCGTTTTCCGCCTCGATTTCCCTTTTTTCACCGTTGCGCAATATAAACGTTACTTTCGGCATATTCTGTAATTCCTTTTTGTATATTGTTACTGCCCGTCTTTTTTCAGGCGTTAAATTTCCTGACCATGTTTGACCAGATTTCCAGAAAATGGTCAATGTCTTCCTCCGTTGTTGCCCATCCCATGGATATGCGCAGGGCTGATGCCGCCTCTTTATCGGAAACGTTCATGGCATGAAGTACGTGTGAGGGACGTATTGAACCGCTGGAGCAGGCGGAGCCCGTACTGACCGCAATACCCTCAAGGTCAAGTTTCATAAGCTGTGTTTCCGCCGGAATGCCGGACAGGCCGATACAGCTTGTATTTACCACACGCGGTGCATTGCTGCCGTAAATAACGGCTGTATTGCTGGCACGTCTGACTTTGCTTTCCAGTCTGTCTCGAAGCCGGGCGAGAGCCTGGTATTTGTCGAAATCGCTCAGAGCCAGTTCTGCCGCCTTCCCGAAACCTGCAATTGCGGCCACATTTTCCGTGCCGGCCCTGGCTTTTTTCTCCTGCCCTCCGCCGCAGAGAAGCCTGAATGGATCCATTCCTTTCCTGTATACGAGCGCACCCGCACCCAGAGGCCCGCCGAATTTGTGCGCAGACAGGGAGAGCATATCGACACCGAGCGCATCAAAATCGATATTTATCCGCCCGGAAGCCTGCACGGCATCTGTATGAACCGGTATGCCATGCTTGTGCGCCAGTTTCGTGATTTCCTCAAGCGGCTGGATAACGCCGGTTTCGTTGTTTACAAGCATTACGGAGATCAGATCGGGAAGGGGCCCTTTTTCAAGATTTTCCCTGAAATCCTCAAGATCGAGTCTGCCGCTTGCAGAAACCGGCATGACTTTCGCATCCGGGCAGGTTTCAAGAACGGACGGGTGCTCAATTGCGGAAATCCAGATCCGCTTTCCCGCAAAACCCCGGATGACGGTATTGTTGGCTTCCGTTGCGCCGCTTGTAAACACCACACGGTCAGGTCTGCTTTTTACAAGATCCCCCACCTGTCGCCGCGCTTTCTCGATATGGCTGCGGGCTTTGCGACCGTAAACGTGGACGGATGACGCGTTACCCGTTTCACCCAATACCGTCGTCATTAAAGAGAGAACCTCGGGCTTCACCGGTGCGGTTGCATTATAGTCCAGATAGACAGCTTTTTTCATATGTCTGTTATTCCCTGTTTTGTTAAACAATATTCAGGCCTTGTTTCCTGCCGCTCTTTGCCGGGTGTTCCTTTTTGCGCCCCTTTTTCGCGTCCCCCTTTTCGCGTCC